>JAWKZW010000001.1:2400000-3000000 GCA_041395725.1 Gammaproteobacteria bacterium | reverse complement strand
TATCAGGGATATTGTCTTCCAGGTATTCATAGTGTTTTCCTGCTGTGTTTTTTCTAATTTGAGGTTTCAGTCTGTCGTGCTGACATGTCCGCCGTACTCCAGCCAATGGGCGTACTCACCCCCCAGTTCCCGCAGGGCCAGGTTCTGATAGCGCTGCACCTGCTCATCGCTAAGCACACCCTCCCAGCGCCTGTTGGTACCTTTGTGGAAAAAATTACTGGTATCCTTCCAGGACCCCTGCGTGGCACCGGGCGCCATCCTGGCCGCATTGGCCTTCATGGAGTCAAACTTCACACCCTCCACCAGAGAAGGCCAGATGGATTGATCTATGGGGATATCCAGGAAAGCTGATATGCGCCGCATTTCACCATCCAGGTCTTTCAGAAGATCCTGAAAATGCACACACAGGATATTCGGCAGGTGACGATAATCCAACCAGGTCTTCGCGTGGTGTAAATGGGACCAAAATGGATAACCGGTTTTCTCCCACGCGAAGCTTCCGCGACTTAACCACTCGTCAAACGCTGCCACGATATCATCCGGTGCCTGGGGCAGGCTCGGGCCTTTTCTGTCCGGTGCTTTATTCAGGTCATCGATACGCTCCGGCAGCATGTTATGCCAATGATTCCACATTGACATAAAGACGTCCCTGCCATCACGACCCACAAATATATACCTGGCTTCATCGAGAAACCGCAGCCCATCCAATGGCAGATGAGTCTTGATGTAGCGACGATTCTTCAACCCTTCCAGCATTTCAAGGACAGCATCAACCGGTGCAAAATTCGCATCAAGCCATGGGGTAAGCTGATCCTGGGGCACCGGCGGTTCCGCCTGCTGGAATACCAGCGCAGCACAGATTCCCTGCATCCAGGTGGTACCGGCCTTATAGGAGGTGGCAATGATGATATCGTCACTGCGCGGTTCAAACTCATCCCAGCGGGCAGAATTGAAAAGCGCATTCTGGTAATGATGGGTTTTCTCCGGGCGGGTTGTTATTGGCGTCATTGTCAGTTCCCGATACTGAGAGGATCAATTGAGATCGGCAGCATACTCCTTCAGTTTTTCCAGCGGGACAATCTCCAGGGCTTTTTTATGGGTTCGCATAAGAAAAACCTTGGGTGCCATTCTGTTTTCGTAGGCTTCAAGCCAACGGGCTGCACACAGACACCAGGCGTCTCCAGGTTTGAGGCCAGGAAAGCCAAACTGGGGAGCAGGAGTGGAAAGGTCATTGCCACGAAACCGGGAAAATTCGAGAAATTCCCGGGTGACCTTTACGCAAACAGTATGGGAGCCCAGGTCGTCTTCGTTGGTGTTACAGCAGCCATCCCGGAAAAACCCTGTCAGCGGATCAGTCCCGCAAGGTTCCAGTGGTTCGTCAAATACATTCAGAGATTCATCCATACCTGTCTTTGTACACTACTTGAGGTCGATGTTAAATACCCGGCATAGGCCACGATCCAGAATGCCCGCGCCAATGAACAAGGCTGCGAGACGCAAATCGAATCAAAGCAACTGGTACTGTTCAGTTTTTATCCGGCTGACTTCCAGCTCGCGACGCAATTCATCAAGAAAGAATTGCAAGGCGTCACGACGACGCTGCGCCTCGAGGCGGGCACTGGGGGTATGCAGCCCGGCAGGAAGATGCAGTAATTTATTGTAGAAATGGTCCAGCACATAGTGCCGGTCAGCGGGCTGACGGTGCTCACAAAAGGCATCATCCTGATGATAAAGCGGCGTATGCAGGGCACCTCCCACCAGCATACAGCGCGCAACACCGATCGCACCCAGCGCATCAAGTCGATCTGCGTCCTGAACCACGCAAGCTTCAAGCGTCAGAGGTTTGATATTGGCACTGTAGCTGTGCGCCTGAATTGCATGATAGACAGGATCCAGATACCTGGCAGGATAACCAACATCACTGAGGAAGCGAACCGCCTCCTCAGCCGCCAGAGTTGATGCCTTATGCTTTTCCGGCGAGTCCTTTGGCAGCGTAATGCAATCGTGCAGCCAGGCGGCTGGCACGACCACTTGCCGATCAGCCTTTTCGCTGTCAGCCAGGGCTTTGGCAAGCGTTACCACACGACGAACATGGAGGATGTCATGCGCCGGATCGGTACTTACCCGGTCAGCCATGAACCCCGCCATGGCTGATTCAAACTCGGATTCTGTCATCGAGGTTCTACTTCCTTTCCTTCCCTAACGTCGCAGTATCAGCAGCCAGCGGGCAATGTTAAGCACATTCGCCAGAGCCGCGGCGAAATACGTCAACGCAGCAGCCCGCAGCACCCGTTTAACCTGGGGAAGCTGCCGGTGTTCGATATATTCACCCTGCTTGAGTATCGGCAGGGCCTTGTTAAAACTCGCGTCCCATTCTTCCGGTAGCACGATGAGGTACACAAATGCTCCGGCCAACTGCAAGAGCAGGCTGATGGTAATCAGGGCGCCGATGGCAAAAGGTGACCGCAGCACCAGCCCCACCAGCGGCAGGCACCACATGATGGCGATACCCGCGCGATTGAGTGCCATAGCCTGGGGAATATAGCGCTTGCGCAGCTCGAAGATTTTTTCCTGCCGATGAAACTGGATGGCATGCCCCACCTCATGGGCCGCCACTGCCACTGCGGTGATGGATTTACCATGGAAATTGTCGGGCCCCAGGCGCACCATTCTGGCCTGCGGATCGAAATGATCCCGCATGGGGTCGGTCTCTTCCACACCGATATCTGTCAACTCGAAACGATCGATCAGGTGCCTGGCCAGTTCGCCTCCGGTACCCGGCAACCCGGGAACTTCCTTCCCATAACGCATCATGATGTGCCGCACCCATAGTGACGGCACATAGATCAGCACGGCAAGCAGGGCACCAAGGATCAGCAGAGGCATGCAAAGAGATCCCTCTGATCAAACAGTACCAGCACTCGGCGAAATCTTTTACCGGAAACCATTGGACTGCCGCTGACCCGGCTTCCGAACAAGGAAGAACACAGCCTGAATACGTTGACTGTCTTTGATTTCTGCTATTTTTGCCCGCAACTCTGCCGCATCTTTTATCATCAGAACCTGTAACTCAATGGACCCACAAGGGGCAGGTATCAGAACCCCCTCAGACTGGCATAGCGATCCCGGTGAAACACCTGGTCGCCAAGAAACTGCTGGGCAACCCGTGCCCGCTTGAGAAAAAAGCCGATGTCGAATTCATCCGTCATGCCGATTCCACCATGCATCTGAACTCCTTCATTGCTGACAGTGAAGAATACTTCGGAACATTTGGCTTTCGCCAGGCTTGCCAGCTCTGGCACCGCTGACGGATCGTTATCAAGCGCGTCCAGCGCAGCCAGCACTGCAGACTTGCAGAGTTCTATCTCACAGTACATGACTGCGGCCCGATGCTGTAATGCCTGAAAGGCGCCAATCGGCACACCAAACTGTTCCCGCTGCTTGAGGTAATCAACGATCCGTTCAAACACCTCCTGTATGGACCCCAACATCTCCGCCGCCAGACCGATGCGACCCACATCAAAAACCTGCTCGAGCACAGAATAGCCCTGCCCCAGCCGGCCAATCAAGGCGTTGCTTGTCACCTGTACGTTATCCAGCACAATCGTCGCGGCGTTGCGGCAATCTACCATACTGGTCTGCCGGACAATCACCCCGGGAGAACCGGCATTGACCAGAAACAGGCTGATTCCATCCTGGTCCGCCCGGGAACCGGCACTGCGTGCACTGACGATAAACCTGTCTGCAATATGACCGTCCAGCACCATGACCTTCTTACCATTCAATACAAAACCGTCGCCGTTCGATACCGCAGCCGTCTGGATGTTCGTGGGAGCGTGATGAGGAAGCTCCTCTGTTGCCAGAGCCAGGATCAATTCACCGTTGACAACAGCTGGCAGAAACTCCTGCTTCTGCGACTCACTGCCACCCAGATTAAGCGCTGTCGAAGACAGCAGCACGGTGGATATCAAGGGCGAATTCAGCAGGCTTCGACCGGTGGCCTCCAGCACTATACCAAGACCGGTATAGCCGAATTCAAAACCGCCATAGGCTTCCGGGATCGTCATTCCTGTCCAGCCCAGCTCGACAATCTGGCGCCAGATTTCCGGGTCATATCCCAGCGGATCCCGACTGTCCCGAAGCCGGCGAAGATTACTGAGTGACACATTTTCACGGCAGAAGCTGACCGCGGCTTCCTTGAGCAATCGTTGATCTTCGTTCAGAACCAGTGCCATAGCACCACCCCTATTTCCGCGTCAAACTCAGCAGGTCAGGTAATCCCAACACCCGCTTGGCGATGACATTCAGTTGAACTTCCGCAGTACCGCCTTCAATGGAATTAGCCTTGGAGCGCAGCCATTCCCTGGTGATACCCAGCTCGCCGCTGTCAAAATCCTCTCCCTCCCAGCCCAGGGCCCGATTTCCCATAGCCGACAGCATCAATTCGTAACGGCGCTTGTTCAACTCACAGCCGTAATACTTGAGCACCGACGAGGTGGCATTAGGCCCCTCACTCTGCTTCGACTCATCCAGCGAGCGGCGAGAGGTGAACTCGAAGGCTTCTGCATCCATCATGAAGTGGGCAATCTGGTCTCTCAGAACCGGATCAGTAATGCGCTCCCCATCTCCCCGGTAATGCCTGGCCGCCTGCTCCAGGGTCATCGCATTGGCGCCCCTGTCAATATTGCCGCCGGCCAGACCAAAGCTGGAGATCATCGTACGCTCGTGCTGCAGAAGACGCTTGGCGATAGTCCAGCCGTCATTCAGCCGCCCTACCAGGTTCCCAGCCGGAACGCGGACATCGTCGAAAAAAGTCTCGCAGAATGGCGAAGATCCGCTGATGAGCTGGATCGGGCGGGTACTGACCCCCTTGCTGGTCAGATCGAAAAGTATAAAACTGATGCCCGAATGCTTGGGCACATCGGAATCGGTTCTGACCAGGCAGAATATCCAGTCAGAAACATTGGCATAGCTTGTCCACACTTTGGAGCCGGTGATTCTGTAGGTGTCGCCATCAAGCACCGCTTTGGTTTGCAGGCTCGCCAGATCGGAACCCGCTCCCGGCTCGGAATACCCCTGACACCAGCGGATCTCGCCCCGCACAATCCTGGGGAGATGCTCCAGCTTCTGCTCCTGCGTACCGTACTCAAGCAGCACCGGGCCAAGCATGCTGATACCGAAGCTGCTCAGGGCCGGCCTGGCATTAATACGCTTGAGTTCCGCAGCGAGGACCAGGCTTTCCTCCTTGCTCAGGCCACCACCGCCGTATTCTTCGGGCCAAGTGGGGCAGGTCCAGCCTTTGCTGCCCATGCGCTCCAGCCACAGCCGGCTCTCCGGATTTTTGAACGTAGCGTTTCGTCCACCCCAGACAATTTCGTCGGTAACCATGGGCGTACGCATGGATGGCGGGCAATTCTGCTCCAGCCAGGCACGGGTAGTGTCCCGGAAGTCTTCAAGGTAGCTCACTGTATTTAATCCTCACTAATACTGCTGGCGGGCATTGTCGGGGCAGCCCTCGACTTTCAGACGTTCATCAGCACCTGCCGACCCTTGACCTTGCCCGCCTTCAGATCGGCCAGGGCGTCAGTGACTTCCGCCAGCGGGCGCTCAAGAATTTCAATGGGGGCAACCTTGCCGTCACGAACCATGGCCATTAACTCACCCATCTCCTGCAGGGTCCCTACATAACTGCCCTGGATGATTCGTGCGTTCATGGGAATAAAGGGAATCGGCAGGGTGAGGGAGCCACCATAGAGGCCCACAATAATCAGCTTGCCGCCCTTCCGCAGGCAGTTCAGCCCATAGTTGACACTCGCTTCGGCACCGACGAAATCAATTACCGCATAAGCGCCGCCAGTGCGCTTGCGAATTTCTTTCGCCGTCTGCGGGTCTGAAGAATTAAAGGCCGCTTCGGCACCCAGCTTCCTGGCGGCGGCAAGCTTTTCGTCGTCTATATCAACGACAAGGGGCTGAATGCCAAATACCGAGATGGCAATCTGGACTGCCATCATACCTACACCGCCAACGCCCAGGATGACAACCTTATCCAAAGGTTTCAGATCCCCCACTTTATTCAGTGCCCCGTAGGCGGTCAACCCACTGCATGCGTAGGTGGCCGCCAGGGAATCGGGAACTGCCCCCTTGTCGAACAGGTAGCGACTATGGGGTACCAGCACATGATCAGCGAACCCCCCCGGCCTCACGATACCCAGCGCCCTGCCCGGTGTGCACAGATGCTCGTCTCCCCGCTGACAGGCGGCACACTCGCCACAACCGATCCAGGGGTAGACCACACGCCGATCACCGGGCTTTATGCCCTCGGCATCGGGTCCGACAGCCACTACTTCGCCAAAAATCTCGTGCCCCAATACCTGCCCCGTCTGAGCCACATCAAGACGTTTGCCGTTGCCCAACTCAAAGGCTCCATCATGAAGATGAATATCTGAATGGCAAACTCCGCAGGCCAGCATTCTGAGCAGCACCTGAGCCCCTTCAGGCTGAGGGGTCTCTTTTTCGACCCGGGCCAATGGCGCACCCGGCTCAGTGGTTTCATAAGCGATCATAGGGCTTCTCCAACAAGCTCAAGCGTTTTCCCGGGCCCACTCAGCAAAAGTCTTGCCTTCATTGGCTAATTTTTCCAGCAGCGGAGCAGGCTTCCAGTATTGTTCGCCGTACTTATCGCGAAACTCACAGATTTTGTCATAGATATTATTCAGACCAAGCTGGTCGGCCCAGAACATCGGGCCACCCTTCGCGGCAGGAAAGGCATAACCGTAAACGTAAACGACATCGATATCGCTGGGGCGCTGAGCAATACCCTCTTCGAGGATCAATGCTCCCTCGTTGACCAGCGGATAGAAACACCGCTGGAGAATTTCTTCATTAGTGAATTCCTGTTGGTCAATACCCAGCTCTTCAGCCTTCTGGCGGATCAGCGCCTCGACTTCCGGATCCGAAGACCGCGCTCTGGTGGCGGGATCATATTGATAGAAGCCGGCACCTGATTTCTGCCCGAGGCGGCCCATCTCAACCAGCGTGTCGGCAACAATATAGCCCTTGGGATCAGCAGGCAGATCTTTGCGCGCCTTGCGGGCCTTGTAGCCTACATCCAGGCCTGCCAGGTCGCTCATGGCGATGACTCCCATGGCCATGCCGAAATCTTCCAGCGCCGAGTCGACCTGGGCCGGCGTACAGCCATCCATTAACAGCATCTGAGCCTCACGACCGTAACCGGACAGCATACGATTGCCAATAAAACCATAACAGACCTTCGACAACACGCAGACTTTGCCGATCTTTTTGCCCAGCTTCATCACCGTAGCCAGGACATCCTGGGCAGTTTTTTCACCACGCACCACTTCCAGCAGCTTCATCACATTGGCGGGGCTGAAGAAGTGCAGGCCGCAGACATCTTCCGGCCGTCGGGTGGCGGTCGCTATATCATCAATGTCCTGGTAGGAAGTATTCGACGCCAGTATGCAGCCCGGCTTGCAGACCGCATCCAGCCTGGTAAAGACTTCCTTCTTGATATCCGGATTTTCGAATACCGCCTCGATTACCAGGTCGACATCTCCCAGATCGGCATAGTCCGTAGTGCCCGAAATCAGACTCAGGCGCTCCTCAACCTTGTCTTCGCTGAGCTTGCCTTTCTTTACGGTGATGCTGTAGTTCTTCTTGATTATGCCGATTCCCCGCTGCAGCGCTTCGTCATTGATTTCCAGCAAAGTCACGGGAATACCCACATTGGCAAAGCACATTGCGATACCGCCTCCCATGGTACCGCCGCCGATTATGGCGACCTTCCGGATGTCGCGATTTGCGGTATCGCCGGGTACGTCTTTGATCTTTGCCGCCTCACGCTCTGCAAAGAAGATATGCCGCATCGCCGCCGACTCGGGAGACTGCACGAGTTCACCGAACAATTCACGCTCCCGCTCCAGGCCCCGGTCCATCGGCATGGTTACCGCCGCTTCCACACAGGATACAATCCGATCCGGTGCTATCTGGCCACGGGCCTTGCGCGCCAGCTGCTTGCGGTAATTCTCAAAGAACCCGGGTTCTATTGAAGAAGGGTCGATATTAATGTCCCGGATCCGCTTCAGCGGTGCTCCGGATTCGATCAGATCCTTGACATAGGCCAGCGCCCCGGCCTTAAGATCGTCACCCTGAATAACCTCGTCGATCAGCCCCATGTCACTGGCTTTGGTTGCGGGCACCGGACTGCCACTGGTCATCATGTCCAGCGCCGCCCTGACGCCGGCAACACGTGGAACTCTTTGTGTGCCACCTGCCCCGGGAAGCAAACCCAGTTTAACCTCCGGCAGCCCCACCTTCGCGGAAGGCAATGCGCAGCGATAGTGGCAGGCCAGGGAAGTTTCAAAGCCGCCGCCAAGCGCGGTTCCGTGAATTGCTGCAACGACCAGCTTCTTGGAATTTTCTATGCTGGCCAGAACCTCGGGCAGCGAGGGCGATTTCGGAGGCTTGCCGAACTCAGTGATATCAGCACCGGCGATAAAGGTTCGCCCCTCGCAGATCAACAACACCGCGTCACTGTCATCATCCTGAGCCTGTAACAGCGCATTCTGGATCCCTTCCCGGACCGGATGGGCGAGCGCGTTTACCGGGGGATTATTGACCGATATGACGCCTATGTTGTTGATTACTTCATAGCTGACTACGTTCGACATTGGAATTTCCTTCTTTATTTAGCAGGATTAGTTATTAACGTGCTGCCGGGAGAGACTGCACTAGTCCAAGCGTTCAATAATTGCGGCAGCACCCTGACCGATACCGATACAGAGACTGGCAAGCCCAAAGCGGCCGCCAGTGCGCTCAAGCTGCCGCAGAGTTGTCAGGGCAATTCTTGCCCCGGAAGCTCCCAGAGGGTGCCCTATCGCAATAGCCCCTCCATTGGGGTTGACCCGGGAATCGGTAAAATCGACCTCAAGCAGTTTCAGGCAACCCAGCACCTGTGTGGCAAATGCTTCGTTTATCTCAATAACATCCAGATCGGCCATGTTGAGACCGGCCCTCTGCAGGGCTTTGCGCGCCGCGAAGACAGGCCCCAGACCCATGACACGCGGTTCGACGCCGGCAACGCCACCGCTTATTATCCGCGCCCTGGGTTTGACGCCGTATTTTTCGCCGATAGCACGGCTGCCAATTATCAGGGCCGCGGCTCCGTCATTGATTCCTGATGCGTTGCCAGCCGTTACCACACCGCCCTCATAGAGCGCCCGCAGGCCTGCCAGCGCCTCGAGATCAGTACCCGGGCGGGGATGCTCGTCTGCCTCCACGGTCAACGGTGGCTTCTTACGCCCCTGGGGTACCGAAATAGGGATGATCTCGTCTTTAAAGAACCCGTCAGCGCGGGCGGCCTCGTACCTGGCCTGGGAGGCGGCGGCAAACCGGTCACTGTCCTCTCGCGAGATTCCCAGATCACGGGCAATATTGTCCGCCGTCTCGGGCATGCTGTCGTTGCCGAAGGCGGCAACAAAGGCAGGGTTGGGAAATCGCGCACCCAACGTGCTGTCGGCAATCTGCTGGCCGCGGTCGTAGGCGGTATGGGCCTTGGATAATATCAATGGAGCCCGGCTCATGGATTCCACACCACCGGCGATGAACAGATCACCTTCGCCGCACTTGATGGCCCTGGTGACATCCAGTACGGCCGCCAGACCGGACGCACATAGCCGATTGACCGTGAGCCCGGCCACGGTGGTCGGCATGCCTGCCAGCAAAGCCGCGAATCGGGCCACATTCCGACAGTCCTCGCCCGCCTGGTTGGTGTTCCCTGCAACCACATCCTCGTAAGCATCCGCGGCAAAATCGTTGCGGGCCGTCAGGTTCCTGATGGTATGTGCCAGCAGATCATCAGGCCGCACCGGCGCCAGTGCGCCACCGTGACGCCCGAAAGCCGTACGACCGCCATCGTAAATGAAGGCCTCAAAGAGTGTGCCAGTAGTCATCAGTCTTTCCCTCTCAGACAGGGCGGGACAAGCTGAAGACGCGGGGTTTCCCGGGCAGGACGGTCCCGGGACAGCACATCCAGGATGCCTGCCAGACCGCCCCCTTTCAGCTGGCCCAGCATTTTAAAGGCCGCCAATTCTAGCACAGGGCCAATGAGGGTGGAATTCGACCACCAGGCCCGCATTGCGCCAGGAATGGTGCCTGTTTCAAGGCGCAATCGCCGTTTATTGACGCCCGGTAGTCCAACCGATCGGGATATGACGTATCGGCTTCAATTCCCATCAAAAAAGTTGTTGTGCTGGGCCATTTTTGCCTCCAGCGTTGTTGGAATTCGCTTATTTAGAACGACTAAACTACACTCATTCCGCCTGGCTGGAGGCAAAAATGACCTCCAGCAGCGGCAATTAAATTCGTGGGAGCAGGCCCTGGCTTACGCGCTCCCGGCAGGAGGCAGAGAAAATGATCAGAGACCAGGAAATACTTGACCAGTTGGTGGACATCGTTGAGCGTTTCGTCCGTGAGCGCCTGATCCCGGCGGAAGACGAGGTCGCTGACAATAACAGGGTTCCCGACACAATAATCGAAGAAATGAAGGAGCTGGGCCTGTTCGGCATGACAATCCCGGAAGAATACGGGGGACTCGGCCTGACCATGGAAGAGGAAATCCACGTGGCCATGGCCCTGGGCCACACTTCCCCGGCATTTCGCTCTATCCTGGGCACCAACAACGGTATCGGCTCTGCGGCCGTGGTGTTCGACGGGTCTGAAGAGCAGAAACAGAAGTTTCTGCCCCGCTACGCCAGCGGTGAATGGATTGGCTGCTTCTGTCTCACCGAACCGGATGTAGGCTCCGATGCGGCCGCCTTAAAAACCACGGCCCGGCGGGACGGTGATCATTACATACTCAACGGCACCAAACGCTATATCACCAACGGGCCGGTGGCTGACACGTTTAACGTAATGGCCCGCACCAACCCGGAAATCAAAGGGGCACGGGGCATTTCTGCCTTTATCGTCGAGAAAGGAACTCCCGGGATTACCCTGGGGGCCATAGACAAAAAGATGGGACAGGCTGGATCCCTCACCTGCGATGTCATCTTTGAAGATTGCCCGGTACCGGCTGACAACCTCATTGGCGAGGAAGGCGCTGGATTCATAACTGCCATGAAAGTACTGGATCGCGGCCGCCTGCATATATCCGGGGTAAGCGTGGGTGTCGCTGAACGCTTGATAGACGACGCCCTCAATTACGCGATTAATCGCCAGCAATTCGGTAAACCGATTGCCGAACACCAGCTTATACAGGCCATGCTGGCCGATTCCAAGACTGAGGCCTATGCGGCACGCTGTATGACCCTGGAAACCGCCAGGGCGCGCGACCGTGGCGAAAACATAAGCACTGAATCCTCGGCCTGCAAACTGTTCGCCACGGAGATGGTTGGACGCGTGGCCGACCGGGCCGTGCAGATCCATGGCGGAGCAGGTTATGTAAGCGATTACGCGGTGGAAAGATTCTATCGCGATGTCCGTCTGTTCCGACTGTACGAGGGCACCAGCCAGATACAACAAATGATTATTGCCCGCAACATGATCAGGAGCGCATCCTGATAAACCGGGCTGAGAAGCGGAAAAGTGCAGACAGCTGCAGCCTAACCTGTGCGCAACTTGTGGAAAACTATGCTGGAGCTCCGTCACCGAAAACTTATATCAGAAAATAGTGGCGAAACTTCTGGCGGTTATTTAGACTCTTCGCCGAGAGAATTTTAATTACAATTCAAAAATAAAATGCGCCTGCCGGACTCGCTTCCTCACAGAATCAGGGGCGGTCGACATTTTTACTGATCAGGCGACACCGGCCATGGCTCAATTCAAACGCATCAAGGACTCGCGCTCAGACCTGACAATCATTGAGATTATCGGCAAACTTACCCTGGGAGAATTGAGCAGGTTTCTCGATTCACTCCAGGTTGACAACGCATCATCAAGAGCGATCTTCGATTTCCGGGCCGCGGATCTTTCCGCTCTCGCAAAGGCCTGTATCAAGTCAGAAATCCGCAAATTAGAGAGATTCTCCCACCCGGAACTCAAGGCGGCGCTGGTATTTTCCAACCCGACAGACTTTTCAACCGGCAAGGCCATCAGCAAGGCCGTCAGCAAAGAAGGATACCTGGCAGATATACGAGGGTTTTATAACCTTTATCTTGCCAAGGACTGGCTGTTGTACCAGGGCCAATCGACCAGTCTGATCCCCGCCACTCAGTGAGTCCGATAGAATCCCTCGGTGGGGATTTCCGGCTTGTACTGACGGTGACAGCCGTCGCAACTTTCCCGAATGGCGTCGGCGGCAGTCAGCAGTGCCGGCAGGTCCTGACTACGGCTAGCCCTCAGGGCGTCAGCGGCCGCTTCATTGAGCAGACCGACATACTCGCGCCAGCCACTTTGTGCCACCCACATGGCGTCATTGACGCCTGATCCACCCATGGTTATCGCCGAAGTGCTGGAAATCAACTGAATCGCGTTGTGCTCCAGTTCCTGCCAGGCGCCCAGGGTAAGACGGGGCTCGTCATCCAGGGTGAGGCGCAGCAATTCGTGGGCAGAATGATCAACCTGCCCGACCATGACCTCATTGATACTGATCTCCGGCACAAAAGGCACATTGATACCAACTACTCCCTCCCGCGGCCGGGGGGCAGGAGGGCTGCAGGCCCCAAGCAGAGACAACAACACAAGACCAACCGCCATCACGGGCACCCGTGCGCGCCAAAGTGTATTACTTCCCACGATATTTCACCCTCATACTGGTTCCACGTCATGTCATCAGCTTTTTACCCGGTTCGCAACCCCTGCCGGCGAAAATCCCGGACCGGCCCGGGCACATCACTTGAAACAGGCCATTTTGAATCCCATTTACCACTGCGTAAGCGTGACTTGACATAGATCAATCAGGGTAAGCACAAGCTGGCAAAAAATGAGTTCTCGTCCGCCTGTGAGCAGTCGAGAACCACTGATCGAATGCAACACCCTGGCAGATTGTCAAGCATGCAAGCTCTCAAGACTGGACTGAATTTGGAGGAATAAACGATGAACCTGCTTCCACGCAAGCACTTCGATGATTTTGACGCTCTGTTTGACGATTTTTTCACGGGCTTCCCCGTCCCTATGGGCAAATCCGATATGGCCAAGTCACTAGCCGCCATGCGCGTCGATATTCACGAAGACGACGACGGCTACGAAATCACGGCGGAGCTGCCGGGGGTGAAAAAAGAGGACATTGCTGTCACCTTGAAAGACCACGTTCTGTCCATCAGCGCCAGCAAGGAAAGTTCAAGTGAAAAGAAAAAGAGGGGTAAAATAATTCGTCAGGAAAGAAGCAGTGGCACCTTCACCCGAAGTTTCACCGTCGATGACGGTGTGCAGCAGGATGATATTACGGCCAGCTTCAATGACGGTGTGCTGACGCTGAGCGTGCCCAAGAAAGGCAAGGTAGAATCCACGCCAAACACCTATAAAATTGACATAGGGTGACAATTCAGCGCCTGATTCCTGGCAATCCTTCGCCCGATATACACCTCGGGGCCGAGGCTGGTATGATTGCAGCCACGTAAGCGTGCTGGTGATGCCTGCCCCGGCCCCAATCGATTGAGTTTTACTGACTGTCCAGGGCTAGCGCGCCGGGCAGTTTTTCAAATTTAAGGAGACTCTGATCTGTTACCAAAATAGCCTGGTAATTAACAAAAGGCTCCCTGTGATGGCCACGACTGATAACTAGAAAAAGCAAAGGATTTCCTATGGCAACCATCGACAGCATCCTTGTCATCGTCGACCCTACCGTTGAGCATGATTTTGTCATAGATCGGGTCAAGGCAATCGTCGAGCGTAACAAGGCATCCGTGCGCTTTTTTATTAATACCGCCAACACATTGACCCAGCATTCCTATGCCTATGAGGGAATGGACGGGCATTTCCTGGAAAAGCAGAGGCTGCTTTTTGTCGAGCACTACCAGAAGATTCTGCAGGATCTGGTCCTGGAATTCAGTGAGCTGGGCATCAGCGCCACCTCGGCCTTCACCGAAGAGCACAACCTGGCGGAGGCTATCCTGGCTGAAGTCAAGGAATACGATCCCGATCTGGTATTGAAAAGCACCCATCATCACGGTGTATTCCGTAAATCAGTCATCACCAACACCGACTGGCGGCTTATTCGTAAATGCCAGAAACCCCTGTTACTGGTCAAGCCACGCAGCTGGTTTGATAATGGCGCTGTAGTTGCGTCGGTTGACCCCTTACACGCCAAAGCCGCGCAATCAAAGCTCGACCATCGCCTGATCGAAACGGCGGAAAACATTGCCGCCGCCTTCAATCAGACCGCCAAGGTCTTTCACTGCTACTTCCCGTTCGTGGGAACACTGTTCCCGACTGCGGCCGAAACCTCAGAGCAGATGCTGGATCTTAAGATCAGGCATGAGGCCAAACTGACTGAATTGCTTGCGAGCCACTCAATCACACCCGAAAACGTTGAGCTTGTGCGCGGTGACCTGGTTCCTTCTCTGATTAATTACCTGGACAAGAGCCAGGCCAACATCCTGGTGATAGGCGCCCTTTCCCGGAATATCCTGGAACGCGCCATCGTCGGCAACACGGCCGAGAAAATTCTGGATGACTGCCCCTGCGACGTATTGATCATCAAACCAGCTCGAGAATGACTTCAGGCCATTGCCTATGAACAATCACGTCCTGGTCATAGCTGACCAAGAACCGTCCAGTATGGCGGCCCTGCAGAAGGCGAGCGAGTTTGTCAGCCCTGCGACCGCGCAAATAACGGTGCTGGCGTTCATAGACACCGGTGGCCCGAGTCGGGGAGACATAAGCCACAATGAAAGGCTGGAGGCTCTGGATGTCGCGACGAAGAAGTGCTTCGGCAGCCGGTCGCGCATCTCCCTCGACATCGTTTCAACCGCCGAAATCGCAGGCTACTGCGCCGATTTCTGTACCAGACAACAGGTCGAACTGGTAATCAAGACGGGCCATCGCTCTGAGTCACTGGTTTATACACCGCTCGACTGGCAGCTGATAAGAGCCCTGCCCTGTCCGGTCATCATAGCCGTCAATCACCGACTTTCCGCCGAGCGAAAGCTCCTGGTGACTCTCGATGTACAGACCGGCTATTCGCATCAGAAAGCGCTGGACACCAAGGTATTGAAATGGGCTGGGGAATGGTGTGATCAGCACGACTACTCTCTCTATGTTGCCTGTTGCGTGGAAGCATCCGATCCGCTGACTAATGCAGATCTCCAGATGCTGATGGACCTGGAGGCCAAAATGCGTCCACGTATTGAGCCGGTTGTGCAGCAGATGCTGAGCCGGCTCTCACTGGCCTGCAAGGCGATACTGATCACGGCAGGCTCTCCTGTAACGGCACTTCGACGACTGGCCGACGAACTGGACGCTGACCTGGTGGTACTTGGCTTTACAGCCAGGCACGGGCTGGGTCAGCTGCTGGTCGGTCATACCGCCGAGAAACTGATGCACAAACTGGATAGAAATCTGGCCGTGGTACCAGATAAACCCGGCGTCTAATTCTATTTACCCGAACAGTGGTGCTTCGATTGCGGAAATCCCATCGATTACCTCGGGGACGGAATACCGACGTCAGTTCACACGGACAAAGCATGAACGCTGAAAACACTGATAGTTCGGGACTGAAAGCAATCATCTACGATGTGATTTTCGGTTACGAGTCCAAGGCCGGCAGGCTGTTCGATCTGGCACTTATAGTCATGATCATGGCCAGCGTGGTTGCCGTCGTGCTTGATTCTGTCAGCACTTTCCACCTGCAATACGGCCAGTTGCTCGCCGCGCTGGAATTGTTCTTTACCCTCGCGTTCACCATCGAATACGCCCTGCGCATCTATTCCTCACCGCATCCACGAGGCTACATATTCAGTTTTTATGGACTGATCGATCTGCTCTCGATTCTGCCAACCTATATTGCCTTCCTTTTTCCGCAAACAGTCTATCTGATCGTGGTTCGCATACTGCGGGTTTTAAGAATTTTTCGAATCCTTAAGCTGTTCAGGTACATAGGCGAGGCCAATGTGCTGTTTCGGGCACTGGTGCATGCGCGGCGCAAAATCTTCGTTTTTCTGTTCAGTGTTTTGACACTTATTGTTGTATTTGGCACGTTAATGTTCGTCATAGAAGGACCGCAAAACGGATTCACCAGCATCCCCAAAAGCATGTACTGGGCTATCGTAACCGTGACCACTGTCGGCTACGGGGATATCTCGCCACACACCCCATTCGGCCAGCTGATCGCGGGTCTGGCAATGATTTGCGGATACGCCATTATCGCAGTACCCACCGGAATAGTCGGCGTGGAAATAATGAACGAAGTTCAACGGCAGGACTTCGCCCGGCAGGACATTCAGAAAGCCTGCATCAACTGCAATCTCTCCCGGCATGAAGCCGATGCCAGATACTGCAAGCGCTGTGGCACGGAACTCTGAACTTCTGGCAGAGACCAACAGTCTTCCCAGGACCCCCTGACCAACTGCCGCGGTGCTCTGCGACAGTTAGTCAGAGGCGCCCTAACTCTCTGAACGGACTTCGTCCCGCAGCGTCAACACTCTGGCCTCGATGTCCCGCTCATCGCCGTAATCCAGGAACTTTGCGTAACGCGAATGCGCGCCGGACAGATTTCTTGCATGCTTTATCGGGCACCAGTACTGTTCGGTGCGAGAGGTCACCTCCCGGGCATAAGCAAGGACGCCATTCGCGTACCCACAGTACACACAGTTGATTTTTTCAATGGCATTCAGATAGGAGAGGTAGTGACGATCGATGATGATGTAATCCGATCGTCGAACCCGTGGCACCTGGTAAAGACGAAAGCAAACAATCTGGTACAGCGTTATTGCCAGGTCGAGGGCCGCGACAGGGAAAATCATCGCGTAAATAAACGGTGCCGACAGCACATTTCGGATGGAAGCTGACCTGAACCAGGTCAGCAGGCCGGTTTTGACTTTCACATGGGCATCTTTTACAGCCTGGTCGAACCGGACCCGCGTTCCTTCCAGCTGGTATTGGAACTGCTCTCCCTGCTCACGAACCTCCCTTCTTATTTCCTCCTCCAGCCGGTCCAGCTTCTCCAGCAGCTCTTGCATTCGCGCGTTCATAGTTACCCCTTTTGTGGTAAAGAACCTGGCTTGAAATCAGGCTGCAGAGAACCAACGACCGGTTGATTCAAGGTGGCTGCAGGGTCAGGAGATAGATTGAGGCTTCACAATCAGGACATCGGATTCCAGATAATCCAGTACTTGCTCTGCCGTATTGCCTATCAACGCATCTGCCAGGCGTGAACGTGAGAGTGCACCCATTACGATAACATCGCTCCCCAGCTTCTCTTCGTAGTTCTGCAGGGCAAATACCGGAGATTCGTCGACCAGGTGGCAGTTTTCCCCCGCCAGAGAGAAATCGGCCAGCAACTCTTCGAAAACCTGGCCATGCGCCCTGATGACCTTATCCGGCAACGCGAAGGGTCTGCCGACCTCGGCGTAGGCGTGGAGTACGTGAACCGTGCCACCCAGCTGGGCACCGACGCTGACAGCGGTACTGACGATTTTATGATCCAGTCGCAGAGGTTTGTGATGTCCGTGCATCGGATCCACCGCAGCCAGTATGACCGGGTTCTGCTTCCAGGGCCGGTCCTTTAACAACAGTAACGGTTTGGGACAGTAACGCACCAGCTGCCAGCTGTCATTGCTCAAGAACGCACGGGCCAGCTTGGAATAGGGCCGCGTGTGCTGAACTACCAGGTCGGCGGCATACTCGATGGATTTTCTGGCAATCTGCTCATAACGTGGAAACGCCCACACCAGCTCCGAATGCACACTGTATCCCTGCGCTTCAACGCGGGAGGCGACACGGCCCAGGGTTTCCTCCAGGCGCTTACAATGCTCTTCCCGGAGTACCTTCAACTCATCGCCAAAACTGTAATAGCTGTCATGTAAAAATTTTTCGTAGCCACAGATCAGCAGAAATATTTTAGCGTCCTGCTTGTCTGTAACGAACCGCAGTGCCTTGCTCACCTCGACGGGGAGCGCATCGCCATCCTCCGGCAGCTCCTCGTAATTATCGAGCACTACCAGTATGTTGTTGTAAGACTGCATGCCTGATTCTCCCAGTTCGAATTACCAGTCTCGGGAAACCTGACTGTGTTCTGCAGCGCCCTTGTCGGAGAGCCAGGGCGTTGCGGTAGTCAATCAGTGGTTCCCTGTTCCACGTTAATGTCCTGCGCGCTTCAAGGCCTTTCCGCAATCAATCTGCCGCGCTGGCGCATTCAATACACAGATCCGCATAGGGGATTGCCAGTAAACGTGCTTCCCCGATATCTGCGCCACACCCTGAACAGACACTGTATTCGCCCTGCTCAAGCCTCTGCAAGGCTTTATTTATCTGTCTCAGCTCTTCACGCCCCTCCAGGTCCAGCGCTCGGACCAGTTCGTCGTTCTCTGTTTCTTTGATCTGCTCATTGAAATTGGCGCTGACAGGTTCCTCTTTTTCAAAGAGGTGCTTGTGAGTACGTTGCAGCCGGGACTCTATCTCGGCCTTCTTTTCCAACAGACTTGCTTTTACCAGATCCGTATTCATGAACTAATTCTCCTGCTTGGGCCAAATGCCGGTTTTATAATCTAATTCAAACACCTATCATACAGGTTGACCCAGCTCAACACGGACCGACTCCCGAAGAACACACTGGCAGTATGACGCCGACCGACTTTAACGTACTTACCCTTAACATCCATAAGGGGTTTTCCACCGGGCAACGGAAGTTCACCCTTGAAAACATACGCAATTGTCTGCGCGACAGCAAGGCAAGCGTGGTCTTTCTGCAGGAAGTGGTGGGTGAGCATCGACATCTGGCCAGCAAGGTTCCTGGCTGGCCGCAGGAAAACCAGCTGGAATACCTGGCCGACTCGGTCTGGTCACACCATGCCTATGGCAAAAATGCGATTTACCAGCAGGGCCATCATGGTAATGCCATCCTCAGTGAAGTGCCGTTCAAGTCCTGGCACAACCTGGATGTGTCGCTGCTCAGTTTCTCCCAGCGGGGTATACTCCATGGGGTAACATCCAACGACATTCATCTGCTGTGTATCCACTTCGGACTGTTTGAAAGCGAACGGAGGGCGCAGGCACGCAAGCTGATTGATTATATCTCGGACAGGATTCCACCGGATGCTCCTCTTATTCTGGCTGGCGACTTCAATGACTGGCGCAAAAGCATACACAATCTGCTGGTCGGGGAACTGCACCTGCAGGACGCGCATCAGAAATTCAACAAACGTATGGCAAGGACCTTCCCCTCCTTTCGCCCCCTCCTGCCGATGGACAGAATTTACCTGCGGGGCTTTCAAGTGCGATCCTGTGACGTGATGAGCAGTCCACAGTGGCGCAGGATCTCTGATCATTGCGCCTTGATTGCGAGGCTGAGTCTACGACACTGACTGCCGCTGCCCTGCCAGCTGCCGTCGCCGCACAGCCCCCTGCGAGGACGAATTGAACACGGCACTACTTATTTCAACGTTGGTGGTACTGACCGGTTTTTCTGCCGCCTTACACGCCCTGCTAACCAAGCGGGATTCCAAGTCCGCTTTCGGCTGGATCGGGTTCTGCCTGGTGCTGCCGGTCGCCGGCCCGCTCACCTACCTGCTGTTCGGCATCAATCGAGTCAATCAGCGGGCCCACCGCGCCTACCTTGCCCGTCTCGAAACTGACGAGTCACCGAGCATTCTCGATCCGGCCAATGTTGATCTGCGACCAATGTCTACTGTCGGCGAGAGAGTCACCGGCAAAGGATTACGTGCCGCAAGCTCCGTCACTCTGCTGGAGAATGGCGAGCAACTTTTCCCCCGGATGTTGCAGGCGATTGAAGCTGCCGAACTGCAGATCCACCTTTCCAGCTATATTTTTGACAACGACAGTGTCGGAGCGCAGTTCATAGACGCGCTCTGCAGGGCCCGTGACCGGGGCGTCAATGTCAGGATAATTGTCGACGCCCTGGGAGAATTAATGGGCTTCCCCCGAGCCCGGATCGGCAGCCTGCTGAAAAAGAACCAGTTGAAATTCGGGCGGTTCAATCCGATCACCCTGGTACCACCGGCCCTGCATATCAATATGCGTAATCACCGCAAAATTCTGGTAGTCGACGGCAAGGTAGCTTTCACCGGGGGGCAGAATATCGGCGAGCGGCAGCTGGCCGGGAACGCCAGTATTCGGCACCGGGCCACCGACCTGCATTTCATGTTTACCGGCAAGATTGTTGACGAACTGGAGCGGGCATTTCTGCGCGACTGGTATCACTCGTACGGTAAAAAGGATATTGAGCCGTTTCAACCGTCCAATGATAACCCGGACACAGCCCCTATCTGGACCCGCCTGGTTCTTGACGGCCCCAATGAATACCTCGACCGGCTGAACGACCTGCTGGTCGGCATTCTATCCACCGCCCGACAGCGGGTGTGGATAATGACACCGTATTTCCTGCCCGGCCCTGACATTGCTGCGGCACTGGTGGGTGCCAGGCTCCGGGGTGTCGACGTCAAGATTATCCTGCCGTCCAGGAGCAATATCTTTCTTGTTCACTGGGCGAACCAGAATATACTGCCCTATTACCTGGAGAAGGATATCGAGGTCTATTTCCAGCCACCGCCTTTTGCCCACGCCAAGGCACTGATTATCGACCAGAACTATTCCCTCATCGGCTCAGCCAACCTGGATGCCCGCAGCCTGCGCCTCAATTTCGAGCTGGGTGTGGAGATATTCGATACCTCACTCAACGCTCTACTGGCCAGCCACATCGAGGAGAAACTCCAGTTGTCCAGCCGACTTACCAGGCAACAGCTGAAAGCCATCTCTCTGCCTGCCCGGATCCGCAACGCCATCGCCTGGTTGTTCACTCCTTACCTGTAAGCCAGCGCGGTGAACCGGCCGGATTCAGGGAAGCCCGGCACGGCGCTTGACATAGGTCAATTGCATAATCGAACATATGTCGTTCAATGGTCTGAACACGACCCAGCGGTCCCAGATCCCCGCACCGGCTCCTGACCCGGCGCACAATACGAGAAAGGGAATAACTATGAGCGTATATAACAAGATTGTGGTTGCCATTGACCTGTCCAGTGATTCGCAGAAAGTCATCAACGCGGCACTCAAGGTAACCGGGGGTGATCCTGGCAAAATTCATCTGGTGCACGTGGTAGAACCCATCGCGGCTGCGTACAGCATGGATGCCTATGCAATCAACATCAATGAATTGCAACAGGAAGCCCTGTCGATTGCCGCCGACAACCTGGCGGAAATTGCGGCGAAAAATTCTGTAAGCAAAGAGCATCAGCATACGCTCCTGGGCTCTCCTGCCATAGAGGTGCGGAATCTGGCGTCAGAACTCGAAGTCGACGCTATCGTGATAGGCAGCCACGGACACTCCGGGTGGAAAATCCTTCTTGGCTCAACCGCCAATAAAGTGCTACATGGCGCCTGTTGTGATGTGCTTACAGTTCGGGTTGGCAGCGACGACTAGCTGGCCGCTTGAAACGAATTGGTGGCGGGGAGCGCACAGAAAAAAGGCGGCATAAGAACACAGCGACTACAAACAGGAACCATAAGCCCGGTTGAAAAACCCTGCCAGAACAGGCTTTAACACGACAACCTCAAACTGACACAGGCCGGCCAGCAGTAGAAGCTGACCGGCCTTTTTGATCACACCGAGAAGCACTATGACCCAGGCACCGATGATTTCTTAAAGTTCCCCTGAGCCTGTTTTGCCCGGCTCAGAGACAAGAGCACCCTGAAGGCCCTTAGGAGATGGGCTCCATAACACTTTAAGCGCTATAAAAGCACCGTTTCGTGGGCCTTCACGTCATCCGGCTTGATAACCAGGACATCACACTCCAGCTTATCCAACACCTTCTCTGCAGTATTACCTATCAGCATGCGATCCAGCCTGGATCTTGAAACGGCACCCATAACCACGACACTGGCCTGGATCAGGTTGACCAGCTCGGGCAAGGAACGAGTGATCTCCACATCGCTCACGTAGCAGTGGTCTTCAGGGACATTGTGCTGCGCGCCCAGATCCTTGATTTTAGCTGTGTCGACCCGGTAGTCGCTTTCGATTGGGTACATACCTGCAAGCGGTGGCAGGTGGGTTGAGTGATACAGATGCACAGAACCGCCGCTGACTCTTGCCAGCTCTGCCGCCGCACGCACCAGCTTGTGATCGAGAGCGGCGGGCTTGTCATGGGAATGCTCAGGATCGACAGACGCAACAAACTTGGGCTGCCCGGCCCAGCTACCGTCTTTCACCAGCAGCAAGGGTGCGGGACAGTAGCGGATCAGCTCCCAGTCATCGTTGGCGAGCAGCAACCTTGTCAGGCGCTCGTGGTGTCTTGTGCTTTTAATGACCAGATCGGGTTTGAGTTCGTCGACGCGCCGGATGATTTCTTCATAAGGGGGATTACCCCATGCTGTCGCGCAGGACACCTCCAGGCCATTTTCCCGCAAGGGTTCGGCCAACTGCTCCAATACACCCAGGGTCTTTTCACCGTGCTCGCGTCGCAACTCCCGGGCACGTACCGGATCGAAGTAATAGCCGTCTTCCAGGTAGGTGCTGTAATCACTGACAAACAGCTCCAGCTCGGCTTCAGCACACTTTGCCAACTCCATGGCCCGCTCCAGCGCCGGTTGTTTTTCTGCGCCGGATTCGATAATCACCAGGATCTTATTCAGTTCAAGCATGGAGGACTCCCTGATTGTTCTATTTGTCTTGCTGCTCAGTCTTTCTTTTTGTCTTTTTATTCGCTTTTCTATTAGTTTTTCTATTTGAATTTCTACTTGCCTGCTTGTCTTTTTACCCGTTCTGCCCGTTGCCTTCGCCGGCCGGGCCGCTATGACCGGGCAACCGGGCGGATTACGTCAAAAAACAGCCGCCCGGTCTCTCACTGAATATGTTAATGCAGAACGGGCAATTATTCTAAGAGATTGTTTATTTGAGAATTTGGTGGCACTATCTATGCCCTGCAACAGATCGAGGAGTGCTGATGACTGCGCCTAGCCAAAACGCTGGTATTAGCGTTGCCAACCAGGGGTCTGAAGGGATCCGTGTCTCCACTATCACCAAGGGCACAGCCAGGCCATGCCCCCATAATCCGTCTATTTCCTGTGCAAGCTGCCGACTCAGCGAGCTGTGCCTGCCTATTGCCCTGAATAAGTCTGAAATACACCAGCTAGATGAAATCGTCCAGCGTAACAGGCCCATGAAGAAAGGCGATCACCTGTATCGACAGAACGATACCTTCCGATCAGTCTTC
Organism: Gammaproteobacteria bacterium; assembly: GCA_041395725.1. NCBI lineage: Bacteria > Pseudomonadati > Pseudomonadota > Gammaproteobacteria > Gammaproteobacteria bacterium. The sequence goes on along the minus strand of JAWKZW010000001.1, from coordinate 2,976,661 downwards.
GCAGTGAGATCCGGCAGCTTTAAGTCCTATGTCCTGGGCCCTGACGGCCAGGGCCGGGTAACCGGGTTTTTCATGCCAGGCGAAATCCTCGGCATGGACGGCATCGCCAGCAAAGCCTACTCTAACTCCACTGTGGCGCTGGAGCATGCGTCAGTCTGCGAAATTCCGTTTACCCAGCTTGAGAAATTGAGCCATCAGCTACCGAACCTGCAACATCATTTCTTTGCCATTATGGGTAATGAGATTGCCAAGGATCAGCAAATTCACACCCTGCTGAGCAGTTACACGGCCGAAGAGCGGATTGTTTCGTTCTTACTTGGCCTGTCAAGCCGCTACGCCCGTGTCTCTCTGGCGCCAGACAAGTTTCTGCTGCACATGACCCGTGGTGACATCGGCGAGTACCTTGGCCTGACGCTGGAAACAGTCAGCCGCATATTCACCGGCTTGCAGAAGAAAGGCGTGATTTCAGTCAAGAACAAGGAAATCGAGATTCTTGATTTCGACAAGATGAAAGCTATTGTTTCCAGTTAACTGACTGGAAATCACCAACTCTTCCCTGCCCGGTGCCACCCGCCAATTCCGAATGAGACGCGGTCTGCAAGACCGCGAATCATATCTGGCCAGCAGTCCTGTGTGACCCGCCCCTCGCCAGTCGCCTGTTCTGAAACCTAAGCCGCAATCGCAAACCTGAGTCTGCAGGAATAGAAGCCCAAACCAACAAGGGACAGTCACAGAGCGATTGCTGCGCGCCTGACTTGCGCCTTAGAGGTTCATCGGCCTGGCAGGCAACCAACCTGGCATTGGCGGCCCAGATCAGAGAAAATAATTTCGCCAGCAAGACAGCAACGCCGGCGGAGTGTCAATTCACCGTTATAACTGACCAGGGCAGAAAAACATGAAAGTTGCATTTATCGGACTGGGGGTCATGGGCTACCCAATGGCAGGCCACTTACAGAACGCCGGGCTGGATGTCTGCGTTTACAACCGAACCAGCAGCAAGGCAGAGCAGTGGTGTAATGAGCACCCGGGCCGGCGGGCAGAGACGCCCGCCCAGGCGGCCGACGGTGCTGAGATCGTGTTTGTCTGTGTTGGAAACGACGACGATGTGCGAGCCGTCGTCCTTGGCGACGAGGGAGCCCTCGCCGGCATGCCCCCTGGCGGGGTTCTTGTTGACCACACCACGGCATCCGCCAGCCTGGCGCGGGAACTGGATGCCGCGGCCAGCGGGCAGGGCAAGGAATTTCTTGATGCCCCTGTTTCTGGCGGTCAGGCCGGCGCCGAAAACGGCGTTCTGACAGTCATGGTCGGCGGCCAGGAGAGTACTTACAGGCGCGTAAAGCCTGTACTGGATCACTACGCCAGGTTCAGCAAACTGCTGGGTCCTGCTGGCAGCGGACAACTGGCCAAGATGGTGAATCAGATCTGTATTGCCGGCATCGTCGAGGGTCTCGCCGAAGGCCTTAATTTTGCACTCAAGGCCGGCCTGGATGCTGAGGCAGTGATTGAAACCATCTCCAAGGGAGCAGCCGGGTCGTGGCAAATGGAAAACCGTTATAAAACCATGCTGGATGACAGATATGATTTCGGCTTTGCTGTGGACTGGATGCGAAAAGACCTGGGTATCGCCTTCGCAGAGGCCGAAAGAAATGCTGTCGAGCTGCCGGTAGCCCGGCTGGTCGACAACTTTTACGAGGAGGTTCAGGCCATGGACGGCGGTCGCTGGGATACCTCCAGCCTGCTGGCCCGCTACACCAGAAAATAGCCCCCGGAATCAGTCGGCTGCGGCGCTGTGGCTCAACAGGTACCGGCTGAACCAGGCCAGCCTGGCGGCGGCTGCCCGGTCGGCGTCATCACCGCGGAATCCGTGCCCGGCCCCGGGAATGGTAATGAAGTCAGACGCCACATTGTGCTTCTGAAACTCAGCAAAGATTATTTCTGAATTGCTTATTCCCACCAGGTCGTCGGCATCCCCGTGAATCAGCAGGGTTGGCGGGTCTTCAGGGTCCACATGAAGAATAGGTGAAATTGCCGCCGCCTCGTCCGGGGGAAAGTTCAACGCAGGGAAACGCTCGCTGGGGCCGGCCAGCGGGCGCAGGTCGACCGGCGGATAATAGGCGACTACCGCCGCCACCCCATTGCCGGAGCGGAGCACCGGGTCTTCGGCATCAGCCATGCCGGTATCGGAATTCAGCCCCAGCATCAGGGAAAGATGGCCGCCGGCACTGCCACCGGTAACTCCGATACGCGCTGCATCGATCCCATAATCGTCGGCATGCAGGCGAATATGCCGAATGGCACGACTGACATCGGCGTATGCATCGGGCACGTGGTACCTGGGAGAGCTGCCGTGATGAACTGGAATAACGGTGAAACCGGCTTCCAGCAAATCGGCGAACTGCCGCACCCGCTGTTCCGGCGGCGCCCAGCGGGAGAACCAGCCGCCACTCACCATGTAGACCACTGCTGCCCCGTTGGCATCGTCTGGCTGCAGAACGTCATAGACCAGCGCCATGCCGTCCTTATGTCCATAGACCACATCGGCCCTGATGGCGGTTTCGGCACTGCCGGACTGAATCTGGACCAACAGCATGAGCGCCATCAACCCTGTACTCAATTTTTTCATACCCTACTCCTGATGCTTGTTATCATCTCTTGGTTCCCAGTAGCTCGACAGGCAGGCTCTGGTTGGAGCACCAATAAAAATACGGCAGGTGAATCCCTCAGTTGGCCCTGAGCAGGTTCGCTGGCGAGAACTGATCAGTCAAAACCCGTCGGCTCATATCCCAATCCACAGTGGTGGACAGTCTTGCCGGGTATTCCAGTATGGGAATGTCATATTTTTTGAGACGCTCCGAAAATGCCCTGGCCTGCTGGGTCAGGTCTCCCTGCTCTGGCAATGGCTCCAGGCCGGTAATAATTATGCGGTTCCCGGATGATGGCAGTTTGAAATTGAAAAACTCCCCGAAAACCGCCTGATAAGTGACTGACTCGTGATCGTAAAATCTGCTGGTGGAAAAGGTATTCGCCACCAGGACACCGCCCGGCGCAAGAATTGCTGCAACCTCTTCCAGAAACTCCCTGGTCAGCAGATGCTCGGGAATATAGTCACCAGTGAATGCATCCAGGACGATATAGTCATACTGCCGGCCTTCCAGCCCCGCTCTTTTCACAAAAACCCGCGCGTCCATGACGGCAACAGTCATGTTGTCGTTCTCTTCGAAAAAGAAATAGTCCTTAGCCACACTGTAAACCGCCTGGTCAATCTCCACCACATCAATGCGCGCAGCGGGGAACAGGTCGGCCAGAGTCATGGGGATACTGCCACCGCCGAGCCCCGCCACCAGAATCCGCTCTGGTTGTGGCTGCAGCAACAATCCGGCAAAACTCATGCGAGTGTAGGAGAAAACCAGTTTCTCCGGCTCATCCACGTCGACACAGGTCTGATTACGGTCACCGATTCGGATATTGAAGATCAGGCAACGACGGGGGCCATTCTGAACAACCGTAATATCACGGTAAAGCGAACGCTCTTCGTGGATCACCTCGGCACTGACCGACACGGAAAAAAGCAGCGGAATAAGCAGCAGCACCACTAAAGCCGCCACTATGATGATCGCCCTTCGCAGAGCCTTGTCGTAATCTGCATTAACTCTCATATTGCTGAACTCCTGTCGTGGAACGCTGTGGCAGGTAATACACCCCCAGCACTGTGGCTCCGGCGGCACTCAGCGTCAGCACCACACCCCACAGGATAAAATTAACATCGAACCAAAGAACGAAATAAAAGGAAGTACCCAGAGTACCAAGCGCACTGCCAATCGTGGAGACAAAATAAAGTTGCCCGGCAATGTGACCACTGTGATCCTCGTTACGCACCAGCAGACGAATCGAGTAAGGCGAAATCATGCCCAGAACTACCGTAGGGAAGAAAAACAGCAGCATAGAAGCCAGCAGTGAGCCATACCGGGGATCTTCGACTATCAGAAATACCTGCTCCATGATGCCATCGGCAAACAGCACAATAGGCATGACCAGCACTGCTGCCATGACGAAAAACAGGGCATAGGTAACCGGATTGGGCGAGCGCATCGAAAGCCTGCCGCCGCCAAGGTATCCGAAGGACAGGGACAGCATAAACACCGTGATGATACTTCCCCACACATACACGCTGCTGCCGAAGTAAGGCGAAAGAATCCTCCCGCCAAGCAACTCAATAGTCATGATGCAGAAACCGCTGATAAAAGCGACACATAGCACGGTCGTGCGAAGGATTTTCTGATGCAAGGCTGTCATTAAAGTGGGAACCCGGTTCTGGTTAGGCCTGGATTGTTATTGTCGGACTTCGTCGGAAAAAATCTGCCCGCTAAGTTAACATCTGGGTAGAACGAAACAAAGAGGTTTTGCGGCTAATGCCCAGAACCCCGCTATCTCAGGCACTGAGCGCCAGTGTAACAATCAGCCCGGCGGGAAGATAACCGTTTGGCGTCAGATGACAGGACTTCACCGCAACTCCAGCCGACAGCTCATTGGCGACTTCCCAGGTGACGACCGCCATCCAGTGCAATCACCTGGCCGGTCATATACCGGGCAGCGTAGGAGGCCAGGTAAAGTGCCAGGCCGGCCATGTCCTCGGGACATCCTATACGACCCAGCGGATTCTCACTCTCAATCCTGTCACGGTAGTTGTCCAGCATATAAGCCATCATCTGACTTTCGAACGGCCCGGGTGCAATGGCATTGACGGTGACACCCTGTGGCGCAAGTCTGACGGCCAGATTCCGGGTAAGGAAATGCACCGCAGCCTTGCTGGTACCGTAGGCAAAGTTGTCGGTACTGGACACCCGCAACCCGTCAATGGAGCCAATATTGATTACCCGGCTGGGATTCGCCGGGCTGGCATCCTTGCGCAATAGCGGCAGTAAATCCCGCGTCAGCATGAACACCGCTTTCACATTGATATCCATCACCTTGTCATAACCGGACTCCGGGTACTCCTCGAATGGTGCACCCCAGGCAGCGCCAGCGTTATTCACCAGAATATCCAGCTTCGCCTCACGTTCATTGAACTCACCGACAAACTTTTTGCGCCCCTCGCTGGTCGCCAGATCAACCGGTATCGGGATGCATTCCCCGCACTGGGACAATTCTTCGGCTGCGGCTTCACAAGCCGGCGCTTTGCGAGCCGTGATGTAGGTCCGTACGCCGTTCTCAACGAATCCCTGCGCAATCATTTTCCCGATGCCACGGGAACCGCCTGTCACGATGGCTACCTTCCCGGCCACGGAAAAAAGCTCGTTTACCTTGTATGTCATGATAGTGCGACTCCAATGGGTGCATTGCCCTCCCTGCCTGCTGCAATCCGGAATGCCGGGACGGAACCAGCAACGGGCGCCAAAAAACGACGCCGAAAATACGTTATCGATGATGACTGGTCAAGGTGAGCCCGGACCCAGGCCTGGTCTTTTAACCGCGCACGGAACTGTGTTTGGTGTATTGATTATGGGAGGGACTGCTTCGAAGCAGCCGGTCTCTGGCGAACAGTTTGTGGTGCTCCGCGGACTGGCCCGCACCGCCTCAATCGAAGGCGCTGCCGTGGCAGGCAAACGCCACCGCCTTATTGTGTGGACATTTGCCACACCCGCTTTTATGCTTCGGGTTCGCTCGATGGCAGCGAAGTAATCGCCCTGCTGCCTTGGTTGCCCTACTCACCCGCCAGCTACAACTGGCATACCGGAACAGTCAGCGTTTGATATTTTATACCGAGGAAAAAGGCCAGTTCCTGCCGGTTACCGAGGAACAGCACAGCCGTCTGTTACGCTGGCGCATCTCCACCTTCTGGGTGATGCTGATCGGCTATGTCGGCTACTACCTGTGTCGGGGCAACCTGTCAGCCGCGTTTCCGCTGCTGGAACAGGAATTCGGCTATTCAAACACGCAGCTGGGTGTTATCGCCTCGCTCTCGGAGATCGCTTACGCCGTCGGTAAGTTCATCAATGGCCCCCTGGCAGACAAAATGGGGGGGCGACGTATTTTCCTGATCGGCATGGGCGGGGCCATCTTCTGGAACCTGATTTTTGCGCTGTCCTCCAGCCTCACGGCATTCATTATAGTCTGGTGTTTCTGCCGCTACTTTCTGTCCATGGGATGGGGCGGACTGACCAAGACCATAGGTAACTGGTACCCCCCCGAACGCAACGGTACCGTCATGGGGCTGATCAGTGTCAACTTCCAGTTTGGCGGTGTTGCCGCCACCTTGTTCGCCGGGTTCCTGGTTGCGCTTGGCGTGGCCTGGCAGGGTCTTTTTGTCTATCCCGCCCTGGTGGTCAGCGGCATCCTGCTCTGGTCCATAATGGCGTCGAAAGCCGATCCGAGGGACGTGGTTCCTGGTGTCACATTCGGGCGAAGCGAGGTCGGGAAGAAGCAGCTGGCAGATTATGGCGACGAGGAAAACCTGGGTGTAAAAACCATCCTGAAGACCCTGTTAGGCCTGCCAATCTATCGGCAACTGCTGGTCTTCAGTTTTTTAACCACCCTGCTGCGCTCAGTGTTTTTCTTCTGGACTCCCAAGTTTCTGTTCGACATTGGCCTGGGCGCCAGCGCAGCGATTCTGCAATCGGCAATTTTCCCTTTCCTGGGCGTCATCGGAACAGTCTTTATAGGCTGGTACACGGATCACTATGCCGACAACGGGGATCGTGCCAGAACCATGTGGATCATGTTGTTGTGCCTGGTGATCTGCCTGGGTTTCATTACCATACTCAGCAATTCTGAAACTCCCAATTTTGCGCTTATCATGGTTTTCCTCGGGGCCAGCGGCTTCTTTCTGCTGGGGCCCTATTCCATGAGCAGCGGCTGCCTCACCCTGGATATCGCCGGGCCTAAAGGGGCCGGGTCGTGCACCGGTATAATCGACGGCCTGGGGTATATCGGGGGCGCTATCGCAGCGTTCAGCGCCGGCTATCTGTCAGATTATGTTGGCTGGTCACAGGTTTTTATGATCCTGACCGGTTTTTCCGTTATTTCCACCTTGAGTGCGTATTTCATGAGCAGGGAGTTCCAGCGAATTGCTGCCACCAAGAACAAGGAGACTACTCATGTTCAGCCGTCTATTTAGCGCCTTCGTCATCACCCTGGCACTGTTTTCTTGTCTGCCCGTTGCACAGGTATCCGCCCAGCCCGGAATTCCCCTGCCGGCTCATTCCCACAACGATTATGACAGGCCCCGGCCGCTGTTCAGCGCCCTGCAACTGCGATTCGCCAGTGTCGAAGCCGATATCTACCTGTCCGACAATGAACTGCGGGTGGGTCACGACCCCGAGGACCTGCTGCGTGGGCGAACTCTGCGCAACCTGTATCTGGAACCACTGCGCCTGATTGTTATGCGTGGCGCCGGACAGGTATACCCGGAAACGACCACTCCCCTGATTCTGCTGATCGACATCAAGTCAGAGGCGGACACCACCTACCAGCAACTGGAAAGAGCGCTGGCGCCCTATGAGCCCTTTCTGACCCGTTTTACTCCTGACGGTGTCGAGCCTGGCGCCGTCACGGTAGTCGTGTCCGGCAACCGGCCGAGAGAACTGATGGAGTCCCAGGCAGAGCGGTTCATGGGCTACGATGGTCGCCTGTCAGATTTGAGCAGCGGCGCCATAGATCCAAACTTCATGCCCATGGTGAGTGGTAACTGGGACGACGTGTTCAGCTGGCGGGGCGGCGATGCCATGCCAGCCGAGCAACGGGAACAACTCAAGTCCCTGGTTGCACTGGCCCGCGAGCAAGGAGTCAAGTTGCGCTTCTGGAATGCCCCGGACATTCCGCCGGTCTGGGGAGCATTGAATGAGGCAGGTATTGACCTGATAGGTACCGACCGGATCGACGCCCTGAGAGAGTTTCTTTTTCAAGCGCCCTGACCATTTTTATCGCGGCGCGAAAACCGATGCCGGCGCCCGGCCGGTCATTTCTTTCTGGCAGCGCGGAGTAACTCCTCGTACAGGCTGGTGTGCAGGCTGGCGGCATGGTTCCAACTCATATCCTGTGCCCTCCTCAGCTGCAACCGGCGTTCCGGCAGATTACTGCCTGGCAATTCCAGCTTCCTGCGCAGCAGTGCCCGCAACGACTCCTGATTGCCTGCCTGAAAAACATTTTCCCTACCCGTTGCCAAAGATGCCAGGCCTCCGACGTCGCTGACCAGAACCGGCACGCCCTGAGCGGCAGCACGCGAGACAGCGCCGGAGTGCCCGGAAAACCGGCGATAGGGAAAGATAGCGTAACGGGCCTGCCGGATGAGTCTGTCCAGTTCGTCATCGGCAATAAACCCTAGGCGGGATTCAACATTGAGCAACCCGGGATCATCCAGCAACTGCCGAATAATCCGGCCGTGTTTTTCTGTACCCAACAGCCGTGCCACCACCCGCGACAGCAACGTCTCTCCCTGCCAAAGCTGCCCCGCCACGATCAGTCGGAACTGGGGATACTCTGCAGCCAGGTCCTGCCAGGCAGCCAACAGGAGGTCTACCCCTTTGTAAGGCCGGATGTTGCCGAAATACAGCAGGTAGGGCGATGTGTGATCGGCTGCCTGCAAGTCTCTGTCAGATAATACGAGGGACTCTGTGCCATGGTGAATCACGTGTACCTTGGGTCGCCATTGTGACGGTATGGCCGTCAAGCCGCAGGCGTCGTGAATTACCAGGGCATCGGCCAGCCTCAGACAACTGTTTTGCAACCAGGCGGGCAGGCCAGCCATTTCATGGGCTGCCGGATTGTGCAGGGTCAGCACGGTCGGGATACCCAAGCGCTTCGCCTCTCCGAGCACCCGTCGATGCATCAATGCCGTGGCAAAGGTCCAGGCCTGCAGATGGATCAGGTCAGGCTGATAACGCTTCAGACTCCAGGTCCAGGGCCGGGCATAATGGAGCACCCGCAGATTGTTCTGCTTCGGCGGGGACTTTTGCGCCGGATGCAGCCAGTCGGGGTAGATCTTGGCGTAGTCCACCGGCATAACCTGGATAGCATCAACCGCATTGAGTGCCCGCAACAGGCAATCGCTGTAATAACTGATACCTCTGACTTCCGGACCAAAGGTAGATAACAGGGCGACCTTCATGGGCCAGACTCCGTAACACAGTGTGGTTAATGGGTTTTCGGCCGCCAACAGCCGATCTTGGCAATCCGGGGTTCCTGATCCCAGCCTTGCGCCGCCGCCGGTCAGGCCTTTACAAAGCCGACCGACAGGGATACTTTTGACCGGTTACCTTTTATTTTCAGGAGATCAGACATGTCAAACCCGAAGACACTGTCCCTAAAGTCAACACTGCAGGGGCTGTCAGTCTCATTGGCGGCGACCTCACTGTTCGCCCAGAGCGGGGCCATCCCGGACCTGGAAGGAACCTGGACAAATGCATCCCGGACGCCGCTTACCCGTCCTCGTGGTATAGAGAGCCTGGTCGTCACTGCCGAGCAGGCGGAGCAGATCGTGGCAAACATGTCGATTGCCGGAATTTCCGCAGAAAATGTTGCCTCCGGGCCGGCAATTGACACAGCCACCGGCGCGCCACCGGCAGGAGCACAGGATTTCGGCCTGCGGGGATATAACCTGTTCTGGACCGACCCGGGCGCGACCCTGGCCTATGTAAAGGGTGAATTTCGCACTTCACTGGTTATCGACCCACCCAACGGCCAGATACCCCGCCGCGAGGACCCCAAACTGGACTTCCAGCGAGCCAACTATGGCGCCCGCTACCTGACCGGCATCGGCGACACCCGCGGCCCTGAGGCTATCCCGCTGGCTGAGCGCTGCCTGATTGGATTTGGCAATACCGCCGGACCCGGCATGATGGGCACGCTGTACAACAGCTCCTACCAGTTCGTGCAGACCGATGACTACGTCGTGATTCATGTGGAAATGGTGCACGAGGCGCGTGTCATTCCCCTGTTCGACAATGCCGCGGAGGCCCGGGCCAACCGGCGCCCCGAGGTGCATGAACCCTGGCTCGGTGATTCTGTCGGCTGGTACGAGGACGGCTCGCTGATTGTGGAAACAGTCAATATCAAGCCTCTGCAGCTGAGTGAAAGCGCCATCCCCATCACCAAAGAAGGCCGGATTGTCGAACGCTTCACTCCCTACTCCGACACCGAGATCGTCTACCAGTTTACCGTTGAAGATGACAACATCTACCGTCAACCGTGGACTGCAGAGATGAGCTACCACGCTCTGGACGGGCAGATTTATGAGTATGCCTGCCACGAGGGCAACTACGCGATGCCAGGTATACTGGCAGGTGCCCGCCGTCAGGAAGTGCTCGATGAGTTCAAGGTAGATTGATAGCGATCGTCAGAGTCCAAGGGGGCAGCAGTTGCCACTGGCATAAACTGCGCAACCCGCGACGGGGCGGCCAGCCGGTCGCAGGGCCTCCACCAGCCCTGCGGCAGGGGCTGGAATAACTGACCGAAAAGGGCATCCAGAAGAAGATTCAACAGCTGCCGAAAGCCCCGCTGGAAACAGGACTTCAGACCTGTCTCCAGCGGGGCTTTTCAGTTTACGGCGGACAAGGCCGAACGGACCGGGCCCCGGGTGGCTTAGCTGGCGACCTTGCCACTGATAATCAGGTCACACATCTGCTTGAGGATACGAGTCTTTTCAACCATCATCCTGAAACGCTGATCCTGAGTCACACCGTGGTAATAGCGATAGTAGATCTGTTGCCCTATAACGGCGAGCCGGAACTGTCCAAAGCAGAAATAGAATGGGAAATTGTCAACCGACAGGCCGGTGCGCTGACTGAATCGCTGTACGATCTCTGCCCGCGTGGGAGCGCCGGGCGTGTCGCTTGGCATGGTTCGATACTCACGCATCCACTCCGGGTCACTCTCCTGTACCCAGTAAGCCAGCGTGCAACCCAGATCCATGAGGGGATCACCTACCGTAGACATTTCCCAGTCCAGCACGCCGATGACCTGCAGCGGGTCTTCGAGGGAGAAAATAACATTGTCCAGTTTGTAATCATTGTGTATCACACTGGCCAGACCACTCTCCGACGGCATGTTATCCAGCAGCCACTGCATGACCGACTCCATCGCTACGGTATCCGGCGTGACGGCGGCCTCCCAGCGCTTTATCCAGCCTTCAACCTGGCGCTTGACGTAACCCACCGGGCGACCAAAATCCTGCAGGCCGGCTTCGACAAGATCCACGGAGTGCAGCTCACTGAGCACATCGAAAAAATTGAGCAGTTGCTGGCGAATCTGTTCCGGGCCGAGCGCCAGGCCCTCAGGGTAATCTCTGCGTATAACCAGACCCTGGATATAATTCATCAGGTAAAAATCGCACCCGATTACAGAATGATCATCACAGAAATGAACCGGCCTGGGGCCATAGGGGTAAATATCTTTGAGCGCGCTGAGAATGCGATACTCACGGGACATGTCATGGGCAGATTTGACTTTACTCCCAAACGGGGGGCGTCTGAGGACCCATTTTTCATCTCCGCAGCTGATAAGATAAGTAAGGTTGGAAAAGCCGCCCGGGAACTGCCTGATTTCAAGCCTGCCGACCTGTTCTCCCAGAATCGGGCGCAGATACCCCTGCAGCTTTACCAGATCCAGCTCTTCACCACGCCGGATTTCACCGGCTTTGTCCATCAGGCTAGTGTCTGCCACCACACAGTTTTCCCCGTAATCCCGAGACGTTGTTGTTACTAACAGCTCAGCGAAATGTCACCATGTGTTGCAAATCCGGCTTCTCAAGGTGCGCGAGATTGTTAAACAGGGTCAGCGAAATCTTACCGCCGCCGTAGCGGATACGGGTAACCGAACTGTTATGCACCATCCAGTTTGTAGCAATCACCTGGGCATCAGGAAACCCCAAGGCCCGCGCAGGGCTAATGCTATCACACCCCCGGACGTGGAGATGAGCACCTTGCTGCCATTCTGATGGGCTTCCATCAGCTCATCCATGGCACTGTGCACGCGGGCCTGGAAATCCCGCCACGGTTCAAAACCCACATCCGTATCGGCAGGCTCAAGCTCATCTCGGATCCATTTTGCCGTGGCCGCTTCAAACACCCTCTGGTAGAGACGCTCTTCCGGTATTGGCAGGCTCAGTTCCGCCGGAAAGCCTCCTTCCCGCCGGTGATTGCGCAGGTAGATAGCAATCAGAGGATCACCGTTGTATTCGTTGAAGGCTGGCATAACCTGGATCCTGCGCTGCGACACTTCCACATGGTCCAGCAGTTCCCTGGCCGTTTCCTGCTGACGTCTCAGATCACCGGCATACAGGTGATGGAAGCTTTCGCCCAGTTCCCGCCAGTGTCGGGACAGCTGCTTTACCTGTTCTATGCCCGCCTGGCTGAGTTTGTCGTAAGAATCAGCACCAAACGAAGCCTGGCCATGTCGCACGAATACCAGTTCGCTCATAAGCTTCTAAAGGCTGGCAAACCGACGGGTATGAAAATCCGTGTTACCGAACAGGGTTTCAATGGCAGTGACCCGCTTGAACAGATGGGCAACATCCAGTTCATCAGTGATGCCTATTCCGCCATGCAACTGCACGGCTTCCTGGCTGACTTTGATTAGGGCCTTACCGACCCGGCTCTTGGCAGCCGACACAGCTTTAGCCTTCTCCGTCTCACTGGCGCTGCTGTCCAGTTTCATTGCCGCCATCAAGACTATCGAACGCGCCAGCTGGCACTCGACAAACATATCAGCCATGCGATGCTGAAGTGCCTGAAAAGTGCCGATAGGCACGCCAAACTGTTTACGAGTCTTACTGTATTCGACTGTTTTCTGAAGCAGGGCATCCAGGGCACCAACGGCTTCCGAAGCCACTGCTACGGTAGCAATATCCACCACCTGCTCCAGCCCCGCCAGGGCCTCGCCAGGCGTCCCCAGACAGGCATTGGCGGAAACCTCAACGCCGTCGAGCTGGACGGTCGCAGCACCGTGCCCATCTATCTGAGTATACCCCTGGCGGGTAACCCCCGCAGCTTTGGCATCTACCAGAAAAACCGAGATCCCCTGCCGATCCTGCGCGGCGCCGGAGCTTCGGGCCACCACCAGCAAGCGATCAGCCTGAGCACCGTTAAGTACCGCCACCTTGCTGCCACTGATGACAAAACCATCACCCTTTGCGGCCGCCGTGGTGGCCACATTGGCCAGATTGAAGCGACTGCCGGGCTCACTGATGGCACAGGCCAGCTGCAGTTCACCACACATGATTGCGGGCAGCAGATCCGCCTTCTGCTCAACCGTTCCCAGCCTGCTGATCAGGCCGCCGGCCATTACGGCAGTGGGAATAAACGGCTCTACGACCATCCCTTTACCCAGCGCTTCCATCATCACCATCAGGTCCACAGCGGAACCGCCAAAGCCCCCGTCTTCTTCCTGGAATGGCACTGTCAGCCAGCCCAGCTCCGCAAACAGGTTCCAGTTGTCGATGCTGAACCCGATGTCGCTGGCCAGAATCCCCTTACGGGTCTCAAAATCGTAATGCTCGCGCACAAACTTCTGCACGCTGTCCTGTAGCATCTGTTGCTCGCCAGTAAATGAAAAGTCCACTTGCTAAACCTCGAATTCTTGAGTTCGAACTGTGACAGATCGCGCCATGACGCGACCGTGATTACAGCCCCAGCACTGCCTTGCAGATAATATTTTTCTGGATTTCGTTGGACCCACCATAAATGGAGACCTTGCGATGATTAAAGTAATCCAGGGCCGTCGATGCCAGGTAGCCTTCACCCAGGGGCTCTCCCTGGAACCCGCCCTCGAACTGCTCCGGCACAAAAGGCAGGGCGTCGTAGTCGGCGACCTCCAGGAACAGCTCATCAGCCCGCTGAGCTACTTCTGTACCAACAATCTTCAGAATTGAGGATTCAGGGCCCGGGGCCTTGCCAACAGACACAGCCGCCAAAGTTCGCAGTTCAGCATATTCCAATGCCAGCAGATCGATCTCCATCTCCGCGACCTTGGTTGCAAACACGGGATCATCGGCAAGCTTGCCACCGAATCCGTCATCGCGATTGGCAGCAGCAGTTTTAAGCTCATTGATGCGGCGTTTGGTGTAGGGCACGCGGGCGATATTGGTCCGCTCATGGGTCAGCAGTACCTTGGCATAGGTCCAACCCTTGTTTTCCTCGCCAATAAGGTTCTCCACCGGGACTTTGACGTTATCGAAAACCACCTCGTTGACCTCGGGGCTGCCGTCCATCAGCACGATAGGATTGACGCTGATACCGGGTGACTTCATATCGATAAGCAGAAAGCTGATTCCCTCCTGCTTTTTGGCGGTATTGTCGGTACGCACCAGGCAGAAGATCCAATCGGCGTATTGCCCCAGTGTGTTCCAGGTTTTCGTTCCGTTGACCACATAATGATCACCTTCCCGGACCGCGCTGGTTTTGAGGGAGGCCAGGTCGGAGCCTGAGTTGGGTTCGGAATAGCCCTGGCACCACCAGGTCCTGCTTTCGAGAATATCCGGCAGAAAGCGTTGCTTCTGCTCTTCCGAGCCGTAAGCGATAATGACCGGCGCCACCATTTTGACACCGAAGGCAACTGGCTCGGGGGCGCCGATACGGCCCATTTCCTGATTGAAAATATATTTCTGAGTCGGGGTCCAGCCGGTTCCCCCGTACTCTTCAGGCCAGTTCGGGGCCATCCAGCCCTGCTTGTTGAGAATTTTTTGCCAGCGGACCAGGTCGTCCTTGCTGAGGCGCAGGTTATTGTCAACTTTCTCCCGGATTTCAGCCGGAAACTCAGTCTCCAGAAATTCTCTTACCTCTTGTTGAAAGGCAAGTTCTTCTGCCGTGAATTCCGCGTTCACCACTTACTCCTTCTCTGCCAGAATCGAAAAATCAGTCTCGGTGTCTGGATATTTTTACGAACCGGACATCCTGACGGTTCAGCAATTCATGCCACCAGAGTATCCGGAAACCGGGTGACTGAAACCACCCGGCCGCAAGGAAGGAGAACTTTAACATTTTTAAGCAGAGCAAATAAACAAATATCGAACACTTGCTCTATAGCGGAAAGGCCCGTATCAGTCCCGGCCGGGGTAGTCTGCCAGCAGATCCCGGAAGGTTTCCAGGAAAGCCACTCTGGCAGGACCTTCGTGCATGTATTCGCCCGGTGAAACCGTATGAATGCGGCTCACCTGACCAGCCCAGACTTCCTCGCCCGTGCTGGTTTCCCGCATCGAGATCTTGACCACCGCGATGTAGCGTAATTCAACGTCGATGTTCTCCTGTCTGATAAAAGGATTGACGTCTTCCGTCTCGGGGCTGAGGTTTACGTGCTCGTAAGAAAGGGTGACGATCAGATCGTTCACCTGGTCATTACGCTCCATGCCCCTTTCCTGAAATGAGGAATCGAACATATCCACCACCCAGTCCCTGAGGAAGATCGGCATGTTCTCAGTCTGCAATCGATAGGCTTCATAATCAGCGTAGGTGCCCGGGCAACAGAGAGTCACCGTATTGCCGATTCGTAAACCCGTCTGGGTGCATCCGGTGAATGCCAGCATCACTGCCAGCAGTACTGCCCTTGTCCGTTTCGCGTTGTTCATTTTGTTGTACTTCCTCCGGTTCGATAATCGAGGGTCTGAATGTAGATGGCCTTATAACACAAAATCAGCTGCTAACCGGCAACTTCGATTGTAACGAGATGTTACCAGCAACTGTTTTATCCAGGATCAGAGATTTGACCGATTTGAGCATCTGGCGATAAGCCAGCCTGATTTCCCGGTTAACATTCAACTGCAGGGAAATAAGCGCTGTATCGGAAGATTCCAGAGCCGCCCTGGTCTGCACCAGACGATTGACGGCATCGTAGTGCTGATCGTTACCTGCATCCAGCTGCTCAAGCTCTTCCAACACATACTCCCATGCATGATCAGCGAGCAGCAGATCGAGCAGATTCTGATAGGCATTGCGGTGATATTCACGTTGCAGTTCATACAGCTCATTCATTACCGGCGCGGCATTCAGGCGCAACTCGCGTAAATCGTGCTGGATGTCCTTGAGCGATTTGTTGCAGTAAATCACGCCCCTCGTGAGTCGCTGAAGCCGGGCCAGTTCCGACACATCGCCCTCCCCCAGTGGCTGCAATTCAATACGGGCCACATAGCGTAAAATTTCGCCCTCCTGCCGTTTCAGGTGTTCGTAGCCGCGTTCGAAATCGAGCCCGACCTCCACATCGGCTGATTTTTCAACAATCTCCCTCACGGCGGCCAGATTCACCGGCGTCAGGTTGAATACGCGCATGGCGTTGACCAGTGCCTGCAGGGTCACCGCGCGAACCGTTGTCTCCAGCGCCACCAGTGCCGCGTCCACTACGTCGGTCGTTACTTTTTCCAGCAGTGATCCGGGTTCGCCATCATGCTGCTGAAACAGCTTTTCTATCCAGCGGGCGAAAATACCGAGGAACGGAACGAATGCCGCCAACCCGATGACATTCATCACACTGTGAAAGGCGACCAGCCCAAACAGCGGGTCTGAGACCTGCAGCCAGGAAAGGACCAGTGGCAGCACCGGCAAAAGGAACAGAAAGGCGGACAGGTCGACGATAAGATTAAAGACACAATGAGCAAGAGCCAGTTGCCTTTTTATAGCAATGCCGCCAAGGCTGCCCAGCACTGTGGTACTGGTGGTCCCCATATCGGCGCCGACAATCAGAGCGGCCGCTTCCGGCAGAGTGACAAATTCTGCATTCACAGCAGCCAGGGCCATCATCATCACAGCCGAGCTCGACTGCACCAGGGCCGCGATCACTACACCAGCCCCCAGATACACTACCGGACTGTGCCCCTGCAGAAGCGACACATCAAAACGTGCCGGCAGCGCCTCCATACTGGTTTTCATGACACCCAGCCCGAACAGCAGCAGGCCGATTCCGAGAACCACCGTCATGCCGTTGGCCGGATAACTTTCCCGACGAAAGAAAACCAGCCCGAAGGCCGACAGGCCCAGCAGCGGTAACGCAAAAGACTCCAGGTTCAACTTGAAACCAAAGATTGCCACCAGCCAGCCAGTCACGGTGGTGCCAAGGTTGGCGCCCAGGATTATTCCCACCGCATTGACGAAAGGCAGCAGCCCGGCGCTGGCAAACGCAAGCACGAGCAGGCTCACCATGGAACTGCTCTGCAGCAGCGCGGTCGCCAGCACACCTGTCCCTACGCTGCCAATACTGGTCCCGGTACTGGCGCGCAGCCAGCCACGCAGGCGCACATCGCTGAGCTTGCGAATACCCTGCTCCAGCTGGGACATGCCGTAAAGAAACAACCCCAGACCAAAAATGAAATTAACGGAAGTCACCAGACAGAACCTGTTTACGCGGGTAAAGGCCGAGCAAGCTATTATGGTAACAGCCATAGAGCCAGGAACTGATCCTGATCAGGCAGTTTCTGAATTTCTGCTTTATACTCGACCGGTATGGTTCGGCTGGACGGCAAATCAGGCACACCGACCCTGCCGGGCATGGCAAAAAAACCGCACAGGATCTCATGCATATGGAAAATTTTACTCCCTATAGCGCCTTGCTGGGAGGCGCGCTGATTGGAACTGCAGCCACTCTGATGTTATGGATAAACGGCCGGATTACCGGTATCAGCGGCATTCTCGGTGGCGTTCTGTTCCCGGTCAAAAGCGACGCCCTGTGGCGCGTGCTCTTTATTGGCGGGCTGCTTTGTGGCGCCCTGCTTTTCACTCTGGTCAAAGGCTCGCCAATCGACCTTGAGGTACAGGCCACCCCGCTGGTGAGCATTCTCGCCGGGTTCCTGGTCGGACTCGGCACCCGCCTGGGAAGCGGCTGCACCAGCGGCCATGGTATTTGTGGTATCGCGCGCATTTCCAAGCGTTCATTTGCCGCGACGCTGGTGTTCATGCTGGCCGGTATCGTGACAGTTTTCCTGGTCCGGCATGTAATAGGAGCTGGCTCATGACAAACAGACCTAACCAACCCCTCGCCCTGGTCTCTGTGTTTGTTTCCGGCCTGTTATTCGGTCTGGGCCTGACCGTGTCAGCCATGGTAAACCCCGCCAAGGTGATCGGCTTTCTCGACCTGGCAGGTAACTGGGACCCAAGCCTTGCCCTGGTCATGATCGGCGGCCTGGCCATCACCATGCCTGCGTTTCAGCTGGTGCTGAGAAGAGATCGACCGTTACTTGAGGCGCGCTTTTTCCTGCCGACCAGCAAAGATGTGGACCGGCGCCTGTTGGGCGGTGCCGCGCTGTTCGGGGTTGGCTGGGGGCTGGCCGGTTTATGCCCGGGCCCTGCCCTGACTTCACTGGTGACGTTAAATGGATCAGTCTGGCTGTTCGTTATCGCCATGGTGGGCGGGATGTTTTTTCACCGCCTGGTGCTGGAACGTTGAAATTTTCAGTCTGCGGGCAATTAAATCGCAAGAAAAATGTCAAAAAAATTATTTATGCGCCGATCAATAGAACTAAGTTGCAGTTTACTGTATGTTGCGCGCACCTGCAGACCTGACCAAAAGGTCAAATCAGGAATTAACCTGGGAATACCCAACGTAGGAGAAAAAATGAAACTTTCAAAACTAGCCCGAAACCTGCTAATCCTGCTCGCCCTGACCAGTGTAGTTGCCTGTAGTTCCAGCGGTGATATGGAAGACCAGGCCGGGGGAGAGTCAGATACCGGCCTGTCCGGCATTGACGCGACCACTCAGCGTGCCCAGCAGCTGCAAAGCGAAGCTGAACGTCGAGCCGCAGAACAGCAGGCCCGCGTCGAGCGCGCTGCCCTGCAGACCACGGTTTTCTACTTCGATTTCGATATCGCTGAATTTCGGCCAGCTGACCGTGATGTACTGACCTACCACGGCCGTGATCTGGCAGCTAATCCCAACAAGCGCATTCGCCTCGAAGGGCATGCTGACGAGCGCGGCACCCGGGAGTACAACCTGGCTCTTGGCGAAAGGCGGGCTCAAAGCATCATGAATTTTCTTATCGTAAACGGTGCATCCCGCTCTCAGATCGAGGTTGTCAGCTACGGCGAGGAACGTCCAGCCGACTCCAACACCAGCGAAGCAGCTTATCAGCGTAATCGCCGTGTCGAGGTCGTTACCCGCTAGTATTCCCGGTCACGGAATGGAAAGCCCCGGCTCTTTGGAGTCCGGGGCTTTTTTTGGCCAGCTCTCTATCGCTTAAGCGACCTGTGCCTAACTGACAGTATACGCTCGTCCTCAGACGCTCTCGCCGGCAACGGCCCTTACCGAAGGCACGCTACCGCCCGTCAAGAAATGCCACCAACCCCCTGAAGGTCCCGCCAGGCAAACTGGCCGTTAAATCAGCAGGTTCTTGGATTTGGCTGGCTCGAAACCGACGATCCAGACCAGTAAGATCAGAAGGAACAGGCCCGGTGTAACCGTCAGTAGAAAGGTCATGGTTGACTGCGGTGCCAGATTGAACACAGCAATGACAGCATAGGCAACAACCGACACTAACCGTGCAAGCATGTAGTAGTTGATGAACGGAGCACTGTTGTGGGTCAGGGGCCAGGGCCTGGCCTGAATGAACCAACGGCCCGCCACCACGACGCCCAACAGGTCGGCAGGCCAGCAAAGCAGAAGATTGACGTTCTTATAAAGATCCATATGGTCTGAGAAAAACCAGCCCCCCAACATAAGACAGCCATAAATGCCACTGAACAGGGAAACCACCAGCCCCACCAGGCCCAGCAGCCGAAAACTCAGGCCCGGAGCATTCAGGGTAATGCGCGAATGCGTCGCAAAATAGGACATGGATACCTTGCGCAGCAGCAGGAACAGAAACAGGGCTGGCGCCA
This sequence comes from Gammaproteobacteria bacterium, assembly GCA_041395725.1. Lineage (NCBI taxonomy): Bacteria > Pseudomonadati > Pseudomonadota > Gammaproteobacteria > Gammaproteobacteria bacterium. Next base: position 2,956,877 of record JAWKZW010000001.1, on the reverse strand, counting down.
GCAGCAGCGTACCCGCCACGTAGTAGGGGTTAGCCCCGGCTTGCGGTGTCGGAAACTCTGCGATCACGACAGAGTCGCTCAGCAATGGCTGCTGCCGGCCGGCGACAGCCACATCCGATGGCAGGGTCATCAACCGCGCCCGCAGACTCAGGGGTAGAAACATTTCCTCCCATTGCGTGACAGGCCGGTCGATATTGGCGTTCATTAACAGATCCACGGAAAACTCGATCAGTGGCGCAGAGCGGTAATGGTAGGTCACCAGATCGCGAAAGGTGTTGTCGGTGGTACTGCCCGTGGCCGCGCTGATCTTCCCTTCCAGCGCTTCATCCAGATAGTCACGCACCCGGGTCGTGCAATTATCGAAAAAATAATGGTAGGGATAAACGATGTTTTCGGGCCGGACATTCCACAGCAGGCGCTTATAGAGCGTCTCTTTCTGGCGATTGTTCAGATTGATCGCGTCCTGCCAGACGCTGCGCTGCTGTTGTCGATAGGCGCCAAACTCCGCGCCCGGGCTGCTGGTGCCCAGCTGATAGTTCATGATTCCGCGGAAAAAATTGAACGAGAACTGCACAACCCCGCCGCTGGCATCGAACAGACCCCAATTGTAGACCGTATCCGTATTGTTGTTCTCATCGATGACGCGCAGGGCCGTGTGGCCGAAATTGTCCCAGACATTATTGCCGGCATCGACAGTGATCAGATAGAAATGCACGCGACCGAAATCTGCCGGCAGCGCAGCGCTATCAATGTCGTCTACCGCTTCCAGCGCAGCGCTTCCTGCCAGGCCGGTGCCAAGCGCCAGCATTAGGACCGCCAGCTGCAGAAGTGAGAGAGGCATAAACCTGGTCAAGGAGACACCAGGGCGACAGGAGGGCGCAATTGCCCGTAATCGGCGGAGAATTTCTTTTGTTTGATTGGATTTACCTGGTAACCGGTGCCGCATAATGTGCCAGCTGCTGTACGGTTTTCCGCTGCTTGATGTGAAAGACCAAGTGCCGGGTTCTGTCCCGGAAACGCAGTCGTTTATCTGCGCAATGGTAGCAGAGATTTGCTTTCTAGCAAGCGGAGCTTGCCGGGATGGCAACAGATCTGACCGAAAAAAATCCTCGCCGGCTATCCGCCATAGCCAGGCGAGGAGTTACGGCAAGCCCGCTGGCGCCGATCAGTGTATCGCCGGTCAGGCAGGAACTGGCCACTGGCAATCGATCGGGTCATCACGGTCTGTTCGAAGAGCCAGAACCGACTCGTACTGCAGCAGACTTCCATCACAAGCGCTACCCTAAGGGACCGTGACTGAACAGAATCTGAACGGCTCTGCGCTGCCCCGGATTTCCCCGATTCATGATAGACTCCGGCCATCCCCCTGCCAGGAGTGATTGACCGACAATGAAAACCAGACAACTTGGCCCGCTGACAGTTTCCGCCCTGGGCCTGGGTTGCATGAGCATGTCCCAGTCTTACGGCACCGCGGATCGGGACGAATCGGAGCGTGCGTTGCATCGCGCCCTGGATATCGGCTATACCTTCCTGGATACCGCCAGCCTTTATGGCATGGGTCACAACGAAGCGCTTATCGGTTCAGTACTGGGTAAGCGACGGCAGGAATTTATTCTGGCCAGCAAGTGTGGCATCACCTCCCTTGACGGCCAGCGCATCGTGGATTGCACCCCGGCCAATGTGAAGAGAACCTGCGAGGAAAGCCTGCAGCGACTCAAAACCGACGTTATCGATCTGTATTACCTGCATCGTCGGGACTTTAACGTCCCCATTGAGGACAGTGTTGGCGCCCTGGCCGATTTTGTCAGGGCCGGCAAGATCCGTTACATCGGCCTGTCGGAATGTTCTTCACAGACAATTCGGCGCGCCCACCAGGAACACCCGATCGCCGCCGTCCAATCTGAATATTCCCTCTGGACCCGGGATCCTGAATACAAGGTATTCGAGACCTGCCGGGAACTGGGAATCGGTTTTGTCCCCTTCAGCCCGCTGGGCAGAGCGTTTCTGTCCGGCCGGATTCGCGATATGTCGCAGCTGGAAGAGAACGACATGCGCCAGACCATGCCGCGATTTACCGGCAGCAATTTTTCCCACAACCTGGGTCTGGTTGAACAACTGGAAGAAATTGCCCGGAAAAATAACTGCAGCCCAGCCCAGTTGTCCCTGGCCTGGGTTCTGGCGCAGGATGAGAATTTTGTTCCGATACCAGGAACCAAGCATGTCCGCTATGTCGAGGAGAATGCGGCCTCGGTGGCGCTGCATATTGACGCCGAAGATCTGCAGGCAGCGGGAGACCTGTTCACAGCACAGGGAGTTCTGGGAGACCGCTATGCCAGTTCCCAGATGATTTCGCTGGATCCGGACAGCTGATATCTGAGTGATCGATTATTCATTTAAGTAAGGAATCTCTGATTAACAGGCTGTTGAAAACCCTGGTGAGCGCAGCCGGCAACCAACTGACAAATATTTGCACACAAGGATAGACAACCATGAACGGTGCCCATGCACTCATAGAAACTCTCGCCAATTGTGGTGTAGAACTTTGTATCGCCAATCCCGGTACGTCAGAAATGCATCTGGTCCAGGGTCTCGATTCCGTGCCGAAAATTCGCTCGGTACTGGCGCTGTTTGAGGGGGTCTGCACCGGCGCAGCGGATGGCTATGGGCGTATGACCGGCAAACCGGCTGCCACCCTGCTGCACCTGGGTCCAGGCCTGGCAAACGGTATTGCCAATCTCCACAACGCCCGCAAGGCCCGATCGCCAATTATCAATATTGTCGGCAACCATCCCAATTACCATGTGGGCTACGATGCGCCACTCACCTCGGACATTGACACGCTGGCGCGCAATGTTGCCAGCTGGATCAAATCGACCAGCACCGCAGACACGCTGGCCGGAGACGGCGCCGATGCCTACACAGCGACTCTGCGCCAGACGCCTGACTCCCAGGGACAGATAGCCACGCTCATCATGGGCGCAGATGCCGCCTGGGGCGAGTCCCGCGGTCCGGCGCAGCCGAACCCGCTACCGTCCCGTGCCCTGGTGGAAGAAGCGGCAATCGAGACAATCGCGCGGTTATTGGCGGACGGTTCGAAAACCGCCCTGCTCCTGGAACACCATGCCCTGGAACCAGCAGCTCTTGAGGCCGCCAGCCGCATTGCCGCAAAAACGGGCTGTCGACTGCTGACAGGGACTTTCCCAGCCCGTATCGATGGCGGCCCAGGCCGGGTCGCCGTAGAACGACTGCCCTATTTTCCCGAGCAGATCCTGGCCACTCTTGACGGCACCCGGAACCTGGTGCTCGTCAATGGTCACATACCCGCCAGCTTTTTTGCCTACCAGGGCATCCCCAGCCAATTGATCCCGCCTGGCTGTCAGGTACAGCGGCTTTCCCGGGTAGAAGAAAACGCTATCGACGCCCTGCAGCGCCTGGCTGAACGCGTGGGCGCCACCGATGCCACGGTTACCCGCTTCGAAAAGAAGGACATCCCGCAGCCCACAGGTGAACTGTCCAACAAGAGCATTATTCAGGCCTTTGCCTCGACGATGCCGGAAGACATTATTGTGTGTACTGATTCGGGCGGCGGCAATGCCGCCTACCCGTTCTGCCAGAACTCGGTGCCACACAGCTGGCTGAGCCTGACCGGAGGCTCCATAGGCCAGGGCGGTCCAGTCGCCACGGGAGCCGCGCTGGCCTGCCCCGATCGACGGGTCGTAGCCCTGCTTGGCGATGGCGGAGCGGCGTACACGATCCAGTGCCTTTGGACCCAGGCACGGGAAAATCTTGATGTGACAACGGTGATCTTCGCCAACAACTCCTACAACATCCTCAACGTGGAATACGCCCGCCTGGGTGTGGAAAACATGGGTGCGATTGCCGCCAGTCTGTTCGACATCAGCAATCCGACCATCGGCTGGGTCGACCTGGCCAGAAGCTTTGGCGTGCCCGGGGCGGTGGCAGAGACCGCCGAACAACTGTGTCAACTGCTGGAACAAAGCTACCAGACACCTGGCCCCTTTCTGATTCAGGCTAACGGGGAATTGCAGCGCTGAGAAAGTCAGGGAATTTCTGATCAAGCCACACAGCGCTGGGGCCTTCAGAAAAGTCTGCCGGCGAGGCGCATTGCCGCCCGCAGGCGTTGGCCTGTCAAGGCACTGCACAGAAGCCACCGGGCCTGTTTAAGGCTCCTCCGGGTGGGGCCTCTCGGTTTCGTTGCTTCGTTGCTTCGTTGCTTCGTTGCTTCGTTGCTTCGTTGCTTCGTTGCTTCGTTGCTTCGTTGCTTCGTTGCTTCGTTGCCACAGATTGTCAGGCAAGCGACTTGACCATCACCAGGGTTTTATCACCTTTATAGGTCAGGCGGTCGATCGGCTTCCAGCCCAGTTCTGCATACAACCCACCAGTCATATTCACCGTCTGCAGATAGAGCTGCGCTATCCCGCGCTGCCTGGCAAGTTCAACCACTCTGCCGGCCAGCCGGGCGGCGACCCCCTGCCCCCGGTAATCCGACTTCACATACACACTACCCAGCCAGTGCTGGTAATCGGGGTAGATTTCCCGCATTTCATACTCTTTAAGGGCCGCCGTTCCGATCGGCTTACCGTCCTGCATGGCAAGTATATTCACTGGTAGATCATCTCCACCCAGGGTCACCATGAAGTTCCGCGTAAACGCCTCCAGATCCCCCATTCGATCTCCCCAGATTTCCTGCCACCAGTCGACGACCATCCTTACATCCTGGGGGCGGTCGGCTAGCAGTTCGAATGAGAGGGACATGGTGAGGATGAAGTCAGGCCTGACGGGCGGACGCGAGCAATGCGCCGGCACCCAGGTAGGTGAGACCGGACACGCGCCCGAGGGAGCGGGACTGAGCCAGCTGTGTATAACGCTCGCCAAGATGCCCGGCCAACAGAGCATAGATGGAGTCCAGGCTCATTGCCAGAATCCAGAACAGCGCCGAGAGAAAAGCGATCTGTGGCAGGTAGTCTGCACCTGGGTCTGTGAACTGAGGCAGAAACGCCGCGAAAAACAGGATGGTCTTCGGGTTCGTCAGTGAAATCCAGAAGCCGCGACCAAATGTCATTGCTGCTGAGACACTCTCGACTGTCTCAGCAGGTTTTGCAAGCAGCTTACCGATCCCCAGGTACACCAGGTAGCCAACACCCAGCCACTTCAACCACAGCAATCCACGAGCCAGTGAATTAACCAGCAAACCTGTACCCAACGCGGCAACAAGGAGCTGGAACAGCATGGCGACACTGGTTCCAGCCACTGTCTGCAGGCCACTTTTAACGCCCCTGGCAAGGCTGGTGCCGACAATAACCAGAACATTGGGGCCAGGCATCACAATTATTGTCAGGGATGCCAGAACAAAGGTGATAAATTCGAGATTCACGTCTGCACTCTGGGTTCGTGGCAGGTATCCGGGCACGGCGTAATATAAATCGCCGTCAGAGTCTCTCTGATGTCTGCTGTATGCCAGACGCCCGGGGGATTGATAACGACGTCACCGGCTCGCACAGGCATTTCAATTATCCGGCCATTTAATTTTTGGAAAAATGTCCCACTGCCGGATATCACAATCACAAGTTCGTGCCCTGCTGGATGGCTCTCCCAATGACTCCAGTTAGCGTCACTGGTTTCCTGCATTACCAGCAGGCCACTGTCTTCTTTGCAGTAGTGATTCAGGTAGGATTCAAAATCCTCTGGTTTGAAGCCAAACTGCTGCAAAGGAATGGCAACGCTGTTGCCACCCGCATCTTTGCCCAGGTGCACAGGGGTCTTATCCAGCCTTACCGGTTCGTCCATGACTTTCTGCTCCAGGGATCAGGCCCTGGCACTCTTGAGTGCTACGTAAAAACCGTCCGCCATAGTGTCCTGTTCCGGTCGCAGCAGGCTGACCAGAGGTATCACCACCAGAGGTACCAGGGTGGCAGCGAATGTCGGATCGCGCCACTCCCCGAGAGACTGGCAAAGCTCATACCAGAACTGCGCGAAACCGCCGGCGTTGGCATTCTCCGCTCCCTCGAACAGAGTATTCAGCCCCCAATGCAGCAGGCCTCCTCCATAACCGGTTACCATGCCCCAGAAGACACCCCGCTCGGTAGTGCCCCGCCAGTAAAAGATATAGCCGATGGCGATGGCCGGCGGCACAACCATGGCAAAGCCCAGCAGCAGCAATTGCAGAACCGAAGAAATGTCCGCCTTCCAGGCGATTGTCGTTGCCACCAGGCCGTACACTACAGTGGTGATCTTGTAGGCTCGCAGGCGCTTTTCCTGGGAGTAATTTTTGGATGCCGGGATCCAGTCGTTCACGAACAGGGTGGCACTGCCCAGCAGAATCGGCGCACCGGAGGAGATCAACGCGCCCAGAATTGCCGCCAGGGCAATGCCGCCAATGATCGGGCCTACATCGGTGGCAAGCTGAGTGATATTCCGATAGCTGCTGATTCCGCTTTCAGGTCCGTATTCCGCCAGCGTACCAATTCCGATAAACCCGGCCAGAAACGGCATTACGGCAGCCATGGTGCCGGCTAACAGGAAACCGGGAATCAGCAGGTTTTCGTGGCGCGCCGAGGTGGAGTAGTTGCAGTAAACCGACGCAGCGGGAGTGTGCAGCGTGGCAGAGAAAAACAGCGCGATAATGCTGGCCCAGCCGATACCGGTAAAACTCCACCAGGACGGTTGGCTGATATTGTTTGCCACCAGCGCTGCATCCGCCTGCGCCATCATGCTGGACCAGCCACCCATGTTCTGCATGGCGAACAGCCCTACCAGAGCCAGGCCGCCGATGGTGACCGCGCAATGAATGATGTTGGTGATCCCGGTACCTTTCAGCCCGCCGGTGGCGGTGAAGGTAAAGATCACGATGCCGCCGATGAAGACACAGATGCCGAATGGCAGTCCGGTGACGCCACTGATGATGGAGCCGATGACAAACGGCTCAATGATGTTGACGATCAGGTATTCAGTCTGTACACACAATGACGACAGCCACTGACAGCGCTTGGAACCGAACCGTAAATCAAATACCTGGCCGGCACTGGCCAGCTTCAGTCGCCGGTAGGGAACCGCAAAAAAAATGCCCACCAGCGCCAGTGCCGCGAAAGAGTTGACACCATACCAGAGATTGCCCAGTCCGCCGGTTACCACGTCCCCGGCCACACCATAGGTGCCTGCGCCGCCAATACGGGTACCTGCCACACCGGCCGCCAGCATCCACAACCCCAGTGTCCCGCCGCCGGTCGCCCAGTCGTCTGAATTGCGGTTGCGGCGGTTAAGAAAAAGTCCAAACAGCGTGAAGCCGGCCAGATAGGTAACAATTACGGTCGTTGAAATTATCGCGGTACTGTCCACAAATCCCCCTCGATTACCGGTTTCTGCTGCTTAAATCCGGGGCTCTGCACTGAGTCTTTGCAGGGTCACCCGCTCGCCCGCCGGGCAAGTCCGCTGGCGCTGAAGCCCGGCGGCTGTTGGCGACCGGTTGACATGCATCAATTCGATTTGACCAGGCGCTGGCCATACTACACCATTTGAACAGCCTCGGACACATGAGACCAGGCAGGCTTTGTGCCCGCCGTCCGGCCGTGTACCGGCAACTCGCCGGGTCCAGAAAATAACAGCGAAGAGCCAATAACTATGCCTGCATTACCTCCGGTGTCTCCCCAATGGCTGGCCCAGGTGCGCGAAGAAATTCTGGATCCCCAGCGCCCGATCATCGACCCCCACCACCACCTGTGGAAACGCGGTCTGGGCTTTGATTACATGCTCGACGAGTTATGGCAGGACACCGGCTCCGGACATAACATCACCCGGACTGTCTTTATGGAGTGCCATGCTTTCTATGACCGGGATGCACCGCGACACCTGCAGTCCCTTGGAGAAACCAGAACCATCGCCGAACTGGCCCGGCAAAGTGCCGCAAACACCGAAGGTAAACCGCCTGTCGCGGCACTGGTCGGCCATGTGGATCTCTCCATGGCCGGCGAGTCGAAAGCTCTGTTACAAGAAGTGATCGCCCAACACCGCGAAGCGGGTCAGGGCTACCTGCGGGGTTTCCGCCAGGCCGGCGCGCACGATAAAAATGCCGACAAGCTTTTCATTTCCCCCAGGGGGCCGTCCTATCTTTACGGTCAGGAGCCTTTTCGCCAGGGACTTAGAGTACTCGCTGAGCAGGAGCTGACCTACGATACCTGGCACTATCACCATCAGAACCAGGATTTCTGCGAACTGGCCCAGGCAATACCCGAGTGCACCATGGTGCTGGACCACTTTGGTACTCCCCTGGGCGTCGGTGTTTACGCGGGCTGCCGCGATGAAATCTTTCAACAATGGAAGCAGGATATCAAGGCCATCTCCCGTTGCCCTAACGTCTACGCCAAACTGGGCGGCCTTGCCATGCCGGACAATGGATTCGGCTGGCACACGCGCGATCTGCCGCCCGACTCGGATGAATTCGTGAGCAGGCAGCAGCGCTACTACCTGCATACCATCGAATGCTTTGGGCCCCAGCGCTGCATGTTTGAAAGCAATTTCCCGGTCGATCGCTATTCGATTTCCTACCCGGTACTGTGGAATGGATTCAAGAAGCTGGTGGCTGATTTCACCGAAGCTGACAAGCACGCCCTGTTTTACGGCACTGCTGCCAGGGTTTACCGGTTGGAGGACTGATCTGCCGCCGGCCGCAGCAGCTTGATGACACCACTGCAACTCAGAATAACATTGCCGTCCACCACCAGTTCGCCGCGAGTGAAGACCAGGGAACGGCCGCGTCTGACCACCTCACCGCGCCCCAGCACCAGATCGCCCTTGTGGGCCGGGGCCACAAATTCGTTGTTACAGGTCACCGTGGCGACACTCTGCTCCGCCCCACCATTGGCTGCCAGGCACAGCGTATAATCGGCAAAGGTCATCATGACGCCCCCGTGCAGGGAGTTGTGGGCATTACAGTGCCGCTCATCGACGCGAAACGCGGTATGTAGGACACCCCCCTCCAGCCGGAAGAAGAAAGGACCAAGAAAATCTTCGGCGCGATCACCGTGCCAGTGCCGGTAATCGGCGGGAATGTCGTAAGCTTCCGGTTTGAATTTCATAATACTCCTCTTTACCGCGTCACGGTGATTGTTACCCAGCCTTTGACTGATCAGCGTTTTCCGAGCCCAGCAGCAGCTGCCAATGCCCGACGTCAATCCAGCGATCGAATTTGCGGCCAACCTGTTGCAAGTGGCCCGCTTTTTCAAACCCCAGTTTTTCGTGCAATCCGACACTCCTGTCATTGGGCAGGGCAATTATCGCAATCAGCAGGTGTGCCGGTGTCGCCCGCAACCGGTCAATCAGGGCCTCATAGAGGCGCGTGCCCAGCCCCTTACCCTGCGCCTCCCGATCAAGATAAATAGTAGTTTCTACGCTGTAGCGATAGGCTGACCTGCTGCGGAATGTCCCCGCATAGGCAAAACCAAGCACCCTGCCACCCTGCTCCAGCACAATCCAGGGGTGTTGCGCTGTACCGAGTCGCTGCCCCATGGCCGCTTCGCTGACCGGCTGCTCTTCAAAGGTAATCGGTGTATTGTCCACGTACCAGTTGTAAATCCTGGCTATGTCCAGGGCATCGGCCGGCATGGCAGCGCGGATAATCGGGTCGGAAGTTTGACTGGAGGAGGGCAACATGGACGGGGCTCGGCTGACTGCTGATTTCAATTCCGGGAAGGTTTCTGATTCCAGTAACAGGCTCTAGGGAACCTTGCTGTCGGGATCAAACGGCAGCATCGTGTCCAGGCCTGCGCCAGTGTTCACCAGCCCGGCAAATTCCTCCGCCAGGCGTTCACTCTCTTTCAATACTGTCTGCCAGTACCTGACCCTGCTGTCGTAATCCATCGTCCTGAAATCCTGCCGATCCGGTATCTTGCCATAAGGCAGCGCCGCAACAAACTCCCGTGACGGGACGACCAGCAGCACATTGTCGTAGTATCGCCTCACCACCTTCCGCCAGGGCAGGCGTTTGTCGAACCAGCCGGGCACGACACGGGAATAGAAGTGCGGGTAAAGCACCAGTCCGTCATTGACATGAAAGGGGACATCGAAGTGATAATCGGTTATGCCGCCATCCACATAGAGACCCGGCGGACCACCGGCAATATCCCGCACACCCTCCAGGGCGAAGGGTATCGACCCGCTGGCGATGAGCGCATCGAAAACGTTGTGCCCGGTCAGCTTGACATCCAGTGTCCGAATGTCGACAAGGCTGGTCAGCTCGCAGGCATGGGCATGATTATTAAAGACCACCCGGTCAAAATACCACTTCAGCGTGCGCCGGCTGGCCAGATTGGAGACTGCGGCGACTGCCAGACCTGCACCCAGCAGCAAACGGTTGTCAGCACCCAGAAAACCGCGACACCGATCCGCGATGATGTGGGTTTTGATCCTGGTGTTCTGCACCAGCTGTGTGCCACCATCGGGGCCCAGCACCCGATGCAGCATGGCGCGGGCCTTGGCGGTGACTTCTTTGACGGTCGGATGCGCAGAATATTGCTCGGCACTGTACAGGGATGCCAACCGGTCCAGGCTGGCTACCGGCTCCGCAGTCCCCAGGCAGGCAAGACGCCAGGCGCCGGCAGACGAACCAATGGTTGCCAGCGCATCCTTGCGGCCAGCAAAAAAATCACCGAACAGATAACGATCCAGACCGTACAGGACGAACCATTTCGGACCACCGGAGGCGCCGGCCATAACCTTGAACTGCTCCGGCTGCAGCCCGTTGGCCTGAAGCTGGCGCATGGCTCTGGGCCCGGCATAGAGTGAGAGGGCTTTCATAACGGCTATGATATACTTTCGTCATTCGCCAGGCACGGTCTCGTGGCGTCAATCTGGCACCGACTACCCTGCACTCGCCGACGCGGGTTGAACCCGGATTTTCAATGGAAACCGTCAGCCACATCCTGAGTCAACGTAAAACCCTGCTCTTTCTGCTCGCCATCGGTAACGCAATCGCCTTCTCCACCTGGCAGGTGTTACTGAACAACTACGTGGTTGAGCAGGCCGCTTTCAGTGGCGAGCAGATCGGTATCCTGCAAAGCCTGCGGGAAGTGCCCGGCTTCCTGGCCTTCACCGCGGTGTGGGTACTGCTGTTCATACGGCAGCAGAATTTTGCCATCCTGTCCCTGGTCACCCTCGGAGTGGGCACGGCGATAACCGCCTTCTTCCCCCAGGCCCTGTGGCTGTATTTCGCCACCGTGCTTATGTCAGTCGGCTTCCACTATCTGGAGACCCTGCAGAATTCACTCAGCCTGCAGTGGCTTGAGCACAAGGAGGCACCGCAGGTCATCGGGCAGATCCTGAGTGCTCGCAGCTTCACCAGCCTGGTCGTGCTGGGCTTCCTTTATCTGTACTTCCTGATGTTCGAGCCCAACTACCTGGCTATCTACCTGCTGGCGGGCAGCGTCTGCATAGCCATCGGCTTGTGTTGCTGGCTGCTAATGCCTCGCTTTGAAGACACAGTTATCCAGCACCGGCACCTGTTTCTGCGGCAGAAATACTGGCTGTATTACCTGCTGACCTTTTTGTCCGGTGCCCGGCGCCAGATATTCGTTGTTTTCGCCGGCTTTCTGCTGGTCGAGAAATTTGGCTTCCCCATTGAGAATGTCGTATTGCTGACATTGGTCAACGCCGCCCTGACCACCTGGCTGGCCCCCAAAATAGGCCGCCTGATCTCTCTGGTGGGCGAACGTCGCGCCCTGACCCTGGAATACCTGGGCCTGATCGTTATCTTCGTCAGTTATGCCTTCGTCAACAGCGTTGCCATCGCCGTCATGCTGTATCTGCTGGATCATCTGTTTTTCGCCATGGCAATCGCCATCAAGACTTATTTTCAGAAAATCGCCGACCCGGCGGACATCGCGTCAACCTCGGGCATCAGCTTCACCATCAATCACATCGCCGCCGTGGTATTACCAGCCTCGCTAGGCCTGCTCTGGGTGATCAATCACAGCGCCGTGTTCCTTATCGGTGCAGCGATAGCCTGTTGCTCTCTGATTCTGAGCCAGTTGATTCCCGACCACCCGATACCGGGGATCGAAACCCGGATGCTGGCTCGCCAGGCGTGAAATCGGCACGTCACTGTGGCCTTGATGGGCAGGAAAATTGTTTCAGAGTGTCAGCAAACGGCTGTTTTACTTGCCTGCCGCGGCAAAAAAGTCTATTTTCCTGCATCCCCATCTGAGCGGAGAATCCCGTTCGTGGGAACCAGAAGCTTTCTAAAATCAAGAACCACAAGCGGAAAAAATCATGAGACCTATCTCCAGATCCCTTCTGTTACTCCCCCTGCTGTTGTTTGTTCCACTGATGGCCTTCGCCGCATCGAGTGGCGGAGAACACGGTGAACGACTTGACCTGACCAGCAGCTGGGTTGGATACACCGCCATCTTCCTGTTCATAGCGGCCTACTCGCTGGTGGTCCTGGAAGAGTTCACCGAGTTAAGGAAATCCAAGCCGGTCATGCTGGCAGCGGGCTTCATCTGGGGCATGATCGGCCTCGTCTATGCCCAGAACGGGATCGAACACACCACCGAGGAAGCAGTACGGGAATTCCTGGTGGAATTTGGTGAACTGTTCCTGTTCCTGCTGGCGGCCATGACCTACGTGAACGCCATGTCGGAGCGACGGGTCTTCGAAGGGCTGCGATCCTGGCTGATATCCCGGGGCTACGGATTCCGCAAACTGTTTCTGATCACCGGTGTCATCAGCTTCTTTCTGTCGCCGATTATAGATAACCTTACCACTGCCCTGGTCATGTGCGCCGTGGTGATGGCGGTCGGCAAGGGCAATGACCGCTTCATCGGACTGGGTTGTATCAACATCGTGATCGCAGCCAATGCCGGTGGGGCATTTTCACCTTTCGGTGATATCACCACCCTGATGGTCTGGCAGTCCGGCATGGTGGATTTTCTTACCTTCTTCTCCTTGTTTATTCCGTCGATAGTCAACTACCTCGTTCCCGCCGCGGTGATGTATTTCGCCGTACCAGACGAAATACCCCACGTGGAAGATGAAGCCGTCCGTATCAAGCGCGGCGCCACCGTTATCATATTCCTTTTCGCCTGCACCATTGTAACTGCCGTCAGTTTCCACAACTTTCTAGGGCTGCCGCCGTTCCTTGGCATGATGACAGGCCTGGGTTACCTGAAGATTTTCGGTTACTACCTGTCCAAAACCCACAAGCCCCATCCGAATGATGATGCCGAGTACGGCCAGGTAGGCGATGTTGGGGCGTTCGACAGCTTCAGGGCCGTGGCGCGCGCTGAATGGGACACGCTGCTGTTCTTCTTTGGAGTCATCATGTGTGTGGGCGGGCTGGGCTTTATCGGCTACCTGGCGCTGATCAGCGAGTGGATGTACATGGACCTCGGCCCCACCATTGCCAACTCACTGGTTGGCGTGCTGTCCGCGATTGTGGACAACATTCCGGTCATGGTGGCAGTTCTGCAGATGAATCCCTACATGAACGAGCAACAGTGGTTGCTGGTCACCCTGACCGCCGGGGTGGGAGGCAGCATGCTGTCTATAGGTTCGGCCGCCGGCGTCGCGCTGATGGGCCAGGCCCATGGCAAGTACACGTTTTTTGGCCACCTGAAGTGGACTCCGGTTATAGCCGCCGGCTACATTGCGAGCATTGTTGTCCACATGCTGATCAATGGCCGGTACGCCGAGATTTTTCACTGACCGGGAAATGCTCTGAAGGGCATTACTTGAGGAACAAAAAAAAGGGGGCCATAGGCCCCCTTTTTTATTGGCTGATCAGCAACTGGATTAATCAGCGGTTTCTCAACAGGAAACGGGGCAACATCCGAACCAGGGTGTTATCGCGAACCAGGTAGTGATGATAAAGCGCAGCCAACGCATGCAGAGCAATGAACAGATACCCGGAGGTCCCCAGCAACACATGCGCCTCTTCGGCGAACTCAGCCAGACTCTCGGATTCAGGCGCTATGGCGGGCAGGGGAAAAGCCCAGACGTTAATCGCAGCACCGTCGGCGCTCAGGTAAATCCATCCAAGCAGGGGCATGCCCAGCATCAAGACATACAAATACAGCCTCATCCAGTAGGTGAGCTTCATCTGCCATGCTGGCAGCGCCGGGACAATGACCGGAGCTGACTTGCGACGTATATTGAATAAGCGCAACAAAACTACCGGAATCAGCACGAATCCCAGATAGATATGCCAGTCTTCGGTTGCACCACGTAATGCATTGCCCCGTGGAATCATTTCATGAGCTTCTATCAAGGCATAAATGGCAGCGATGAGAAAGAGGGTCAGCCAATGTAATAGAATTGTAACCGACCCGTAACGGGAAGCAGGTGCCCCCGCAGGCTCAAGATTACCGCTTCCAGTTTTACTTCGAAAAATCATCTTTCTGCCCTCTATAGTTGGCTGACACCGTCAGCCGCACAATTTCAACCATCCACAATGCTCACTAAAGCTGAGTCATTTTATGGTAGCTTATCCCTTAACAGCATCAGGAACCGCTGCTTATTTAACCTGACGTTGTGTGGTAATTAATCAGAAATTCCTTAAGAATACATTAATACCTGTGATTCGCTGTATGGCGTGATACTACTGCCAGAATCGGTCGCCATTGCGGGTGAAGGACGGAATTACCGCCAAACAACCCAGCTGATCCTGAAAACCATGACCCAGCCAGCAACCAGCAATCTGACCAGGCACATTCCCAACGGAATCACGTCGATACGCATTGTTATTGCCGCGGTTTTCCCATTTTGCCCCGAACCGGCCCACCTGCCGCTGGTTCTGGCTGGTCTGGCCACTGAGTTTCTGGACGGTTTTGTGGCCAGGCTCTGTAACTGGACCAGTTACCTCGGGCAGGTGCTGGATCCCATTGCCGACAAGCTGTTTGTTCTCTCCATCAGCGTAACCTGGATCATGCTGGGCAAGATCACGCTCCTGCAGTGGCTGTTGTTTGCCCTGCGGGACTTCGGGGTGTTCTTTATCTTTCTGATATTGCTGGCGATCGGGCGCCTTCGCACCGTCAGATCTGTAAAGGCAAGGTTTCCCAGCAAATTGACCACCGCTTTTCAGTACCTGCTATTCCTGGTGGTGCTTTCAGGCAATTCACGATTCCTGATGCCGCTGGCCATCTTGACCGCCATCACCGGCCTGATTGCAACGCTTCAATACGCTTATCTGATCCGACTTGAACTGAAGAATCTCTGAGTTGCAGGGGTGGATAGGATGAATTTGTTATTGCAAGTAATCTGGTTCCTGATTCCCGCCGGGATAGCCAATCTGGTTCCACCGGTTGCTGCCAGAATACTGCCGCGCTGGGAGACTCCGATGGACTTTGGCCTGCACTGGCGCGGTCAGCAACTGCTTGGGTCCCATAAAACCCTGCGCGGTCTGCTGACCGGGACGTTGATGGCCACCGTAGCACACTTCTTTCAGGTGCTGCTGGCGAGGAACTTCAGCCGCCTGGACGAGTTGGCAATTTCGCCGTTGTTTTATGAATACTGGTGGCTGGGCGCCTGGTTGGGGTTTACCGCCCTGCTGGGAGATGCGATAAAAAGCATGATAAAACGCCAATTGCAGATTGCACCCGGCAGACCCTGGCTGCCCTGGGACAAGATCGACTGGGTCATTGGGTGCCTCGCTGGCAGCTGGCTCTTGCTGCCCCTGTCTCCAAGGTTTGCCGCCACGGCCATTCTGGGTGGACTGGTGCTTTCCTCGCTGGGACGAATAATAGGCTACTGGCTGCACATCAACGACAAGTGGCTGTAGGTCGCCCACAAGCCGCCCTGTAACCGTCAGCGCTTCCGCTCACCCAGCTTATGTTGTCGAGTCCCTCGATCCTCACGAATATCTTTGGAGGTCTTGTGCTTGCCATACTCCTTCTCAGGCTTACTGGAGGGATCATGCCGGTCAGCACCCAGCTTGTGACCCTGTTTGTCAGTTTTGCGTTTATCGTCGCTCATGTTTTACCCTCCACTCAGACCTGCCTATGTACCTGACTTGACACCTGCCTTTATAGCGTGGAGGAGGCCTGTGCGGATTGATGCCGGTCAATCAAAGAGCATTGTGGTAATTAATCACAGGCTCCTTAAATAGCGCATTCTGCCCCACAGATAAATAGGATACACTTCGACCATGCTCCAGGCAGTACCACAATGAAAAATTCCCCGGCAAGTTCTCCGGCAGTCAAGCGACTGATCCTGATCGGTGGCGGGCATAGCCATTTGAGTGTTCTGATGCATCTGGGCATGAAACCGGTGCCAGGCCTGGAAGTGGTCCTGATAACCCGCGATGTGCATACGCCGTACTCCGGCGCACTGCCCGGCTTTATTGCCGGCGTATACCAGCCCGATGACATCCATATCGACCTGCGGCCGCTGTGTCAGTTTGCCGGCGCCAAACTGATTCATGAAGAAGTTAACCGGCTTGACCTGGAAGGCAAACGGGTATTGTTCAGTAACCGCCCGCCTGCCAGGTTTGATCTGATCTCCCTGAATATCGGTTCGCGCCCCGACGCGGCAAAAATACCAGGTGCCGGCACGCATGCCATCGGTGTAAAGCCTATTGACCAGTTCCTGGCCAACTGGCAGCAGATAAAGCAGACCGCCCTGGAAAACATTCAGGCATCGAAATCCTATACCATTGCCATTGTCGGGGGTGGCCCTGCCAGCGTGGAGCTGGCTTTTTCCGCTCAGTTCGCGATACACAAGGCTGCCGGAATAAAGAAGGGCGACCCGTCCCCACTGATCATCAAACTCGTCACGGCAGATACCCAGCTGCTGAAATTCCACAATAATCGCGTCAAAGACTACACCCGGGCAGAACTGGAAGACCGCGGCGTAAAACTGTATTTCGATCACCGCGTAACAGAATTCGAGCCTAACACCATAATCTGTGACGGCAAGGACCCGGTAACAGCCGACACCATTGTCTACGCCACTGGGGCAGGTATCCCGCAATGGCCGGCTGACTGCGGCCTGGCAGTCACCGAAGATGGCTTCATCGCAGTCAATACCCGCCTCCAGAGTATCAGTCACCCGTTTGTGTTCGCCTGTGGTGATGCCGCTACTATAGAAGGTCATCCGCGACCGAAATCAGGCGTTTTTGCGGTTCGACAGGGAATGCCCCTCGCCCGCAACCTGATCCGCTTTGCCACCGGCAGGAAACTCGAGAAGTTTATTCCCCAGCGCCATGCGCTGGCCCTGATGTATACCGGGGATAACCGCGCAATTGCCTCCCGCCGCCAGTTGTTTTTCAGCGGCCGGTGGGTCTGGGCACTGAAGCACAAGATCGACATGGATTTTATGCGCAGGTTTTCCAAGTTTCCCGTTCCAGAACGGGAGCTGGAACTGAAACGCGGCCTGGCGGATCCCGAAACGGAAAAGGCGCTGCAGGACCACGCGATTCGATGTGCAGGCTGCGCAGCCAAGGTTGGCAGTAACACACTGCAATCTGTGCTGCAGCGCCTCCGGCCTCATACACAGCCTGATCTGGTTGGCGACCTTACCAGCGCTGAAGATGCAGCGCTGATTACCATCAGCAGCGACCGCACCCTGGTGCAGACTGTCGATTATTTTCCTGCCTTTATCAACGATCCCTGGCTGTTTGCCCGCATCGCCGTCAACCACTGCATCGGGGATATCTATGCCATGGGCGCCCGCCCTCATACGGCCCTGGCTATTGCCAGCATACCCTTTGCGGCCAGGATCATCATGCAGGAAACCCTGGATGAACTGATGGCCGGCTGCGTGATGGCCCTTAACGAACACGAGACTGCGCTGGCAGGCGGGCACTCAAATGAAGCCCGGGAGTTGGCCTTTGGATTGTCAGTTAATGGGTATGGGCACCCGGCCAGGCTGCTTTCCAAACGCGGTTGCCAGGCTGGAGACGCACTTATTTTATGCAAGCCGCTGGGAACTGGCACCCTGCTGGCTGCCGATATGCGCCTGCAGGCCAAGGGTCGCTGGATGGACAATGCCTTCGAACAGATGCTGGTATCCAACCGGGCAGCCGCCGATTGCTTCGTCAGCAGTGGCGCCAACGCCTGCACGGACATCACCGGCTTTGGCCTCGCAGGTCATCTGGCAGAAATGCTGAGCGGCGGAAACGTGAGCGCAACATTGGATCTGACAGCTCTGCCAGTGCTTGACGGCGCAACGGCTTGCCTGCAGAAACAGATTTTCAGTTCGCTGCACGAAGAAAACAGCCTGATCAAGCAGATCATGGAGTTCGCTGGCAAGAATGAACCCCAGCGCGGCAACGAGCCGCTGCTGGAATTACTGTTCGACCCCCAGACAGCCGGTGGTCTGCTGGCCAGTGTGCCCCGTTCCGAGGCTGACCGGTGCCTGCAGGCACTCAAGCAGCAGGGGTATGGATCAGCAAGCATAATCGGGGAAGTCACCCAGGCCGATGAAAACGGAACAACACTCAGGGTGGTCTAGGCGCTGCTTCTGTATTTTGGTTTATACTGCTGCCTGTGATAGCGGTGAGTAAAGAAACGACAAAGGGGAGAGCCATGAAGGCGACCAAGCCATGGACAGCCGGGCTGGTCCTGATCACCAGTCTGTGGATAGCCATTCCGCTGGCTGCGCAGGACGACAGTCCATCACTACAAGCCGTTTTGTCCCGCTATGCGGGTGCGACACGCAATGAGCCGACGGTGGACCGGGAACTGGCCCAGCGTCTGTTCCGGCGGGGTAACACCTACAGCAACCTGGAACGCTATGACCAGGCTATCGAGGAATTCAGGGAAAGCATAGCGGCAGATCCGAATTTTGCTGAGGCCTATCGAAACCTGGCCAACACCTATTATTTCCTTGAGCGTTACCGGGAGGCGAAACCTCTCTTTGCCCGCTACATTGCCCTGACCCTGGAGGAGGAGCCCAATACCGCGATTCGTGCCGCAATCTCCACCCTGGGTGAATTGGAACGACAAGACGGTAACTTCGAAGAGTCAATCGCTCTCGACCTTCGCTCTATCCAACTGGACCCGGACAACGACTCGCAGATTCACATCATGGGCAACACGTACAATAACCAGGGGGATACCGAAAAGGCGATTCTGATCTACCAGGCCGGTGTGCAGGCCCAGCCGGACAACGCCTTCTTCTACCGCACACTGGGCCGCTTTCTGGAGCAGGAAGGCCGGCTGTCAGAAGCCCTGGCGCAATATCAGATAGCCGCTGAACTGGAGCCGGAGTCGGATTTTTATGCCAATCTGGTGCAAAATCTGAGCGCCAGGCTGCAGCGCTGATACTCTGACCCTGACGGAGGCCACGTTCTGCCGCCAGTGAGGAAACCTTTGAGCGATTACCGCAAAGCCCTGTGGCAATCGGTCAGATTGTTGTTTCGAATACTTTAGAACAAAGAGTAACGCAGATGAGCAGATACCTTGTTCCTACTGCTGTCAGGAATTACCTGAAACGCCTGCTGGGCATTCAGTTTCTACTGGAACAGAATGAGCAACTCGCTCGCCGGGTAACACAACTGGAAAACAAGTTCTATGGCTCCCTCGACGAGCTGCAGAGGGACTCCAAGGCCCGCTGGAAAAACAGCAGACCGGATGAAATACTGACCTGGGGACGACAGATTCCCGGCACGGCCTTCGTGGAAAATGCCAGGGGCCATGACCTGTTCGGGCCGGAAAAAAGCATCCTCGAAATAGGCCCCGGCTACGGTCGTCTGCTGATCGCCATGCAGCAGGAAAATGTCCCCTTCAAGGATTACCTTGGCGTAGACCTGTCGGCCAATCAGGTCGCCTATCTCAGCGACAAATTCGCCAATGACAGGATTCATTTCCTGCTCGGTGACGCCGAATCCTTTACCCCGGACCAGCAGTTCGACTCGGCACTTTCCTCGCTCACCTTCAAACACCTATTTCCGTCTTTCAAGCCGGCCATCGACAACATAAGCAAATACCTGAAACCCGGAGGTCGACTCTGCATCGATTTTATCGAGGGGAACCGGCGCTTGTTCGAAGCAGACGGCGTGACCTTTGTACGCCACTACACCCGCGCAGAAATTACCGGAATTCTGGAATCCGCTGGATTTGATGAGGTGCTGTTCGATCAGGTTACGCACACGGAAGGCTTTACCCGCCTACTGGCACTGGCGCGGAAACCTGCTGGTTCGGCGGACTGATAGAGCGCGCACATCAAGGTGCTGACGCGTTGCCCATTACCCGGGCGGAATTCCGGCGTGAAAACCTTCGAACTGGCCAACCACAACGGCTCCACCCGATATTACCCAATACACTGCCTGACTGTGTCATCGGGTTAAGCTCACCGGGTTAAGCCAAGGAGCGTCTGCTTAATCGGGAAATCGAGGAAATACCGGCAAAGCGCGGCATCAGGATCAGCCGTTAACTCAACTAATCCTGGAGCAACAGATTTTAGAACGAGCACGGCCCAGGATCACACTGCTAGAACCGCAGTTTTGGCGACAAGCTCCACTGCAGCGAAGACAGTATAAAAACCCGGGCCGGCCAGCAGTGCTTTTAGAGAGCAGTCGAGCCGGGCGGAGAAGCTGTCGACGTTCAGTATTCAAAAAAGTGGATTTCTAACGGTGTAGACGGTTAACTTGCAAACACTCGGACAGCGGATCAACCAGCGGAGAATGGCAGCCTCGCGTCGAAAGAAGGGGGCACTGATAACTTAATAACTTAGCGTGCCGTGTCCACTGAAAAATATTTTCCTAAGCTATTAAATTGCCAGTGTCCCCTTCTTTCTGCAGCAACTCGTGGAGCTGCTCGACAGTTGGGGGCGCGTACGGCGAAAGCCAGTATCCGATTAAACGAGCTGCACCAGGCTACTGGTGACACGCACAACCAGACAACTCGATTACAGGGCGAGATGAATCTCATCTTTTCTGGCTTAGCCGTTGCGTTGTTTGCGGAAGGAGATTTCAATGGTTTCCAGGTGGCTATGTTATTGTCACAAACGCAAATGAACAGAGCCCGGTTCTGAAGATACCTTTTACAGTCGAGTCTTCAGCGATCCGCAACTTTCTCCTGGGCAATAGCTCGAGCTTTCCAGCTGGCATAGCGTCCCGCACAGTTTGCCGGTCCGAGTGTGGCAAGGAACGCATCGATAGGCTGTCTGATCGCTGGCACAGTGTCCAGCGCCTCCCACCAGGCACGACCGGCAGGCATGGAAAAAATGAACTCGAACCTGGAGCGAATCAGATTACCCTGCCAGGCGTCAGCCGGGTAAAGACCATTCTCCAGCAGGCGCATTCGACTGATTGTTTCCATGGTCTCGTTAAACACGAACTCGAGAATGATCAAGTCTTCCGTTGTCAGCTGCTCTGATCCTTCACAGGCTTTGGCCAGGACTACAGCAGGATTTTCCCCTGCCTGCATCAGAGTGCTCTGCCTGTTGGCTATGGTTCCTTCACTGAACATCTCCAGGCGCACCAGCTCCCGGTTCTGTTGCAGCTCCCAAATCACAAATCCAACTCCTGCCAGCACGGAAACCATAGTGACCAAGTGTACGATGGTATTGATCTGAACGTCGGAAAGTTTCATTGTTTTGTTTCAGCTCTTTTACGCGAGATTATTAGCGCTGTTGTCAAAAAATCACGGACAATACCAGGACGCTATTGACCTTTAAAGTTTACCGTGCATCTAACGGTGACCGGCAGGTCACAGGCCTTAGCCAGAATACCCCTGTGGCGGCCATCCTACTGCGCAATGCCCTGGATCGCATCCAAGATATCGAGATCCGTGCCATAATACACTGGTCCGAAGATCTAAGGATGATGAACTAACCTGTACGGTCGATTCCGCTGGCTGGAGCACAGGCTGCAGCAGCAGTTCCCAAGGGGATGAATCGGCAGTGGGTGAATCGCCTGTGCTGAAATCCGCAAGCCATGGATTGGTATCGATGACCACCCGATCCTCACTGGCATTGAAGCGCAGGGTTATCGACTTACAGGTAAAACAAAAGGTATCTCCAAAATACGCTGCTGTCCAGTTTGGTGAGCAGGCGGTATCGCTTTGAGTTACACCCCGCGCCACTGGCCGACTGAAGCGGCTGGTCAGTCTACCAGAACGCTTGTGGGAGTGTCCGGAATCCTGAGCATGTGCACCAGTATTTTCGCCGGTAAAGTTGAACTCACATTACGGCTCACCTGGTGAATGTCATCGGGTGACTCATAAAAGGTTTCACCTGGTCCCAGCCGCAGCAGCGGCCCACCGCGGACCTGCATCTCAACCTCGCCCTCGAGCACATAGACGAACGTATGGGCATTGTGGCGGTGCGGCATGGACGCCTGCCCTGGAGCCAGATTCACTTCGGAGATGCGCATTTCCTGGTTTTCCAACACGCCGGGAATGGCAATGGTCTGACTAAAAGGCGCGTCAGCGGCCAATGCCACACCGGAGAAAGCCAGTAAGCACAACCAGCCCATACAAAGCGTTTTTCGTAACCAAAGAATGGATGTCATGATTACTCCTCGACTCATAGATGATAGCTACGCCCCACCTTCTAGAGGTCTGAGGACTACCATCGAAGATGGATACCTCTGGGTGGCATTGTGCCCAACCATTTCAAAATTGCGTGATGGAGGCGTCAATGCAAACGAACATAATCCATATCGGCCTGGATGTCGATGTTACCAACCACTATGGCTCCGACTAAAGATGCTCACGAGCGCTCGAAGAGGCGACCTCCTTTCCCTCAAGCAATTCGACCTCACAGTAGATGGCATGCAGGGGTAAGCAGGGACAGACCACGGTTTTATGCGTTTACGTATAACTTTATCAGGAAAACGCGGTCTGACCTTGTTCTTCCTTTGCCGGTGCTGATTCCGTTAAGTTGGGACACTGATAACTTGGCAAAGACCTTAGTCATATTTTTCCTTGACAAAGCTCTGCTTCGACCTGGTATCTATGCCCATATATCAAAAGATAAAAGAGAATATTTACTCGTTTAGTTATTAAGTAATCAGTGCCCCCTGTAGCTCGAGCGATTCGAGGCGAATACAGTGAGCAAATTTCTTAAGCTATTAAACTATCAATGTCCCCCTATGCTAGTGTCCCCTATGTTCTTTCGCGCTTATCACTGACGCATTAATTAGTGCTAACACGCCCTAGCTGTCAGCTATCGGCCCAGACCGTGCGAAAACTCACTACGTGGCATAATTGCCTCGCCCTGCTGAAGTTATCATTTCTCGGTGTTTGCTGTCAGGCGCAAAGACACAATGAAGTCCTGCCTGGTTGCCCCTGTGATTAGGCCGCAGAGCCGCCAGTCTCGCAATAAAGTCTATTTTCTTCTTTTTTTGTCAACACGTTCAATTGACCCTGGCTGCCGTTGCTGTTACAACAACTGCCACCTGAAAAACGTAAACGGTAATTAATGGAGAGTGATATGGTCAGCCACGGTGTTAAGAAAGGATTTTATCCAATGATTGCGTGCCTGATGTTAACAATATCAGGTATCAGCGTATCTCAGACGGTTGAAACCCAACAATTGGCTACAAGTGTCGATGACGGATTTACTATAGCAGTAGTCGGAGATCTGATAATCGCTTATCCAATGGATCATATGATGGCAGATCCTGGCTTTCGGGAAGTCGTAGAACTCACACGCAGCGCTGACGTGACCACTGGCAATCTGGAAACCAATATCATTGATGGGCGAACTTTCCGTGGATCTCGCGGCGGCGGATTCGGCGCGGAGCCTGACGCAGCTCGTTGGGTAAAGGAAATGGGTTTTGATATAGTGGCCCGGGCTAACAACCACGCCAATGATTTTGGCCGCGAAGGGCTGGCCGAAACATCCCGGCACCTGGACGCAGCAGGTATACAATATGCCGGTTACGGCGATACCTACTGGGCAGCCCGGGCTGCTCGCTTTTATACTAGCGCCCGTGGACGGGTCGGAATGGTTGCGACATCCGATCACGAGCCAAGGGCCGAAGAGGCTAATGGCGAATGGCCCGGTATCGGTGGCCTCAGCCCACTTCGTGTGAACCGTTATTTTATGGTCCCGGAGGATCTCTGGAGTTCGGTCAGGGCCATGCGGGACGCCTTCCCCAACGGGACGTTTCACTATGCCAGGGGTATCAATACGGCAGATCAGGTCGAATTTCTGCGCCAGCAATTCCGTAAAGCTCCGGCCGGCACGACTAAACCTTACTACCATTTCGAAATGAATCAGCGTGACCTGGGTGACATCGTGGCATCGGTACGGGAAGGAAAGATTCGCTCGGACTTTATTACCGTTGCCATTCATGCCCATCACTTTCTGGATGCCAAGGGTGGCTATCGCGGAGAGGGAATACAGGAGGCTGAGCATCTCGACACCAACTCCAGTATTGCTGACTACCTGCCAGAGTTTGCCCACACTGTCATCGATAACGGGGCCGACCTTTTTCAGGGTACTGGTGTGCACGCTTTACGCGGAATCGAGATTTACAATGATCGCCCGATCTTCTATGGGTTGGGGGAATTCTTCAAACAAATGGATGTCATCGGCTTGTCCGGCCGCGGTGATCCCCAGCGTGATGTCGGACCTCCGGGTGCCCCATTTCCGGTCAAATACGAAAGTATTATTGCCATCAGCGAGTTTGAACACGGCACTTTAAAAGAGGTCCGCCTGCATCCAATTGAAACCCGATATGAAGAAGAGAAGCTGGCCTGGCGGGGAATACCCAGGACTGCCCCTCCCGTCGTTGCTCAACGAATTCTCACCCGGCTGCAAGAGCTGTCCGCTCCCCTGGGTACTACGATTGAAATTCAGGGAGATATAGGCATTATCAAGCCTTAAATCCCAAGGGAAATAGGGGACACTGATACTTTAATAGTTTAACGACCAACCCTTGGGATTGACTGAAATTGGCTCAACGATTCGAGGCGAATACAGCGAGAAAATTTCTTAAGCTATTAAACTGTCAGTGTCCCCTAGGTTCCGATAGTGTCAGGCAGCCATTCGTCACTCGGGCCTACCAAAGCTAACTCGACCGGTATTTCACCAGCGTAGAGCAGATACACGTCATGGGCTTCTACCCAATAGGGCTCGGTTGAATGAGCGTAGTTCCCCTCCGGGAGTTGATCGACCTTAAACCATTGCGCCATATCATGAAGATAGAACTCAAACAGGTTTCGCAATACAAGATCATGCGAGTGATCGGCCCTGATGACTTTGTAAACATTAAGGAACCTCTGATTAACTACCGCAATGCTCTGCGGGAGTTAATCAGAGGTTCCTTGACCATTGAGATAACGCCTGCTTCAATGAATCGACCAATCCCTGACGTGACCAGAAAAGAAACATTTACAGGTCTTGCTGTGGTGAGGTGGACAGTGGAACGAGGGGAAGCTTCTGATGATTCTCCAGTCTATCAATCTCATTTTTATAACCCTCTTCCAGTCCCAATTTCATCTTTGATGATACCTCAACCCCTGCCTCATAAGCCTGAATTGCTTCGTCGATCCGATCTGCCTTTTCATATAAGCGGGCAAGGTTAGTCAATATTACTGGATATTCTGGATATACGTCTGCAGCTCTTTCAAGCACCGTAATCGCACCTGGGTTGTCACCCTCATCCAATATTTTTGTGTACAGAGCCAGGTAATCTTCCGCTGGCCTTCTTGCATTCTCACCATATTTTTCTATTAAACCCTGTTCACTCTCTAAAAATATTCCTT
Organism: Gammaproteobacteria bacterium; assembly: GCA_041395725.1. Lineage (NCBI taxonomy): Bacteria > Pseudomonadati > Pseudomonadota > Gammaproteobacteria > Gammaproteobacteria bacterium. The sequence continues at coordinate 2,931,213 of JAWKZW010000001.1, read as the reverse complement.
CGCTATAACCATCCAGAAGATCTGCAGAAATTTTCAAATCGGAAAAAATGAATTTCAGCCCATAATAATTCAGCAATAATCGAGCATCCATATGGCCTTCATTACCAACTTCTTCATGCGTCCAGCGAAGACTTTTAGGATTGTTCTGGTCTATTACATCGACAAAACGTATTAATTCCTGCCGCATTCCCCAGCCATCCCCCCCGCCAATTCCTAAATAGAGTGACTTATCTACATTAGGATGAGACTTGAAAAACTCGCCTGCCTTTTTCGTCATTTCTTCGTTGTTCCACCATAGAGCAGGTGACTGAACTATAAAGGCATCGAAAACACCGGGTTTCTCCATCAGGGAATAGACAGCGAATAACCCTCCAAGAGAATGGCCCTCCAGAATGCGATAGGGATGCACACGATAATTTGACTCTACGTAAGGTATCAGTTCTTCTTCTAAAAATTCAAGAAATGCAGGAGCACCACCGCTTTGCGGTATCCGTGCTTTACCGGTTCCGCCATAAACATTTTGCCCGGCATTGGAAGGTGTCAAATCTCTTAACCTATGCAGGCTTTCAACAGCAACAATGATCATTGGTGGAACGATCCCGGATTCTGTTAGAAGCTCTACGGTACCAACTTGATGCTTGATGTTCTGAAGTCCATCCAGAACATATAGAACGGGGTAATTGTCAGAATTATTTTCGTACGATCTGGGTAGCGATACAATGATTGGGCGGCTTTCTTGCAAAATTTCAGATTCCAGAATATGTCGCGTTCCTAATCCTAAAAGTTGATCATCTTCTGTGAGCTCTATCTTTCCAGCTACTTGGGCTTTCACATCCAGTTGGAAACAAATAACAATAAGTGCCGCAAGCGAAATAGTAATATTTTTCATTTCGGCCTTCTCGAATGGCGTAAGTATAATTCTATAAAAGTGGTTGTTAACACGTGGCCGTCATGCAAATCCGCCCCATCCTGAGGGATTCAACCGGAGTTGCTTTCTTTATTCTTGAGGAAAACCACGTCAGTCTCCACCGCTTTTTGCTTCATCCAACATCTTGCGAATCCGGTCACTTTCCTCATCAGAAAGCCCGCGATACCGCATCAAGGCCATCATCAGTTTTTCCGGACTGCCGCCGCAGGCTTTCTCAACAATATCCTTTACCCGCTGCCCCAAACTTTCATCACGGGGAACAGTAGCGGAGTAAACGTGGCTGCGCCCCTCCTTGCGGTGAGTAAGCCAACCTTTTTCCTCCATGCGTTCCAGCAAGGTTCTAACGGTATTGCGCGCGACCGGGCGCTGCCTGTTCAGTGCTGTGGTAATCTCTGCAACACCTGCTTCGCCCTTATCCCATATCAACTCCATCAGCTCACGCTGGGCGCGGGATAACGGGCGTCTCTTCCTTTTAGGTATATTATCCATACCTCTTATGCCGGCCCATCGATGCTGATACCTGCACTGTCGATGTCATCGCTATCCGGCTCCAGGTTACTGTCGAAACCAAAGTCCGAATCGTTAAGCCTTTCAAGACTCTGATACAGGTTGCTCCGGATATCGCTTGTCATTTTTTCTATATCCATCTCCTCGAGATTTCGAAGCGCCGATTCGAGAGCTGCCTTGTGTATTGCGCTAAACTGATCAGTGTCCAGAATGCCGTCACCTGTACCCCTGGCGCGTAGTTCGGCTAACTGCGCACGCAGAGCAACCATAGCCGTGTCGATTTCCGCCTGGACCCGGTTTGAATCCAGTTCCCGATCGACTTCTTTAATTGCCTGCTGGAGGGATCTACGGATTTCCTCTTTAAGTTGTTGCGATTCAAATACTGGTGCTCGACCACTGGCGCCGGAACCCTGGGTCCTGTCGAGTGAGGGTTCTGACTGCAGAGTACCAGACGGTTCGGTGGAGTTTTCCGGCAGTTGAGCGGCACTTACCTGCAAGCAGGCCAGACCGATAGAACAGCTGATGATACCAGCGCGAATTACTTGCTTGGTTAGATTACTTATTTGCATTGATTTCTCCCGTTTATGACTTAATAAATCTTTAATCCGTTGCTCAAGTTTCCACTCCGGATCAAACATACCCATTGCCAGATCCGATTCTGCCTGCTTGAATCCAGCCATTATCCCCTGTTTATCTGATTTGCTCTTTATGACCAGGCCGAGCTTGAGTAACGCCTCGCCATAGTCCACGGCTTGCTGATGATTCAATACATGGTTGTCACAGATTTCTTCACGAGCCCTATCGAGTTGCCGATCCATGAGATGGATCAGGGGGTGAAACCAGTACAGCGCGAGAATCGCTTTTTGCAGAATATTGAACAACACATCGCCACGTTCCAGGTGCGCCAGCTCATGCAGCAGCACGGCGCCCAGGTGTGACTGCTCGAGGCTTTGCAGGAAAGGCTCGGGCAGCAACAGTACCGGCCGCAGCAGACCGCCTAGCATCGGGCTGTCGACCGCCGGGCTGACCCGGAGTATCAAGCCCGCCTTTTCAGGTTCCCAATCACCTCTATACGGGCGCATGCTATCGGCGACAAGCTCAGCCTCGTCGGGTGTAATCGATCTGCCAACAGTCGTGATCCGCTGCAGCCGAAACAGATTCAACAGCAGTTTCAGCATCGCGATGGCTGCTACGCCCAACCACAGACGCAGCAGCAACCTGTTGATGTTGAAACGGTCTGGTCGGCGTGGTGGCTCGAACCCCACTCCTGGGGCGGATGCGCTAAGAGGACCGCTGGTATCTGCGGCGGTATCAAAACTACCTGTCAGCGCTCGCGCAGAGACCAGGCTGCTGAAATTTGACCGGTCTGTTTCCCTAACTTCACCTGGTAACGGTACCAGCACCAGACTCGCACCTGAACGCTGGAAAAGTGTGGCGCCAAGGGGGAGCGCCAGCATCGCTATCATCGCCGGAAATAAAATGGCATAGCGCGCTGCGGCATGGTGCTTCAGCACGGACGCAGCAAGTAAAACCAGCGAAGCCAGCAAAGTACTCTGCAGCATCAGGGTGAGCATAAAATAACTGCCGTCGCTGGCCAAATAACTGATTAAACTCTGCATGGAAGCGATCTCTATCAAACCTCAGACAGGGCCTGCTGAAGCATCAATACTTAAGGACACTGGTTTGAGCCCCCTCTGACCAATCAAACTATTTGACGCAACAAGCAGCGTAATCGTTTCATTTGCCAAAGCCTTAAACTACATTTGTAGTCAATAATGGCTACAAATGTAGTCACTGTCAACAGCAATAAGAAAATTCCTCTTCTGAAACTGGCACAATCGAAAGAGGGAAAGCACATCGGTCAGGCTCTGGCGGCCGCTCAATTACGGGGTCGTCATAAAAACCCAGCGCCTCTAATTGAAAAGGCGACTGTAAAAACCACCGCCCCTGGGTCATCTGTTACTCAAGAGAGCCCCGCTCGACGCCGTGCCTGCTCTGAAATCCACATGAGGATCACCAACAATCCGCCCGACAACGCCAGGATCATAATCGACTGTAGGGCGCCGGTAGATCCACACAAAGAAAGTAGCTTCCTTATAGCAATAGGGGACACTAATAGTTTAATAGTTTAACGACCAGCCCTTGGGATTGACTGAAATTGCCTCAACGATTCGACGCGAATGCAACGAGCAAATTTCTTAAGCTACTAAACTATCAGTGTCCCCTAGGCTCCCAGGCTCTCCACTTCCACCAGGCAGTCATAGAAAGTCGGGGCACGACCCAGATCGGTCAGGCGCTGACTGGTCAGTTCGTTGACGTTGCGGCCGTCAGCGTTCATTTTACGCCACCAGATGCCCAGGCCATTGACCACACCTGGGCGGGCACGCGGCGAGATTTCCAACCGGCAGTTGTAGTCGCCACGATCATTGAATACCCGCACCAGTTCGCCATCGTTCAGTCCGCGCGCCGCGGCATCCTGTGCGTGCATCTCCAGCAGCGGTTCCCGCTCGATATCCCGCAGACTGATGACGTTGACGAAGGTGGAGTTGAGGAAGTTGCGTGCCGGTGGCGAGATCATCGCCAGGGGATAACTGGCGGAGCTGCCCGGGCGTTCGTAATTGGGCAGGTAATCCGGCAGCCCCTCCCCGCCTTCGTCCTCCAGTTGCTGACTGAAGAACTCACACTTACCCGACGGAGTGGGAAAGCCACCTGCGGCGAAGGGTGCATCAGGAATCGGCAGCTCCGTGTAGCCCTTGTTCAGCAGCGTGTCGAAACTTACCAGGTCGCCGTAGGCGGTGCGGGCCAGCTGCTCGTCGCTGTCGCTGAAACACGGCTCCGTAAAACCCATGGTGGCGGCCAGTTCCCAGAATATCTGGGTGTTGGGTTTGCAGTCGCCCAGTGGCGCGATGGCCGGGCGGTTCAACAGAACGTCGGTGTGGCCGTAGGCGTGATGAATATCCCAGTGCTCCAGCTGGGTGGTGGCGGGCAGCACGTAATCGGCGTAGTCGGCGGTGTCGGTCTGGAACTGCTCCAGCACCACGGTAAACAGGTCGTCGCGGGCGAAACCTTCAACCACCCTGCGGGGCTGTGGCGCGACGGCCACGGGATGTCGAGCTTCTTGCAGACCTCTCGGACACGACGGTCTCTGTGTATATCGCCCAGGACTTTGAGGCTTATAAGATGCTCAGCGGCAAGCAAATTCAGTTGGGCGACATACCTCCAGTTAGCGTGCATGACAGTCCATTTTACGGTGTTGACGGGTGGGTTAAGCGGGCCGAAGACGTGCTGCTGGCAGTGCCTCTATTGCTCGCCTGCGCAGTGCCCTGGCTTGCCATCGCTATTGCGAGCAAGCTAGAAATCCCAGGCCCTGTGCTGTATCGACAGAAACGCTACGGCCTCAACAGAGCCATTATCAATGGTCTTCAAGTTTAGAAGCATGCATGTGTCCATCGATGAGGGGTTTCAGCAGGCAAGGCGCGAAGACCCACGAATAACTCGCGTTGGTTGCTTCATTCGCAAGACGTCTCTGGATGAGCTTCCGCAGTTCTTTAACGTATTATCCGACTCTATGTCGCTGGTTGGACCACGCGCGCACGCGGCGATGCAAAACGAAGAGTTCCGGTCACAGGTGCAAAGCTACATGGTGAGACACAAGGTGAAGCCGGGTATGACAGAACTGGCGCAAGTCAACGGGTATCGCGGTGAAACCGACACGCTCGATAAAATGGAACAACGCATAGCCTACGATTTGCGATACATCCAGACATGGTCTATAAGTCTTGACCTCAGCATTCTCATCCACACTGTGTTTGCCATTCTCAAAGATGACAATACCTACTGAGGCCCAAAAACTTGATAGCTGAACTCCCGACCCGACTCTTGGCTAAGCTGCTTTTTTTTCACTGGCCAAACTATCGCCGGGTGGTAAGGGTAATCGAAGTTAAACCCATGGGTCTAAAACGGCGATATAAATAAACCAAACTCAGGGAACCTGCAGAGAGGCGGGCAAAAAAAAGCCCCCTTTCTGATGGCTCTTTATCTCTCGCGAAGGACTTTGAAAACTCCGTCAGCCTGTGTCTCTATCCTCTTCGCTTGCGACCCAGACCACCCAGGAGGAGCAGACCCACGCTCATCAGCGCAAGCGCGCCAGGGGCCGGAACAGACGCCCCAACACGCTCAACGATGAGGTCAGCTATGATAAAGCTGCCAGGGGCCAAATCAATACCCGCGAGGTTGAATGCGACATTGTTTTGGTCAAACAAAATGTTGCCACTTCCAAAACCTGCTATGTTCGTGTCTCTCATATCCACACCAACAATCTCAGACGGGCCATCACTCCAGGACAGCTCCAGGAACAGTAAGCCGATGAACGCCGGGTTATTAAACCCAAGCGCAGCGTCAAGTGAGGTCACCAGGCCACCGGCGACTACACCACCGGGGAATAGAGCACCAAGAACATTGTCCTCTACTTCGACATCGACGAACCCGTCAACGAAGCCGGGGGCTTCAGTAACGCCTTCTTCAACGGTCACGGCCAGTGGATTCGGGGGTGGCCCGAGATACTGAAGCGTCCCGCCTTCCACTTCTAGTACTGCAAGGCCAATGCCGATCGGCTGCCCGATCAAAGAAGCACTCGCAGGCAAAGCTGCCAGTGAAGCTATCAGTGTGAAGCTGAATGCCGCTAAAGTTTTGTACATCGCCAGCGTCTCCAAGTCTTTTTATAGTCATCGAACCGCGCGATGCGGCCTCTTCTTTGAAATATTGCAATTATTAAGCCAATATTGCAATATTCGGAAAGAATATTAGTATCCTACTGAATATTAATATTTTTTTTGCTAAAAATTAGCTCTGCGCAGCAGCTCAAAAATCTTTGGGGCGAACCATTGTAAAATTTTTCGACACTTTAGCGGCTTGCCCGCAACAACTCGCCGGGTACAATGCCAATCCGCTTCAGATGTGTAAAAAACGATATTCATAGGCGCCCTTATGACTTGCTTGTGGGCAGTTGGTAGGTGCATGACTCCCGGCGACAGGGTATACCGCACTGGGTGATTATTCCCTGCCTGTTGCTGACCCTCTTGCTTGCCCGGGCCTGCCGATCTGGTTTTGTATTTGTATAGGGCGATTCGCACCATCAGAAGTCTTGAACCTGTCTACCATTAAAGGTTCCCTGGTTGGCCTGCATAGGACTGAAAACTCCTGCGGGAGTCGCGCAGAGGATGCCGGCCCAGATCTGGCTTTTGGCTCGTTAATTCTCAACTTCTTTTCTTGTTATCGCACTCTCACTTCTCATGTACTCCTTTGCATTCCGATTATCAATAATCGAACGCGGTGAAGGAAACCATTCGTTGACATTGGTATGCCAGTGAATAAGAAAACTCGTCTGGGGTACCTTGATCAGAAGTTCCTTGTTTATGACAAGACTATCCTGTCGTTTTCGACTTCGCGGCCCGAACTCTGCGAAGCCAAACGGTTTTCCCAGAGAAAGAAGTGACTCGATCGATTTGTTTCGATTGAGATCGGAAAGTGTGTCTTCATAGAAATCAAGGGCAACAACGTCAACAAACTCGTCTCCAGGATAAAGCTCTAAAACAGCTCGTGTGTCGTTCGGATTGTGAGCACTGTTCGGGCTATAGACCCAAAGCAGATTGCTCAACTCTCTTTCGCCGATTAAATAGTCATACACAGAAGTCCACAACTTTGTGTATTGTTCCCGACTGATGGGTCCTTGTTCTCCAAACGACCACCAGAACCAATTTCCATTCATTTCATGAAGTGGTCGAAACAGAACAACGACATCATTGTCTTCCAGTTCTTTGAGACCATCCCCGATATAGGTGAGCACTGATTTCCACACCTTATTCGGTTCTGTTCCATCGACAAACAAATCGTCGAATTTGTATGAGCCTGTCCCTCGCTCATACAAACCACCTATGAACGGATTACCCGGATGCATATTGACAGTCACCAGACCACCTTGTTTTGCATGTGCAATAAATAGTTGGTTTACTGCCGACAATGTACCCTGCGGTTGTTCCCAGAGGTAGTCTACTGACAATATAGCAGGTACTTCCCCGGTAGCTTTTTCCAGATCGACTACGCTGTTCCGGTACGTTTCCTCTAGCTTGAAAGTTGCGTTCCCGATATTGATACCGGAAAGGAATCTCGGTTCCCGAATCAGGTTGCCGAGATAGGTGAGCGTATCCGCGACTCTGGTACTGTCTGTCGATACAGGACTAGTGTCTAAACTCTCTGGAAAAAACGTTACTGGAGACAAAGCATGTAGTACCTGATAGGGAGCTAATGTATTTGTTTGCGCTCTATTGTAGACGAAAGTAACCAAGACAAGAATGGCGATCAAAACTAATGAGCTTTTCTTTATATTCATAGGCCTGTTTCCAGGAAATTAGAATCTACTTTGCTTATTATCAATCTGAATGCTCTTTACGGCGCCTGTCACGAGACCGCCTTGGCCAACGACCAACACTCATATCCGTTTGATGTTACTGTAGTTGAGAAAGTAAAAGCTATCTCGTCTCAAGTCAATGCGCTTACCTATTTCGATCGCCTTTAATAGCTACCGCAAAAGCGCCGCGCCAATCCCCATGTGCATTTGGGCAAACATTTAGGCATATGCCAACCCAATCAATGGCCTGCCTGGGGATTTTCCGTGCCGGTATCTACATTTAATTCAAGACGCGAGTTTCTCAGAACCGCAGCTGTCGGCGGTGGAGCGGCAAGCCTGGGGGCTTGCGCAGGCTCTCCCTCATCAGGCATTGCCAGCCACGGCTCAGCTCCCAGCTTCTATCCCAAACACAACGAACGTACCAAAGGCTGGATGCGCTTCATCTGGCAGAAGGCGACGACTCCAGGCTACTTGGGATACAGCGAAAATATTGAGCGCCGTGGGGCATCAACTTAACCCGTGGTGACATTGACTGGAACGAGGATGGCAAGGGACCTCATCCCTGGTGGGGCCAGTACTCTGGCGCTCCCATCCTGAGTTATCCGCGTTTCGATCTTACTGATTCCAGTTACGTGATCATGATGATGGCCGAGCAGACACCGGCCTGGCGGGAAGGCTTATAAGTAGAGCAAAAGGTATCTCCAAAGTAAGCTGCTGTCCAGCTTGGTGAGCAGGTGGCTCACCGAGAGACCCAATTAGCGCAAAATCAGTCAGAGTCTCTGAGAAATTAGCCGCTTTCCATCAGCAATCAGGCCATCACTCGCAGGTTTCGATGTCGATGTTGAACACCTGCTTCAGCCGCTCGGCCTAGGTTATGGCGGCGTGGCGCTCGGCCGGCGTTCTTTCATCCTGGTCGGTGTCTGCCTGCTTTTTCTTACTGCCCTTGCCCCGCCCTGCCGGCGAGACCCTTACCCGGTGTTTGCTGTTAGGGGCGAACACCCCATGGAAGCGGGTCAGATTGGCTCTTGGTTTCGTAGCCAGAGCAGCCAGCCTCGCCATGAAATCCAAGCAGGCTCTTGCAACCGCGTCAGATAGTCACTTTCGTGACGAGGCTTCGAGCAGACCAGCCTGACGACACCAGCATTGTACCTGGGGCATTTGCGCCGGGATCAGGTCGCGAGTACCACACTGTAGCGGCGACACCAAGCCAACAGAACGTAGATTGCCCAGACTCGAGACCAGTGCAAGCCGGGCTTACCCTTTAAATAGGATGCCCACAGAGTCTGCACAACCTCGGGGCACAGCCCTACACTGCTGACCAGGTCCGCGTCCGTTAGCAGTAGATCCATCTCCGGCTTTAAACGGTGTCTGGCCCAGCTATTGATGGGTAGTACGAATCCGGACTTTGGCCTGTCAAAAAGCGATGGATCGAGACGACAAAGCGCAAGATCCCTGAGCAGCTGTTTTTTCCCCGTTGGGGAGAAACGTCGTTCCGGGTCAATGCCCGCAAGAGTCTCCCAGAGTACGTGATCGAGCAGAGGCACACGGACTTCCAATGCAACGGCCATGCTTGCTGCGTCGGTGTCGCGCAGCAGGCGTTCACCGATGAAGCTGGACATCTCTAGCAGCGAGACAGCCTGACGATGCTCAGAACCTTCTATCCGGGCGCGCCATGCGCGCCCCACATCGGGAGGAAGGCCGAAATCCTGGCTGCTCTGTGCCACCCGAACCTGGTCCGATGCCATCCGCTCCTGCGTCTCTCGCGTAAAAAGCGAGTAAGAAACCTGGTAAAGACCCAGCAGGTCATTGGTCGCGCAGACAACGTCGACAATCTTGCCCCACCGAGTCTGGGGTGGACTCTGGTGCAAATTATTCCACAAGAAGCTGCTCGCAATGCCTGTTGTCCCCTTGATGAACTGTTTCAATGCTCCATTGGGCCACCACGAAGTAGCACGGAGCAACCTCGGCAGCTCCTTAAAACTCGGATAACCACCGAACAGCTCATCGCCGCCCGTTCCTGAGAGGGCTACTGTCATTCCTGCACCCCGAGCCGCATTGCTCACGAAGAAGGTGTTAATTCCGTCGAGCGTAGGCTGGTCGATAGAGCTTAGAGCCACAGGAAGCTGTCGCAGAAAGTCTTCCTCAGACACCATAATATTCGTGTGGTGGGTCCCTATCGCCGCAGCCACCTGCGCCGCAAAGTAAGACTCGTCGAGCTCAGCCTCTTCAAACCCGATCGTGAAGGTGTGGATCGGATCGCGCGAACCCTCGCTGGCCAACGCCGCGACCGCACCGGAGTCGATTCCTCCGGAAAGGAACACTCCCACTGGTGCGTCAGATACGAGCTGCATTCGAACAGTGTCAGCAAGGACCTCCCGTAACTCAGTTACGCTGGTGTCTCGGATTGCATGCGATGGTGGAGTCCAGTAGCAGCGGAATGCAAGGTTGTTCGCATCACCAGCTTTCGCCCCTGACGTAATTGTCAGCATATTCGCTGCAGCCAACAGATTCACTCCTTCGATAATTGTACGGGGCCCCACTACGAACCCTTGAGACAAGTATGACGCAACGCCGGCAGGATCGAGCCGGCGCTCAACGACGCCGCTTTCGAGCAGTGGACATAATTCCGAAGTGAAGAGTAGAGACTCACTTCCCAACTGCGTATCTCGCACGATAGTCCAGTATAGGGGTTTGACTCCGAGATGGTCACGTACAAGATGCACTGAGCGTGATCGCGGATCCCAGACAGCTATCGCAAATATCCCGCGTAGCCTCGACACGAAATCAACGCCCCAACACTTGTAGGCTTTGAGCACAACTTCAGTGTCCGACGTCGACTTGAAAATCTCCCCCAGTGATTCCAGCTCGCATCGGAGTTCCCTGAAATTGTAGATCTCGCCGTTGAACGTAATTGCACAACCGGATTCTGAATCTATCATCGGTTGAGCACCGGCCTCACTTAAGTCGAGGATCGCAAGGCGCCGATGAGCAAACACCACTTCTCCGGATTCAGAACTCCATAGTCCGTCTCCGTCTGGTCCGCGATGCTGCAATGCTGCACTAAGCCGCTCGACGCACTCAATAATCTTCTGATGCTCAGTCGAATTCTTGCCTGATCGATACGAAAGGCCGGAGATGACACCGGCAATACCACACATATAATTCTCCAAGTGGTGACTCTAAGGCAACCGGTTCGGTGCTGGCACTCCAGGGCGAAAACGCGGTGACGAAGCGCCTTACTCGCGCTATCGTTTGGTGTCCTCCGTTCACTAGATTTCCCTTCAAGATCCGTCTTTGCCTTATTGCTAGGGGTGGCGTTAAAGATCACGCAGCAGACGAGTGCTGGTTGCCTACAATGCGCCGTTACCCTGCACATTGTAGGCAACCAGCACTCTGGTTGCGATCACTTTTTTGTTCTCAATGAATAAAAAATATTTCCAGAGTTTCTTTGCGGTCTCATAAAAATTCATGAAAGCTGTAATTGAATTTGTTGAGCCCCATCCGGAGGCTCGGGAGGAACATCTGTTGGGGCGGCGTAGTCTGAGCGACCCTTTTTTCCGCTAGATGATCGATTGCCCCGAATCGATTGCCCCGAAAAGGACGGGATAATCGCTAGCTGGAGGGCGATTGTAATCGTCAGTATCATCCATGGGCCTGCTTCGACTGAGAAAAGGAAGCGCGCGACCCGGAGATGCACCGGACTCGCAAGGAAGGCCGGAAGTATTCTGGGATGAAGACCCATATTGTCGTGGACAGCCGCAGCAAGAGGGTTCAATCAGCAGCGGCCACGAACGCCAATGCCTATGTTTCAGCAATGCTTTTAGAGTTGTTGCTTGGTGAAGAAACACAGGTTTATGGAGACTCGACCTATGTCGATAAGAAAGCGGTCATTGCTGAGTGTGCACCGAGGACAACAGGCTTTATACAGAAGAAAGGCAGTCGTCGTGGTAAACTGAAGAGCGCTCCCACAACCACCAGCAATTGGAAGTACGGGCCAAGGCATAGCACTCTTCCCAGATTGTGAGTGGATCGGAGTAAATGCAATATTGAGTGCTTCTAGGTTTTTTGCAAGGCAAGCGTGTTGGCCTAATCGATCAGAGGATTCAAAACAATGAAGGTGTCCAGGCCGGTTTTGATTGTTAACATGGAATTGTTTTGGTTATCCGTGGGCGGTAAACTTTGCCATCTTTTGGTAAAAGTTTCACAACACTTGCGATAGCTGAAAACTCGCTCAGTGTATGGTGTAAAGAACAAAAGTTCCTTAATAGGAGTCATGAATATGTCCGATTCAATAAATAACCTGGCCGAGGGTTGGGGGAGAAGTCCAGTATCCTTCGATCGGACCTGGATTGATCTTTCCCAATTGCCTACAGATTTAAAACTGATTGATCAATTACTTCGACAGATGCCGGGCAGTCAGGTTTTCGTTCGGGTGACCTCGCCAGACCCCTCAAACTCAGATATCCAGCGACTATCTCTGGCCGAGGTTCCAGACCTGGTCGAAAGGCTTGAGAGTGGGGAAGGCACTATTCACTTACAAGCGATACAGCTAGATGAGCACTTGGGCGTCTACGCTGATTTTAAGCGAGACTTTATAGCAAGAGTGGCAGAAAGTGTCCCTGAGTTTGATCCCGATCTATTATTGAGCAGTAGTGTAGGGCTATTTGTATCAACGCCAGGTGCGGTTGCCCCGTTTCATGCGGATCCTGAGCACAATTTTTTATTGCAGGTCATTGGCAATAAAGTAATGCATAGTTTTCCGCCGATGGACTTTGAAACGTTCCCCAGCGAAGCCAGAGAGGCCCTGGCTTCTGATAAAATATCCATGTTACAGACTTACAAGCCAGAGTTTGAGGGGAGGGCTGCGGTATTGGAACTAAAGGTGGGTGACTTTATTTACCACCCTCCCATGTCACCCCATTGGGTTAAGACCGGCCCAGAAACTTTTTCTTTGTCTTACACGATTTCCCTGGTAACCCAAGACGTAGATCAAACATTGCTATTGCATAAAGTAAACCGCCGTCTGCGCAGATTTGGGTTGAATCCGAGTCAGGAGGGGGCCCATCCTTTTTGGGACTCAATAAAAAGCAAAAGTGCTGCCTGCGGTCGCTCTCTCAGGCAAATGATTCGCTCCGATTGATGTTCTGTTGAGTATATTCAGTGGCATTTGCAAAACCGGTCTGGTCGCAGGTCAGCCTCTTGGCTGTAACGACATAATGCCGCTCTATGACGCGGCAGTGGCGTTGCGTCTTTGCTGCGTGACCAAGAAAAATCCGTCTTCACCCTGGGCGCAATACCAAGGGTAATCAGTATAAGTGCGATCCATGACGACGCTGCTATCCACTGACAATTGCGAGGTACGACTAATGGTGATGTCGAAAGACTTATCATCAGTCCGGGTCGAGAGGTTGCAGTCAGAATCACGCAAGCTTGAGCAGTCAGATACCTGAGCCAGGCATCGCGCAACTTACTGCGACGATGGCGACATCTTGCGTAGTCAGCTAGTCCAGCGTTAGGAGGATTGCTTAACTCAGGTGGGAATTAGGACGCTTTTGGAGAGGAAGCCTGGCTTGAAGGCGGATGTCGCTACATTGATAGTAAATTGCCTGCCCTGGAGCCCTTTCAATCAGACTTCAGACTCGCCACTTCCACCAAACAGTCATAGAAAGTCGGTGCACGACCCAGATCGGCCAGGCGCTGACTGGTCAGTTCGTTGACGTTGCGGCTGTCGGCGTTCATTTTACGCCACCAGATGGTTCTGTCCTTGCCTACGGCGGCGATCCAAACGGCGCTGCCTTGTCGAGAGACACCATGCTGCTCGCCGTATTGATTGCCTCAGGGCTTCAGATTCCTACCCAGTTCTTCGCCGCCGCGTACTCCGACCGCAAAGGGAGACGCGGCGTATTCATGCTTAGTGCTATATTGACCGGGCTCTGGGCTCTGGGCTCTAGGCTCTAGGCTCTAGGCTTTCGCCTTGTTCCCGTTGATAGACAGAGGCAACTTCTGGTTTATTGTGGTCGCGATCAGTGGTGGTCTCATGTTCCTGGGTATGATGTATGGGCCACAGGCGGCCTTCTTCACTGAATTGTTCAGTACCGAAGTGCGTTACTCCGGTGCATCACTGGGCTGTCAGGTGGGAGCAATTCTAGGCGGGGTATTTGCACCTGCCCTAGCAACCATTCTTTGGACGGAATACGATCTCATCTGTGTGTCGGTGTATATTGCCGGTGCGTCCTTACTGTCCCTGATTTGAGTCACGCTGCTCACAGAAACATATTGAAGCAATTTGAATGACACTGACTGACAATAACGACTATATGTGGATCAGGCATTGATTTATCCTGACTCGAATAACCGGAAATGGCTTTGTTTGAATCTGATGCAGAGCAGGTTGGGTCGTAAACAACAAGTCCATCACAGGGAACGCCGTAAACCCATCTCTGGGGGCTCGGGCTCGTCCTGCCTCGCACGTCCCCGCCACGGACTTGTTATTCACGCCCCTTGTTCGGAAACCTTGCCGATTCAAATAAAGCCATTACCGAAAAATTGCGGGACATGACAAAGCAGTGTGTAACGGAATTTGCTGAAGCGCTCAGCAATGCTCGTGATTTCTGGGCAAATTCCGCCTAACTGTGAACATATTCACAGCTACGAAGTTCTTAACTGCGAGTAATTGTGTGCAATTGTTACCATTCGAGGCTATTTCACAGTCAAATACGGGGGTAATCGATTTATGCGCGTGCTGCTATGTGGTCTTCTGTTCGGCATTAGCAATATAGTGAATGCAACAGATTTATGGCGAGCTGGAGGTAGTGCCGATGCCATGGGCGCTGCAGGTATTGTAGGTCTTGCCCCAAGTCCATTGGCTGCGGTGTCGGCAAATCCCGCGCTGTTGACAAAAACCAGAGATCAGAACCAGGCCAGTTTGACTTCGATTTTTGTGGATTCCCGTTTTCGAAGTCGTTTCAATGAATCTGCCAGGGCAGATCGTGGGCCGGGAATACTGCCTGAATTTGCATTGTCGCGCACCCTACCGGACTCGCGTTGGTCCTGGGGTGCCGGGTTACTGATTCAGTCTGCCATGCGCGCCGAATTCAGCTTTGTCGACCCGAGCGGGACATTGGGTGTGAGCTATGGTCGGCAAACTCACCGTTCCGAATATGCAGTTGCATCGATCAGGGGGAGTGTGGCCTATGCGGTAAATGATGCCCTGTCTGTCGGTGCGGCCGTGGGCATTGCCTACAATCGCAATCAGTTGCAAGCACCGTACATATTCCAGACCCATCAGGTATTGCAGGGATTCAAGGTTCTGGTCGATCTGGATGCGGACGACACCGCATGGAACTCCACATTGGGACTGGACTATGCAATCACGTCGTCGTTGCATTTCAATCTGGCGTACTCCTTTGAAACACGGTTTTCCGCCGATGGCGATGTCAGTGGTAACCTGGGCCAATTGAAATTGGGAATACAGGAAGATTTTAGCTACGATGCCAATGTCAGAACGGCATTACCGGCGAGCATACTTGCCGGATTTACCTGGCAGGCGACAGATCGTCTGCAATTGGGGTTGCAGCATGACTGGATCAACTGGGAAGACTCTTTCATCGACTTGCCTATTACATTGACCAACGGCACCAACCAGGACCTGAATGCTTTTTTGGGTGAAGACTTTATTCTCGACACTGCCCCGCTGAGTTGGCATGATCAGCACGTGATCCATGTGGGCGGTGCCTACGCACTAGACCGCAACAAAACCATACGCCTGGGCTTTGAGCAAGGTAACCGTCTGGTTCCGCGTACCACTATCACACCGATGACCGCCGCTATTCTTGAGAAGGCACTGAGTGTTGGTGTGAACGTTGAATTCGCGGATATCAGTGTCGATATTGCATACCGACTAAGTGACAGCTCAGATGTGCGCGTGACCAACAGCGGCCTCAAGGCGGGTGAGTACAATGGAACTCGCCAATCCTTGCGTTTACATTCATTTGGGGTGTCGTTCAATTTTTAGGGAGTCAGGGTGTCAACGACCGAAAGCTTGATAATTCCGCCACTGCCAACCATTGAAGAACGATTTCAAATAGAAATGTTTCTGCGCGAAGCCCGCGCAGAAAGGTTCGCCTGCATCCTGTGGGTGACTGTCATTGCCATCACCTACATTTTCCTGCTGATAGACACGGAAATTCAACAGAATCTGCGGCGCGATATAACATGGCTGGTTGTCATTACAGTTCCCTCGTTTATGGCGATTTTCTTTTATATACAATCCGGTCGCTATCACCCCTTTGTCGCTTATGTTAATACGATTCTGCAACTCACGGTGGTGTCCGGTGCCATCTATCTCGACACGCGTGCATACGGGGCACAATATGCCTTGAGCTCCATGCCGCCAATAGCCTACGGGCTTGTGATTATCGTTACAGCCTTTCGATTGCGCCCGTACATGGGCTTGTTCGCTGGCGCCATGGCGGCGGCGCAATTTATCGCTATTTACATCCTGGTTGGACGACCAGCCAGTGACATGTCCCCCGAGCTATTGGCACAAGTACCCAGCCTGGACTGGGAAGTAACGATAATGAAGGTTGTGGTATTGCTGGGGCTGGGTGCTGCCGGCAGCTATTCCGCGCGCAGTTTGCGGAATGAGTTATACAATTTTATTGCGACCGCCAGACAGGAGATGCGGTTGCATCAGAGCCTGGGGCGTTATGTGTCCAGTCAGATTGCGGACGCCTTGCGCGACGAGAGCCAACAGTTACTCGCTACAGATAAGCGGGAAGTGGCAGTAATGTTCGGAGACATAAGAAATTTTACCAAGTTTTCCAATTCGCACTCAGCAGCTGAAGTAGCAACTCATGTAAATCAGTTTTTTGACCGGGCGGACGAAGCGATCAACGCCGAGCACGGCGTACTGAACAAATTCCTTGGCGACGGTTTCATGGCCATATTCGGTTTGTTCGACAGTGTGGAGGATCCTCGTATTGCAGCCACTCGTGCCGCTTTTCAGATAATTGGAAAAACCACGAAAGAATTGGCGGACAACGACATGGGCGTCGGCATTGCAATCAACTATGGTGAAGTTATCGCTGGCGAAATTGGGTCGGCAGGTCGGTGTGAATACACGGTACTGGGCAACACGGTAAACATTTCCGCTCGGCTTGAGGGGCTTAATCGCAAATTGCGCACGCAATTACTGGTCACGCAGGATTTTGCGGATGCACTGCCGGCAAACTTCGTCAAAACAACTTCGTATGGAAAACATAATATCCGCGGGATACCTGACGCTATAGAGTTAGTCGAATTGACTGCATTGATCGATGATGCCGACAGATAACTAATTCACAGGCAGCGCTTCGGAAGAGTCTTTAAAGGGAGCTTCTATCCACATTATGACACTGTAGGTTGCAAGGGCACTTACGTGTGACATCAGATGCGCGTACTCGTAATTTATCAGGTACGCCAATATCCCATAACTCTCCATGCCTACGAGCATGTAAGATCCTGCAGAATAAGGACCGCCGCGCTTTATTGCCAGCCCCATGGCGCAGCAGGTAAGAATACCGGCTGAGCCAAAGGCGGATGCTTCAACGTCCAGGTTGTAGACACTGTCCGCATTGAGCGCAAGTACATAGGCAATGATCCCAAAACACACCACTGCCAATCGTGCAGTGAGCACCTAGCGGGATTCATCCGGATTGTTCAGCAAGGACACGACCAGATTGTGCGATACCAACGGCTTAAACGTAGGGCACAAGGTATCTCCAAAGTAGGCTGCTGTCCAGATTGGTGAGCAGGTGGCTCACCGAGAGATCCAATTAACGCAAAATCAGTCAGAGCCTCTGAGAAATCAGCCGCTTTCCATCAGCAATCAGGCCATCGCTCGCAGGTAAGGATGTCGAACACCTGAATAAGCCGGTGTTTGCTGTTAGGGGCGAACACCCCATGGAAGCGGGTCAGATTGACTCTTGGTTTCGTAACCAGAGCAGCCAGCCTCGCCATTAAATCCAATGACTCGAAGATGACGATTCGACGCGAATACAACGAGCAAATTTCTTAAGCTATTAAACTATCAGTGTCCCCTACTAGGCTCCCATTCAATCAGACCTCAGGCTCTCCACTTCCACCAGGCAGTCATAGAAAGTCGGGGCACGACCCAGATCGGTCAGGCGCTGACTGGTCAGCTCGTTGACGTTGCGGCCGTCGGCGTTCATTTTGCGCCACCAGATGCCCAGGCCATTGACCACACCTGGGCGGGCACGCGGCGAGATTTCCAACCGGCAATGGTAGTCACCACGGTCATTGAATACCCGCACCAGTTCGCCATCGTTCAGTCCGCGCGCCGCGGCATCCTGTGCGTGCATCTCCAGCAGCGGTTCCCGCTCGATATCCCGCAGACTGATGACGTTGACGAAGGTGGAGTTGAGGAAGTTGCGTGCCGGTGGCGAGATCATCGCCAGGGGATAACTGGCGGAGCTGCCCGGGCGTTCGTAATTGGGCAGGTAATCCGGCAGCCCCTCCCCGCCTTCGTCCTCCAGTTGCTGACTGAAGAACTCACACTTACCCGACGGAGTGGGAAAGCCACCTGCGGCGAAGGGTGCATCAGGAATCGGCAGCTCCGTGTAGCCCTTGTTCAGCAGCGTGTCGAAACTTACCAGGTCGCCGTAGGCGGTGCGGGCCAGCTGCTCGTCGCTGTCGCTGAAACACGGCTCCGTAAAACCCATGGCGGCGGCCAGTTCCCGGAATATCTGGGTGTTGGGTTTGCAGTCGCCCAGTGGCGCGATGGCCGGGCGGTTCAACAGAACGTCGGTGTGGCCGTAGGCGCGATGGATATCCCAGTGCTCCAGTTGGGTGGTAGCGGGCAGCACGTAATCGGCGTAGTCGGCAGTGTCGGTCTGGAACTGCTCCAGCACCACGGTAAACAGGTCGTCGCGGGCGAAACCTTCAACCACCCTGCCGGACTGCGGCGCGACGGCCACGGGATTGCTGTTATACACGATCAGCGCCTGGATCGCGGGGCCGAATTCCGGGCTGGCGGGACGCAGCAGGTCATCGCCGATGGTGCTCATATTGATGGTGCGGGGGGCGGGATCGCGGCGTAGTTCGGGCATTTCCAGCGCGGCACTGCGGACCGGGAAGGTGCCGGAACTGGACAACAACAGGCCGCCGGCACGCTGCCGCCAGGCACCCGTCAGTGCTGGCAGGCAGGCCACCAGTCGCGTCGCGTTGCCGCCGCCGCGGACTCTTTGCATGCCGTAATTCAATCGGATAGCCACGGGTTCGCCCTGTCTGGCAGTGACACCGTAGTCCTTTGCCAGGGATCGAACCTGTTCGGGATTGATGCCGCAAACTGTCGCGGCACGCTCCGGTGGCCATTCCAGCGCCCGGCGCGCCAGCTTGTCGTAGCCCACGGTGTAACGGCTGATATAATCGTGATCCAGCCAGTCGTGGGTAATCAGTTCGTGCATGATCGCCAGCGCCAGGGCACCGTCGGTGCCAGGCATGATGGCGATGTGCTCGTCACACTTGTCGGCGGTTTCAGTCCGGCGCGGGTCGATGCAGATCAGTTTGGCACCGTTACGTTTGGCCTGCTGGGCATAACGCCAGAAATGCAGGTTACTGGCGATGGAGTTGCTGCCCCAAAGCAGGATGACCCTGGACTCGGCATAGAACTGCACCTGCATGCCGACTTTGGCGCCCAGGGTGTAGACCAGGCCATCGCCGCCGGCGGTGGCGCAGATAGTACGGTCCAGCAGGGAGGCACCCAGCCGGTTGAAGAAGCGACTGGCCATGGACTCCCCCTGAACCAGGCCCATGGTGCCGGCATAAGAATAAGGGACCACAGCCTGCGGGCCGTTGCTGGCGACGATGGCCTGGAGGCGGCCGGCTATCTCACTGATTACATCGTCCCAGCCGACTTTCTCGAACCGGCCTGAACCCTTGGGGCCGATACGCCGCAACGGATGCAACAGGCGCTCCGGGTGATAGACCCGTTCCGTATAACGGGACACCTTGGTGCACAGGCCGCCGTTGGTATGGGCGTGGGCCGGATTGCCCTGGACCTTTGTTGCCACCCCGTCCTGCACGGTGGTCACAAAGGAACAGGTATCAGGACAGTCGTGTGGGCAGGCGCCAAAAACGGTATGTGATGTCATGACCAGATGCTTCGAAATCAATGCAGAGTTTGAATATTCCGGCCAGGAGTCACTGCCCCGCCGCCTGTTGTTCCAGCCTGAGCTGTGCAGCCCTGGCGCAGCCTTCCATGACCTGGAAATAGCGCTGTACCCACTCTTCACCCAGTACATAAGGATGTGGCCCGTCACCGCGCCCCGCCAGCATACGATTGCGGCTGGTTGCGCTATCGAACACCGAATGGTTGGAAAGAATAACCGAGGCGTTGACTGCGGCCGCCTGCGCGGCGATATGGCGCTGTGAATCGATGTAGGTCTGGAAGTTCTGGATCCCAGGGTCCGGCGTATTGTTGACGAAGTTGAACGCGGTGCCGCCTGAGTAGGCTACCGTGACCGGTTCGCCGTTGTCGAACACCGTGAACGTGTATGACAGGGTCCCGCGTGTGTGCCCCGGTGTTTCCCATAGCGTGACTGTTGTATCGCCGAGCGTGATATCCATGCCGTCGTAAGCGACGATGCCGCGCCCGTCCCTTCGGGTGGGAGACATGGTGGCGTAGCGGTTCGGGTATCTTTCCAAGAGTTCCCAGTCGGCCGAGCCCATGACCACCTGGGCATTGAAGCGTTCCTGCAGCATTTGCGCACCACCGATGTGATCGCCATGGGCATGGGAGATGATGACATAACGGATGTCTTCCGGATCCAGCCCCAGCTTTTCCAGTCCGCCTATGATCAACTCCCGTGAATTGTAGGGATAGATGGTATCGATAATGATTATGCCTTCGCTGGTGGTGAGCGCCCATGCCGAGTGCACTTTGCCACCGACAAAGTACAGGTTGTCGAAGACTTTTGCCGGTTCGGCGTACCAGTTTTCCCGTGGCGGTATCAACGAGGGATCCCTGACGTAGGAGGGCAGATTGTTGCTGGTGTTTTCGCCGCCGCTGGCGGGCAGCAGGCATATCGTGTTCAGGGTACCCAGAAACTCGGTGCCCGCGGCACTCTTGGCGGCGCGGATCGCGGCTTCTATCTCGGCGCCGAAATCCCGTGAATTCTGGGCCACAGCAGGGATCGTCAGTGAGCCGGCCAGGACCAGCAGCAGGCAGGACAAGGGGCGAAATTTCATGGGGAATTTCCTGTTCTGATTATTGTTTTTCTAGAGTCAGTCAACCCGATTGAGGCTGGCACTTCTCCCTCGCTGACTCAGCGGGCGGAGAATCTCTACTCAAGCCTGAGCTAAGCGGCCGCTTTAATACCCGTTGCCCGGGTCAGGGTGCGTGGGATTTATGGGAGGCATTAAGGCTATCTCCGAACCACGGAGTTGTCCAGTTTTGCAACCAGCAATAAATGGCCGTGCCGTAATTTATACAACTTGTCCGGCCACATAGGCAGACGACCAGGCCCATTGGAAATTGAACCCGCCCAGGTGTCCACTGACGTCCAGAACCTCGCCGATAAAATACAGGCCGGTTTGATTTTTTGCCTCCATAGTCTTGGAGCTGATGCCGTTTGTATCCACTCCCCCAAGAGTAACCTCGGCTGTTCGATAGCCTTCCGTCCCGGACGGTGTTACCAGCCAGCGGTTAATTTTCTGCCCGATTGACCGCAGTCGTTTATCAGAAAATTCCAGCAAGGGTATTTCTGCCAACTGGGGCCACCACAGGCTCTGCAACTCAACAGCCAGCGATTTTGTGAATTTTTGATTAAGAAAGGTTTTGAGCCGGGTTTTGACCTTGTCCCGCTTGGCTTGTAACAACCATGCAGTGGCATCGAAAGCAGGTAAAAGATTTATTTCCACTGCATCACCCTCGCGCCAGTAACTGGAAATCTGCAGTACTGCCGGGCCGCTCATTCCTCGATGGGTGAAGAGCAGCTGTTCAGTAAAGGTTCGACCGTTACAGCGAATCTCTACTTCGAGGGAAGAGCCAGACAGGCGCTCGCACAGGGGTTTCATGGCATCAGTAAACACAAAAGGAACCAGCCCGCTGCGTCGCTCGGTCACTTCGAGGTTGAATTGCCTGGCTATCTCATAGCCGATGCCACTGCCACCCAGCGTCGGCACAGACAGCCCGCCAGTCGCAATCACCAGCGACTGGCAGCATAGCTTTTGTACGCTTTTCTGCTCACCTGCGCCCTGTGCTATTTCAATCTGATAGCGATTGCGGAGAGAGTCAGATTCGGCACAGGTGATTTCTTTAACCTCACAATGGGTTCTGATTGCCACGCCGAACCGCTCACACTCCGCTTGCAACATTGACACAATATCTTTAGCCGAGTGAATACAGAACAACTGGCCATGCTTGCGCTGTTCGTACTCAATCCGGTACTGCTCCACCATGCCAATGAAATCCCATTGACTGTAAGTGCTCAACGCTGATTTGCAAAAGTGCGGGTTGCCTGAAATAAAATTATCTGCCTCTACAAACTGATTGGTGAAATTGCATCGGCCTCCACCAGACATCAGGGTTTTTTTGCCAATCCTGTTAGCTTTCTCTAATACCAGAACTCGCCGGCCCCGTTTGGCTGCCGTTGATGCACAGAATAAACCGGCAGCACCTGCACCGAGGATGACAACGTCGTAGCTGGATGTGGGAGATTGATTCATTAGGTATGAAGCAGTGAAGAGTCGGGCCAGGTCAGTGAAGGAATCGAAAAGCTAAGAACCCCTGCTTAATCGGAAGTTCCTTAACGGATAGTAAATCAGCGCGCATCATAACGCACACTGATTGCGCGTTCAGAATGGCTTGATAACGCCCGGATTTGCCGCCGGCCCCCTCTGCCCCCAATTCTTTTAAAGACTCATGAGCGCACGTATATGTGCTGCAGCGCTGCGCCCAAGAGCAGAAAGGTCATAACCACCCTCCAGAGAGGACACGATACGCCCCGAGGCATGTTTTTCTGCCAGTTCCATCAACTGTTGCGTAAGCCAGTAAAAGTCATCCACGGTGAGATTCAACTCCGAAAGCGGATCATCCCCGTGACCATCAAAGCCGGCAGAAACAAGGAAGAAATCCGGCTTCTCGGCGTTTATGGCCGGGAACCAGTGCTCAGCGATCCTGTCGCGGAACTCAACTGAGCCCTCTCCCGCTTGTAGAGTGACGTTGACAATATGACTGCTGTCCTTGGCATATTTTTCATCCGGGTAGTTGGGGTATTGGAAGCTTGAGCAGATTACCACCTCTTGATTGTCCTGAAAGATATCCTCGGTCCCATTCCCGTGGTGAAGGTCGAAGTCCAGGATGAGTACTTTGCGAATACCTTTCTGCAACAATGCATGGGCTGCACCCACGGCGATGTTATTGAAAAAGCAGAAACCCATACCCTCTGCCCGTTCCGCGTGGTGGCCAGGAGGTCTGACGTTGCAGAATGCATTCTCAACTGCACCGGACATCACGAGATCGACACCTTTTGTAACCGCTCCCGCTGCCCGGCGCGCCGCTTCCAGGGTAAAGGGGTTCATGACAGTTTCGTTATCCAGATGCCAGTACCCTTCTTTTGGCGCATGCTTCTCTATGAAATTGATATAGTCTGCATCATGCACACGCTCAAGCTGGGCACGGGTCGCGCAGGGAGCCCTGTGCTGAACAAGCAGGTCATACAACCCGGCTTCGATCAGCGCATCGCTGATGGCTCCCACTCTGGAAGGGCATTCGGGATGAAATTCCCCCATCTCGTGACGATAGCAGGCGGGGTGTGTAATAAGCGCTGTTGTCATGAATAGAATGTTATTGCATTTCCAGCTGGGCTGGTGAATTGTGGCGTGAAGACTGCCTGTGAATACTGGTGGAATTATGGAGCCTCCGGTTAATTACCACAACGCGCTGCCCCTCAGGTGAGTCCTCTGGCAAAGCGCATTGCCGGCGGCAATGCCACGGCCTGCCTGGGCAGTACAGCGAAGCCAGCGGGCTTGTCTGAAGCCCCCTCCGGGCGAGGCCTGTCAGGCGCCACCGGGTCGTTGTCGCGCTTGGCAAGGGAGTGACATTTATCTGCGCCCCACAGACTCCCGCAGAGCATTGTGATAATTATGAGAGGCTCTTTATGAGTCAGATCGACAAAGATTTCAGAGAAACCTACCGGTTAGCTGACGGCACCCTGGTTGTGTTTCGCCCCATCACGCCGGAAGACGCACTTATCGAGTGGGAATTTGTCCATGGCTTGTCCGAGCAGTCCCGCTACTATCGATTCTGCGCCGGCACCCGGGATCTTACTCCTGACATGGTCAGGTATTTTACCCATATCAACCTCAGTCAGCATATGGCCTTGATCGCGGTGATTACCGAACCGGATGGTTCAGAGCGGGAAATCGCCGTTGCCCGCTACTTCAAACTGGAGAATCAGAACCGTTGCGAATTCGCGATTGTGGTAGATGATCGCTACCAGGGGCAAGGCGTCGGCCACCGCATGATGGAATTACTGATACTGGATGCCCGGGCGAAGCACTATGAAGTTATGGAGGGGGAGGTGGTCGCCGGCAACAGACGAATGTTGAACTTTGTCAAAGAGCTGGGTTTTCGCCTATACAGAATAGAAGATGAAGGCACCCTGCTTAAAGCGGAACTGCCTCTCGACTAGTCAGCCGGCCTGATGAAATCGGCTCATGTCCTGAATTGGTAGACAGTGTCCCCTTTTCTTTTTGGTTCCTACCCAGTGAATTAGTGAATCAAGAGCACGTCAGGCAATCCTGATTAATCAAGGTTGCCTGAATTTTCGAGTTCCCGTACAACCGGTAGAAGTCGCCCCGGTCATCGGACCCTGCGAGGCTGGACAAATCGGTTCAGGGGATATAAGTTCTAGTTAACCGGTCGCCTTGTGTCTGTCGATGATCGTTCGGTAATCAATCTGAACTTATAAATAAGAAGCGGGAACCCGAGGAAGATGAAGAATTCAATATGGCTCGCGTTGGTTCTGGCTGTATTCTGGATCATTAATTCCGGCCACTTTGATTTTCTGCTCCTTACCTTCGGTGCACTGTCGGTGGCGCTGGTTATTGTCATCACCCGGATCATGAGCAGGGTAGACGGGGAATACTATCCTACCGTCATACTCTCATCCGGCCTGCCTTTCTATCTGCTTTGGCTGCTGAAGGAAATTGTCAAATCGAATCTCGAGGTCATCCGCTGTATCTGGCAGCGAAACCCGGCAATCGAACCCCGAATCATCCGAATAAAAGCTTCACAGAAGACCGACCTGTTCAAGGTGCTGTATGCCAATTCAATCACTATGACGCCCGGTACAGTTACCATAGAGGTCGAAGGTGATGAATTCACCGTCCATGCGCTGACACGATCGTCGCGGGAGGGGCTCGAGGCTGGCGAGATGGACCGCCTGGTAAGGAGACTCGAGAACTGATGTATTTCGCTGTTACCACCGCAATCCTGGTCGTGATGGTCCTGGCGTTGACCCGGGCGCTGCTTGGCCCCACGCTCTACGACCGTATTCTGGCCATCAATACCTTCGGCACCAAGACGGTGCTGCTGATTGCCGTGTTCGGCCTGGTAGCCGGGCGCTTCGATTTCATCGACATCGCCCTGGTCTATGCACTGATCAATTTCATCAGTGTCATCGCCGTACTGCGCTTCTTTGAATACAGCGATAACGCCACCGGCCAGGAGCGCTCCTGATGGCAGGGATGCTTGATAGCCTGAGCTGGATACTCCTTTTGCTGGGTGGCTTTCTGGGCATCACCGGCGCGGTGGGTCTGTTCCGGTTCCCCGATTTCTACACGCGTCTGCATGCCGCCAGCGTCACCGATACGCTGTGCGCCGGTTTCATTGTGCTCGGTTTGATGTTGCAGGCACCCGACGCGATGATGGTTATCAAGCTTTTGCTGATCCTGCTGATTCTGGCCTACACCAGCCCCACAGCTGCCCATGCCCTGGCCAAGGCGGCCATGCACAGCGGCCTGCAGCCACTCCTGAGTGACACGCCCGACGCACCGGTCGCGGCAGCAGCGCTGCAAGGGACCGGACAGGCTGAACCGCAATCCGAGGCAAGCTTCGACGAACCAGGCGCAGGGCCGGATCAAGAGCAGCGCAGCAGCGCAGGCGAAGGACAAGGCAGAAAACCGGGCGAGGAATTCGGCGAAGGAGAATCGACATTAACACCCTGATCGACATCGTACTGCTGAGCATGCTGGCGGCCACCGCCTTGTCGGTGGTGTTTCTGCGCGACCTGTTCACCATCGTCATGCTGTTCGGCATCTACAGCCTGCTGTCCGCCGGGTTCTTCGTGACCATGGATGCCGTCGATGTGGCATTGACCGAGGCAGCCGTGGGTGCAGGGGTGACGACGGTGCTGATGCTGGGCACCCTGGCCCTGACCAGCCGCAAGGAGAAACCCAGTCGCACACCGGCCTCGATGATCCCCCTGGGGGTAGTAGTCGTGACGGGCCTGGTGCTGGTCTATGGCACCCTGGACATGCCTTTCCTCGGCGACCCGGACGCGCCAATACACC
Organism: Gammaproteobacteria bacterium; assembly: GCA_041395725.1. Lineage (NCBI taxonomy): Bacteria > Pseudomonadati > Pseudomonadota > Gammaproteobacteria > Gammaproteobacteria bacterium. Next base: position 2,904,796 of record JAWKZW010000001.1, on the reverse strand, counting down.
AGCATGTGGCACCCCGTTATATCGAGCAGTCCTATGACGAGGTGGGCATGCCCAACATCGTCACCTCGGTGCTGGCCAGCTACCGGGGTTTCGATACTCTGGGCGAGGTGGTGGTGATTTTCACCGCCGGCCTCGGTGTCCTGACCCTGCTTGGCGTAAGCGGCGACAGCCCGCACCGGGTGCGCCCCGCGGCGATGGGCCACCACCTGGTGTTACGGGTGATCACCCGGGCCCTGATACCGCTGATCCTGCTTTACGCACTGTACATCCAGTTCCATGGCGATTACGGGCCGGGCGGCGGCTTCCAGGCCGGCGTCATCTTCGGTGCGGCCATCATCCTCTACACCATGATCGCCGGCCTGTCCAATGCCGAGCGGGTAATCCCGCCGCGCCTGCTGCGCTACCTGATGGGTATCGGCGTACTGATCTACGGCGGGACCGGGGTGCTCACCCTGCTGCTGGGCGGCAGTTTTCTCGACTACAACACCCTGGCCCACGATCCGCTGCACGGTCAGCACTACGGCATTCTGGCTGTGGAGTTCGGCGTCGGCGTCACCGTGACGGCGGTAATGATCTCCATCTTTTACAACTTTACCGGTCGCGGCAGCCAGCCAGAGGAAGAGCAGCGATGAGCACGACACTGGGCCTGTACAACTACTGGATCGTCATTTTTCTGATGATGGTCGGCTTCTATGTCGTCATCGCCCACGGTAACCTGATCAAGAAAGTGGTCGGGTTGAACATTTTCCAGACTTCGGTGTTCATACTTTACATCACCATGGGCAAGGTGGACGGCGGCGCGGCACCGATCCTGGACGATGCCGTAACCACCTATTCAAACCCCCTTCCCCATGTCCTGATCCTCACCGCGATCGTGGTAGGCGTGGCCACCTCGGCGCTGGCGCTGGCCCTGATTGTGCGTATCAGGGAGGCCTATGGCACCGTGGAGGAAGAAGAGATTCACGAACAGGACCGATCGTTGTGATAGCTGGCAATCTCCCCGCACTGCAGGTCATCATCCCGCTGCTGGCGGCGCCGCTGGCTTTGATGCTGCGACGTGGCAATCTCGGCTGGCTGTGGGCACAGCTGGTTTGTCTCGCCTCGCTGGGCGTCAGTATCGCGTTGTTGCGTGCCGTATTGTCCGGCGGACCGATCTCTTACGAGATGGGCGGCTGGGCGCCACCCTGGGGCATCGAGTACTACGTGGATGCGGTCAATGCCTTCGTGCTCCTGATCGTCACCGGCATTGCCACGGTCGTGATGCTTGCCGCAGGTACCGGCGTGGGCAAGGAGATTTCCGAGAACAAACAGCCGCAGTTCTACACCGCTTACCTGTTGTGCCTGGCCGGTCTACTAGGCATCACCATTACTGGTGACGCTTTCAACGTCTTCGTGTTTCTCGAAATTTCCTCACTATCCACCTACATCCTGGTCAGCTTGGGCAATGACCGGCGCGCACTGACCGCGGCCTTTCAATACCTGATCATGGGGACTATCGGCGCCACCTTCTTTCTGATCGGCGTCGGCATGCTGTACATGATGACCGGGACATTGAACATGCACGACCTGGCTGTCCGCCTGGACCCCCTCTCGGAATCACGCACCGTTCAGACCGCCTTCGCTTTCATCACGGTGGGAATCAGCCTCAAACTGGCGTTGTTTCCGCTGCATCTGTGGTTGCCCAACGCTTACACTTACGCGCCTTCTATCGCCAGCGCGCTGCTGGCGGCCACCGCCACCAAAGTGGCCGTGTACGTGATGCTGCGTTTCATTTTTACAGTGTTCGGCCTCGAGTTCTCCTTCCAGGTGATGCCACTGGGAATCGTGCTGCTGGTACTGGCGCTGTTTGCCGTGTTTGCTGGCTCCCTGGTGGCGGTTTTCCAATACAACGTCAAGCGTCTGTTTGCCTATTCCAGCGTCGCCCAGATCGGCTACATGATCCTCGGAATCAGCTTCGCCTCCCAGACCGGCCTTACCGCAGCGATTCTGCACCTGTTCAACCACGCCCTGATGAAGGGCGCCCTGTTCCTGGCGCTCGCCGCGCTGTTCTTCCGTACCGGCGGCGTGCGCATGGAAAACTTCCGCGGCCTTGGCAGAACCATGCCGCTGACCATGCTGGCCATCGTGATCGGCGGCCTGAGCCTGATCGGCGTGCCGCTCACGGTCGGATTTGTCAGCAAGTGGTACCTGGTGCTGGCGGCTCTCGAGCAGGGCCTGTGGCCGGTCGCCTTCCTGGTGCTGGTGGGCTCACTGATCGCCGTCATGTACGTTTGGAAACTGGTCGAGGCGGCCTATTTCCAGGAACCGGAGGGAGAGGCGGTTGCGGTACGCGAGGCGCCGCTGATGTTACTGATCCCGACCTGGATACTGGTGCTGGCCAATATCTACTTCGGCATCGACACCAGCCTGACAGTGGGTGTCGCCGAGCAGGCAGCGGCCGCATTGCTTGGTAGCGGGGGAACACCGTGATGTCGATCGAGATGTTGATGCCGCTGGTTGTGGCGCTGCCGGTACTGGCAGCCATTCTTATCAGGCTGACCGGCAACAATCCCAACCTGCGCGAGGCCGTGACCCTGGTCACCGCCGTGCTGCTGTTCCTGCTGCTGATACCGCTGGCCAACGAGGTCCTGGCAGGCGGTGAGCCGACCCTGACCCTGGCCGAACCGTTCCCGGGTCTCACGTTGCAGTTCACCCTGGAACCACTGGGAATGCTGTTCGCCCTGATCGCCAGCTTCCTGTGGATCGTGACTTCCATCTATGCCATCGGCTACATGCGCGGCCATCACGAAGAGAATCAGACCCGCTTCTATCTGTTTTTCGCCCTGGCCATCGCCATCACCCAGGGCGTGGCGTTCTCAGGCAATCTGCTGACCCTGTTCGCGTTCTACGAGATGCTGACCCTGTCCACGTTTCCGCTGGTCACCCACGCAGGCACTGAGGCGGCGCGCAGGGCGGGCCGGGTCTACCTGGGCATCCTGATCGGCACCTCCATCGCCTTTCTGCTGCTGGCGCTGATCTGGACCTGGTATCTGGCGGGGACGCTGGATTTCACCGATGGGGGTATTCTTGCCGGTACCGCGTCGCCGGCTCTGCTGGGTGTGCTGCTGCTGTTGTTCTTCTTCGGAGTCGGCAAGGCGGCGCTGATGCCTTTCCACCGCTGGCTGCCGGCTGCGATGGTGGCGCCCACCCCGGTCAGTGCCCTCTTGCATGCGGTGGCGGTGGTCAAGGCGGGCGTATTCTCACTCCTGAAAATTTCCCTGTACATCTTCGGGCCCGATCTGGTGCGTGAGTTACCCACTACCCAGGCCCTTTCCTATATTGTCGCCGCCTCCATACTGCTGGCGTCGCTGGTGGCCATGACTAAGGACAACCTGAAGGCACGACTGGCTTACTCCACGATCAGCCAGCTTGGCTATATCACCCTGGGCGCGCTCCTGGGCGTGACCGGCATCCTCGGCGGCAGCCTGCATATTGTGATGCACGCTTTTGGCAAGATCACCCTGTTCTTCGGCGCAGGAGCGATTCTGGTGGCCGCCCATAAGACCGAGGTCAGTCAGCTGGACGGGCTGGGCAGGCAGATGCCACTGACCTTCGCCGCCTTCACCGTGGGCGCACTGAGCATCATCGGCCTGCCTCCCCTGGGCGGCATGTGGAGCAAGTGGTACCTGGCCCAGGCAACGCTGGAAACCGGCGAGCTGGTCCTGCTCGGCACGTTGCTGCTCAGTTCGCTACTCAACGTGGCCTACCTGCTGCCGATTCCGCTGCGGGCTTTTTTCGCCACATCTGCCGAGCAGGCAGGAGGGAGCGCCGGCAGCAACACGGGCATCAAGGAAGCACCGCTATTCTGCCTGGTGGCCCTGATGATCACGGCACTGACCTGTGTCGCGCTGTTCTTTTATCCCCAGTACTGGTATCAGCTGGCGTCGCTGGCAATCCATTGAAGAGAGGGACTTATGCAGACTCCAGACAAGCAAAATCCCGGCTGGGCTGACCGCCCCGAGGTGCAGCAGCGGATCCGCTACCTGCTCTACAGCGTCTGCGCCCTGCTGGTGATCGCTGATCTATTGGTACACCGGCACACCTATCTACCGGTCGAGGAGATTCCTGCGTTCTATGCATTTTACGGTTTTGCCGCGCTGGTGGGCGTGGTGATGCTGGCCAAGGCCCTGCGCCAGCGGGTGGGGCGTAGCGAGGACTACTACCGGAAGGAGGGCGAACACGATGCCTGATTTCCACCCGTTCCTGCCCTTCCTGATTGCCGCGTTGCTGGCCACCTTCACCCGCGGTCACCTGCGGTCGGCTATCATGCTGCTGGCACCGGTGATAGGCGGTATACATTTACTGACCGTCGAGACAGGCACCCTGGTCGAGTACCAGCTGATGGAGCTGACGCTGGTGCCCTACCGGGTCGACGAGCTGAGCCTGCTGTTCGGTTACATCTTCCACATCGGCGCCTTTATTGCGGTACTTTATTCCATCCACCTCAAGGATACCCTTCAGCATGTCACCGGCCTGCTGTATGCCGGCAGCGCGGTGGGCGCGGTGTTCGCGGGGGATCTGTTCACGCTGTTCGTATTCTGGGAGGTACTGGGCCTGAGCTCAGCGTTTCTGATCTGGGCCTCCCGCGACGAGACCTCGGTGGCCACCGGCATTCGTTACCTGGTATTCCAGGTGCTGTCCGGCGTGCTGCTGATGGCCGGCGCCCTGTGGATGTGGCTGGACACCGGCAGTCTGATATTCGACGAAATCGGGATCGGCGCTGCCGGCGGCCTGCTGATCTTCTTTGCTTTCGGCATCAAGTGCGGCTTCCCGTTTCTGCACAACTGGATCACTGATGGCTATCCCGCCGCCACCGCCACCGGCACCGTGTTCCTGTGCTGTTTCACCACCAAGGTGGCGGTATACGCCATGGCACGTGGTTTCCCGGGCACTGAGGCGCTGATCTACATCGGCGCGTTCATGGCTTGCTACCCGATCTTCTTCGCTGTCATCGAGAACGATCTGCGCCGGGTGCTGGCTTATTCCATGATCAACCAGCTCGGCTTCATGGTGTGCGGCATCGGGGTTGGGACCGCCCTGGCGCTCAACGGTGCCGTGGCCCATGCCTTCAATGATGTACTGTTCAAGGGCCTGCTGTTCATGTCGATGGGTGCGGTGCTTTACGTGACCGGCCGCACCAAGGCTTCGGAACTGGGGGGACTGTACAAGAAAATGCCGATCACGACCACGCTCTGCATCGTCGGTGCGGTGACCATTTCCGCATTCCCGCTGGTGAGTGCGTTCATCAGCAAGTCCATGGTCATGTCGGCCCTGATCGAGGAAGGCCATGGCATTGTCTGGATGTTTATGCTGTTCGCCTCCGCCGGGGTGCTGGAACACGCAGGCATCAAGATTCCTTATTTCGCCTTCTTTGCCCACGACCAGAACATCCCGGCCCGCGAAGCACCGGGCAATATGCTCGGTGCGATGGGCATCGCCGCCGTGCTGTGCGTGGCGATCGGTGTCTTTCCGGGCATGCTGTACAGCATTCTGCCCTATGAAGCGGACTATCATGCTTACGATATGACCCACGTGCTGACCCAACTGCAGCTGCTGGCCTTCGCCATTCTGGGCGTGGTCTTCCTGCACCGCAGCGGTCGCTATCCGGCGGAGATCCCGTCGGTCAACCTGGACGCCGAGTGGTTCTACCGCCGCCTGTTCCCAGCCATCTACCAAGGCATCGTGCGCATGCTGACGCTGATCCGCGACTTCACCAGTCGCTGGCTTGACCGTTGGGCAACGGGAATGATGATCGGCCGGACCCGCACCCACGGCCCCCAGGGTACCCTGGCCCGTACCTGGCCCATCGGCAGCATGGTGCTGTGGGTGGCGGTGCTGCTGACCGTTTTCCTGCTGTTGGATTTTCTCTGATCCGACAGGCACGCCGGCGGGCTACCGGTCGCAATGAGCCGGGTAGATCGCCTGCCGGTGCGCAATAAGACGATTATTCCCTGTTCCGATCAAGGCGCTTTGCTGCTGGAACTCCTCTCTGTCTGATTGCCCGACGGCTGTTCCTCCGCACTGCTGGGGGACAGGCAGGAGCCCAGCACCATACCGAACAGACTCAGGCCCAGGGCGATAAGCTGCGGTTCGAAGGGTAGATCGGCGAAAAAGATCTCCAGCAGCAGCCAGCTGCCCAGACCCAGGGAAATCGACAGGGTAGCGCCCAGGTTGCTGGCCCGGCGCCAGAACAGACCGGCCGTGAGAGGCACGAAGACCCCGGCCAGAGTAATACGGTAGGCATTTTCCACCATGCCATGGATACTGAGGTTAGACAGCAAGGCATTAGCCACCACCACCAGCGCAAACACCAACACAGTGATGCGGGTTGCCCTTAGCAGTTGTGAGTCGGTCATGCCGGGGCGGAAGTTTTTCAGCACGTTCTCAGTGAAGGTTACCGAAGGGGCCAGCAGGGTGCTGGAGGCGGTACTCATGATCACCGACAGCAGCGCGCCGAAGAACACCGCCTGCAGCCAGAACGGCATGTTGGTGACCACGAAGGTGGGCAGCACCAGCTGCGAATCCTCTTCCATCAGCACGGCAGTCTGCACAGGATCGACCAGGCTGGCGCTGTAGGCCAGGTACAGCGGCACCGCCGCGAAAAAGAAATAAGCCACGCCACCCAGGGTGGTGGCCCACACTGCTACGGTCTCGTTCCTCGAAGTGTTAACCCGCTGGAACACATCCTGCTGGGGAATCGAGCCCAACGCCAGCGTGACCAGGGCGGCAACCCAGCCGAGCATGTCCACCAGCTCCAGCGAAGGCAGCCACTGAAATTTGCCGGCCGCCGCCGCACTGCCGAGCACCTCGGACATACCGCCGGCCATGTCGCTGGCCCGCAGGGTAACCAGCAGCAAACCGATGACGATGACAATCATCTGCACACAGGTTGTGACTGCCACCGACCAGATGCCACCGAACAGCGTGTAAAGCAGTACCACAGATGCACCGATCAACATACCCAGCTGCAGGGAAACAGTATCATCGGACAGGATGTTGAAAACCAGCCCCAGGGCAGTCACCTGTGCAGACACCCAGCCAAGGTAGGAGATCACGATGCAGGTGGAGAGCACCAGTTCGATCTTCTTGTTGTAGCGGATGTGGAAAAAGTCGCCCAGCGTCAGCAGTTTCAGCCGATACAGGGGCAGAGCAAACACCAGCCCGAACAGTATCAGGCAGAGCGATGCACCCAGCGGGTCGGAAATCAGCCCGCGAAAGCCTTCGTCCAGAAAAGTGGCGGATATGCCAAGCACCGTTTCCGCGCCGAACCAGGTGGCGAACACCATGGCCATGACCACCGGCATGGGCAGGCTGCGGCCGGCAGTGATGTAGTCACTGGCGGAATGCACTTTACGGGCCGCCAGCAGCCCGATGGCAATGGAAATAATCAGATACACAACAACCAGCGCAAGCAGCATAATGATCCCCGACGCAAGATAGACCAAGCAGAAATACTCGCAGGCCCATCGGCGCCCGGTCCATCGAGACCAGCCCTGTTGCCGCTCACGCGCATCATATAAAAAAACGATTTAATAGGGACAGAAATATTTTCTGATCACTACCAATCGTGGAACCCGTCGCTCGGAGGCGGCAACACCTTAGAGCAGTCGTACCCCTGGTGTCTGTAGTGAAACAATTAACGGGGCATGCTACATTGCCGGCAGACCAGTGCCGCTGCCGGACTTCTTTTTCACAATGAACTAAATACCCCTGGCTGCGGGTCCACTGTTGCTACCATCACAATCCAACCAGGAAGTTGCATGGAGTCTATTTATTACGTTCTATGCTGGCATTGCCACCGCCGCTGCAAGCACTGTTACGAGGAGCGCTTCCGTCCCTACGTGCGCGATGAACTGGCCGCGGTGGTGGAAGAAGCCAGGCGCAATGCACCGGCCATCGTCGCCAACCTGCCAGAAAAGATGACCTATCTGGAACTGGATCCCGAAGACGGCAACCGCTATGTCGAGAAAACCGGCAAAATCATACTTTCCGGCGGCGACGTGCTGACCGACCCCGTGCGCGAGGCGGTGCTCTACCCTACCCTGGAAGCGATCCGCGACAAGTACAGACACAACGGGGGGATCCGGGTCGTGGTGCAGACCACCGGCGATCTGCTGACCCCAAAGATTATCGACGAGCTGCTGGCGCGGGACATCTGGACACTTTCCGTTTCCGGCATGGATGACTACCACGTGGGGATGGAGGGTGATAAGAAGCAGCAGCTGGCTGACAAAATCACCGGTATGCTGCTTGCCGCGGGGGTAAAGGATGCGACGGCCCTGGGCGAGCGGGCCGAGCGCGGAAAACTGGCTGGACCGCTGTTTTCCATGTTCGGCGCCACCGATGACAGCTGGATCGGCAAACTCTGGCCGCGCGGGCGGGCCTGGCAGAATAATCTGTCGAAAGCCACCCTGGCAGATAATTTCTGCAATGCCTGGTCAGGCGGCCTGAACTTTCTCGATCATCAGTATGCCGGCTCGGAAGTCTCCATCGATCCATCGGGCGACGTCTACCCCTGTTGCATTAAAACCGCTCACCCGCTGGGCAACCTGGTCGAGGAGCCGCTGCTGGAAATACTGGATGACCTGGCTGGACAGCCGGCGCTGGAAGCCATCAATGCGGGCAAGCCGGAGCGCATGGGTCTGACCCATGGCTGGAGTGTCAGTGACTATATCCAGGCCTCCAGCACGGAGACACCGGCGGGCGATCCTTACAGCAATCTGTGTATTGGCTGCGACCGCTTCCACCGGGAAGTACTGGGTGACCTGCTGGAAGAACGACGCCGGCAGCGACGCAGCCGGCGCATGGGTCTGGTGGCCAGTGGCGGTTAAACCGGCATCTGCCGTCTTCCTTTTACTGTTATTTGGCAGTGGCTTTGCCAGCTCCGTGAACGGGCAGCCCGATCCGCGCGACTGGCAGTCCGTCCTGCAGGAGGCCAGGCAGCAGACTGTGTTCTTCAACGCCTGGGGTGGCGAAGCACGCATCAATAACTACCTGGCCTGGGTGAGCAATGAAGTCGAGGTCCGGTTCGGGGTCGATTTACGCCACGTGAAGCTGGCCGACACTGCCACTTCAGTCTCCAGAATCCTGGCAGAAAAGCAGGCTGGCAATACCACGGCCGGCACCGTGGATCTGCTGTGGGTAAACGGTGAGAATTTTGCCGCGCTGAAAACCAATGGGCTATTGTTCGGCCCGTGGGCTGAGCAAATACCGAATTTCGCCCTGGTCAATGCCGAGCGCTTTCCGGAGGTGCGGCAGGATTTCACTGTGCCGGTACAGGGGCTGGAATCCCCCTGGCTCAGGGCCCAGCTGGTTTTTTACTACGACAGCGCAGTCATCGCCCAACCACCTGGATCCATCCCGGCACTGCTCGACTGGTCCCGCCGGCATCCCGGCGAGTTCACCTACCCGAAACCGCCTGACTTTCTGGGCACTACTTTTCTCAAGCAGGCCATTCTCGAATTGCGCCAGAACACAGCTCCCCTCTATGCCCCTGTCGAGCAGGCTGATTTTGCCGCAATCACCCAGGTCCTGTGGGATTATCTGGATCAGTTACACCCGACCCTGTTGCGCCGGGGACGCTATTTCCCCGCCAACGGCGCGCAACTCAGAAGGCTGATGGCTGACGGCGATACGGCCCTGGCTTTCTCCTTCTCACCCGGGGAGGCGGTTACGGCCATTGCCAATCGGGAGCTGCCGGCCTCAGTCCGGTCCTATGTGCTGGACGGCGGCACCCTGAGCAACGTGAGCTTCCTGGCCATTCCATTTAATGCCCGCAGCAAGGCCGCCGCCATGGTGGTCAGTAATTTTCTGCTGTCTCCGGAAGCGCAGGCGCGAGCCACCCGCAGCGACCAGATGGGGAGTTTCACGGCCCTGGACCTGGACAGGCTGCCCGCCTCGGCGCAGGCCCTGTTTGAGCAGATCGAGCGTAGCGGGGCAGCACCCTCCCAGGCAGATCTGAACCGCAAATTGCCGGAGCCCCATCCTTCCTGGGTGCCGGCCCTGGAAGCGGCCTGGCTGCAGCGTTATTCGGTGCGCTGACGGTGCTTCGCCTCGCTTACCCTGTACTGTTTTCCCTACTGCTGATCGTTACCGCGCTGGGCCTGCTGGTCGCCCTGTTACCCGCGCTCGGCTATTTCCCCGCCATCGGCGGCACCGAACTGACGTTCAATCACTGGCAGCAACTGGCGCTTGTCCCCGGCATCGGCCACAGCATTCAGGTCAGCCTGCTGGCAGGCCTGGTGACCCCGGTGATTTCGCTGGCAGCGGTATTCCTGTTCCTGGCCAGTGCCTCTGGTGGCCGCCTGGACAGCTGGATCAGGCGCCTGGCATCGCCGGTTCTTGCTGTCCCCCATGCGGCGGCAGCATTTGGTCTGGCATTTCTTATCGCCCCTTCAGGATTCCTGTTCCGCCTGGTTTCCCCCGTTCCGAGCGGCTGGGAGCGGGCTCCTGACCTGTTGATTGTCAATGACAGCTGGGGACTCAGTATGATTACCGGGCTTATCCTCAAAGAAATTCCGTTTCTCTTGCTGATGGCCCTGGCAGCCCTGCCCCAACTCAACCCCGGCGAGCGGGTCAGAATGGCCAGATCACTCGGCTACAGCCCGGTCATCGCCTGGCTGAAAGTAGTGGCACCTGGCCTCTATCCTTTGCTGCGGCTGCCTCTGTTCGCGGTTATCGCCTTCGCCTCTGCCACGGTGGATGTCGCCATCATCCTCGGCCCCACCCTGCCACCAACCCTGAGTGTCATGTTATTGAGCTGGTTCAACGACCCCGACCTGCAGCAGCGGTTCCTTGCCGGGACAGCAGCCATGTTACAACTGGCGCTTAGCCTCGGCGCCATTGGAACCTGGTTGCTGGGCGAACGCCTGATAGCCCGCCTGTATCACTTCTGGGTAGCCCGGGGCACCCGCAGCCGCGGTGAATGGCTACTGCATCTGCTTGGGCGCACCGTTCTGCCGCTGGCATTGGGTACCATGATCATCAGCCTGATTATCCTGCTGGTCCATTCGCTATCCGGCCTGTGGCAATTTCCGGCCGCCCTGCCCGCGGACTGGAGTTTGCATGCCTGGCAGCGGGCGCTACCAGGTTTCTGGCAACCCCTGCGCAATACCCTGCTCATTGCCGCGGCTACTACCGCCTTTTCCCTGCTACTCGTGGTCAGCGCCCTGGAACACGAATTCCGGCAGGGGAGGCAGCAGACAACGTCCGCCTGGATCCTGTACGTGCCGCTGATCACACCCCAGGTTGCCTTTCTGTTTGGCCTGGTCGTAATCGCCGAGTCCCTGCACTTGCAGCCGGGAATTGGACTGGTGATGCTGGCCCATCTGCTGTTCATCCTCCCTTACACCTACCTCACTCTCGCAGGCCCCTATCGGCACCTGGATCCAAGGTGGCTGCAGATGGCGGCGTCTCTGGGAGTGACTCCGGGACGATCCTTCTGGCGCATCCGGCTGCCCCTGCTGCTCGCTCCGCTGCTGACCAGCGCCGCGATCGGCATGGCCATCAGCGTGAGTCTGTTTCTGCCCACCCAGATGGCTGGAGCCGGTCGGGTGGCCACAGTGACGACCGAGGCCGTAGCGCTGGCATCAGGCGGTAACGCCAGTATCATAGCGGTCTGGGCGGTACTGCAGACCCTGGTTCCCATGCTGGGCTTCTTGATCGCCCTCATGATCCCGCGACTTGTCTGGCGCAAGCGCCAGGGCATGCAGGATCTGCACTGACAACAGCGGAAAGTTCACCAATGGCTTGCCAGGAATTACACATAGACAACGTGCACATCAGTCTGGGCGAGCGGGAGCTGTTGCAGTTGGATCGGCGCGTCAGCGGGGGTGAGATACTCACTGTCATGGGCCCATCGGGATCGGGCAAATCAACCCTGCTGGCTTATCTGGCAGGCTTTTTACCGGCCGCTTTCAACGCCGACGGGAGTATCTGGATCGGAGATCGTAATCTGACCTGCCTGCCGGCAGAACAGCGAAGATTGGGATTACTGTTTCAGGACCCACTGCTGTTCCCCCATCTGTCGGTGGCGGAAAATCTCTGGTTCGGCATGCCTGCGCAACGCCAGGACAAGCAGGCATTGGCAACACAGAGCCTGCGCGAAATGGGCCTTGAAGGTTTCGAAAATCGCGACCCCGCCACCCTGTCCGGGGGACAGAAGTCGCGGGTGGCCCTGTTACGCACGCTATTGTCTGAACCCGTCGCCGTGTTACTGGACGAACCATTCAACAAACTGGATGCCGGCCTGCGCCGGGAAGTCCGCGAAACTGTCTTCGCTCGGCTCAGGAACGCAGGTCTGCCGGTAGTGCTGGTCACCCACGACCAGGAAGACGCCGAGGCAGCCGGGGGCGAAGTCGTCTCGCTGTGACTATTGGACAAACGATCCACTTACCGCTAACTTAGCTGGTTTTTAACCTCGGGAACCCCTAGATACCGGCCGTACCGTGTAGCGGAAAGCAGGTAGAGGTTCCCTGACAGCATTACAGGGCGATTAAAATGGCAACCTATTCCAGAAATCCAACTATGTTCAAGGGCAACCCGCTGGGATTTATTGGCTGCATCCTTCTTATCCCGGTACTGGGATTGGGTCTTTTCATTCTGCTCTGGTGGTATTTTTCTGCCCGCAATACGGTGTTTACCGTTGACGAAAACGAGATTCGCTTCGAAACCGGAATACTCAGCAAGGAACATTCGGAAATCAATAAATCCAGTATCCGGTCAGTGAAGGTCAAACAATCCCTGCTCAACCGTCTGTTCGGCGTTGGCACAATAGAAATCTATACCGCTGGCGACTCACCGGAGATAGTCGCCCACGGCATGCCGGATCCACACCTGGTCAGGGAACTGACGGACTGATTGCGGGAATTTCGCCAGCAGACTCAGGCTGACGAAGGTTTTGCAGGTAGCGTTGCAGCGCGTCCACCCCCGGTTCAAGCTCGGCGACGGCTTCAAAATAAGGTATCGGGTCAGCGTCAGCCACCGGAATTACCAGGCGCTGCCCCTGCTGGGTGTTAAACAGCTGGCCATCCTCGACTGTAAGACTGGCAAGGTGGCCGCCATAATACCCCGAAATACCACTGTCGATGACCAGCACCTTACCGCCGAATCGCGGCACGATCGTACCCAGGCCTGGCGTATGGCCGACGACGATATGATCCACATCAAAGCGGGCCAGAGCTGCGTCCACATGGGCGGCTTCCAGTGACTCCGCAGCGGAGGCCAGTCCCCGGTACCATAGCGGGCCTTGCTCAGAGGTCGCCAGGCCGGGTTCGGCCTCGGCAAATTGCCCTGCCTCCCCCTGGCGCAATTCCTCCCTGACACCGGTGTTTATGTCCTCCAGGGACAGATTCAACATCTCAGGGCCGATGCCGCCATGGACAAACAGAACCCGGTCAATTTTGATTACCGCATTGTGCCCAAGTACCCAGCTGCCATAGTCTCCCTCGGGAGACCAGGTCAAGCGGTGCTCCACGTAACCGAGCGGCACCTGTGCTTCCCATTGGGCCCTGAATTGTGCATCGGCCTCGAACTCAGAATCAGCCGCCTGCCTGCTCGCCACCACCGCGTCATAGTAACGCTCCCGCAATCCCGCCGAATTGCGCGTGACGAAGGCCTCAAACTCCCCCGGGTGGACGTAGCGTAAATCTCCCAGCATATTCATGGCTTCGTGGTTGCCGATCAGCGCGTGCACACGGCCCCCGCGACGTTCGGCCTGCCGCTCCAGCTTCTTTAAGAGCTCGATGGCCTTGCCTGTATAAGGGCCACGATCAGGAAGATCTCCCATTTGCACCAGGTGAGTATCATCGGCAATCCAGTTGCCGCGCCGGTTAACGATCCCCGCCTGCCGAAGAACCTGGAAAAAATTATCGTAATCCCCATGGACATCGCCGATGGCAACCGTGCGCACGACATTCTGCCAGGCAGGATCCGCCAGCAGACTCAAGCTCAGCAGACTGGCCAGAAAACACAGCAGTAACCTTGCAACAATCTTTTTCATATCTAACCGTTCAGTCATCTATATTCCGCTGTTTTCGATCACCCCCGACAGTCATCGAGGATTTCATCCTGCACTTCCGCGGGATCATTGATCATGGCAAAAAACTCGTCCAGGTACTCGACCGCAGCTTCCCTGGTTCGCCTGGAAGTCAGGCGGGGGTCATTCAGCAACCGGTAAAATCCGTCCCGGGCCTGATTGAAGGCCGGCAGCACGTCAGCAACAACCTCATTGTGATAGCAATATCCGCGATACAGCCGCTGGCGATTGCTGCGAATACCAAACGCCGGGTTCGGCTTCACGGCATAAGACGCATCCACAAACCCCGACGAGTCGAAATCATAGGGTATGGGCACATAGCCACCGTCCACGTCCAACAGCTTCGCGTTATGACAACACTCGTCCCCTTCGGGGCCGGCGGTCAACGAAAAATCCGTGTTGCCGATCAGCATCATGAACAGGGCGACCAGCGTGGCCGACTCCGGTTTCAGGGCATCGATGCGGACGCGGTTATCCTCAACGGTTTCAGCCCCTACAGCCTCGGCAATCGTGTCCTTGTTCTCGATCAGCAGGCCCAGGTGAGTGCGCGACTCACCGGCATCGTCACTGTAATCGTAGGTCACATTTACAAGCCTGACCTGGAAGCCGGGCGCGGTCAGTTCGTTAAACAATTTGTAAGCCAGATACTCCATAACCACATACTCGGCATACCGATCGGAAGGGCGGCACTGGACCACAAGCTTAAGGCGGTTCTGACCCGCAAACACCGTATCCGGTACCTGACCGCGCTTCAAATCGATCCATAATTGCGAGTAGCGGCAGATATCCTTGCGCAGCCGGTAGTTGCCGCGTACTTCAAAATTGGCATCCAGTACGACAGCTTCGCCGTCAGCAGATTGATAACTTACTGTCCCTTCGTACTCCTCATCCTTGTCGCGTTCTTTGTCGATCGCCCTGAACGGTGCCGTCAGCTTAAGTTCGAGCGTATCATCGGACTCAAACAATGGCGCGCGCTCGGTGGCCTGCAGCGAAACCAACGGTACGGAAAAAAGTAATACGAGGAAGCAGGCTCGGATCATAGTAGACCTCGTTTTTTGTGATTTATTGGTCGAACTTTTCCAAAACACCGGATTGAGTGTATCCTCTCAGGATCACATCGGCAATAAACTGCACTGGCGCAAGAAAAACAGTCAAGAATAACAAGAGAACAATCCATGCAAAAATACCTCGCCATCATCAACAACAAGACTGCCGGGGTCATGGTGACCTGTATTGTCTACACGTATTTCTGTATCGAATTCGATTTCAGTTTCAACCTGAACATTACCCTGTTCAGTATTGCAGTGATTTTTCCCCTCGTATTCACTATCCGCCAGTCCTTTCGACGAAGGGATGAAATCATCAAGCTGCTGAGTATTTTCAAATCTTCCCTGAACGCGGTTTTTCTGTCATTCGCCACCATTGAAAAGCTGGATGACCAGCAAAAGGACTACGTTGCAGAACGATTACAGGGCATCTCCCGTCTGTTTCTGGACGCCTTGCAGGGGCAGCGCTACGATGCCAATAACGTGCGGGCCAGACTGAGCGAAGTTTTCGAACTTTTACAATCCAATCGTTCTGTAATATCAACCAGCGTCGCGCTCAAGATCATCCGCTTTATCAAAGACGTGGAAGAGAGTATGGAGAACACCATCGGCATCAGCACCCATGGCTCGCCGGTGAGCCTGCGGGCTTATTGCCTGGTGTTTATTTACATGTTCCCGTTCATCTTTATTCCTACCCTGGTTTTCGATATGCAGGAAGGTGAGGCCTGGGTCGTCTATGTGCTGGCGGTAATCCATGGGTTCATCCTGATTTCGCTGTACAATGTACAGGACGCCATGGAGGATCCATTCGATCAGATAGGGCTGGATGACGTCAACCTGGAGGAGTTTCACTTTTACCGCCGCCCGGCAGAAGCCCAGGCTTAGGTAACCTCTCGTTAATTACTGCAATACCTTGGGTACTGAACCAGATATTCCCGACCTTCAGGGAGCGAGCTTACCGGTAAACAGTTAAGAAACCTCTGCTTAATCACCACAACGCGCTGGGGTCCGCGAGGCGCTGCTTCCAAGCCTCTTACGCAGGGCTTAGCACTCCTTTGCCAGGCGCGACAACGACTCAGTAGCGCCCGACTGGCCACGCCCGATGCGCTCCGTCTAGAACTCAAACCTCACACCCATGCGCAACGCACGGGGAATGGTCGCCCGGCTCATGAAGCAGTTGGTGGCCTCACAGTCAATGTCCTCCGAGGACAGACCGGGCACATCGGCGCCTTCCACGTAGGCCGGGTAGTAGTAAACAATTTCCTTGCCGTCCGTGTCGAACAGGTTGATCACCTCAAGAAACAGCGTCAGCGAATTCCAATGGTAAGCACTCCGGAAATTTGCTGTTGTCAGGGAATCACCCCGACGCAGGTTCGCCGCGTCCAGTGCATAGGGCCCCAGATAGCGTACCCGCAGGCTGGCATCCCAGTTCGGCCGGGTAACGGCGAACCCTAATTGTGCGGCCTCTTCCACAGCCTGCTCCACGTAGTCACCCTCCGGATTATCCAGGTAGCGGGCATCGCTGGCATTATAGGAGGCGTCCACAGCAAACCAGTCCCTGGGGCGCCAGAACAGGGTCAGTTCGTACCCCTCGCGCTCCGAGGCGCCTTTTGGCTCAACCGAGTTGGAATCCCCCACAAAAATCAGTTCGCTGTCCTGATCCAGCCACCAGTAGGCACTGGTGAACTTGAAGTCGCCCAGGCTCAGGCGACCCCCTATTTCGTACCCGGTGCCGGTGGAGATGCCGGGTACCGGATCAACCTGATTCACCACGCCACGGGCATCGTTGGAATGAAAGCCACGCCCCCAGTTGTAATAAAGCTCCAGGTTGTCCAGCGCCATGTAAGCCAGCCCGACCTTGGGCGAAACTTCACTGTCCGACTTTTTGCCCCGGGCACTGAGCGCATTCAGCGGTGTGACATCGAAGTCGTAGTAATCGTAGCGCACGCCGGCGTTTACCCGCAGATCGTCAGTCGCATACCAGGATGCGTCCAGAAAGGGTCCGACGGAAAATTCCGAGATTTCGCTGGCGGAAATTTCGCCGGTATACCTTCCCCGTTCGAAAGCCTCGACGCCAATTCGTTCGCCGTCATCGTAGCGAATCTCCGCCCCGGCGGTCAGCAGAAATTCATCCCTTTCCAGCAGAGCCTTGTCTGCCCTGCCACCCACTATCCAGCGTTTATCGAACTGATTTATCTGGGCGTCATAGGTAGGGTTTGAAGACATGGTCCAGTCGTAATACTGACTATAGAGATTGGCGGACCAGTTACCACCAGTCAGTTCGGCGGATGCAAGCCAGCGGGAAGTTTCACCCTCGGCAGTCGGATCGAGACTGCAGAAGGCATCGGGACACACAGTTGTGCCGATCAGCCGTTCCGGGATCTGTTCGGTGGGTTGCCAGTTGCTCTGATAACCGGACAGGGAAAACGCTATCTCGCCGAAATCCGTCGGACGCAGGTACTTTGCCCAGATAGCCAGATGGTCAAGGTCCTCTTCCTGATCCCAGGGTCCGTCGTAGTTCTTGTACTCACCAATCAGTGTCAGGGTGCCGTCGCCCAACCCGTGGCTTAATCCGCCTACGTAGCGCCCCCAGCCATTCTCTCCGGATTCGCCGGATAAAAAGGGCCTGTCCAGTCGGTCTATGGTATTTATAAAAGAAGCGCCGGCCAGGGAGAAATCACCCAGGTCAGCATAGTAGGGCCCCTTGCGAAAATCGATACCTTCCACGGTTTCCGGAATCACCCCGTTCACATCCAGGTAGCCCTGACCATGCCCATGGGAGCGCATGTTCAGTGGCACGCCATCCAGGTGCACGGTGTAGTCGGTGCCATGGTCCAGGTTGAAGCCGCGAAGAAAATATTGATTGGCCTTGCCGCTGCCCGAATGCTGCACAGCCACCATGCCCGGCATGGATTCCAGCAGTTCCGACGTCTTTACCAGCGGGCGGATAAGCAGATCGGCACCACCAACATAACCGACGCTGGCGGAAACCGCCCGCCCGACCAGGTCGGTATTGCGGCCGAAGATCACGATCTCCTCGAGCCCCCCCTCGTCCTGTGCAAAAACTGCTTCCCCACTCGATACTGCCAGCAGCGCACCGCAGATCACGACTGAACTTCTTAACTTCAGAGTCAAAATTCACTTCCCGCCAGGACTCGTGCTCCCGGACTGACCGGTTCAGAGAAATTAAACAGGCACCTTACTGCATCGGCACCAACAATGATGCAACTTAACCGTTAAATAACGGTTGCCAGCATTCGTATCGACCCAGTAATCATCTGATATTTATGAAGATATTGAAACGCGATCAACGAACTTAAAGGCCCGGTAGCAAGTACCGCAACACGCGGCAGGGGGAATCAGAGTTCGCCGTACAACCGTCGGGCATGGCAATTCAGTCCCCCGGCCAACCATAGCGGCGGCAGTTGCTGCCCTCCCCCCCCCCCCACGACAGTGCGCACGGTCAGGATCGCCAGCAATTCTGGTCGTCGACTGTCCGCGCCGGCAACTTCCTCGATTTCGTTATTGATAATCTAAATGAGAACCATTACCATTCACGAAAACCAAAAGGGAATACCATGATTCGCAAACTTTTTTTCTGGGCCCATCTCACTTGCGGTGTAGTGGCCGGACTGGTGGTTCTGATGATGTCGGCCACCGGGGTCATTCTTACCTACGAACGGCAGATACTTGCCTGGCAGGAAAGCCGGGCCTATTCCTATGAACCGGAATCCGGTCAACAGCGGCTGCCGCTGGAGTCATTATTGGCCAGTGCCGAAACTGAAGACTTCGAAGCCTCCAGCGTGATTCTGAACCGCGACCCGGCGGCACCGGTTATTCTCAGCGCCGGACGTTCAGGCCGCCTGCATCTCAATCCCTACACCGGCACCGTTCATGAATCTGTCGACGACCGCCTTGATCGGTTCTTTTCGGCTGTCACCGGCTGGCATCGCTGGTTTAACGTCACCGGAGAGGGCCGCAGCACTGCACGCGCCGTTACCGGGGCGGCCAATCTGCTGTTTCTATTCCTGGTGCTCAGTGGGATTTATCTGTGGCTGCCCGGCATTATTCGCTGGGCGACCTTGCGCGGGCGCCTGTGGTTTCATCCCAACGCCAGAAGTGGACAGGCCCGCGACTTCAACTGGCATCATGTGTTTGGCATCTGGTCTGCCATCCCGCTGGCAGTGATTGTAGCCACCGCGACCGTGTTCAACTACTCCTGGGCCAACAACCTGGTCTACCGACTGGCCGGCGAAGAACCCCCGCAGCGAAGGTCAGGTTCGTCGCCCCAACCGGCAAACCAGGCAGCCGTCAGCGCCACCGCCCCATCGCAGTCGCTGGATGCACTGTTTGCCAGGGTACGGGAGAGCGAATACGTCGGCGACTGGCGCGCGATCACCATCACCCTGCCCGCCGCTGGCGCCGACACGGTGAGCTTCTCGATAGATCAGGGCAGTGGCGGAGAGCCGCAAAAACGCCACACACTGAGCCTCGACCGGGCTTCCGGACAGGTCGTCGCGTGGCAACCGTTCACCAGCCAGTCACCCGGCCGTCAGGCCCGCTCCTGGGTGCGATTCCTGCATACCGGGGAAGCCCTGGGCCTTCCCGGTCAGACTGTTGCAGGCCTGGTATCTTTCTTTGCAGTATTAATGGTGTGGACCGGACTGGCACTCAGCCTGCGTCGCTTTTTGCGCTTTCTGCGCCGCGTGCGTGAGCGCAGGAATAAAAGTGAGGACGGCAATACGACCTATGCCTGATCCTGTCGGCAACCGCATTCAACCCAGGCGATACCAGACAGAATAGCGCGAGAGGCGTAAGTCAGGACCAGGGGCTGGTGACGGAGCCTGTTGGCAATCAGTCAGGGGCTCCCTGGGGGCTTGAAACTAATGGGCTGGCAGCATCCCAGAGGTAATCCAGGCGCGCTTTATTGAACGCGAAAGTCTCTTCCCGGTATGTTACGAAGAACTGTCTCGCCGCTTCGACATTACCGGGACTGCCCACCAGGATGACTCCCGCCATGCCCATCACGTTGTGATAGTGGCAGTCAAAAATATAAACACCCTCTTCTTCGAACTGAACGGTTATGTTTTCTCCGTTCTCCGCTTGCCAGTGTCGGGCTCCATCAGGAACAAAAACTGACTGGGGCTGGTGATCAAAATTGGTCACGGTAAAAGCAATACTGTCCCCGGGGCTGATGGTCAGAAAGTGCGGATCGAAAAACAGGGACTGATAATCCCGATAATCCACGGATTGCACAGTGTGCACCTCAGCCCGGGCAAAGAGCGGCACCAGCAAAACAAGCAAGACAAACTGTTTCATAGTTTCCTTCCATAAAAAAATCAAGGTCTCCTGTATCGAAACGAAGAGTGTTCTCACCAGGTGTTGCTGTCAAGGTTTCAGTTGCTGCTCTCACCTGATTGACCTTCGGGAACAGCTGAACAGCTACCACATTGCGCTGACCTTCAGAAGGGCTCGCTGACTGACTGCCTATCGCGGCTCACCGCCTTGTCAGTTGATTATTTATCACAGGTCACCCCAAATGAATTGAAAGTCCTGGTAATAAAGAGTTATAAACAATAGAAACTGCAACCAGGCGATAAATAACTTAGGAACCTCTGATTAATTATGGAAGCGCTCTGCGGGAGTCTGTCGGGCACTATCTGGCAGGGCGGCGGTGAGGCGTTCCTGCACAGAGGCACCAATGGCCCCTGGCGTGATGTGGTGAACCAGGAAGATCTGGATCGCTATGATCGCAAGGTGCGGGAGGAATTCGCCCCGGGTCTGGCGCAGTGGATCGAGTTCGGGCGACTGGCTTCACCGGCCTGAATGACACTGCCCCCCTGGCGCTGACAGAGCACACCAGTCATGACTCAATCCGCCAAGTCCTACCTCCCGGTTCTGATCAGCGCCTGCCTGTTACTGGTGCTGTCGTTCGGCTATCGCGCTGGTTTCGGCCTGTTCATGCAGCCCATGTCGGCTGCCAACGGCTGGGGACGGGACGTGCTGGCTCTGGCGCTGGCTATACAGAACCTGTCCTGGGGAGTCTTTGCGGTAATCGCCGGCGGGCTGGCTGATCGTTATGGCAATTTGAGGGTCTTGTTGGCCGGCGTCTTTCTGTATGGCCTGGGCATGTTTGCCATGGCTTTCTCAACTACGGAACTGCAGGTCATCTCGACCGCGGGTCTGATGGTTGGCGCCGGTATATCCGGAACCTCCTTTGGTATTGTGTTGCCGGCTATCGCCCGCGCAGTGCCAGAAGAGCGGCGGGGCTGGGCACTGGGCATGGGAACAGCAGCCGGCAGCATGGGGCAGTTCCTGGTGGTGCCTTTTATTCAGCTGGTGGTCGATGCAGCCGGCTGGTTTCAGGCTTTACAGTTTCTGGGTCTGTCGGCTTTCCTGATGGTATTGTTTGCTTTCCCGCTGGCCCGCTACGGAAGCCCCCGGGATACCGATGACGAACCCCACGTCAATGCCAGCCTTGCGCGCATCGCCGGCAACGCGCTGAGGGTAAAATCCTACACACTGCTGGTGTCAGGCTTTTTCGTTTGCGGCTTTCACGTCGCCTTCATTACAGTGCACATGCCTGGCTACGTGGTGGATCTTGGTTTTCCTGCCTCCATCGGCGCCTGGAGTATCAGCCTGATCGGCCTGTGTAATGTATTCGGTTCCTACTATGCAGGCACTCTCAGCAGCCGGCGCTCCATGCGAAAAATACTCGCCTCCATCTACCTTGGCCGCGCGGTAGTGATTTCCGCCTTTCTGCTCGCACCGGTTACCATCCCGAGCATCCTGCTGTTCAGTGCAGCAATGGGATTTCTGTGGCTGGCGACAGTACCACCGACCTCCGGCCTGGTAGCCTTGTTTTTTGGAACCCGCTACATGACATTTCTCTATGGTATCGTCTTTCTCAGCCACCAGCTCGGCAGTTTCAGTGGGGTCTGGCTTGGGGGCTGGCTGTACGAGCGTACCGGCACGTATGACGGTATCTGGATGGCCGGCATCGCGCTGGGGATCGCCGCTGCCCTGATGCACTGGCCCATCGAAGAACAGGACTACTCCAGACAATTGTTGCCCAGCACCGGTAACTGACAGCATGAGGAACTTATGTTTTACGAACCCAGGAAAAAGAACCATGGCCTGCCCCGTAACCCTTTTAACAGTCTCATTATTCCTCGCCCTATAGGCTGGATCAGTTCCGTGGATGGCGCCGGGATATTCAACCTGGCACCTTACAGTTTTTTCAACGCCGTCTGCTACAGCCCGCCCACGGTCATGTTTTCTGCTGGAGTCGGCACCGCTTCGGACCGCACCAAGGATTCGGTGAGAAATATTGAGATATCAGGAGAATTTGTTTGCAACATGGCCACCTGGGAGACGCGGGAAGAGATGAATCAGTCCTCTGCCAGCCTGTCCCCGGAGCAGGATGAAATCGCTCTTAACGGACTTACCCCCCTGCCCTGTAATCTGGTCGCTGCACCACGCATCGGGGAAGCGCCGGTCAACCTGGAATGCCGGTATCTGAAGACCGTCGAAATCCCGGGCTGGGATCCCACCGATGTCTACAAGGTTATCTTTGGCGAAGTAGTCGGCATCCACATCGCCGACGAGTTCATCACCGACGAAGGACTGATCGATGTCACCCGAATGTTGCCCATCGGCAGGCTGGGTTATAACGATTACACCCGGGTAGACGCCGACTCTCTGTTCAGCCTGATCCGTCCCGAGTGAGTGCTGACGGTTGAAAAGCACAGAACCTCCGGTATCAATTTCGCAGCATTACGGCTGCCCGGCCTCTCGCCTGTGGACCGCCATTACCGACAGCGAGCAGATGCGCCAGTGGTATTTCGACAACATTCCTGATTTTCAACCACGCAAAGGTTTTCGAACCAGCTTCACCGTCGATTCAGGCGAACGCCAGTTTCTCCATCTGTGGGAGGTCACTGCGGTCGAACCCGGCAGGAAAATCGCCTACTCCTGGGTATATGGCGGATACCCGGGAAAAGCCGAGGCGGTTTTTCATATCGAAGAGCAACAGGAAGGGTCACGATTAAACTTCAACTTTACTGTACAGGAAGATTTTCCTGACACGGTACCCGAGTTCACGCGGGAAAGTTGTCTGGGAGGCTGGCACTATTTCCTGGTGGAAAACCTGAAGCTTTATTTAGCGAATCGCTGATTCGGAAACCGCTGATTTACTACCGCAATGCTCGGGCCTATTTTTCAATGATTACTGCAGTCCGCAGCTGATTCCTGCCGAACACGCTCATACGATCGAAGTCACTGCGCAGGATGGGTAGATGCTGACAGTCCAGACTGCTCTGCTCTATCTCCGTTGGGTCAGGATCATGCACATAAAGGCACTCGTCATCGATGGCGGTAATCGCAACCCAGTGGGGAGCCTTCCTTGAATCCATCCGGTAGGTACTGATCAGCATCAGTACCAGTGCGCCGTCATCAAGGAATTCTTCGACCTGCTTCTGGGTAATATTGGAATGGATTATGGGAACCCCCGCCTGTTCGGCCTGGGCAACAAAATGATTGTGCACAACGGTCAGGATCTGTTTCTTTTCAGGCGTGCGCACGCCTTCCAGGAACAGCGGTTCCGTTTTGTTAATTATCACTCTGGCCCGGAAGCCGCGCGCGTGGGCTACCAGCGCCAGCCCGACCGGGTGGCTTCCGCCATGGCCGGCCGTCATGAAAATAGTTGTCGCCTCCCGCCAGATATCGAGCTCCAACTCCTGGGTGATCTGCAGGGAATCGTCCAGCGCTGCCATCACCATCATCAGGGACGCCGGGCCGCAGGTGAATCCGGTTGTCTGCCGATACCATGGCACGGCCCGGTGGCGGAGACTTTCTCCCGGGTAGCGTATCCGTTTCTGCATGCGCAGCGCGTTCCGGTGATCCTCGTAGTAATCCTCTAGCGTGCCGAAAATGACAAAGCCGAGCTTTTCGTAAAGCTTGATTGCCGCCAGATTGTCATGGGCCACTTCCAGGCGCATGAACAATTTACCGCGCCTGGCAGCCAGGGTTTCCAATCGGGAAACAAGCAGACTGCCAACGCCCCTGCCTCGCGCCTCCTCGCTGACCGCCAGCGAGTACAACCGCACCAGCCGGATACCCCGGTGCAACAATGCCAGACAGTAGCCGAGCAACACTCCCTCCTGCTCCGCCAGCAACAGAATGCCGTTTTCAGCCCGTATCCAGTGCTGCATTCGGCGCCTGGTCAACCGGTCTGTGGCAAAAGTAGCCATCTCCAGGGCCATGAGGGGCGACAGATCCTCCGGACTTGCCGGCCGAATAACGATATTCGCCGCGGCTTCAGGCAGGGTCGAGGAAACTTTGGCTTGCATGGGGGTCCCGCAAATTCATTATGGAAAAGAGACGGCCGGGATTTCCCGGCCTGGCGCTGCGATAACAGAAGCGCCGCGCATTATGCTACCCCAAATGGGCTATTACCAGCGATAAACAGCCAGTTCCTTCGGGATCGATTGATCCAGACAGGCATTGCCAGTGCTGTCCGGGCGCAGTACAGTGTGTTGACCATACACTCAATGAAAAAGAAGAAGAGGTCCCCATGCCCAATATCCATCCCCTGCGGTCGACTCTAACAGTCATAACCCTGCTGGTTGTTGCTGCCTGTGGAGAGCCGGGTGTTACTGACCAGTCTGTCTCGACAACGACCACCCCGGATTCAACCTCTGCCTCTCCGGTGGCTCTGGACGGTGACTCTATCGGAGGCATCGTCACCAGCTCCAATGGACCCGAAGCAGGCGTCTGGGTAATCGCCGAGACTCGTGATCTGCCAACTCTTTATTCCAAAACTGTTGTTACCGACGACCAGGGGCGCTACGTCATCCCGGACCTCCCCGATGCCGGTTACGAGATCTGGGTCAGAGGCTATGGCCTGGTGGACTCCGCGCGCGTTACCGCTGCCCCCGGGGCCGAGCTGAATCTGACTGCGGAGGTTGCACCTGATGCCGCGGCTGCGGCCCAGTACTACCCCGCCGGCTACTGGTATTCCCTGCTAGAGATTCCTGAAGCACATGAATTTCCGGGGACCGGCCCCGACGGCAATGGCATTGCACCGGAAGTGCAGACCCAGGACGATTTTATACGCCAGGTCACCAATGGTGGTTGCGTAGTCTGCCATCAGATGGGTAACGCGGCCACCCGCACCTTTCCCGACCTGTTTGCCGATGCCGAAACCAGCTTCGATGTCTGGAACCGGCGCGTGCGCTCCGGACAGGCCGGCGGCTTCATGAGCCGGATACTGGCAGGCATGGGCGACCGGGCCCTGACAATGTACGCTGACTGGACCGACCGCATTGCGGCCGGTGAGTTGCCGCCGGTGCCGGAGCGACCGCAGGGGCTGGAACGTAATGTAGTGATCACCCAGTGGGACTGGGCGGATCCCACTGCCTACCTGCATGACCTGGTTTCGACGGACCGGCGTGATCCGACCGTCAATGGCTACGGCAAACTTTACGGGGCATTGGAAAACAGCGCCGACTACCTGCCGGTGCTCGATCCGGCGACCCATAGCACCGATCAGGTTCCTGTATTCCCTGAAGACCCGGATTATAAGCCGGCGCCGACCGCGCCGATGGCTCCTTCACCCTACTGGGGTAACGAACCGATCTGGGACGCCGCCACCACCGTGCACAATCCCATGATGGACAGCCAAGGTCGGGTATGGATTACATCGCGGGCCAGGGCCCCTGGCGACGTTCCTGAATTCTGCCAGGATGGCTCGGACCACCCCTCTGCCCGGGAATTTCCGCTGGGCCCTTCAGGCCGGCATCTGGGCGTCTACGATCCATCCACCGATACTTACACACCGATCAATACCTGTTTCGGCACCCACCACCTGATGTTCGCCGAAGACGAGGACGACACGCTGTGGACCAGTGGTGGTGGTAGCGTGGTGGGATGGCTCAATACCCGGGAGTTTCTGGAAACCGGAGACGCCGTGGCCGCCCAGGGCTGGACACCGTTTATCCTTGACACCAACGGCAATGGCCGGCGGGACGATTACGTGGCCCCGGATGCGCCCGTCGATCCCGATCTGGACAAGCGTATCAATTCAGGCCTCTACGCGGTTGCCCCGGCACCCGATGGCTCGGTGTGGGGTTCCAATCTGAGTTACCCGGGAGCGATTGTCCGCGTAGTGCCCGGGGATGACCCCACCACCACGGCCATCACCGAATATTACGAACTTCCCATCGATGAAAATGGCGACGCAATCGAGGGCTTTTCGCCACGAGGCATGGATATCGACCGCAATGGCGTAGCCTGGGTAGCCCTGGCCAGTGGCCACATGGGCAGCTTTGATCGGCGCAAGTGCACCGGACCTCTCAATGGCCCGGAGGCAACCGGGCAACATTGCCCGGAAGGCTGGACCTTCTTTACCGAACCCCTGCCTCAATTCAAGAATCTCCAGCAATCAGGCAGTTCAGAGGGCAGCTATTACACCTGGGTGGATCAGTTCAATACCCTCGGGCTGGGTGCCAATACACCCATCAACACTGGCAATCAGTCAGGCGCCCTGCTGGTCCTTAATCAAGGCGAATGGGTGCGCCTGACCGTTCCTTACCCACTGGGCTTTTACACCAAATGGCTGGATGGCCGCATTGATGATCCAGATGCAGGCTGGCAGGGTCAAGGCCTCTGGGCCACGATCTCAAGCCGGGCGCCATTCCACATGGAAACAGGTGCCGGCACTACCAGCAAAGTCTATCACTTTCAGATGCGGCCTGACCCCCTGGCCAGATAGGTGCTTCGGCCAAGCAGGACAACAATGGCCTGGCCTGGAACTTTGGTTCCGGACCAGGCCATTGATCTGCGGTATTACCTGTCAGGTGATTAAAGGCGACAGGTATTCAAGCTTTCACCTTTATCTATCGTTTGTTCCAGATATAAGACTATCCGGACTGACTCCCCGCTTACTGAACCTCCTAGAAAGTTGCGTGGGCATTAAACGGGCTGGCCGTACCACCAGGCACCGGATTGATCTGGATCGATGTCATAAACTCCCAGCGTTGCAACCGTCGCGCCACTGCTGCTACCTCTTTCAGGTAGCCGTTATCCACGATAGGCAACCCGAGATTGACCTGGGTCAACTGGTGGATGGGACGATTGATGCCTTCGACACCCGAAGGCTGGACATCGTTCACCGCGTCGCCGACCAGGATGGCCACATCTCTTTCGCGCAGCCAGGGCAACACCGAAGCATGCAGGCCTGCACCGCCCTGCCCGTATCGCCAGGGGCCCTCGGCATCACGCTTGGTCCAGCGGCCGGTGCGAATGAACAGCGCATCGCCGCTGCCGATCCTGACGCCGGCAAACTCCTCCCAGGCTTCCAGGTCAGACACGTAGATGGGTGTGCTGGGATCCAGCCAGTCCACGCCCCGCATCAGAGGCATATCAACCAGCACGCCCCGGGTAACGTAGGAAGTGCCCATGCGATCGATCCCCAGGTCCACGCAGCCATCGGCAGTAAGGTTCTGCGGGTAGCCGTTAAAAATCACGTACTCGCCGTCGATTTCCGTTCGGTAGTGGCACAGGGCATCCAGGTGGGACAGCATACCGTCATGCAATGAAAAGCTGATCTCGTCCAGGGCAAAGGTTGGCAACCCGGTAACGGGATCCAGGCGGCTCATACGGTGATCTGTGGGGCCGAAGGTCTGTGAATCAATGGTTTTCTCCAGGGTCACAAAATGCTGCAGCGTGACGGTTATTCCCTCCGTGACCAGCCCAGCGGCCTGACGGGTCTTGGCCGGTGTAATCAGATTCAAAGTGCCACGCTGGTCGTCGGTTCCCCAACGCCCCCAGTTGGAAAGTTCGTCCTCCCAGCGCGCCAGGGTCTCCAGCGTCACCTTGACTGCCGGGTCCTGGGTAGATGGATGCGCCATAAACTCCTGGGCCATTGAGGAGGCTGCCAGTACTGCCGCGGCGCCCAGTATGCCTTTGCGAATGACTGGCCCCCAAATCACTGAGCCGCTGATCATTGATCTTATTTTTGGAACGCTCATACTTTTCATTCTCGAACCTCCAGCTTTCAGTTATTGTCGTCTAACCATAGACACCCGCCGCGCGGCCTGCCCGGCACAGACACTGGCCGGGCCGCAGGGCGACTCTGCGAAGCAGGCACGGGTTTCCCGCTCGCGATAACGAAACAGTATGCCAGCCTGCCGCCAGCCATGCTACCATGCCCACCAGTGTCAGAGTCGAGCAAGACTATAGATCTGTCAGGGCCTGACCGCATTCGCGCACAGAAGGTGGCGAAGCGTGAGAAGATCGAGGGACTGAGAACTTTCCCGGTCGGTCCGGCTGAATCCATTTTGGAGTGAGCCCGGCAATCCTTCCTGCCTTGCCCCGCACCAGCGCAATGCAGTAGTTTTGCAGAACCAGAGAAAGGTCCCCAACAGAGTTTTTATCCGATACACTGTGCGCTTTTTTTCTGCACCAAAGATCCTGAACCACCATCGACCAGATCGCCTGACAGACTAATCGAAGATGAACGAAAACAAGATGCTGACCGTTGGCTGGAGGGAATGGCTGACCTTACCAGGCCTGGGGCTGCCGGCCATCAAGGCAAAAGTGGACACTGGGGCCAGAACTTCCGCCCTGCATGCGTTCGAAACCGAACGCCTTAAGCGGGGCGGGAAAGATATCGTAAGGTTTGGCATGCACCCGATTCAGAATAACGCTGCATTGGTGGTCCAGTGTGAAGCGGACCTGGTCGACATGCGGAAGGTCTCCGATTCAGGTGGTCACACGGAAATGCGCTACGTCATCGAGACCTGCATGGAGCTCGGTGGTCAACAATGGATGATCGAAATGACACTGACCAACCGTGACTCCATGCGCTTCAGAATGCTGCTGGGAAGGAAAGCCATGGAGGGGCGTATCCTGGTCGACCCGGGCGCGTCCTACCTGTGTGGAAAACTGGATGCCAAATCCCTTTATACCCGGTGACTGTACACTATTCAATAAACCCTGGCGCCTGGCAGTCAGCAGAAATAAATATTGATTAAAGCGAGAAACGATGAAAATAGCTCTGTTATCCAGAAACAAAAATCTGTATTCAACCCGTCGACTGGTTGAAGCTGCCATAGAACGCGATCATCAAATCCAGGTGATCGACGCCCTGCGTTGTTATATGAACGTTGCCTCTCACAAGCCCACTATCCACTACCGGGGGGAAGAATTGGCTGGTTTCGATGCGGTCATACCCCGCATCGGCGCCTCTGTGACCTATTACGGAACTTCGGTTCTAAGGCAGTTCGAAATGGCCGGCGTCTATCCGCTGAACGAATCCGTGGCAATCTCCCGCTCCAGAGACAAGCTGCGCTCCCTGCAATTGCTGTCGCGCAAAGGCATTGGCATGCCAGTGACGGGCTTTGCCAACAAACCGGATGACATTAAAGACCTGATCAAGATGGTGGGCGGCGCACCGCTGGTCATTAAGCTGCTGCAGGGCACTCAGGGTATTGGTGTGGTATTGGCGGAAACTCAGAAGGCAGCCGAGAGCGTTATTGAAGGGTTTATGGGAGTCGGCGCCGACATCCTCGTGCAGGAATACATCAAGGAAGCGGGTGGTGCTGATATCCGTTGCTTTGTAATTGGCGGCAAAGTAGTCGCCGCTATGAAACGTCAGGCTCAGGCTGGCGAGTTCCGATCCAATCTGCACCGCGGCGGCAGCGCCAGCCTGATCCGGATTACCCCGGAGGAACGCTCGACCGCAGTGCGGGCCGCCAAGATCATGGGGCTCAATGTTGCCGGTGTTGACCTGCTGCGCTCCAACCATGGCCCGGTGGTCATGGAGGTGAACTCATCACCCGGACTGCAGGGAATCGAGGAGGCAACGGGCAAGGATATAGCCGGATCGATCATTTCATTCATCGAAAGTAATCACAAGTCCGGGCGCACGGCCACCAAAGGAAAAGGCTAGAGGTGAAAGACGCGATCAAGCTTGGCGACTTCAGTATCGCCCCCGGTCAGCGCCGCTCCCTGGAGCTACCGTTGCCGGCACTGTACTCGCACACGCCGGTTTCTCTGCCTGTGTATGTGATCAACGGCCGCAAGCCAGGCCCGGTGCTGTTTGTCTGCGCCGCCATCCATGGCGATGAGATCAACGGTGTCGAGATTATCCGCCGCCTGTTGAAAACAAAGGCGGTCGATCGTATTCAGGGCACACTGATCGCAGTACCGGTGGTGAACGTGTACGGCTTCATCACCCGCTCTCGCTATCTCCCGGACCGACGTGATTTAAACCGGGCATTCCCGGGGTCTGAAACCGGCTCCATGGCCGGGCGCCTGGCTGACACTTTTCTGAAACAGATTGTTAATCAGTGCACCCACGGCATTGATCTTCACACCGGCGCCATCGGCCGGGAAAACCTGCCGCAGATTCGGGCCAGAATCGTCAATGCGCCTCAGACCGAGCAGATGGCCCGCGCCTTTGGCGTACCGCTGATACTGAATTCTGAAATCGTGGAGGGAACTCTGCGACGGGCTGTAGCCGACAAGATTCCCGTCCTCGTTTATGAGGCAGGTGAAGCGCTGCGGTTCGACGAAGTGGCGATTCGAGCTGGCGTCAAGGGCATTACAAGGGTGATGCGAAACCTCGGCATGCTCCCTGCCAGGAAGGCTCGCCCGTTGGCAACAGAGCCTCTGGTGGCTAATTCCAGCCGCTGGGTCAGAGCGCCCCAGAGCGGCATCATGCGCACAATCGTGCCCCTGGGTGCCCACGTGGAAAAAGGCCAGCCCATCGGTTGGGTGGCAGATCCGTTCGGTGAACGGGAAGAGGAAATTCAGGCGCCTGTGGCAGGTATAGTGATAGGCCGCAATAACCTGCCGCTGGTGCATGAGGGCGAAGCGCTTTACCACATCGCCCTGTTCAGCGAGCCGAGTATAGTGGCGGAGTCCGTGGAGGCCTTCCACGAGGAATACAACCCCGATACCGACCGCATGCCCTCTGACGAACCACCGATTATCTGACCCGGGAAACCGGTTCCGCTTTTAGAAAGAGTGGGGCGATCTCGCACTCTATAGCCTTTAGCGAATTCGGCCTTGTTTTAGTTCATCACTGTTGTGGCTGACAAATGATGATAATGCTTCGCTTGACAGCCATCACCTTTTCAGCCCCAGAAGACTTTTAAACCGCTATCTGACTGGTCGCCAGAACTGAGCCAAACTTTTTCATAGTGCTGCCCATGGATCTTTAGTAGTGTTTAGGAGCGTTATATTGTTTATTCTGCAAGCCTCGGCACTATACCATAACGTAAGCCGGCATCCACCTGTGGCGACGACGAAATGGTCCACGCCACAGCAAGCTCCACCTGCTTCGTGAATCAGCTGTTGCTGGCGCCATGATCGATTTAAAATCAAACGATTAGAATCCGCCTGCAATCTTTCTGGCGCGGGCTCTTACATCTCTGCATGCCAGCGAGACGAAACAGCGGGCACTAACAACCCCCTTTGTCCCAGCGAGAAGAAATAACGGAAATTCAATGCCAAACAGCTACGAACTGTCACCCGATCAGCTTTTCAGCGCGACCGATCCAGCCACGCTGCCCTTTGATACAACCGATGACCTCGAGAGTCTTAACGAGATTATTGGTCAGCAGCGGGCAATCTCGGCGATTGAGCTGAGCATCGAGGTCAACAAGTCAGGCTTCAATCTGTTCGCACTGGGCCCGGCGGGAATCGGTAAGCAATCCACGATTATGCAATACCTGACCCGTCGGGCTGAGTCCCAGGCAACGCCCGACGACTGGTGCTACGTCAACAATTTTGACAACCCCCAGAAACCTCATGCACTGCGTCTACCCGCAGGCAAAGGGCAGGAACTGTGCCGCGACATGAAGAAGCTGGTCGACGACACCAAGACCTCCATGCCGGTCGCTTTTGAAGCCGAGAACTACCAGAAGCAACTGCAGCAGATCCAGGAGAAATACGAACAGCAGCGGGCCGAGGCATTCAGCAAACTGAGTGAGGAGGCATCAGCAGACAATATCACCCTTATCCGAGGCCCTCAGGGCTTCGTGCTGGCACCCATTGTGAATGGTAAAGCCATCGACCATAAGGAGTTCATCAAACTCGCGCAACAGGAACAGCAAAGAATCAACGGGCTGATTGAACAATATGAAGACCGCCTGAACTCACTGCTGCAGAAAATGCCACAACTGGCGCGTGAAGAACGCACGGAGATCCGCAAGCTGGTGTGGGACACTGCAACCAGAACCGTGGAGAGCCTGGTCACCAGCCTGCTGGAAAAGTACCGGGACCTCCCGGACGTCTGCCGGTACCTTACCAATGTCAAACACGACATCGCAAAAACGTCGACGATTTTATCGAGCAGCAGGCCACTCCCGAGCTGCTCGAACTGGCCAGAGGGGATGCACCCCAGTTCCGCAAATACGACGTCAACCTGCTGATCGACAACAAGAAAACTACCGGCGCCCCTATAGTGTATGAGGACAACCCTGCCTATCCGAAACTGACCGGGCGGGTGGAGTACGAATCCCACATGGGCACCCTGGTCACAGACTTCACCCACATCAAACCCGGCGCCCTGCACACCGCTAATGGTGGTTATCTGTTGCTGGACGGTCTGGAACTTCTGCAGCAACCGTTCGCCTGGGATGCCCTGAAGCGGATCCTGAACGCTAACAGGATTTCCATTCAGTCTATCGGCACCTTATACGGCATGATGGACACCGCCGGCCTGGAGCCGCAACCCATTCCTTTGGACATCAAAATTGTCCTGCTGGGCGAACGCTTTCTCTACTATGCCCTGCTGCAATACGATCCGGGCTTCAAGGAACTGTTCAAGGTAGCCGCCGATTTCGAAGAGGAAATGGACCGGACACCGGAAAACGTCGCCCAGTTCTCCCGGCTGCTGGCCCACCTGATTAAAAAAGAAGACCTGCCGCCTTTTGATGCGCAGGCCGTGGCCAGGGTGACCGAATTCAGCGCACGCTTGGCCAGCGATGCGGAAAAACTATCCACTCACCTGCACAGCATTGTGGATCTTCTGGAAGAGTCCTCCCATTGGGCCAGAAAGAATGGCGATCAGCGGGTGGGAAGCCACAATGTGCAAAAAGCCATCGACGAGCAGATTTATCGGGTCAGCCGGGTCAAGGAAAAACTGGGCAGCGAAATACAGCGTGAAACCCTGCTGATCGACACCGATGGAGAACAGATCGGTTCTATCAATGGCCTGGTGGTCATCGACCTGAGCAACTTCCGGTTTGGCTACCCGGCCCGCATAACGGCAACAACCCGCCTGGGCAGTGGCAAGGTAATAGATATCGAGCGGGAAGTTAAACTGGGTGGCGCGATTCATTCCAAAGGCGTATTGATCCTGTCTGCCTTTCTGGCCTCCCGTTACTGCAAAGACATCCCCCTGTCCCTGTCGGCCAGCCTGACCTTTGAGCAGTCTTACGGAAAAGTGGACGGCGACAGTGCATCCATGGCAGAGCTCTGCGCCTTGCTGTCCTCCCTGGCGGACACCCCCATTCGTCAGTCACTGGCTATAACCGGCTCAGTCAGCCAGCTCGGTTACGCACAACCCATCGGGGGCGTTAATGAGAAAATTGAAGGCTTCTATGATATCTGCCTGGCGCGCGGGCTGAATGGGGAGCAGGGTGTCATCATTCCCGCAGCCAACGTCAAACACCTGATGCTGCGCCACGATGTGGTGAAATCCGCGAGCGAGGGTCGCTTCCATGTTTATGCTGTGGACAACGTCGATCAGGCGGTTGAGATACTGACAGGTTTACCGGCCGGCGCCCGGGACAGCCAGGGGCGATTCCCGGAAGGCTCGATCAATAAACGTGTTGAGGAGAAACTGGCGAGCCTGTCGGAGAGTCTGCGTAAATTCAGCAGAAAATCAGTCGAGGATGCGGAAAGTTGAGATCAGGAACCCGCATCAGGTAATTTTTGCAGCCGGCCCGCGGCCAGGCTGACAGGCCGGGGCAAAAACTGGCGAGACAGCACAGTTTACTGAGCGTAAATGAGCATTCTGAGCCAGTTTTTGCCGCAGAATTGGCCAGGCGTTATAGTTGGTCTACCGCCTGCTAATCGACAGGCACAAGCTCCTGCTCCCAGCCATCGCGGTAGCGCAACAGAATTCTGTCGCCATCAGTATAAAAACCCGGGTGATCGAGGTCATCTGACCAGGCCAGCTCCGCATTGAGCCGAAATCTGAGTGCCTGCTCGCCAGCCATCAACTGAAAGGTTCCGTCGACATTCAGCATCAGCTGCTGCTGCACGGTTGCACGCAGTTGATCTCGCAGCTGGAAGAAATCATGGGCACAGGCATGCAGCCTCTGCTGAACGCCATCAGGATGTGAGACCAGCAGGTTTCCGTCACCGTCCATGCCAACCTGAATAGCACCAGGGGCACTGACATTCCCCAGAATCAGGTCGGGCCTGAAACAATAGCGTTGCCCGGCAGGTGACTCCATTTCCAGGCCGTGCCGCAGCCAGTGAAAGTTGCCCCAGCCCAACCGCAACAGTTCGCCGATCAATTCGGCCTCCTGGTGGACAGCACTGCGAATATGCAGCTCCGCCCGGGACTGGGATCGTAAGCGCAGACCGCCCTCTTCCGTCTGCTGCAGGCGCCTCTGCACGGCATTGCGGTAACGAAAGGTTGGACCGACCGGTGAAATACTCAGCAATGTACCGTCCGGCAGGGTGACCGTATAGACGTTGGGGGCATCTCCCTGCACCACCGTGACCATCCCCGGCGACAAATCCAGGAAGTCGCTGATGATCTCGGCCAGCACCTGGGCCGCAGGGTACTCCACGTCGCAGGCCGGGCATTGATAACCAGGCCCGGGGCCTGGCTGGGCTAAACCATAACGGGCGAAAAGAATCAGAAACAGTCCGACTAACAGACGTGTGTAGCTACCCTTCTTCATTGGAAAAATCCTCTATTGGTTTATAGCTCCCGGCTGCTCCGACATTCGGCGGAACATTCATGCAGGCGGCTTGTCCGCTTCGCACTGCAGCTGTCAGCTCTCCACGTTTACTGCTGCCGACCACTGTGCACCCCTCGGGGTGCCTTTTTAAGAGTCGTTACGGTATTCAATCAGAGTTTTCTTAATCTACAATTAAGAAGCCTCTGATTAAGTACCACAATGCTTCGGCCTTCAGACGAGCTCGCTGGCAAGGCTCATTGCCGCCGGCATGGGTCGGCCTGTCAAGACAGCGCAACGAAGCCAGCCGCCTTTGCTGATGGCTGCGCCGGGCGGGGGCCTGTCGGTCGCCACGGCGAGGCGTTGTCGCGCCTGGCAAGGGATCGACCATTCCCTGCGCACGACGCCGCGCAGTGGCTCTCGAAAGACTCCCGAAGAGCGTTGTGGTACTTAACCAGATTCTCCTTAGCTACAGGGGTTGCCGCTTGATACAAATCAATTTCATTCACGGAATTGACAGAATGCGACACTGTGACGCAGGCCACCCGTGGCTAAAGCACCAGGCAGCCGCTCGCCGGGTGAGTCGATCGGCCGCGGCGGCATCACGGTCGTTCTGCTGGCCACAGAATGAGAAATGAATGATTGCGAGAGGAATTGCCTGACTACTGCTCTGCTTGTTTTCCAGGCAGTAACGGCACGAAGGCAACATCCAGTATTTCGCGCCTATGCAGCCTGCCGGTTGCATCCTTGCAGACCAGCATCAACAACTGCCGCCCCCAGCGCTGACCGATGGGAATAACCAGCCGACCACCCGGCGCCAGTTGCTCGGTCAGGCTGGCGGGAATTTCCGAGGCAGCGGCAGTCACGATGATCCCGTCGAAAGGCGCGGCCTCGGGCCAGCCCTGGTTGCCATCATCACAGCGCACGTGAACATTGCTATAGCCCAGGTTCTGCAAGCGCTGCTGCGCCGCTTCCGCCAAACCTGCAATCCGCTCGATGCTGTAGACTTCGCCCACCAGTCTGGCGAGGATGGCGGCCTGATAGCCAGAACCGGTGCCTATTTCAAGAACCCGCTGGCCCGGCTGCGGGTTCAACAGGTCGGTCATCAAGGCAACAATGAAGGGCTGCGAAATGGTCTGCTGATGGCCTATCGGCAGGGGGCGGTTGTCGTAGGCCTCGGCCCTGAGGTCTTCGGGCACGAAGCTGTCCCGCGCCACCTCGGTGATCGCCTGCATGACCCGCTCGCTGAATTTTTCCCGGCCCGTGTACCGGGCGACCAGACGAGCGTCGGCCTTGATCTCATCGCATAGGCGCTTTGCCTGCTTTCTCATTATCAGACCACCTTACTCTCGGCGAGCGCCCTCACACTGCCGCGACTGTCACCGGACTCACTCTTGCTTCAACTCCCCCAAAGTGAGGATCGGTGAAGCATCGATGTCTTCTGCATTCATCATAGCGGCTATCCGCTGCATAGACGACAGCAACATATGCTGCTCCCAGGTTTCAAGTTTACGGTATTCCCGGAGAAAGCCGGATTGCAGGAGTTCCGGAGCATCCTGAACTTTGCTTTTTCCCATAGGGGTCAATACCAGGTTGACCGCCCTTTTGTCCGGACCCATTTTATTCCTGACGACCAGACCATTCTTCTCCAGCCGGTACAGACCAGCGGCACCCAGGTCCGGGCGGACAACCTTGATGTCTACTACCGGGCCGAAGTCCATCTTCGCGAGGGAGGGCAGGATTATGACATTATGGGCTGGTCTCCAGAGCAGGTAATGGCAAACCTGCTCAGCCAGTATGAGAATCACCTGCACTTTCTGCACACCCTCAGATAGCCCGAAAATTGGACTGCACGACCAACAGCAGGTAACCTAAGTGATTTTCGATTCTGGCAGAGAGATGGCGAGTACGGTCTTGCTCACATAGCCCCCGGAGCGCGGTCAATGAAACACATGCAGACTTTTTTTCTGGTGCTGTTTGCCCTGCCCGTGCTCGGGTCTCAGTACTTCAGCCTGGAACAAAGTCCTGCAATCACGCTATCGGCACTGTTATCGCTGGGCCTGTTGATTCTGTTTCTGGGGCCAGCACTGGGCAGGCTCAGCCCCGGACTGGTACGCAATCTGGCCGGGCTGACAATTATTACGCTGCTCGCCCTGTATTTCTTTGGACAATTCCTCAGCTATTACCTGCAGGGCAGCTATTTCAATCAGCAATTTTATTTCCATTTCAATCTCGACACCCTGCGCGTAACGTGGTCCGTGTACTGGCCTCTGGTAACACTGTTTGTGGCCTGGCTGACCTCACTCTGGTTATGCTTCCTGTACTTCAGAAATCGCCTCGACACGATCAGGCCAACAGGGGGTGTACTGGCACTCCTTCTCATCGCCGCACTGCTGCTCGACCCGGGGCTCAGGCAGACAACACTGGCATCGCTGGATAGCGACTCATCACCGGCGGTGCTGTCCTTGTCCGCTATAGACTGGGAGCGGCTGAAGCTGAATCAGAGCGCCCTGCAAAATGCTGATGTGGCAGCTACCGCCGGCAAAAACCTGGTCATGGTGTTCATGGAAGGTCTGGGCAAAATCTATACGGATAACGCGGTTTTTCCAGGGCTGACACCCAACCTGAACCGCTTTGCCGAAGAGGGCTGGGCACTGGATAACCTGAACCAGGTTCGTGGCAGCGAATGGACCATGGGCGGTATCGTCTCGTCGCTGTGTGGTACGCCCTTGGTGCACAACCTTGGCCTGGACGGTAACGCCATCCTGTTCACCGGGTTTCTCGACCGCGCCTGGTGTCTGCCTGATGTGCTCGACAAGGCCGATTACGAACAGGTTTTTATGGGAGGCGCCTCGCTGGATTTTGCCGGCAAAGGAGAATTTCTCAGAGCCCACAGCTTTGATCAGGTGCTGGGACGGGAGGAACTCGCCCCAAGACTACCTGACCCATCTTATCTGGGTGGCTGGGGCCTGTTCGATGACTCGTTGTTCTCGCTGGCCATTGACGAATTCAATAGGCTGGCAGAGACAGGCCGGCCGTTTAACCTGACGGTGCTCACGGTGGACACCCATCACCCCACCGGGGAACCTTCCCATGGGTGCAAACCCTTCGAGGCCATCGACAATTCGATACTGCACGCCGTGCACTGCACGGACCAGCTGGTTGGGAAGTTCGTGGAGCAGTTAAAGCAGCATGCGGCCTATGAAGAGACCATCGTGGTACTGGTCTCCGACCATCTCGGTATGCGTAACAACGCGCAACCCCTGTTCCCCAGGAACTATGAGCGCACCCTGTACTTCACCGCTCTGAATACGCCCCCCCATGATCAGGCGCAGGATCAGGCGACCCCGGTAGACCTGGCACCGACTATTCTGAATTTACTTGGCGTTGGGCATAACGTCACTTTTCTGGCCGGCATTGACCTGCTGGAAGAAGGCATTGACAGCCCGTACGACCCCAGTGAATCTGGTGCCCGCCGGGAAGCGTTACGTTTCATCAACAGCAATCACCTTTCCTCCCGGAGTAATAACCTGCTGTACTCCCTGAACCAATCACGTGTGGCGGATCTGGATTTTTCGGAGCATGTGCAGGATGCCAGGCTTTCCCGGCGGGGCCTCGCCTTCACTTCAACCGGCAGGGATCCCTACTTCATCCTGCCGGAGCTGACCATTGATACCCCGGAAGACACCCGCCTTTACATCACCGTCGAGTCCGAGCAGGCGTCCACCATCACGCTGTATTATTCGTCGCTAGAAAACTCCGATTACTCCGAGGAACAAACGATCAGCTTCGGCACTCAGAGTGGTGAAACCCACATCGTTTTCAGACTCGACGATGTCGCCCGCACCGGCAGGCTGCGGATCGACCCGGGGGCCAGTTCCGGCCGCTTCCTGATCAGTAGACTTGAGATCAGGTCGCGCTGATGTCTTCAACAACCAGACTGATCGGGCCAGCCTTGGTTCTGCTGACACTGCTGATCGGCTCCGGGCTGGATGCGCAACCGCAGCCGGTGCTGCCCCGCATCGCCCATGCCGGCGGCCAGATAGACGGAAAAACTTACACCAACTCTCTGGAAGCCCTGGAAGCCAATTATGCTGACGGCTTCCGGGCCTTTGAAATCGATTTGAGCTGGACATCCGACCAGCAGCTTGTATGCCTGCATGACTGGGAGGAAAGTTTTGCAAGAAGCTTCGGATTGCCTCCGACAGAGCCGGTTTCGCAACAGGAATTTGAACGACTGGTAGAGGAACATTCACCGGTCACCAAGTGCACACTTGCCTCCTTCATGACATGGTTTTCCGACCACCCCGATGCAGTACTGATCACGGATGTGAAGGAGCGTAACATCGACGCCCTGGCTCATATCAGCACCCATTACCCTCAACACCAGCCCCGTATCTTCCCCCAGATCTACCAGCCCGATGAATACCAGCGGGCCAGGGACCTGGGCTATGAAAACCTGATCTGGACCCTCTATCTGTATCCGGGAGGCACACAGGCGGTACTGAACACCCTGCCCGGCATGGAGTTGTGGGCGGTAACCATGAATAGCGACCGATCCCAACAGAATCTACCCAGGGAACTGGACAACCTGGGCATCCCCACCTATGCCCATACAATCAACAACTATGCGGATTTTCTGTACCTGAAGTCTCTGGGCATCGATGAGATATACACAGACAGTTTATCCCTGACACGGGAAAGCAACATCATAGCGGCGGGCGGGCTCAGCCCTGCAGACAGCCCCCTTTTCCAGGCCAGTGAAGCCAGAGCCAGAGAACTGGCGGAGCGAATCAGACTGTTCTTTGACCTGCCCACGACCCACTATAATCTGGCCGAGGATTTTGACCCGGCCAGCGTGACGTCGAACCAGATCAGCAGACTCAAACTGACGGCACGCCGACTGGAAATCACCGCCTCCGGCAGCGATCCCTATATAAACTTTCCACCTTTGGAGAGTCCCACCAGCGACATCGGTGTTTATATCGAACTCGACGTACCAGACAGCACCGTGGCGGAAATATTCTATACCACGCAGTCGGAGCCGGAGTTCTCAGCCACGCGCCGCAAATCCGAACGGCTGGACGCGGGCGTAAACAAGCTGGTGATAGGTCTGAATGAATCCTCGCCGATTACCCGCGTCCGCCTTGATCCGGGCACGGTAGCCGGGGACTACCTGATAAAGCAATTCGAGATTCGCTCCCGCTCCCGGCCCCGCTCACTGTTCAGATTCTTCCGTCGCTGGAATCAGTGAACCGGTCCAGCAGCAACCAGCCGGCAGCAGTGCGACCAGGAATTCGCGAACTGCACTCGCAATAAGGTGGTGCTGATGCCCGGGGAAGCCTGATCAGGTGGCGTCAGTCTCTGCTTCCCTGAGGGCTCGCCAGAGCGGTCGCAACACCAGCCGGGCAAACATGTAACCCGCTATCATTAACGGCAGGAGACAGGCCAGAAAGTAAGGCCCGAACTCGCCATGAAAGTGGATGTTCAGGGCATTGAGCACGTTGATTACGAAAACGCCTACCCCCAGGGCATAAAGAGCGAGAAAGTACACTTTCGCCCCCTGATTGCGAACGGGTACGCCCCGCATGTTGCGAATCGTCCAGGCGTAATAGAGAGCATAGTTCACACAGTGCATCGCGCTGCTGAATCGAAAGGCCGACTGCTCACTGACGCCCAGGAAAAATACCGCCATGGGTAACACCGCAAAGAAACCATCCACCAGCCCACAGTGAATGATCAGTGCCAGCCCTACGGCATTTCCGCGGGATATTTTGTGCGTATCCCGGAATTGATAGGTCACCACGATACCGGCGAATCCAGCCAGCGCGATCGAGATCTCTGCGAGCAGGATGAGTTGGTCTTCACCTGTCATAAATTTGTTTCCACCAGGCCAGTCAGCAGTCAGCAGTCAGCAGTCAGCAGTCAGCAGTCAGCAGTCAGCAGTCAGCAGTCAGCAGTCAGCAGTCAGCAGTCAGCAGTCAGCAGTCAGCAGTCAGCAGTCAGCAGTCAGCAGTCAGCAGTCAGCAGTCAGCAGTCAGCAGTCAGCAGTCAGTAAGCATTCTCATGTCATACGATTCTCTTTGCAACGAGCATTTCAACAGCTCCTTTTTGGAACTGATAACCGACTGGCTGCAAAGACACGGAAACACCAGCCTTTGCCAGCGCGTCAGTTACAGGCTTTAAGTGCGGCGAAATAACACCGTCCAGTGCCAATAGCGGATAGACACGCGCTTCCTCAGCCACGCGACAGAGCTCGCTTATGCCTCGAATATGCTGATCAAGATTGACCTGCTCACTATAAAGAAATAAAAAATGAGAACACAAAGCAAGTTCAAACTGATGATCGCGGAACGGGAGATCCGGTAGACACGCAGGGATATACCGACCTTCTTCACTTGCTGACTCATAGTCAGACAGGAAGGTCTCCATCGCACTCATGCGGATCTCTCCCAGTTGATTTACATCTTTGATGGTTGACCAGACATACTTCTTTTCATCTTCTTCCATCCTGGTCATTAATTGCGGGTAAACCGCATCGATTCTTGAGCGAATCTGTGCGGCGCTAAACTGGTAGATGGGGTCCACAGAAACGATATTACCTCCCAGCGCTGTGATCTCTGCATTAGCACTCGCAGGCCCATCACCACAGCCTAGAATTGACTTGTTCAGGTCAGATTTCGTCAAGGCAAACATGGACTGGTATTCTCTCAGAGATCTACCCCATGGGATGACTGCGTTCAGCTTCATTCTGGTGACAGCTAACTTTTGGGTCTGGCAATAATCAAGGCAAAGTGGGGCTCTATATCGCCCACATCAACCAAGGCATCTTCAACGGCAAACAACATATCCAGTATCCGCTCCGATTCGCC
This sequence comes from Gammaproteobacteria bacterium, assembly GCA_041395725.1. Classification (NCBI taxonomy): domain Bacteria; kingdom Pseudomonadati; phylum Pseudomonadota; class Gammaproteobacteria; species Gammaproteobacteria bacterium. Next base: position 2,862,876 of record JAWKZW010000001.1, on the reverse strand, counting down.
ATCTCCTGCTCTAAAGTTGCCGATGATACCCTGCAATACGAACTGCAACAGAGAACCTCCCTGTGGGTTGAACACCTCGATATTAAAAAATTGTCGTATGGCACTGACAATGTCTTCAGATCGAATAGCCTCCGAAGGATCAACACGTTCTACTTCCAGCGGGTCAGGGAATCCCATTTCCTTTCTTACCTTGCCCCGATCGGGCTCCATGTGAGACACGCGATATTTTTCCGGTATCAGTTGAAACACCGCTCGCATGGCTTCCAGTTCCCGGTCGTTAAAGCGGTAGCGATTAGGACCGATGTACTCGTTCACAATGAGCACGCCGTTTGATTTCAAACTGAACCTGCATCTCTCTATGACAGCTTCAAGGTTATTGATATGGTGCAGTGAGGAATCGAACAGTATTGCGTCGTAATCGCTGCGCGGGAAGGCTGATGACTCTGCGTCGGATACAGTATAGTTTATGCGGTCAGCGCAATTCTCATGACTGGCATTTTCCTTCGCGATCCTAATCCGGTTTGGTGCTATATCTATTGCATCTATAGACTCGGCAGCGTTTATGCTGACGAGATATCTATCCAATTCACCCTCTCCACACCCTATATTCAGAACCCGTTGCGCAGGCTTATCGTTTGCGTCACGTAAAAAGCGCTCGGAACAGAAATTTACCCAGTGGTAGTTTTCTTCACCGCCCACTGACTTCCTGTGGAAACGCCGGCAAACATGGAGATGCGCCAACCAATAGGTATCTCCTGTGAATGTGTCATCCGTGTGCTTATCCCAATACTCTGCTACGGTCTGTTTATCCTGATACCGGTCAGTTTCATCTCCCATGGGCGTCACTCAGGCTTGTGAAGGGTGGCCGTGCACCTGTTGTCCTCCGCAAGTACGCTCTTATCTGCGACATAAGCCTCCCGACTGTCATTGCTTTGCTTCTACTCGTTCTATCGGCTCTTGCTATTCGCTTACTCCCAATGCGGCCAGCACAAGCCGGGCCATCTCGATATGACCCTCTGCCGTGGGATGATAGCGTATACCCGTGTCCGCCACGGTGGCTCCGTTGACCCAGCGCTCAGCAGTTGGTGCACAGGGCCCATGACCTGCCGCTCGCACATAGGAATCAGCGATAAGGACCTGCCGGCTCGATGCAACGTTCACGAAAATATCTTCGAGTTTCTGACCGAGGTCAGCCAGGTAGGTGGTGTCCTCGGCGCTCAGTAGAAGCTCACCGCAACTTATTGCATCGACAGGAAACACTCGCGGATAGGTCACCAGTACGATGATGGCTTGCGGCGCCTTGGCCCTGATAGCATCGAAGGTCGCACTCAGCTTGGCCGGCAGTTGGTTTACAGCCTCATTGATCCAGGCCCGATCAAGGTTGGCGGTGCAGTGCTCGTCCGGTGCTGTCCCACTGCAGGCAAAAGTCGATGAAGTGTAATTGATGTCATTACCACCAATAGTGACCGTCACCAGCGCCGAGTCCGGACTGACGGCCTCAATTTGAGGAGCCGCGTCTCCTTGCGGTGTGTTGCGGATATTATCGGTGGTCGCGCCGTTACAGCTGACATCGGTCAGGGTGAGATTCAGAGAACTGGCAACGAGATTTGCATAGTTATGATCCGACCGTCCACAGCTGCCCAGCTGTGCCGGAACACCCGGCCCGGCCGCAAACGAACTGCCAAGCGCAACATACCTGGCACCTGGCACCAGGGCCTCAGCAGGCTGCTGGGCATAGGCCGCGGAGGCAGCAAACAGTGTGCAGTACAGTGTGAAAAAAGTGACTCTCTTCCCCATGGTGTTCTCCCGAAGTTATCGAAGGACAAAGCGCTCTTTACGCACTGGCTTTGCCTTTGGTTAGTTGTGCTTTTGCTTTTCTTACGCTCTGACCACAGCTATCGAAGATCAAAGGTCATGCCATCACAGAAATGCCGCCGCCCGGGCAGAACAGGCCAGCTTAACAGAGAGTCAGAGTCTACTGCACCCAAGGCGTATTCACTGCCCCCATTCCCTGGTAGCGGAATTTCTGCACCCGCTTTCCTTCATAAGTCTCGGTGATGTAGAGATTGCCTTGCGAATCTGCTGCGATGTTGTGCGCGCCGTAGAACTGCCCCGCCCATCGACCCGCCTGGCCAAATGCACTGACGACCTCCAACGTAAAGCGCACCAGAACGCGCACCTCCTGGTTGGTCCCGTCCGGCACCAGCAGATAAGTCTGTGCGGCGTCGCTCGAGAATGCGATATCCCATACCGAGCCGCTTCCCAGGGTTTCTTTTGCGATGAATACTTCATCGACGAATGTCCCGTCCTTCCGAAAGACCTGGATGCGATCGTTTGTGCGATCGCAGACGTAAACCAACCCGTCATTGGCGATGCCTACACAGTGAGTGATACGAAACTGCGGCGGCGGGGCACCGTAAGGATCATATTGGCTCGGTGCGTTCTCGTGCTGGACAGCCTCACTGAAGGGACTGGGCAAGGCCTTCGTTAATCTGACCGAGCAGACTGCCAGTGATAACTGCCAGCAGCAATTGGTTGATAGATCGTCTGCGTCTCATCAGCGCCTCCTTTGAAGCATACTTATGCAACAGGCATCAGTCGCGTAAAGGCAACTGAAGATAGTCGCTAGTTTGAGGCACTGCCAATAGCCTCGGCCCCGGCTACAGAAACCTCTTCATCCTGGTTGGCCCGCACGCCACTTGTAGCAATCGCTCCAATACGCTGCCCGTTCACAAACACGGGTACTCCACCGGCGAAGGTGACGCCACCTTCAACTTCATCAATAGTCCCGGCCTCCCTGCGCGTGCCATATTCCCCAGAGGTCAGACCGGTTTCATTGACTACCAACGCCTTGGCGGTAGCAAAATCCCAGGTTCGCGCCCCGGCACCATCCAGCCGACGTACCATGACCACGTTGTTATTCTGGTCGGTAATGAGGATGGTTACGTTCCAACCCTGTTCGCGGGCATAGGCTTCCGCGGCATTCATAGCCGTGGTGGCAAGGTCATAGGTCATCAGGCTCTCTTCACTCTGGGCAAAAACGGCTGATGTAGACAACATGACAAGAGCTGCGACTAATAAGTTGCGTAATTTATTTACCATTGGGTTACCTCGTTCTTCGATTGATTTGAATAACTACTGATTCCTGCCAACCGAGTTAGTTGGCTTTTTTAACTACGTTTTCATCCATCCATACAACGAATCCCTGATCATAATTTATCGACTTTATTTCTTACCAGTATTCGGTCAGGCAGGGCCCGTAACCTTGATTTGACCCACCATCGCTTCCAAACAGCGTCATCCAGGCATCAACAGGAAAACCCGACTCTTCAAGCAACCCATTCAACTGCTCAGCGCAGACAAACTGGGAATTCGTCAGAGTCATATCCACACCTCTCCTGATGAGAAGATCGTCGTATTCGGGCAGCTAATCGTTTCTTCGATACTTTATCAGGGCCTGAGCGAAACTTTCAGTAACAGGAAGGACATAATCGGTAAGCCGAATTTCCTGCCGGATCGATCTTGCCTGCGAAGCCAACATCCTGCCATTCTGCTGCAGTTACAGGCCCAGAAACATTAACCCGACAAGGACACCCAGATTAGCACCCAGGGTAAGTCGGTCATTTGGTTCAGAGAGCCTTACGGTAAGTCGAACCTTGTTCTGGCCAATTGAAAACGAGGGTCAGAATACGCTTTCTATACTGAAAACGGAATATTTCCCTCAAGTTTGAATTGGTCCGGACCGCCACCTACGGGCCGCTTTGGCCATCTTACCGGTTAAATTTTAACCAAATGGTCCGCTCCAATCCGAAAGAGGAAATAGTCAGAATTGAAATCCCGCTGATCTGGCGGCTTTTCCGAGCAGGCGCTCTGAAGACTGGTATCGACCCTAAGCCGTCCTTAGGGATTTTCGCTCGGATGCCTCAAATCCCCGCGAAAATCGTTCAAATTTCGGCACGCTGTGGTAAAGTTTTGAGCAAAATAACAAGCCATGTAGAGGGGTTGTCCCCACTCCGCCAAGGGTCTTACCAGTGAGTAGCTTTTTTCAAGAGCTGAAAAGCCGCAAAGTCTTTCGCGTCGCGGCCGTGTACGCGGTGGTCGCATGGCTGTTAATTCAGGTGGCCGATACGCTGTCACCCGCATTGCAATTGCCGGACTGGACGGTTTCGTTCGTCACGGTACTTTTCATCCTGGGTTTCTTTCCTACCCTTATCGCCGCCTGGGCTTATGAAATCAGCCCGGAAGGAAGCCGCACGGAGTCTGTCACAGCAGCTACCCCCCAATCGCTCGCCGCCCAATCTGCCGCGCCTAACCAGACGCTGTTGATCGCCACATTTGTGCTGGTGTTGTTGGTGGCGGGCTTCCAGATTGCCGATCGATTCCTTTTCCAATCTTCAGTGTTCGGTCTGGCCGGTTCATCATCCACAGACGAAGGCCCACGAAGCGGCGTTCTACGATCCGAGATCAATCTGCAGATTCCATGGACCAGAGACACTAACTCCGGAGCTGTGGTCTTGTTCGACTTGAGTAGCGATGGGAGGCAGCTCATCTACACCGACTCGACCGACGCATTGCCCTGGAAATTGTATTCACGAAACATGGCAAGCGGGGACATCGATATTCTTAGCGGAGAATCAGATGATGCCTATGTTATCTCTCCCAGCGGCACACGGTTATTGACAAACACAAGAGTCGCTTTGCGAATTCACGCCGACAGCGGCGGAATCCTGCAGTCGATCCCGGCAAATATTGGCTTCGGGATGAGTAAGTGGTTGTCCGATGATGAGGTTCTCTTCACTGATGGGGATCGCAGCATCCATCGTATGTCTCTGTCTAGCGAAAATGATACCCGGCTTACTGCACCTGAGGGACTTGACGAATGGCATATCGATCCGCAAGCCCTGCCCGGCGGCAACGCTATTGTGTATACGAGCGGGAACTATGTGGCCTCCAATATGGGCACAGAAGGCTCGGAGATCAGGCTGCATAAGCTGGATAGTGATTCTTCCCAAACCCTGATACGCGATGGCTATATGGCACGCTACGCCCACAGTGGCCATATCGTGTTTATCCGGGCTGGCGACCTGTGGGCAGTGCCATTCGACAGTGAGAGCATGCAGGTCGTGGGAGAAGAAGTATCGGTGATTGAAGGCATAGAGAGTTACCCTGCGAATGGGTTTGCCAACTATGCGTTCTCCGAAACTGGCAGGCTGGTCTATCTCCCTGGTGATGAATATCAGCGCATCGAGCCGGGATATACCTGGCTGAGCCGCCAGGGCGCTAACGAAGAAATCCCATTACCAACGGGCTATTATGTTGATCCGGAGCTATCGCCTGACAATGAGTTGCTTGCGATTACCAGGAATGAAGAAGACGGCAGCAGCGATATTTGGGTCTACGACCTCACTCGCGAGACATTTGGCCGCCGTACTTTCTCCGGCACTGCCCGTAACCCCAAATGGTCACCGGATGGCAGCAGACTAGCGTATAGCCAAACCGGCCAGGGAATCTGGCTGATAAACGCCGACGGAACCGGACAGCCACAGCAGCTAACCAGTGAACCAGATGCACGTCCAAGTTCATTTATTACAGCGAGTGGGGAGCTGCTGTACCTGATAAATTCGGGCGCAAACGTCACACTTAAAACACTCAGCTATCGCGACGATAGTTGGATAGCCAGTCCGGTTTTTCCCGCCGACTACCCCTACTTCAATGCTGAAGTCTCGCCGGATGGCAACTGGATCGCTTACGTCTCCCGAGAAAGCGGGGACTTTCATGTTTATGTCCGTCCCTACCCGGACGTGGAAAACGGGAAATGGCTGATCAGTAATGTGCGAGGTGTTGAGCCCCTGTGGAACCGCAATGGCAGTGAATTGTTTTATCGCGAATCCAACACGCTGATGTCGGTGGAATTCGAGACCGAAAACGGATTTATTCCCGGCACACCAAAAGCACTGCTGCCTGATTGTTGTATTATTACCAGTAATCCACCGAGTTACGCGGTATCCGGCGATGGGGAACGGTTTCTGACATTCAAACTGAATTCCAGCGCCGATATAGGCAGGTCGGATGAAGAGGTCCGGCTTACTGTGGTTGAAAACTGGTTCGAGGAGCTAGACCGATTGGCGCCACCAGACCCACAATGAACCTAATCAACGAACTAAAAAGAAGGAAGGTCTTCCGCGTCGCGGCGGTGTATGCCGTGGTGGCGTGGCTTCTGATTCAGGTGGCGGATACCGTGCTACCGGCGCTGCAGATGCCTGGCTGGACGGTGACGTTTATCACCGTGCTGCTAATCCTGGGTTTCCTGCCAACGTTGATTGCTGCCTGGGCTTACGAAGTTACGCCGGACGGGGTTAAGCCGGACCATAGGGTCCAGCCGACGTCTGGATCACCCGCCACTTCTGCCCAGCCAATCAATTACCTGATCCTGATCGTGGTGCTGGCAGTTGCCGGAATCCAGGTATTCGATCGCTTTGCAGATTCGAACTTTGACGCAGCAAGACAATCGGTTTCAATGGATGCGACAGGCGCTTCCCTGACGCCGACGCGCTCCAACCTGAACCTTGGTCCCATTGTTCGTCGACCAATTGGTATCGGTAACTTTATTACGAGGTTCGAATTTTCACCTGATGGAGAAGAGTTGATATTCACCAGCTTCGACGGCGCATTATTTCAGCTTAATGCGCGGAAAATGGAGCAGTTTGGGGCGAGGGTTCTATTGGAGTCTGATGAGTATATCGATGGGGGTCGATTTTCACCCGATGGCCGACTTCTTGCGATACGTCAAAATTATGGTGATTTGAATATCCTGTCCCTATCCGGAGGATCACCACAGGCAGGCCCTGAAAATGTGAATGTAAATGGCTACAACTGGCTCGACAATAATCACATCATCTATCAGGATTACGTATCCGACCTGGTGTATAAATATGCTCTCGATACTCGGGAAAGCGTTTTGCTCTTCGATGCTCTTGAATTACCGTATTTCCAGTCCCCCGCGCAGATACCTGGAACGAATAACATTCTTTATACAGCGAATCGGGACAACTCATCTGCAGATCCTGGTGAGCCAGTACTGATGTCAATCGATATCGAAACCGGAGAGAGACGACAACTGATCGATAATGCCTACGATGCCCGCCTGATGAACTCCAACCAGCTGGTATTCATGCGGGGTGATGATCTATGGGGTGTCCATTTCGATTCGGATTTACTGCAGATCGTGGGAACTGCGGTGCCACTTATTGATGGAATCGAGAACGAGTCCTTATACGATTTCGCCAGTTACGCCGTATCGCCTAACGGGACGCTGATCTATTTGCCAGGTACCAATGTCACGACAATGTTTCAGCGATCCCCGGTCTGGCGTGATCTTAACGGCAATGAGGAGGCGATAGACCTGTCTCCAGGGCCTTATACCGAAATCGCGCTGTCTCCTTCCGGTCAACGAATCGCGCTGACTCTGGAGAACGATGGAGTCGCAGATATCTGGACCTATGATGTCAACCTGCCGGGTATTCTGAATAGAGTTACCGATTCGGGCGATGCAGGAAATCCGGTGTGGTCAAGAGATGGCGGCAGCCTCTTCTTTAATCGCGAGATTGATGACTTGGCAGCCTACGGAATCTGGCAAGTCAGCGCTTCGGGCGTGGGCGAAACAGCCAGAGTGATCCCCGGAGAATCGTTAATCTTGCCGCGCAGCGTCGCTCCTGATGGTGATCTGATCCTCCAGCGGGGTCTTGGCGATGACGCAGATATTCTAAGCAGCACACCAGCTTCAGAAAATGTAACAATCAATCCGCTTGTTGCTTCTGAGTATGGTGAAGCGCTACCGAGTCTTTCACCTGATGGCAGACTTCTCGCCTACGTGAGTTTCGAGACTGGCGTGCGAGAAGTCTTTGTGCGCCCATACCCGGATACCGAGGCTAATCGGTGGCGGGTAAGTACCAGCGGCGGAGACGAACCGCAGTGGGGAAGTAACAACCGCCTTCACTATCTCAGCACCACTCGGCCCGTAGAACTCGTTACCCTGGACATAGACTACGACACGGAATTCCGTGTTCAGCAACGCCGTGCGGAAGTTATTGGGAATTATTTTACGGACCCCTATCCTTCATACGCCGTGGACATTGTTAACAATCGATTACTGTTTACAAAGTTTGTCGATCAAGGTTATAGGCGTAATTGGGGCGATGGGCAACAGCCCGTGATCGCCAATGTGGTGAGCAACTTCTCCACGGAACTAGAATACAAATTAAGCAAGGGGGCATCGGATTCACTTGAATGATTTTTAGTCGGCTGGTTGTGGCTGATGTAAGTGTGTTCGCGTCCGACGAAACTTTGTCCGCTTGTGGCCGAGGCCGTGAGCAGCTGTTAAAGAGCTGAGATAAGAAGAGAAAATGAGCCGGTTCGGATACCTGGCAACAAGCGAGGGAGTCTCAGTATATAAATGTTATGTGTCTCGAAATATCGGACACAGATCAATCTATTTGATCACCAACGAAAATAACCAGATAACAAGGACCAGCTAATGCGCGTATTTTTGTTACTCACGTTTCTTTTTATAAGTCATTCGACACTAGCTCAATCCCCTACACGTGCACTTGCCCCCATTCCGAGCGGTGACGAAACAATGTTTGGCACATGGTTACTCGCAGAAGGCATTGGACCGCATCCTACAGCGATTCTATTGCACGGGCACCCAGGTAGCCCAGTCTTGCGCGAGGCAGTCTACCAGACCGTAGGAGGACTAGCTCTACCGCTTTGGGAGGCTGGGTTTAATGTGCTCGCTTTCAATTTTCGAGGCTCTTGGGGAAATGGTGGTAGATACAGCTTTGACAATCGAATAGAAGACGTTGAAGCGGCATTGGTGTATGTCCGAGAAAGCGCTGAAGAAATGGATGTTGATGCATCTCAAATCTCTGTTATTGGACACAGTGCTGGAGGATGGAACGCACTTATTGCAGGTATCGAAGATAAAAGCATTGCTTGTACTGTCGGTGTTGCTCCCGGTGGGCGTGGATCAGCAAGCTCCAGACCAATTCCTGATGGCGAAGAACCCCCGGGTTTCGATAATGCCGTTGTGGGGCTGAGCGGCTACACTGGCCGGGATACGTATAACGATTTGCAAGTACGAGTTGATCCAACACCTCGCATGAATGAGTTTAGAAACAGACCTCTATTAATTATAGAAGCTTTGCAGGATGCAGTTGTTCCAGCACCCGTTGTGGAACGTTATGTCATTGCGGCAGAAGAAGCTGGAGCTAACCCATTTGAACATGTACAAATAGATACTGATCACAATCTGAGAGCTGGAAATGGCCTTGCTGACCTAGAAGCTTCTGTGATTCCTTGGATCACAGACAACTGCAAGTGATCTTCAATGTATCTTTATGGTTAGACCGGCACATAACAAACTGTGCAATGGGTCGGCCTCGCCACACAACGAATGCAGATGGCCTAAAGGCCCGCTGTTGGCCGAAACCTGCTCTACACATAAATTAGCCAAAAAATGAATCAAGATATTCCTTGGAAAAGATTTTCAATTGAAGCAATTGTTATTGTCTTCTCAATCCTCCTCGCTTTTGCGATAGACGCAGGCTGGCAATATAGACTGGAAAACAAAACTACTCAGAGCAACATTGAAGCACTTAAAGCTGATTCTCAAAGAAACCTTTCTCAACTAGATCGAACGATTAATCGTGTGGAGCGTACGCTACAAAGTAATATTTCGTTAAAAAACTATATGCTCAATCCTGAAACTGTTACTCAAGCAGAACTTATCGACGCTTTTGGGCGATTTACAGGTATAACGCAGTTTTACGCAGACACAAAAACAATTGATCAATTGGTTTATTCAGGCGAAATGGGCCTACTTAATAATCAGATACAGAATGCGATCTCTGTATTTAATTCAAGATTGCAGCTGGCCAAAGATATAGAACAAGTCGCCTTGGATATTAGGCACAACTCTGTCATACCAGCTGGTATCATCGCTGGGTGGCTAGGTACAGCGTTACATCTCCTGCAGTTCAGAGAAGAGGATGGGCTTAAACCAAAGTATCCGGTAGATTTCTCCTCTCTCCAAGATAACAAGGAGTTTGAACAAATTCTTTTTTTGCATATGGTAGTCCAAAGTCAATATCTCTCCAGATTTCTTTCTCTCAGAGAATCTTTGAAAGATCTTATTGATACTTTGGAGGATACATAAAAACCCCTCGCATTTTGTTAAAGAGGTTATATATGCGCAGTCATTCATCCGAAATGTCCAAAGATTCTCGAAGAGCTCTCGGCGAACGACGGGTTCTGGCCGGATGCAGAAAATAACTAAAGCATATCTATTGCTATTTCCAGGAATTTGTAATTACTGAAGCTAATCGAAAAAACATGTAGAGCACTAAGAGGGAAGTATGGACGACGGCGAAGGAAGGCGCATTCTGCACAGATTTCCTGTGTCGGTAAATATCTAACTGTCATTGTTGTGGGCGTCTCTAATGTTCCTATATGTCTATAATGACTATTTCAGCATGTATTTGCCTGGAACTATACAAGATATGGCAGCTGGGCGAATAGGACCGCTTGGCGAAGCAAATAATATCATTTTCGTTGTAGTATCAATGATATTGGCTGTCCCAGCCCTGATGATCTTCCTATCTGCGGTACTCTCACCCTCTTTGAGCCGCTGGCTGAAGGTTTTGTTGGGACTTCTCTACACCATCATCGAAGCCCTGACATTTCCTGGGTCGGCACTTTTCTATCAAATAGTTGTGGTGTTAGAGATCACCCTGACAGTGCTGATTATTTGGTACGCTGTGAAATGGCCCATAAGTTCTGAGTCGCAGTAAGGATGTAAATACAATTAGATGATCGTTTCTGGCCGGTTGCTGATACGTAGTTGTAGACACCAATAAATTTAGGGAGTTTTAATGGAAGCATTCAGAGTAGCTAAACGCGCCGCAACGCTCGCCCTCGCAGCACTGATTCTGTCCGGCTTTCCTTATTTGGAGGTATATGGGCAGGTAACCCCAGAGATATTCGCATTGGGAGACTTCAGGCTCGAGAATGGAGAGGTTTTACGAAACGCAAAAATCGCTTATACGACAGATGGAGTATTAAATGAACAGAAATCAAATGCCATACTGGTTCCTTCATCTTACTCTGCCTCCAACAACAATGAGTTGAGCTTTCTTGTTCAGGAAGGTGCGGCACTAGATCCGGCGAAGTATTTCATAGTTCGAACTAACCTGTTTGCAAACGGCTGGTCATCGTCGCCCAGTAACACGCCCCCGCCCCAGGACGGACCTCGATTTCCACAGATCGCAATTCGCGATAACGTTAATGCAGCATACCGCTTACTGACAGAAAAGCTCGGAATTCCACATCTACTCGCCGTCGTTGGATTTTCAATGGGGGGGCAACAGGCGTATCAGTGGGCGGTGAGTTATCCTGAGTACATGGATGGGATAGTCGTGCTGAGTGGTAACGCCAGGGAATATCCATTTGGCATAGTGCGGCTAGAGGGTGCCAAGGCAGCAATTATGGCAGATGCAGCTTGGCGGAATGGTGAATACACTCAGCCTCCTGAGAAAGGAATTCGAGCCCTTGGTGCACATTGGGCCGCATGGATTTACTCCCCAGAATGGTGGCGTAGAGAAACTTATCTTAGCCAAGGCCTGACTTTGGATGAGGCGATAAAGCGAAGAGAAGAAAGTTTCCTGGGTAATGACGCCAATGATCTACTTTCCCAGGCCATTACCTGGCAGAATCATAATGTAGCAGATACTCCTGGTCAGGACGGTAATCTGGAAAACACACTCCGCTCGATCAGAGCGCGAGTGCTTTTAATGCCTGCTTCATCTGATCTTTATTTTAGAGTTAACGATTCGAGAAATGAAAGTCGTTTCATTCGTGACGTTTCACTGCAGCCTATTGAGACTGTATGGGGGCATCCGGGTGCGGCTGGCGCAGATCTTGTAGCAAACAGATTCATCAATGCCACCATTAATGCGTTCTTAACTATGCCCAACTGAACAATCAGAAAGAAACTAGATGGCTGCATTTGGCTGGCTCCGGAAGTAACCTAGGGTTGTAGCGAGTCGGCACAAATATTAAGGAACCTCTGATTAATTAGGGAATCGCTCTGCGGGAGTCTGTCGGGCGTCACTTCAAGGCGTAGTGCGCAGGGAATGGCGCCCAGCCCGTGCCAAGCGCGACAACGCCGCAGTGGCGCCCGACAGGCACCGCCCGAAGTGGCTTTCAGGCGAACTCACTGCCTTCGTTGCCACGCCTTGACAGGCCGACGCATGCCGGCGGCAAGGCGCCTCGTCAGTGACCTCACCTGAAAGCCGGAGCGATTCCCTAATTAATCAGAGGCTCCCTAATAGAACAATGAGTAGATAAACCAATCCCAACGAACCACAAACCCAATCTGCAATAGTTCTTAGGAGAATAGCGTGACAGAATATGAACGTGCTGAGCTGACATTCAGCCTTATAGGTTATGGTATGACAGCGATGGCGCTCTACTTTACGGTAGTCAGCGGATACCTGATAGGCGCCTATATGGTGGGTGCGGAACTATCTAAATCGCAAGTATGGATTGTCACCTCATTGTTTGTCGTTTTCGCAATTAGTCTGGTTTTCGGTACATTCAGCTTTTTTGCAGAAGCAAGTGCAGTTGGAGAACGTCCTGCAGATTCTATTGAGTACTGGCTTGCACCGAGTATCGGACTGGCTGAAATAGCGGGTATCGCTGCTTCATTAAAATTTATGTTCGACATTCGCCGTGACGCTCAAACTCTCGAATCCGATGAGACCTAACCTTGCCTTATTTGATGTAACTAGAGCAACCAGGTTTTTGGAGAATAACCCCGGGCAGGAAAGGGGAAGGAAAGCCGCGTGCCGCCCACTGGCTACAAAAAGTTTCAAAGTCGGCTATTGGCGAATACAATTATTGAGCCCTTGATTAATTACGTCGGTATACTGGCTGGGTTTTTCAAAAGAATCGGGCGAAAGCCGCCGCCAGGAAGGTTGGAAGCCGGCCAACTCACATCTCTGGCAAAGCGAACGCGCAACTACTGTTTACGTCAGGCGGAATTTTTAACATGGTTACAAGTCGAAAGGGGGCGCTTTACCCAGGTAGTTACTTTTACGTAACGTAGTGGATCTCAATAAGAATATGGCAATTCAAGATTGGGGAAGCATTGGAGAGCTGATTGGCGCACTCGCGACTATAGCAACGCTCGTCTATTCAGCTATTCAGGTTCGGGGTAATACACAATCCAAAGCATTGACAGAAGAACTTGTTAGAACTAAAGATTTGCCATCGTTACTTGAAATCGCACCGGTATTTGATCGACGAAACGAGTTTGACAATAAAGTCAGCACGCATTGAGCAGTCTAATTTCCTCTCCAGGTTCAGGCTGCTCATTGAATAGGGGCCAGGTCCAGCCGACTGTAACTGAGCAGTACCAGCGCGGAAGAACGTTGCTGTAGCTTTTTTGAAATGAGCCTGCTGTTGGCCGTGGGCAGATGAGAAACTCTCAAGTCCGAGTTCGGTTTTAACCATGCAAAAGCAGCGGCCGGCCCCTAAAACATTGCTATTTGATAAGGAGCAGCACATGCACAGACTGATCATCACCTTCACACTGCTGATGGTTTTAGCACCAATCGGTACACATGCACAAACGCCGATCTCAATCGAGAACGATGTCATTTATAGCCGCACCAACGGTTCGGCCGTGCTTGCAGACATCGCCTACCCGGTCAACGGGGCCGATCTGCCGGCAATTATTTATGTTCATGGCGGGCGGTGGCGCGCCGGCGAGCGCGACTACGCCAACGCATTGGACATCGCCCAATGGGCAGGCATGGGTTATTTTTCCATGACCATTGACTACCGGCTTGTCGGGGCAACGCCCGCGCCCGCCGCCTACCAGGACTTGCAGACAGCGATCCGCTGGGTACATGCCCATGCCGACGAGTATGGTATAGACACTGACAGCATTTATCTCATCGGCGATTCATCGGGTGGCCACCTGGTGGCGCTGGCGGCGACGCTGGGCGAAGGCCCCTATGAGCGGGTTGGTGGTTGGGAAGAGGCGCGCAGCGACATCCGTGCTGCCATCAGTGTCGCAGGACCCTATGAGTTGAATACTCTGTCCTGGGGGAATCTGTGGACACCGATCGAGGGTGATCCGCTGGAGGCCCGACGGCTTGCCTCGCCAATTCATTCCATTGGCCCCGGCACCAGGCCCCTGCTGGTCATTCATTCAGATGATGATCGTTCTGTGCCGATTCAGCAGGCAATCGACTTTGTCACCGCGCTCAATGCCGCAGGTGTTCAGCATGATTTTATTCACTATACCGACAGTGGCCACATGCGCATTACCGAAGATGTGATCAGAGAAACTTTGGCATTCATTGCCAGGCTGGAGAGCCAATAGACTGTGTTCGGCCTGCCGGAACAGCAGTCTTGACGAATATCCCGCAGCCCGGCGCACACTTTACTAATCAGAGAGAATCTCGAAGGTAAAATCACCGCGCCGGCGCTGTCCGAACTCATCTTCGCTGGTTACTTTTATATGGTGTAAGCCGGGTTCCAACCCGCCTGGCAGAGGCAGTTCCCAGACATGCGAAGATCGGGTTGCGCGCCCGTAGGCATCATCGGTATCCGCGTAGCGCTCATGAGCTCTTGTCACGAACGGGTCGATTCTGACTGTATAAATCATGGCCTGCTCCGGGCCTCCGTCCAATGACATTGCGACCCGGTCCCGCGCTCCCCCGTCAAACAGGTTGACCACCAGCCGGGTGCCCGGTTGCAAGCGCCCGCGATGGATGCCACCGTCAGCGGGCTCCTCCAGCAGGGGGTCGAGGGTAATGCGTAATCGGCGCCCGGCATCCGGTCCGAACGGGAACGGGATGAATTCAGGAACCAGCTCCACGTCGTCGAAACGCAGCACGTAGAAACCATTGGGGTTGCCGTCCTCCATCATGGCATCCCGCACGCCGCGCAGGTCGGCAGGCCCCTGTGTCCAGCCATTACCTCGCACTTCAGCCAGGGTGTGGGCAATCCATGGCAACCCTCCCCAGCCATGGCGATGATTGACCTCAACCTTCCAGCTGTTGCTGGTGTCATGACCGGCAAGACCATACAGATGCTCGAATGGCGCCAGTATTTGCAGCAGCTCATTAAAATTTTCCGTGCCCGGACCGCGGGCCGGTTCCGAGCGTCCATCATCGGCAATAGCAACGAGTGGTATGTGGGTAGCAATGACGAGCAGCGTATCATGGGGTACGTGGGAAAGATCCTGCTCCAGCCAGCGCAACTGATGGGCAGGCACAAAACCCCGGTAGCGACCTTCTTCGATGAATTCCTTCCCGGCGCCGGCGTATTCCACATTATTGAGGATAACGAAATGGACGTTGCCATGATTGAATGAGTAGTAGGTCGGTCCAAAATACAACTTGTAGGTTTCATTGGCGTAGCGGGCGTCCGGCGCTTCGAAATTGATATCGTGATTGCCGGGCAGGTACCACTGGGGTATCCCCATCAGCCCCATCATCGTGCGGTGGCGTGGATAGACGGCCAGGTTGTCGTAACCTACATCGCCCATGGTCAAACCAAAGTCCACCCCGTAAGGGTTATCAACCAGTGGGTTGATCAGGTCTTCCCGCAGCATGTCCTGGCTCAATTCAAACCGGGCCTGGGGATCGGCAAATCCATGGGCCGTAAAAGTATCTGATGGCTCCGGCAGCGGTAACAGAGGAAAGTCGATCCGCTCAGGCAGTGGGCCGGTCGCATCTGCAACCGGGAACAGCCATTCCACCGCCGTGCCTTCGATCGCAGCAGGGGTCCCCTCAGGGTAATAGCGGTAATAGAAGCGCGGAACATTGTCATCGTCGACCGGCACCAGAAAATTTGCCGGCTTGGAGATAAACAGCAGCTGCAAAGGAGCCAGGTCTATCTGATATTCCCCCTCACTGTCAGTCAGCACCACCTGGCAGCCGTTGCTGACCGCCACTTCTGAAACCCCGGGCTCGCCAGGGTCACGTCGGCCGTTTCCATTGTCGTCGACAAAGACGCTGCCACGGGCGGTCTCGGATACCCGCACTGACTCGCACTGGGCGAAAGCCTGGGAACCGGACTGAAATACGGCGACCGCTGCAATACTTAAAAGCACCTGCCTGATCATGATGCCAATACCTCCTTATGCCAGCATACAATACTCTCACCACCAGATGACAGGCGAGTGACTGAACCGCACAAATCAACCAGGCCTGGCGATCCGCAAGATTCCAGATCACCCCCCGCCTCACATGCTAACGTCGAATGCCCGATTCCCGCTGCCCCATGCCGTCTGAAATAGCGGACTTGCCCGACGGCGAGGTCAGTAAGTTGACACTCCCGTGATTGCTCAATTGCAATTTTTTGTTTCATATCATAATCCAGTCTGGCACGGCTCTTATACTGGAAGTGAAAACTTGGACATTGAGAGGATCAGCCCCATGACAGACCAGCAAACTGCCAAACCAATCCGCGAAGCTGTAGGAATCTTTTTTGACTCCCATAAACTGGAAGAAACCATTAAAGACCTGCAGGAGTCGGGCTTTCAGCACGACGAGATTGGTCTCCTGGCCGGGAAGTTCACGGTGCGTGAGAAACTTGGCCACCTCTACGAGGAGATCAACGAGGATGCGGATTCCTCAGGCGCGCCTGACACGGCATTTGTGGCCAAAGAATCTGTGGGGGATACTGTGCATGCCTTGCTGGGCACCCTTTACCTCACCGGAGCCGCGGTAGCCGGCGGGGCGGTTGTTGCGTCTGCAGGCATTCTGGGTGGCGCAATCGCAGCGGCGGCGGCCACCACTGCCGTTTTCAGCGGCGTAGGCGCCTTGCTGGCGGTGATTATTCATGAAAGCGACGCCGAATACCTGGAAGAGCAGGTCGACGAAGGGCACCTGCTGCTTTTCGTCCGGACCCAGGATGAAGAGCGAGAGGAACTGGCTGTCAATATTCTATCCCGGCACGCTGCCTTCGATCCCCGGGTCTACTCCCTCAAGGCGGCTGACTGATGTGGCTATTAAGGTAAACGGCATACCAGGTCACAGGGGGCTATTCTTCCATCGACGAATAGCCCCCTTGATTGTTGGAATTTGTCCGGCGAATTATTGCTATTGATCCGGCCACTCGTATTCTTCCCTTAGCAGGTGACACATTATGATATTTCGACAACTTTATGACGCCACCTCCTCAACCTACACTTACCTGCTGGCCGACGAAGCCAGCCGCGAAGCCCTGCTCATTGATCCCGTGTTCGAGCAGTTTCAACGCGACTTGGCGATGCTGCGGGAGCTGGGGCTGACCCTCAGGCTGGTGGTTGATACCCATGCCCACGCCGATCACATTACCGCTGCCTGGTTGCTGAAACAGAAGACCGGCTGCAGGATTGCCATTTCAGCCGCCGCCGGGGCAGAGAACATGGACATCGCCCTGCAGGATGGGGAATCGTTTGGCGTCGAGGGCGTAACGCTGGTAGCCCGCGCGACGCCGGGGCATACCAACGGCTGCATGAGCTTCGTGTTGTCCGACAAGAGCAAGGTTTTCACCGGAGACACCCTGTTGATCCGCGGTTGCGGGCGCAGTGATTTTCAGCAGGGGAACGCAGCGAGACTCTATCATTCAATCACAGAAACGTTGTTCACCCTGCCCGATGACTGCGCCGTGTTCCCGGCGCACGATTACAACGGCCGGACCCAGTCCACCATCGGCGAGGAAAAAGCATTTAATCCACGGGCAGGCGGTGAAGCCAACGAGAACGACTTCGTCCAGTACATGAACGCCATGCAGCTGCCCCACCCCAAGAAAATTGACGAGGCCGTGCCCAACAACCTGCGCTCCGGCAAGCCCGAGTCCGGCGAACTGCCGCCGGAACCGGACTGGGCGGATCTACGCATCAGTTATGCGGGTGTTCCGGAGGTAGAACCGGTTTGGGTTATGCATAACCAGCCATCAGTGACCATCCTCGACGTCCGGGAGCCTGAAGAACTGGACGAGGCCATGAAGGCACTGGACAACGCCATTTTTATCCCGCTGTCCGAGCTGAGAGAGCGGGTTAACGAAGTCCCCACCGATAAACCCGTAGTCACACTGTGCCGATCAGGCAAACGTTCAGCGCTGGCAATTAACATTCTCAAGGACGCAGGACACGAAAAGGTTGCCAACATCTACGGCGGCATACTGCACTGGAACAGCAGTGCAGTGCCGCAGAGCCTGAGACTGGATGATGCTTAGCGGCTAAATTAACGGGTTCCCTCATGAGGACCCTCTGGAAAGCCCGGGCAACCTGCTTTATCGATGCCTGACTTAAGCCAGTTTAAGGAACCTCTGATTAATTTTGGAATCGCTGCTGCGTTAAAAATCCAGCTGTGCGGGGGGCGCATTTTCCCGCGCCACTTCCTGTGCATGACTTTCCCGCATCCCGCGCTCAGACTGCAGATAACTCCACTCCAGGCGCGTTTCGATACCAGCGGTAGAGCGTGCGCCCTGTATGCGCATGTAGGGGCTCAGCACGGCCCGGTTGAGCTCCATCTGCTTGTCAAAATCAGGGAAGGCATCAAGGTAGCCATTCGGGCAACCGCCGCCGCCAGCAACCCCAAGGCTTTCCGGTCCGCCGCACGGCGCCAGAAGCGCGTTGTAGACCGCCGACATATGGCCCAGCTTCACTCCCGGTACCGACTTGACCAGGTCAGTCTTGTAGTCTTCCGAAAGCAACGAGGCATCGTGGTAAATCAAGGTACGATCCGGCGATTTGTTGAAAGCCATGCCCTGCCTGGGCAGATTGGGATCAAAAGGAAAAGTGGAAGGGCCGAAAACCCCACGAACCTGTGCAATCGCGGCATCCAGATCAAACTGGGTATTATTCTGATCATAAAGCTGCTCGTACAGTATGACGTAGACCAGCTCAAGGTTCCTGGGGACGTTAGTGTCGCTTGAGCCTCGTCCTGATTCCCGGGTCCGGGCATCACGCGCGGTTGCTGCGGCATCTTGAGCCGCCTGCTGATTCGCATTAATTACCCGCTGCGCCTCAAGAATCATGTCTTTCAGCTCACCGCTTTCCAGTTCATCGATAAACTCCTGAGTGGGCTGAACCGTGTAATAGCTTATTCGCTGTGTGCGGATGAGGCGTCCGGCGTCGTCCGTCTGACGCTTATGGTATTGCTGCAGCTGGAAACTTTCATAACCGCGCTCCCTGAGAATCTCATCCACAAACATAGCCGGCATACCCAGGCGGAGTCCCTGGATTTCCTGATCGATAGCCCGCAGATCATTGCCCGAAGGGGTGCCCCAGACCAGCGGATCCGGCAGGGTGCCCTGGCTAAGTCCGGTGGTCTCACTGACTACAGCAGTTGGCACCGATGACGACGAAGCGGGAATCCCCACCGTGGTCGGCACCTGCGGAACCACGTTTTCAACGATGCCGTCCGTGGACTGACTGACATCCTGGTTGACGTCATTAATTTCCTGATTGGTGATGGAACGGACCTCGTCCACCGCATTGTCGACGGTGTCGGTCACACGCCGACGGATGGAATCGAGAAAGCCCTGGGCCTGCACTGAACTGGTGAAACCAAGCAGAACGAGTAAGGTAAGGAAACGCATAGCCATCTCCCTGTTATTGATATTGACTGGGATAGCCCCCGAATTTACCCCTATGACTTCGGACTGTCCAGCCTGTAGGATTATTCGCAGCATTAGTGCAGGCGCGCCAAAGGGGGTGCACTGCAACCGGTTTGACATTGCTTCAAACCAATGGCGAAGACTGGGTCGTGCTGATAAGACCCGGCGGCGAATCGAATGGGTAGTGCATAGCCGAAGCGCTGGGGCTTGTCAGGCGCTTGGACCTTTCTTTTTTTATCTTTTATTTATACCCTTTATTTTTCAAACAGATAAATACTCCAAACCACGCCAGCCCGGGCTATTGGTGGGCAAAATTTATTGATGAGCGCCGCCAGATTGAAAACCTCATCAACCGTGCCGGCTGAACGTGGTCTGTTAAGGTATCCAGTTACGTTGAATTCGATCGGGCCGGACCCGCTGCAGCACCCGGCCCACTGCAGACTATTTCTTGAAGAAGTTCTCAAAGGCCTTCACTTCATTCCCCAGCGCGGACCAGTAATGCTCCACGCCTTCCTGCAGATCTTCCCAGGCGTCATCACTGGCTTCCATCAACTCGTGGAGTTTCTCCTTTGCCTCTTCCTTCAGATCATGGAGCTTCTCAACTTTTTCCTCATGCTCAAGATCTGCCTCCACATCTTTTACCTTGTCCTTGAGCGCGTCAATGTCCTGTTCCAGCTGTTCCAACTTGGCTTTGAGCGATTTTTCGTAATCTTTCCTATGGCTCATAGGTGTCAACTCCTTGGCAGGTAATGATTCCAGCGTTACCGGGGCAGCGCTGAGTGTGCTGTCATCCTAAGTCTGTGTAATGGATGCAGTCAACTTCAACCTCCCACTTGCTTGATAGTAATCAAATCAATGTGCCGGGAATCCCGGCCAGGCGCCTTTCTTTGTGTCGAACCCAGGCCAGCTGCGCTATACTGCCGCCGCTTCCAGGAGGACCAGACTATTTCCACGCCGACCACTGAGCGTCCAACCGCCCGGGAGAGCGCCTTCGCAGTTTTCTCGGAAAACCAGTTCCGCTGGCTATTTCTTGGTAATGTGGCGTTTTTCTTTGCCATGCAAGGCCAGATGCTGACCCGTACCATCCTGGCCTGGAATCTGACCGGACAGGCCACTTCGCTGGCCTATATCAACCTGGTAGTGGCCGTTCCCCTGCTGTTCGCCTCTGTGCTTGGCGGTGCCATCACCGACCGGGTGGAGCGCCGGCAACTGGTCATTTTCGGCCAGGTGCTGATCCTCGCCAACGAACTGTTTATCCTGACTCTTCTGCTGCTGGACCGGCTGGAGTTCTGGCACATGCTCTGCACCGCCTTCGTGTCCGGCTGCGCCTTTCCCTTTATTATGCCGGCCCGGATGGCCATAACCGCCACCGTTGTCGGCCCGCGGCGCATGCAGAGTGCCATGGCGTTCTCCGGCGCGGTGATGAACCTGAGCCGGGTTGCCGGGCCGGCAATCATGGGGCTGGTCATTGCCCAGTTTTCCGCGGTGGCGGCCTACATGGTGTCATCGGTATTGTATGGGCTGGGTATTCTGTGCATGTTCGGCGTCAATACCAGCCGATCATCGACTTCGGACAAACCCCGGCAACACTTGCTGGCAGACGTCGCGGGTGGGTTCTCTTATCTGCGCGCCAACCGCCCCATGATGATCTGCCTGTTATTTGGCCTGCTGCCCATGTTCGTGGCCATGCCGTTCCAGAACATTCTCGTCATGCTGGCGGAACAGGCCTGGCAGATGGGCGAAAGCGGCGTGGGTACCCTGATGGCCATAGGGGGTATCGGCGGTGTTCTGGGATCCATCTGGATAGTAAAACGGGGCGATTCCCAGGAACGGCTGCGACTCATGGTGGGGTCAACGCTGGCCTTCGGCCTATTCCTGGGGGTTTTCTCTCAGACCCCGAATTTCTATGTCGCCCTGTTACCGCTGCTGTTCGCCAACGCCTTTGCCAGTGCCGCGCAAACAGTCAACAATGCAGCGATTCAGATACTGACCGACGACGAGATGCGGGGCAGAATGAGCAGCCTGATGATGATGTCGTTCGGGCTCACGCCGATCGGCGTATTCCCCATGGCCATTGCCGCTGACCGGGCAGGTGCCGCTAATGCCATTACCGGAGCCTGCGTGCTGCTGGTGGTATTGTCGGCGCTCTTCGCCTATTTCAGCCCTACCCTGCGCGCTATAGATCATACGGTCAAAAAACGTATCACCACCACGCAAGGAACAGATTAGGAAAGCTCTGATTAACTGCCTTGACTGCTCTGCGGGAGGTCTGCCGAGCGCCTCTGCGCCGTTGTCACGTTCGGCTAGAGAGTGTGGTCATTCCCAGCGCGCGACGCCTCGCAGCCGCGATCAGCAGGCTCCTGCCCTGTCCATGGGCCTGCTCGCACCAATCGTCTGCCTCAGCGACTGGCGGTACCGACTGAATTCAGTAACTGGTTCCTTGCTTCCGGATCCAGCCCCGCAAGCGCCTCGACCCTGGCGTAGAACGACTGCAGATCGCCCTCTTCCTCCTGGAGAAGCTTCTCCAGGGCCGGAACCAGCTCGTTGTAGGATGACACCGTGGAGAGCTGCGCATTGTTCAGGGATTCGGAAAACCACCGGTCATAGGCCCCTGACCCGCCCCAGCTCTGCTTGAGCTGCTGATAGGCAGCGCGCATTTGCCGCTGCAGGTCTACCTTGCGCAGGCGCTTGTCGGCGTCATCAAGCTCCAGCTCATACAGCGCGGCAAAGCGGTCGCGGTAATCGATCACCAGTTCGACGAATTGCTGGCGACGTTCTGTTTCCTGGCGGGCCCGGGCCAGGGATTCGCTGTCGCCCTGGCTGTTCAGCCAGCGGCGCAGCCCCTCCTGCTCCACCAGGGTGGCGAAGCTTTCGTTGAAGGTGGTGTCACCGGGAATATAGAGAAGCTGATGGGCCAGCTCATGAAACAGCAGCGCCGCCAGCTGGTAGTCCTGGCGCTGAATGACGGTACTTAACAGGGGATCATCAAACCACCCCAACGTGGAGTAGGCGTCCACCCCGCCGGTGTAGACGTCATACCCCTGCTGTTCGAGGCGGCTGGCAAAACGGCGGGCATCCGCCTCGTCGAAGTAGCCGCGATAGCTGACGCAGCCGGCGACAGGGTAGCACCAGCTGAGGGGGTCAACAGAGAATTCCGGTGCCGCAAAGACATTCCAGACTACATGCTGGCGCTCCAACTCCACGTAACTGAGGTAGGAATCGGCGGCCGGCAGCTGCAGCTGCCGGGTCGCGAAGGCGCGGAGTTCCAGCACTGTTTGCAGCTTCTGCCGCAAGCCCGCCGGCAGGGAGTCGTCCGCCAGCAGGTCGGTAATCCGCTCCCGACTCCATAGGATATTGAGCTGTCCGCGGGCTGCCTGGCCGTAGTAACCGATGGTTTCGCAGGCAGCCAGCCCGATCAGCAGCAGGACGATAAGCAGCCCCCAGACGACTCGCCGCACCAGCACCGACGCCGGCATGATCAGCCCGGGCCGCCCGCAGACTCTCCCGTCAAGGTAACCCGCAGCCGACGACGTCCACCGTTGTCCCGATGCTCGCCCAGATAGATTCCCTGCCAGGTGCCCAGCATCAACTCACCGTGATGTATCGGCACAGTCACCTCACAACCGATCAGGGTGCATTTTATATGAGCAGGCATGTCGTCTGCCCCTTCGTGCATGTGTTCGTAATAAGGAGCATTCTCGGGAGCCAGCACGTTGAAGTGGGATTCCATATCCCGACGTACACTGCTGTCCGCATTCTCATTGATACTCAGGGAGGCAGAGGTGTGCTGCAGGAAGAAATGCGCCAGGCCAATATGGACCTGCCCCAGTTCCGGCAGCTGTCGGAGTATTTCACGGGTTATCAGGTGAAAACCCCGGGGCTTGGCACTCAGCCGTATCTGTTTCTGTAACCACATTTCGCTTACCCCCAGGGTAATTCATGCTGCCTGCTAAGGGGCAATCAACCGGATCTCAAAGAGATCAGACCACAACTTGCCTGTAACGAACAGTCTGTCCTGTTCTGCATCGTAGGCGATGCCGTTCAATACGGCTTCAGGATCACCCTGCACTGTCAGCTCGGAAAGCCCGGTCAGATTCACCAGCGAATTGACCCTACCGGAGGAAGGGTCAACTCTCACTATAAAATCAGTCTGCCAGATATTGGCCCAGACCTCACCGTCTATGAACTCCAGCTCATTGAGTGAAGGCACCGGATTACCCTCCAGCGTGACCTCAACCTTCCTGGTGGTGACAAAATTGGTTGGATCGATGAAATACAGATTCGCGCTGCCGTCACTGAGAATCAGCTCCGAACCATCAAACGTAAGGCCCCAGCCCTCGGTAGGATTGTAGAAGGTATCCAATTGTTCGAAGGATTCCCGATCATAAACAAAGACCATATGAGCCTGCCAGGTAAGCTGATAGATCCGATCTCCGACAATTTCTATGCCTTCTCCGAAATACCGGTCGCCCAGCCTTTTGATTTGCTCGATCTGCCCGCTTTCGAGAGTATATCTTTTCAGCAAGGACTGACCGCGACGGCCGGTGCCCTCGTACATCATGCCGTCAAAGAACCGCA
The DNA here is from genome assembly GCA_041395725.1 of Gammaproteobacteria bacterium. Taxonomy (NCBI): domain Bacteria; kingdom Pseudomonadati; phylum Pseudomonadota; class Gammaproteobacteria; species Gammaproteobacteria bacterium. The sequence continues at coordinate 2,838,618 of JAWKZW010000001.1, read as the reverse complement.
GGCCCTGGGTATAAGCGGTAGGGTCATGGGGGAAGCGATTGATTACCTCATAGCCGTAAACCGGGGTCTGACTGGTTGAGTCCTGGGCAACCAGTAAAACTGGTGCAATCAGAACCACTACTAAAAGCTGAATGAATCTGGTCATGAGTCCCCGTTTGGAATCGCTACCGTTCCCTACTACAATGGTTGCCAGAAGAATACTGCCAAGCCAATAGGCCAATCGATACCCAGTGAGTTTAAAAATGTCAGGTGACTGTCTGTTCTGCAAAATTATCGCAGGGGATATACCCGCGAACAAGGTCTACGAGGACGCTGATGTCCTGGCTTTCCATGATATCAGCCCGGCCGCCCCTACCCATATTCTGATAATCCCGAAAAAGCACATTACTGCCGTAAAGGACGCCGGGCCCGACGAAGTCGGCCTGCTGGGTCAGCTGCTCGCCAAAGCCGGATCAATTGCCCGGGAGCAGGGGCTGGAAGAAGACGGCTACCGGTTTGTCATCAACACCGGTGACAACGGGGGCCAGACTGTCTTTCATCTCCACCTGCATATCCTGGGTGGACGCCCGATGACCTGGCCCCCGGGCTAGCAGACTGCGTCTTACAGAATGATGCCCCGCTAGCCGACCGCACCTTACCCGCCGATGCTCTGGTAAACGCTGTTTCGCAGCCGGAGTCAGCCATTCAGACCGGCAACCGGAACAATCGGGTTCGAGCAGCCCACCACCAGCCCCTCTTCCGTATCCAGCTATTCGATTGCTTAGTGGGAGCTATCCCCACCCCCTTCCGAACCAGAAGTGCCATGTATCCCCACTTCCTGATCAATGAAAAATCCGGGCCCTCTACCTGTCGGCCTGCTGGGCCCGGATGTCCAGCTTCGGGACCGGCCAGCAACCGACTGGACGCAGTGACACAGGGCAGCCACCTCAGTCAGGCCGGGCTTTTGTCCTGCAGGGCGGTAATCGCGCCCAGTTCTGCCCCACAGACACCTTTTTCCGTAATCAGGGCGGTCACCAGCCGCGCCGGGGTGACATCGAAGCTGTAATTGCCGGCCTGTGCCTGCGGATGGGAAAGACTCACTGTGCGACGCGTGCCGGTTTCATCGAGCCCCGCAATGCTCAGCACCTCGTCGGCATCACGCTGCTCGATGGGAATTTCCCGCAGACCGTCCTGGATCCCGAAATCGATGCTGGACACCGGCAGGGCGACGAAAAAAGGAACGTTATTGTCTTTGGCCGCCAGGGCTTTCAGGTAAGTTCCAATTTTGTTGCAGACGTCGCCCGCCGCGGTGGTGCGATCACTGCCCACCAGGCAGCAGTCCACCATACCGTGCTGCATCAGATGACCGCCGGTATTGTCCGCGATCAGAGTATTGTCGACCCCCTGATGCTGTAATTCCCAGGCGGTCAGAAAGGCCCCCTGGTTCCGGGGCCGGGTTTCATCAACCCAGACATGCAGTGGCAGGCCATGGGCCTGGGCCTTGTAGATCACCGACAGCGCCGTACCCCAATCTACGGTGGCCAGCCAGCCGGCATTACAGTGAGTGAGGATCTGCAATGGCTCGGAAGTAGCACCCTTGGCCCGCCACAGTTTTTCCAGCAATTTACAACCGTGCGCGCCGATGGCCTCGCAGGTGGCAACGTCCTGCTCGGCCAGTTCCAGGGCGAATTTCAGTGCCCCCTGCGCACGCTCCGGAACCGGCAGCCGGCGCAACCACTGTCGGGCGCCGGCCATAGCCCAGGCCAGGTTGACCGCGGTGGGCCTGGTCCCGGTCAGGGTCGTAATTGGCGTATCCAGGTCGTCAGGATGCTCCCGCAGGGCCAGGTACAGACCAAAGGCGGCGGCCACCCCTATCAGCGGCGCGCCCCGGACCCGCATGGCCTTGATGGCTTCGGCCATGTCAGCCAGGGAGTCGATCGCCTTGATGTCAAAGTGATGGGGCAGCAGGGTCTGATCGATAATCTTTACCGTCTGCAGAGAAGCATCGAACCAGATGCTCCGAAAAGGCTCGCCGTTAACAATCACAGGAAGATTTTTCCTCGTACCCGCAGCTCAAGGCTGGCTCCGATAAGGCCAAGTCAGATCACCCGCTCGTTGCCGCCGTCCACGGGAATCTGGGCGCCGGTCGTGGCGGCAGTGTCCGGTGACGCAAAAATGGCGGCCAGTCGCGCCACCTGGGCAGAAGTCACTTCAGTTCTGAGTACATTGTTGCGCCGGTATTCATCCACGCTCAGGCCGTAACTGGCCGCCCTCGACTGCAGCACTTCATCCGTCCACAGGCCGGTATCAAATACGGCATTGGGATGCAGGACGTTGACGCGGATGCCGTTGCCCCCCAACTCCAGGGCAGCAACCCTGGCCAGTTGAGTAAGTCCCGCCTTCGCCGCAGAATACGCTGCCGCACCCGGCCCCGGAGCGGGCACATTTTTTGATGCGATAACCACGACGGCCGGGTCGATGCCGTTGACCAGGAATGGCTGACAGGCGCGCAGCACCTTCATGTGGGAAGTCAGATTCAGCTGCACGGTCGTCTCCCAGCTTTCATCGTCCAGTTCCGCGATGGGGGCGCCCGGGGGGAAACTGCCGGCATTGCTTACCAGCATGTCGATTCCGCCGAAGGCCTGCACGCCCTTCTGCACGGCAGACTCTATGGATCGACTGTCAGTGACGTCACAGTGCACAGCAAGCACTTCCGGCCGCTCTGCAAACAGCGCACCCAGTGAGGGGGCGATGTCCAGGGCAATAACTGCCGCGCCGCGAGCAGCAAACTCCTCCACGCAGGCCCGACCAATGCCGGAGGCAGCGCCGGTCACCACGGCGATCCGGCCTTCAAATTCCGGTGCCTTGCTGCTGCTCTTCAACTTGGCCTGCTCCAGCTCCCAGTATTCCACCTCGAACAGCTCTCCCGCAGGCAGTGCCTGCCAGCCACCCAGGGCCGTACCCCACTGTATGGCCCGTACCGTGTGCCGGGTAATGTCCTGCACTACCTGCAGCCGCTTGATACCTGCCGCCAGGTGCAGCAATCCCCTGTTCAACCACACGCCGTAGCGGGGCATACAGTCCAGCCGCTGGTGATGGGGCTGGGCGTGGGTGTCGTAATAGGCCTGGTAGCGGGCCTCAAAATCGGCCAGCCCGCCAGCGGGCTGGTGCGGAAAGATCGCCGCAAAGGCCTTGGCGTGGATGGTGTGATCGGGGGTCAGAGGACCTCGCGTGGCCAGGTCTGCAACTTCGTCCAGGCTGGCGAAACCCACGGCGGTGCTGGAATTGTCCCAATTGACCAGCGCGGGTGCACCCAGCATGGCGGACGCTTGCTGACGCAGTTGACTGAGGGCGAGGAAATCCTCCCTGACCGGCTGGTAATGCCCGCTGGCGACAGCCACCGCAGCACCGGAAGTCTCAAGATACTGCTCGGCTTCCGACACAAGCCGGATCATGTTCTCGTAGCTGACCCGTGCATCATCGGCAAAGGTGAAAATGCCGTGGTGCAGTAAGATGATGCCTTCCACAGACTGCCAGTCGAGTTCTCGCGTGGCTTGCGCCACCTGCCGGGCAAGGATAAACCCCGGCATGATATAAGGCAGGATCAATACCCGCTGGCCATAGATTTCACGTAGTAGAGACTCACCGTCCGGCGTATTGCTGATAGCCACAACAGCATCGGCATGACTGTGGTCCACGAACCGGTGGGGGATCAAGGCATGGAGTATGGCCTCCACGGAGGGCGTCGGGCCATTGGGATCCAGCAGCGCCAGCCGCAGCTGCCGCATCATTTCCGAGTCACCCAGTTCCTTCAGTTCACCCAGTCGCTTCAGATAGTTCAGGTCTACAGCGGGAAATCCGGCGGCCTTGATGGTCTTCAGATCCCAGCCCGAACCTTTGACATACAGTACCTCCTGAGGCTCGCCGAACACGTTGTTGCGGGTGCCCTTAACCGAGGTGTTACCCCCACCATGGAGTACAAGGTCCTCTTCCTGACCCAACAGCTGCGACGTATAAACCCGCAAACCCAGATCCGGATCCAGGGCCTCGCCATCCGCTACCTGTTGAACCCATCTGCTCTTCATCAATAATACCCGGCTGCTTTATCCTGTCCCACAAACAAAAACGCACCCGAAAGGTGCGTTTTTTATTACTACTGGCAGTAAACCGATCAGCGGCGGCCGGTCGGCTCGATGATGGAAATATTAGGCATACCTGCCTGCCGCGCAGCATCCATGATCAGCACCAGTGTCGACACACTGGAGTTGTTGTTCGGTTGAATGATCACGGAGGCAGACGGATTCTCTGCCTTCAACTGGTCGATGTTAGACCGTATCTGGGTTCGGATAATCGGCCGGGGCTGCTTGTTGAGAATGATTTCATCGTTCGGGCCGATTTCGAACAGGATGTTCTGAGGCGCATCTTCCGGCGGCGGCGGCGGATTATCGTTGCTTTCGCTGCTGGCGGCACTGATCGCGGATTCTGACAGGAAAGTCGCCGTTACTACAAAGAAAATCAATAAGATAAACACCACGTCGAGCATAGGCGTGAGGTCGATATTGGTTTCGTCAGACTTTCTTTTGCCAGCTATTTTTTTCATTGTTGTGTCCTGCTACTTTGAACTTTGAGACGTTTATAAAGTTTAAAAACTATTGACCGGCGGCAATGCGCTACAACCAAACCCGACCCGCTTTGCGACATACAGTCCCGAGTATAGCAGCAATTCCACCGGCGAAAAAAGAGCCTTCAAGCCCCCATCAACAAAAAGGACCCCGCAGGGCCCTTTAAACAGCCGCCGTTTTCAATCCACACCAGGTGATTGCTGAAAACAGGCGTAACAGATTGTTTTAATTAACATTAAGACTACCCCCAGAGTTACCCGAAGTGCTCGCAACGGGACTCCCGACGCCCTTCAATCAGTTTTATTGCAAAGCGTTGATACTGAATTGAATCAGATCGCCCAACTCTTTGGCATTTTTACCGTCTCGGGAATTCACCCGCACACCGTGCAGGGTGTTCATCAGCACATCCGCCGCGAAGTCGGCAGTCACACCCTTCTTGATCTTGCCTTTTTTCTTGGCTTCATTGAGCCTGACCAGCAATGCCTTACGAACAGTGGCCAATGAACTGCGGACCAGCTTCTTCATCTCCCGGTCATAATTGATACTTTCACACAGGGAATTAACCAGCAGGCAACCCAGTGCCCGGTGCTTGTTGCTGACGCCGGTGACAGATAGCTCGAAATACTTGCTGATGGCATCCCAGGGGGCAAGATCCTTGTTTTTCAGAGAGGCATTGATATTCTCATCGATGCCCTTGTTGTAATGCTGCACACAAGTCTTGAAAAAGGTGTCCTTGTCACCGAATGAATTGTAGAGCGTCCCGCGATTGATGCCGGTACAATCCAGCAACTTCTGTACCGAGCTGGCCTCGTACCCTTCCTTCCAGAACTGTTCCATCGCGCTGTTCAGAACTTTCTCGTATTCAAATTCAACTGGTCTTGCCATAACTGTTTAAGATCCTTTCCGGAATCACTGTTCCGTTAAAAATATTGAGTACCTACACGGCCCTGCCAGGCAGGGCCCCCCGAGATTTCAAAGAGGCGGTATTGTAGTACAGTAACCCGGCTTTTACATCCCGACCTGGGCGTTAAACCCAAATAAATTCCAGATCCTCGCAGATAACTGGCTGATCACGCGCAGCTTTGCTGCGTGCGCCTTGACCCGTCATCGTTTTTGCGCGGTGACACAGGCGAACCCTTGCTGCCAGCGGCTGCGTGACTTTGCGGACCGAAGAAGAATGAACGAACAGTCAAATTAAATCCGACTGCGGTGCAGAGACGAAAAACCGAGGTCTTTCACGCAGATTCGCCAGGCTAACCCTGCATGACCACTGTAAAGCCCAGACCTATCAGACCACCGACCACGCCACCCCAGATGACCAGCCACCCAAGGTGCTCCCGGATCATGTCCTGGACGATCTGCTTCACCAGTTGCGGAGTCATCTCCTCCAGCCTGTTGTCAATCATTGCCTCCAGCTTGCCCAGCACAGCCTCACTTTCCAGCGAGTTCTTCACGGCGTCCTGCAGGTGCTGACGGAATGAGGCCTTGGTGAACAGCACCTGAAAATAGTCCGCCAGCTTCTGCTTGAAGGGTTCCCGCAGACTGTCCAGCGCATTGCGCCCGCCCATCATGCTCAGCATTGATCCCAAAGAAGATTTCATGACGGCATCAACCAGGGATTCAAACACTGAGTCAAGATCCAGGCGCCCGACGCTGGCCTTAAGCTCCACCTCGAGACGCTCTGAAATCTCGGTGGCATCTTTGAAAAACCGATCCAGATTCCCGCGATTGAAGAATTGTTCCATAATCAGGTTGCGAATACCGTCCTTGAATTCTTCAAAGCGCAGTGGAATGACACCCGAACCATAGAACCCCGGCACCCGCTCAAACAGCATGTAAACCGCAAGCCAGTTGGTCAGACCGCCTGACAGGGCAAACAATCCGGTATTGAGCAGGTAAGGTCGCAACGGCTCCCGGGCGGCAAAACCTGCCAGCACCAGTAACAGGGCGAGAAAATTGGTAATCAGACTTTTATTGATAATCACGGCAGGCGGACCACAGACTTCCCGGCAAAAAGAGGGATTATAAGCGACGATGGCTGGTTATCGGCATATCCTGCCGTATCCGGTTCATCTGTTTCAGGTTAATGTCGGCAATAGCCACGCCTTCCCCCACCGTCAACCGGTCCAGGACTTTACCCCAGGGGTCAACAATCATCGAGTGGCCGAAGGTTTCTCTGGTCTGATTGTGCACACCACCCTGATTTGCGGCCACCACGAAGCACTGGTTTTCGATTGCCCGGGCCCGCAACAGGACTTCCCAATGGGCCTCTCCAGTCGTCCGTGTGAAGGCTGACGGTACCGTGAATATCTCGGCCCCCGCCTCCTGCAGGGTCCGATACAACTCCGGAAAACGCAGGTCATAGCAGATGGTAAGACCGAGCCGGCCGATGCTGGTATCCACGACCACTGGCTGATCACCGGCCTCGAAGCTGCGGGATTCGGAATATTCGGCCTGGCGATCCGCCACCTTCACATCAAAAAGATGCATCTTGTCGTAGCGGGCAATCACCTGCCCGGAGGCGTCATACACCAGCGAGGCAGGGCGCACCCGACCATCGTTAAGGTCTGCCAGACTACTGCCGTCGGCCTGCGGTGGGCGTGACAGCAGCGGGATGGTGCCACCCACCAGGATTATGCCGTGAGTCCTGGCCTGCCGGGACAGGAAAGCCTGCAGCAGGCTTTCAGTGGCGCCCTGAACTTCGGCAAACTGGCGCAGCGGCCCGCCATCCAGTACGGCGAAGTTTTCTGGCAGCAACACCAGTTCGGCGCCCTGCCGGGCAGCAGTCTCAATCAGTGCCGCGGCGGCGTCCAGGTTCTGCTGAATATTGCCGGTGCTGACCATTTGCACGGCGGCTACACGGTGTGTCATGAAAGCTCCTTGGAGTATCTTGTTGGATTCACTGGCGGTGTCAGTTCTGCGAGGGTGCCTGGCCGGCTCCGGCTGTCCCGCCGCCTCCGGACTGGGGTGGCGTACTGAATGCCTGCTCAAGCTCCGGCTGCAGACCCTCCCAGGGGCCCTGCAGGCGATACTGCGCCGTCGTCAGGCTGTCCACCTGATCACCGAAAATGCGTTCGAACAGATAGGCACCGATGGCCAGGGAGGGATTCAGGGTGCCCGAAATCGCACCCAGCAGCCCGAGCCAGGGAATGTTGCTGCTTAATGGCAGCGTAATATACATCTGTCCGTCAATGGTCTGCTGCACCAGATCCAGCCTGCCGGATATCTGGTAAACACTGGAGGGCCCGGTAATCACCAGCTGGTCATTTATAGTAACCACCCCTGTGTCGAGACTGAGGTTACCGTTGATCTCCTCATAGGCAAGTCCGCGGCGCAACAGGTCGTCACTGAAGCGCAGTCTGCGCATGATGGCATCCAGGTTGATGATACTGATAAGTTTCAAGGCCCCCGGTCCACCACTGCCCTGCAGAAACCTGCCGTCTTCCACCTTGAATGACACCTCGCCACTGAGATCCTCGGCGCGCAGGAACGCCGGGCTGCCGGGCCAGTCAAGCCGGGCGTCAAAACGTCCGCTGCTGCTTTCCAGGCTGGCCGCATAACCGTTGGCCAGCAGCACTTGCGCGATATCGTCAACCAGGACAATGCCGTCCAGGTAGCTGTGGTGGCTGTTGCCGTCATAGGCCCACTGAAACGTCGGCTCATCGCCGGCCTGCCCCAGCTTGAAGCCGCGCAGATTTACCAGCAGGTCGCTGAATTCGGCTCCTCCGGAGTCTGGCGTCATGGTAAAGCGGCCAAAACCAAAGTTTCGCTCACCGATGCTCAGCTCCCCGGTGTAAAACTTTACCCGCGGGAAACTCCGGGGATCAAAGCGGGCGAAGACGTCCTCGCGCTGCAGCTCTGTTTCAGCATCGCTGTTCACTCCCCCCGGTTCGGCACCCTCCCCGGGCAGCCGCAGGTACGCCAGGTAGGCTTCAATGTACTCGCCGGAATCAAAGGGAATGAGCACCGAACCCGCAATCGATTCGCTGTCCAGACCCACGGTCCAATAGTCGGTCCCGAGCAGGTCCTCGATCTGGATGTTCACCGAGCCCATCTGTTGCCCGAACACGTCCAGTTCGCCGATGTCCAGCCTGACCCGCGATATCCACGGCGTCAGATCCCGGGAGGGCGAAGAGACGATCCGGGTGTTGTTCAGGATATCCAGCCATTCGGACACCTGGAATGTTTCCAGATTGCCCCGCAACTCCAGGCCAGGTGCGTAGATTTCCGCCTGCCACGGGTCGGCGGTGCCAGGCATGGTGCCCAGATACACGATGCCGTCCAGGTCCTCCCCGATAACATCCACCCGCAGGGACAGGTGCGATCCCAGCACGCCCTCAATGTGTGTCACCGGACGCGCAAAATCAATCTGCAGATTGAGGGGTTGAGACTGTTCCACCGGCTTGGCAAAAGGTTGTGGCAGATCCAGGGAAAGACCCTCAAGGTCTGAAAGCAGATTCAGTCGGGTAACATCCTGACCGATCTGCAATTCTGCCTGGTAATTGAAAGAACCGTCGGCCCGATCGAGAATTGCCTTCACAAACCTGCTCTGACCAGGCCATGCAGCCAGGGCTGCGCTTTCCCCCTCGCCCTCCACTTCCACATAGGTCTCAAAGGCGGCTTCATCATTATTGCGCCGTGAAGCAAGCCTGAAACGGGCCTCGCCGTCGAACAGGCGGGCGCTCAATGCACTGTCCTGCAGACCTGCCAGAGAATCGAAGTTCACAACACCGGCAACGTCGTCAAATTGCAGCTGGTAATCCGGCAATACCAGCCGATTATCCTGCACATCCGCCGTGATCAGCACTCGCGGCTCCACGCCTGCCAGGTTGAGCGGAATACGCAGATTCACCTGAGCCTCTAAATCCCCCCTGGCCTGCCAGTTGGCCAGGGCCCCGCCAAGCGTCGCTTCCAGCGGCGCGGCGTTAAGAAAGTCCAGACCTGCCTGACTGCTGCCGTTGGCCGAGCCCTCTATGGTCAGCCACAGCTGATTGCCAGCCTGCTCCTGCACCGACGCTGTGGTTGGCCCGATCGTCAGCCCCAGGGTCTGCCCCGATTGCACATAAATTTCGGCATTGCGGTTGTCCACAATGACTGAGCCGGCGACATCACTGAGCTCCGGCCAGGCATCGATATAGCTTGCATGGGCCTGATTGAAATTGAAAAAGGCCTGGAAGGCCCGCTCCTCACCGGATGCACCCTGATGGATCGGACCCCGATAAATAACTCCACTGTTGAAAACCGCACCATCCAGCAGCGCACCGTCCAGCCACTCCATGGTGCGATACAGGCCGGGATTGATCGTCGGCGCACTGGGCAGATAGGCGGATTTCTTGCTGCCGTCGGCCCTGGTCGCTCCTACCAGCAGGCTCAGGTCGGAAGACAACTCTCCATTTGCGGCGCGACGAAAACGACTGGAAAACTGCGCTCTTCCATCGACTATCTCGGATTCTGCCACGATCATGCTGCTGGACAGTCGCAGCTGAAAATCGCCCTGGGTTTCAGCCTGAAAGCGGAGTTTGCCGTTGACATAGTCGTACTGCCAGGTATCGGAAAAAATCCCCGGCAGCAGAATGCTGAAATTCTCCGAAGACACCTCACCTAGGCCGTTCAATAGTTGCCGGTCTAAATCCCAATCGGCTTCCAGGTAACCGTTGATACCGGAAATGGCCGGGGCACCCCGGTATGAATCCACCGCCACGTTGTCGAGGTTGGCGGTCAGAAAAAGGTCGCCGGCGGTGGTTTCCTGCAGTGAGTAATTCAGCGCCAGATTGCGTATCGTACCGCGTGGAAAGTGCCCCTCCAGACGCTCAGTCAGCGCCTCCGGCGAACGACCCGAGGCCAGCACCAGATCCCTCAGAATGCCTGTATTCAGTGTTTCGGCATAGACCCGCACGGCATTGCCCGGACGATAAACCACCAGGCTGTCCGCCGGACTCCACCGCGCCTCCCCCCAGACAAAGGCCAGGTCGTTGGCGGCCACCTGCCAGCCTGCCCCGGGCTCGTCGAGGGTCAGATCGGCCCTCCCCGCAAGCGCTTCCAACACCAGAGGCGGCACCCCCTCAGCCAGAGAGACCTCGAGCCGCTCCAGTTCAGGCTGCAACAGAACAGATTGAACCTCCCCGCGCTCCACGGCCAGCCAGGCCTGTCCGCTGCCCACGATCTCGCCCAGCGTCACCCCGGCAACGCTTTCACCCGCGGACAGGCTGGAATAATTATTCCGCGGCAGCGAAGCATGGACGACTCCGCTGATTTCAGACAGGGAATCCCCCTCCAGTTCCAGCGACAGCTGTATTTCGTCAGTGCTGCCAGCCATATAGCCATCGACGTGAATGAAGTGACTGCCGGCGCCATTCTGAATCACCGCCCGGACCCCTTCAAAGCGCGTACTTCTGTCATTGTTCAACTGCACAGAAATAGACAGGTCGGCAAGCTCCAGCCGGTCCACCCGCTGAACTGTGTCATACACGGCCTGGAGATCCAGCGGCCCACTGCCCTGAAGGCTGATGCCGGACAGCATCCAGCCCCCGGTCTCAATCCGGCGCACACTGAGATCCAGCCCCTGTACGATAAAATTGCCCAGCACCACCCTGCGCTGCAACAGGGTTTTTGCCATGTCCAGGCTCAGGGTTGCCCGTTCGAACTGCAGGCCGGGCTGCTGTCCAGCGGCGCCCTCGGCGCTGCCCAGGGCATCGAATCGAAGACCCTGAATCTCGATGGCGGGATTAAATCCTGCAAAGTACCCCGACAGGGATTCGATGGACACCGGCACCCCCAGTGATTCACTGAGCCAGGCTTCCACATCACTGGTGTAACTGGTGAGCGCCGGCATAAAGTGCCGGCCGATGCTCAGGTAGGCTGCAAACAGGATCAGGATGATCGACAGGAGCATCACCAGTTTCCGAGCCAGAGATTTCAGGGGAGATAATGACATTATGTTGACGGAAGCCCGCATCCAATGACAGCCCTGTTTATACGCTGCAGCGGCTTAACGGGTACTTAAGAAACCTCCGTCTGATTGCTGGGCCTGAGGGTCAATAAACTGTCGTCGCCAGGGCGGCCGTCCAACCAGCCGGGAGCGGCTAAAACAGCACTACGTCGAACTGTTCCTGAGTATACATGGGTTCCACTTCAAACTTGACCGTCTTACCCACCAATTCTTCCAGATCGGCCAGGGCAGCGGAATCCTCGTCAAGCAGCCTGTCCACCACCAGTTGGGAAGCCATAACCAGCAACACATCGTTTTCATAGGCCCTGGCGACTCGCATGATTTCCCTGAATATCTCGTAGCAGACCGTCTCAGGAGATTTTTGCACGCCACGCCCCTCGCAAACCGGACAGGGACTGCAGATTATCTGTCCCAGGCTTTCCCGGGTCCGCTTGCGGGTCATCTCTATCAGACCTAACTGGGAGATGCCGGTAATTGTGGTGCGCGCCGGATCTTTCTCCAGCGCCTTGGCCAGCATGCGCTGAACCTGGCGCTGGTGTTCCTCATCCTGCATATCGATAAAATCCAGGATAATGATGCCACCCAGGTTCCTGACCCGCAGCTGCCGGGCGATGGCATTGGCCGCCTCGAGGTTGGTTTTCAGTACCGTTTCCGCGTGGTTACGGCTTCCCAGGTAGCCGCCAGTGTTGACGTCGATGGTGGTCATGGCCTCGGTCTGATCGATCACCAGGTCTCCGCCTGATTTCAACTTGACCTTGCGACTGAGTGCCCTGTTGATCTCGTCCTCGACCCCGTAGACATCGAATATCGGGCGGTCACCGCGATACAGTTCCACCAGCGCGGCGGCGTCCGGGATAAAGTCCTCGATAAACCGGGTAATCTCGGCACAGGACTCTTCATTATCCACGCGGATTTTCTCAACATTGGAGGTGATCAGATCGCGCATGGTCCGCATATACAGGGGCACGTCCCGATACACGGCGGTGACCTCGCCACCGCGCCGGATACGACGCTCCACGGCTTCCCACAGACGCTGCAGAAAGCGGATATCCGACAGCAGACCGGCGGCGTCGGTTCCCTCGGCGGCGGTGCGGATGATATAACCGCCGCGCTCCTTCAACCCTTCCTGTTCGAGGCAGCTGTCCAGCAGACTGAGCAGCCGCTCCCGCTCGCCGTCTTCTTCCAGGCGCTGAGAAATTCCGATATGCCGCGTGCGGGGCAAGAAAACCAGGTTGCGCGACGGCAATGTCAGATGCGTTGTCAGCCTGGCACCCTTGCTGCTGATAGCGTCTTTTGCCACCTGCACGACAATCGACTGACCCTCACGCAGCAGTTGATGGATCGCTCGGGACCCGTCCTCACGGACCTCGAATCCGTCGGGCCCAATAGGGATGATGTCGGTGGTATGGATAAAAGCGGCACGCTCCAGGCCAATATCCACGAACGCCGCCTCCATGCCCGGCATAACCCGGACCACCTTGCCCAGGAAAATATCGCCGACCCGGCCCCGGTTGCTGGGGCGCTCAATAAAAATCTCCTGTAACAGACCGTTGTCGATCAGCGCCACCCGGGTTTCCATGGGTGTCACATTTATCAGGATCTCTTCGCTCATTGCTGCCCGCCCCACCCCTGGCGCGGCGGCTGCCAGCACGGAATGGCAAAGCTGTTCAACAGCTGCGCGGTTTCAAACAGCGGCAATCCCATCACGCCGCTGTAACTGCCTGACAGACTGCGCACGAAAACTGCTCCCAGCCCCTGAATCGCGTAGCCACCGGCTTTATCCCGGGGTTCACCGCTGTCCCAGTAGGCCTCCATCTCATCACTCTCGAGAGACCGGAACTCAACCTCCGTCGTGGACAGGACGACTTTGCGACTGTCCCTGGAAACCAGCGCCACGGCCGAGTGCACCAGGTGCTTGCGGCCGGAAAGCAGCCTGAGCATGCGCAGCGCGTCGTCACGGTCGGACGGCTTGCCCAGCACCCGGTTCTCGCAGACCACTGCTGTGTCGGAGCCCAGCACCACCGGCCGGCTTTCGGCGGGCTGATGATCCAGCCCACTCTGGGCCTTTTCCAGGGCCAGGCGCCTTACGTAGGCTTCAGGCGCTTCATTATCCTGCAGGATTTCTTCCACCTGGTGGCTGACAACCTGAAACGGTACCCCTATCTGCTGCAACAGCGCCTGTCGTCGTGGGGACGCGGAAGCCAGCAGTATGCTGGCCCCGTTTGACCCGGATCGTTTATTTTGACTCATGATTGTTTCGATGCCTGCACTTGGATGCAGTGCCTATCTTACGCTAAATCCACGGCGTAGATGACGCAGGATCTGAAAAAGAAAGGGCCAGACCAGGGCGCTGGTCGCCGCCGACATCAGGAAAATCAGGTTGCTTGAGACGGTCTGGTCCGTTGCCAGTTGCAGCCAGTGACAGATCATCAGATTCAGCCCGACCAGGGCGACTATCAGCCCGCTTTGCTGAAACAGGGAAAACATGCGCAGGCGCTGGTGCAGGCTCAGTGTGATATAGGCCAGCACCACCAGAGCCAGAGCGTTAAGACCAAGAATCGAGCCCTCAAGAATATCCAGCACCAGCCCTGCCATCCAGGCGCTGCCGATTCCGACCCGGTAAGGTAAGGCCATCACCCAGTAAATCAATACCAGGGGAACCCACTCAGGGCGAAAGTTCATGGCCCATTCGGGAAACGGTACGATTGCCAGCAGATAGGCGATAAAAAAGGTCAAGAGTATGACCCAGACACCCTGCGCCCTGGTATTCATCCTGTTATTCCCGGGTAGATGCCGGATCGGCTGATGGAATGAGGGAATCGGCACCCGACTCACCCTCTGACAGGGGCTGATCCTGAACCGGTGCCGGGGTTTCCGTCTCGCCGTCCTCCCCCAGGGGCTGCTTGCCATCGACGGTGGCCTGATCAAAAAACGGCTTGTAGCTCTGCAGCTGCGTCCCTGGCGGCGCACCCTTGGCATCGAACACCAGCATCACATTGCGGGTGCTGTCGATCTGCGCCAGGGGCCGGGCCTTGACCATCATGTAGGGCTGACCAGGGTCCTGATAGACACTCAGCACCTCGGCCACCGGGTAATCCTTGGGATAGACCTGGCCCATACCCGAACTGACCAGCAGATCGCCGGGAGCAATATCCTGCGTACGGGTGACAAATTCAAGCTCCAGCTCCGAAGCCGCGGTCCGGCTGCCCCGGGCCAGCGCCCGTTCGCCATTGCGGTTGACCTCTACCGGGGTGACATGATGTGAGTCGGTCACCAGCAGTACCCAACTGGTGAACGGAAGTACCTCGTCCACCTGTCCCATCAGGCCGTTGGCATCGAGCAGCGCCTGCCCCACAAAAACGCCGTCGCGGGCACCTTTATTGATCAGAATCCGTTTCGACAGCGGATTGGGGGAAATATTGATGATCTCGGCCGGCAGCACCTGGCCTTCGATAGCCTGGGCGGAATTCTGCAGGGCCCGCAGGCGACTGTTTTCTGACGCCAGGCTTTCCAGCAACTGCAACTGGCGCTGGGACAGCAGCAGCTGTTCACGCAGGTATTCGTTTTCTTCGATCAGATCAGTGCGGGAGACCAGCACGTCATCAACCCAGAACGAAATCCGGGTCGGCGTGTCGGCAACCCAGTAAATCGGGGTAGTGACATAACCCAGCACATAGCGCGTCTGTTCCAGGTAACCAAACCGGTTATCCGCAAACATGAGGCACACAGACAGGAACGCAAACGCAACGGCCCGGTACTCGGGAGAAACGCCTTTGATAAAAATCGTCTTATCGATGGCCTGCGCACCCCTGCTTGGTTGAACCCTTTAAGAACTGTATCGGTTGGCTCTTGAGGAACCTTTTCAAGATTACCGATATTGTCGGCGGTAATCAGAGAAGTCCCTTAAATTATGAGACACCCAGGCCAGCTCAGTCCAGCGTCAGCAAGTCGATTCCAAGGGAGTCCATCAACTCCATGGCCCGGCCACCACCCCGGGCAACACAGGTCAGCGGGTCTTCCGCCACGATCACCGGCAACCCGGTTTCCTCAGACAGCAGTTTGTCCAGATCCCGCAGCAGCGCACCACCACCGGTCAGCACCAGGCCGCTTTCGGCAATGTCGGACGCCAGCTCCGGCGGGGACTGTTCCAGCGCGCTCTTGACCGCCTGCACGATAGCGGACAGGGGTTCCTGAAGAGCTTCCAGAATCTCGTCACTGTTGAGCGTGAAACTGCGTGGCACCCCTTCGGCCAGGTTTCTGCCGCGCACGTCAATTTCCCGGACTTCGGTCGTGCTGTCCCGGTAGGCGCTGCCAATTTCTTTCTTGATCCGTTCCGCCGTGGCGTCCCCGATCAGGCTGCCATAGTTTCGGCGCACGTGGGTGGTGATCGATTCATCAAAACGGTCGCCCCCCACCCGAACCGATTCCGAGTAGACCACGCCGTTGAGAGAGATAATGGCGATCTCCGTGGTTCCACCGCCGATATCGACCACCATGGACCCGCTCGCCTTCTCTACCGGCAAGCCGGCGCCAATAGCCGCGGCCATGGGTTCCTCGATCAGACGAACTTCCCGGGCCCCGGCGCTGAGCACCGATTCGCGAATCGCCCGCCGCTCGACCTGGGTCGATTTACAGGGCACGCAGACCAGCACACGGGGGCTGGGGGGAAAGAAACTGTTTTCATGAACTTTGTTGATAAAATGCTGCAGCATTTTTTCGGTCACCTGGAAGTCGGCGATCACGCCGTCCTTCAGGGGCCGAATGGCGGTTATATTGCCAGGGGTACGACCCAGCATCCGCTTGGCGTCCATGCCGACCGCAGTGACCGTCTTCTGGCCGTTATGAGTCCGGATGGCGACCACCGAAGGTTCGTTGAGAACGATACCTTCCTCTCTCACGTAGATAAGGGTATTCGCAGTCCCAAGATCTATGGAAAGATCGTTGGAGAACATTCCCCGTATTTTCTTAAACATCAATTATTGAATCCTTCAAATCAGGAGAGCAACCGAGGCACGCAGTATCAGGTGCTGCCCGGCAGTTGCTTTAATGAACTTACAGGGCCAGCTGTGTCACTCAAGGTTTACAGCCGCTGCGCGGCTATTCTTTAAAACTGGGTCACTTTGCCTCGATCATCTGGAAAACCCTCAGACACCCGGCGTCACTTGAACGCCAATCACATAGCCGGATCTTCCAATGCCAGATTATTCTCAGGTTTATGGCTTCTGGCTTTACGAATCAAGAAATCCTAACGGTCGCAGATTGTCAGTGGTCGCTTGACACTCCACCAGAGCTACCCGGGCGGCGATGTCAGGTGCAGGAAATAGTTTGGTCCAAACCTGCTAAATTCCAGTATAATCCCGCCCTTTGTAACAGGTACGCACTCTAGCAACGGGCAGAGTTTTGAGCAAGAGCCAGCTATTAATAAATTTCTATTTACCGACTAATTCGAAGACTTCACCGGTAATTACCGGGCAAGGTTTCCCAGGGAGAATTTGCAATGGCACTGGATAAATCCGAAGTGGAAAAGATTGCCCACTTGGCGAGATTGCATGTGAATCAGAACGAAGCGGAAGAAGTCACCAAGAGGATTTCCGACATCCTGGGGCTGATCGATAAAATGCAGGCCGTGAATACGGCGCACATCGAGCCCCTTTCCCATCCTCTGGACGCTGTACAACGACTGCGTGCAGACGAAGTGACCGAGACCGATCAGCGCGACGCGCTGCAGACCATTGCGCCGGTAACAGAAGCCGGTCTGTATCTGGTCCCCAAAGTCATCGAATAATTAGCGATAGAAACCATTGCTGGCGCAATCCCGGCCTGCCGGCCGGGACGCGCCAATCACCAGAAAATCACACAGGACGTTCCTGAACAATGCTTGCTAAAACAATCGCGGACCTGTCCCGCGCCTTGCGACAGGGTGAGGTGTCCAGCGTCGAGCTGACACGCGCTTACCTGGATCGGATCAACCGCCTCAACCCGACGCTGAATGCCTTCATTACCGTCTGTGAAGAACAGGCACTGACCCAGGCTGCCGCAGCCGACCGGCGCCTGGCCGACGGCGACAGCAGCCCGGTGTGTGGAATTCCACTGGCCCACAAGGACATATTCTGCACCCAGGGAGTCATCACCAGCTGTGGTTCCCGGATGCTGGCCAACTTCGTGTCGCCCTATGATGCGACGGTTGTGGAGCGGTTCAATGCCGCCGGCGCCGTGACGCTGGGCAAGACCAACATGGATGAATTCGCCATGGGCTCGTCCAATGAGACCAGTTTTTTTGGCCCGGTGAAAAACCCCTGGGATCCCGGCCGCGTTCCCGGCGGCTCGTCGGGAGGGTCCGCCGCGGCGGTTGCCGCCGACCTGTGCGCCATGGCTACCGGTACAGACACCGGCGGTTCGATCCGCCAGCCGGCCGCCTTCTGCGGCGTTACCGGCATCAAACCCAGCTACGGGCGTGTTTCCCGCTGGGGCATGATCGCCTTTGCGTCCAGCCTCGATCAGGCAGGCCCGATCTGCAAAAGCGCCGAAGACGCTGCCATCATGCTGAATGTGATGGCCGGCATGGACCGCAAGGACTCTACCAGCGTGGACCTTGCAGTGCCCGATTACACGGCCGACCTCGGCCGGTCTCTCGAAGGACTTCGCATCGGTTTGCCACGGCAACATTTCGCCGAGGGTCTGAATGCCGACGTCGAAAAGGCGATTCGCGAAGCACTGCGGGAATACGAAAAACTGGGTGCCACCCTGGTGGACATAGACCTGCCCAACAATCACCTGTCGGTTTCCGCCTATTACGTGGTGGCCCCGGCCGAGGCCTCTGCCAACCTGTCCCGCTACGACGGGGTTCGCTACGGTTACCGGTGCCAGGAACCGGTGGATCTGGAAGACATGTACAAGCGCTCGCGCAGCGAAGGGTTCGGTGACGAAGTGAAGCGCCGCATCCTGGTTGGAACCTACGCCCTGTCGGCCGGGTTCTACGACGCTTACTACCGCAAGGCCCAGCAGATACGCCGCCTGATCAAGCAGGATTTTCTGGATGCCTTCCAGCAGGTGGATGTAATTGTCGGGCCTACTTCGCCCCACGCGGCTTTCCAGCTTGGCGCCAAGACCGATCCGGTGGCCATGTACCTGGAAGACATTTACACCATTGCCGTCAATCTCGCGGGCCTGCCAGGCATCTCGATTCCCGCCGGGCTCAGCAACGGCCTGCCGGTCGGCATGCACATGGTGACTGGTGATTTCGAAGAGGCCCGTCTGCTGAACGTGGCACACCAGTTTCAGCAACACACCGACTGGCATGCCCGCAGGCCGGTCGCGCTGGCGCAGGAGGGCTGAACATGAGCTGGGAAACTGTCATAGGCCTGGAAGTCCACGTGCAGCTTGCTACCCGCAGCAAGCTGTTCTCCGGTTCCGCTACCCGGTTTGGCGCCGAACCCAACACCCAGGCGAATATCTACGATCTCGCCCTCCCCGGCACGCTGCCGGTCATGAACGAAACGGCGCTGGAGATGGCCGTGCGCTTCGGTCTGGCCATTGATGCCGAGATCGGTCGTAAATCGGTGTTCGACCGCAAGAATTATTTTTATCCGGATCTGCCCAAGGGCTACCAGGTCAGCCAGTTGCACTACCCTGTCGTGGGGAAGGGTACTTTGACCATCAGCCTGGAGGACGGCAGCGAAAAAGTAATCGGGATTACCCGCGCGCACATGGAAGAAGATGCCGGAAAATCCCTGCATGAAGATTTCCACGGCATGACGGGTATCGACCTGAACCGGGCTGGAACACCACTGCTTGAAATCGTTTCCGAACCGGATCTGCGCAGTGCCAAAGAAGCGGTAGCCTATCTGAAGAAACTGCACTCCATAATCCGCTACCTGGAAATCTCTGACGGCAACATGGCCCAGGGTTCCATGCGCTGCGACGCCAACGTGTCGATCCGCCGCCAGGGTGATCCGGAGTTCGGCACCCGGACCGAAATCAAGAACATCAACTCGTTCCGTTTCGTGGAGAAAGCCATCATTCACGAAGTCATGCGCCAGCGCGACATTCTTGAAGACGGCGGACGAATCATCCAGGAAACCCGCCTGTACGACAGCGATCTCGACGAGACCCGATCCATGCGCAGCAAGGAGGTGGCCAACGACTATCGCTATTTTCCCGAGCCGGATCTGCTGCCGGTGGTAATCGATGAAGCCTATATCGAGGCAGTGCGCGCCACGCTGCCAGAGCTTCCCGACCAGAAAGGCGAACGGTTCGTTGCTGAATTCGGGCTCAGCCCCTACGATGCCGGCGTGCTGGTCAGCAGTCGTGAAATGGCAGTATTTTTTGAACAGGTGGTTGCAATCTGTGGCGATGCCAAGCTGTCTGCCAACTGGGTGACCGGAGATCTGCTGGGCCTGCTGAACAAGAACAACTGGGAATTCTCCGAGTCTCCGGTCAGCGCCGAACGGCTCGGTACCCTGATAGCCCGCATCAAGGACAACACCATCTCCGGCAAGATTGCCAAGACTGTGTTCGAGACCATGATCGAGGATCAGGATGCCGTAGACGCGATCATCGAGAAGAAAGGCCTTACCCAGGTCACGGACAGCGGCGCAATTGAGAGCCTGATCGACGAGGTTATTTCCAGCAACCCAGAGCAGGTACAACAGTTCAAAGAAGGCAAGGAAGCCGTATTCGGCTATCTGGTAGGGCAGGCCATGCGACTTTCCAAAGGTAAGGCCAACCCGGCCCAGGTTAACCAGATACTCAGGGAAAAGCTCAAGTGAAGGAAGACAAAAAGACCGGTGCTGCGCGCACCCAGCCGGCAACCCGCAACGAAGAATGGAGCGATGAGCGACTCAAAGCATTCCTCGCTTTGGAACCGCCCGAAGGCATGCCGGCCGACTATGGGATCCTGCTGAAAGCCTACCGCGGCATGACCGCCGAGCTGTTTGTCCGCTTTTTACCGTTCTTTATCGAAGCGGGCCTGGACCTCAATGCAACACGGGAAGACGGCAGTACCCTGCTGGATCATGTCGCCGAACACCGTCGCAGCACAGAGTACGTGGCGGCGCTGGAAGCAGCAGGAGCCCGGCGGGGAAGCGCCCGGTAGGAAAGAAAACCGGGCCTGACTTTCAGTTACCTACCAGGTACCTGCCAGTTACCTGCGCAGCGGGAAGAGAACACCCTGTTCGGGACAGGCATCCCGATGTTCTTCCAACCCGGCCCTGCGGCTGTCAGGGCCTGCGGCGCCTGGGGCTGTCCTTCTTTTCGGGTGCCTTGAACTTGGAGGCGCGGGTTAACCCCGGCGCTTTCGCCAGCAGTCTTTCATCCGGGTGTACGCAGGGGAGTTTCGCCCCCAGTTTCTCCTCGATGGTAGGCAGCAGGAAGGAATCCTCTTCACAGGCAAAACTGATCGACGTTCCGATGGCGCCAGCCCGACCGGTCCGACCAATGCGATGCACGTAGTCGTCGGGCTCCTCGGGCAGGGAGTAGTTGATGACGTGAGTAACGTCCTCGATGTGCAGGCCGCGCCCCGCGACATCGGTAGCAACCAGCACATTGAAATCGCCGCGCTTGAACCCCTCCAGGGTTTTTATCCGTTTGTTCTGCGCGACCTCACCCGACAGCATGCCGCATTCGATGCCATTGCGGTGCAGGTTGTCCGCCAGCCTTCGCACCTGATCACGCCGGTTACTGAACACAATAACCCGATCGGCGCCCGGCTCGGAGAGCAGGTTGTACAACAGGTCGTATTTCTGTTCAGTGGTGACCAGGTAAACGATCTGTTCAACGGATTCGGTTGCCACTTTTTCCGGTTCCACCTCAATCAGGATCGGATCCATGGCCCAGCGCTCGCCCAGTTCGAAAATTTCAGGGGTAAAGGTGGCGCTGAACAACAGCGTCTGGCGACATTCCTTTTTCGGTGTCTGGGCGATGACGCGCCGCACCTGGGGAATGAACCCCATATCCAGCATCCGGTCCGCTTCGTCAATCACCAGAATTTCCACCAGCCCCAGGTACAGCTTGTCGTTCTGTACGAAATCCAACAGCCGGCCGGGCGTGGCCACCACGATGTCCACCGGCTGCCGGGCCAGCGCCCGCTCCTGTTTGACATAGTCTTCACCGCCCACCAGGGTCACGGTGTGGATGTCGGTGTGGCGGGTCAGCTTGACTGCGTCATCGGCGATCTGGATCGCCAGTTCGCGGGTCGGGGCTATCACCAGGGCCCGCGGTTCGGCGCTGAAGCGTTCTTCCTCGACCGGGTTGCAAAGCTGATCGTTGATGATGGTAATGAGAAAGGCGGCTGTTTTACCTGTGCCCGTCTGGGCTCTGCCGGTTACATCATTCCCTTGCAGTGTGTAGCGCAGGCTCTGGGCCTGGATCGGCGTGCAGAATTCGAAGCCCAGATCCGCTATCGCCTGGCGGAGCGGGGGCTGCAGGTTGAAGATGTCGAACGGTATTTTCTCAGAACTGCCTGATTCCATCGGGATCCTTGCCGGCCAGGGGAAAGCTGTCGAATTTACGGGA
Source organism: Gammaproteobacteria bacterium (assembly GCA_041395725.1). Classification (NCBI taxonomy): domain Bacteria; kingdom Pseudomonadati; phylum Pseudomonadota; class Gammaproteobacteria; species Gammaproteobacteria bacterium. The sequence continues at coordinate 2,816,556 of JAWKZW010000001.1, read as the reverse complement.
ATTGGCCCCTGAAAAGCGTCCGCATGATAACCGAGTTCGGGTGTAGCGCAAAATCGCCGCACCCGGACGGTCGGACAACGGCGCTTCCGGGCGGCGCCAGGAAGGATCTGGAACGGGCTGATGCGGGATCAACCACCGGGAGTACATGCGTCTAAAGATCCACCTTCTCAGACCATTCCTCGGCAAGATCGCCGATAACCGGCAACCTGTACCGTTCTCCCTGGTAGGCCTTGACCATCAGCAGTACCCACAGCACGAACCCCAGCAGGTTCAAGAACGGAACAAGGAAACCGAAAAATGCCAGCAGATTGCCGAGCAGGATGCTCAGAATCGTCAAGGCGCCGAAGGTAATTATGGATTGCATGGCGTGAAAGCGAACGAACCGGTTGTCTTTTTCCACCAGAATTACGATCAGACCGCTGATCCAGCCTAGCGCATAGGCAAGTAAAGCGGCGATATTCTCTTCCAGACCCATCGATTTCTGACCCATGGCACGTCCTTTTCGATTCGATTCGCTATTTTCTGTTTCGTTCTGTTCTGTTAGCGTCAGGTCACCGGTTTCACTCTGCCCGATGGCAGTCAGCCCGGCCAGCGAGTGAAAGCTGCCAGGCAGCCAACCGCTCGCAGGGCTGCGAAAAAACTCCTTCCCCTCCGCCCCGAATGAGACGCTGCCAGCTACCGGGAGCAGGCCGGACAGTGGGGATCACGGCGCAAGCGCAGTTCGCGCCACTGCATCGAGACAGCATCCAGTAACAACAGCCTTCCCGTCAGGCTGCTGCCGATGCCGGCGATCAACTTGATGGTTTCCAGGGCCTGGATCGTTCCTATAATACCCACCACAGGTGCCATGACACCATTACGCGCACAACTGGCGTCCTCGTCATCACCCTTACCGTAAAGGCATTGATAGCAGGGACTGTCGTCCTGGCGGCTGTCGAATACTGTAACCTGCCCCTCCATGCGAATGGCAGCACCGGAGACCAGAGGTACGCCAGCCTTGAGGCAGGCGTCGTTGATTTCGAAACGGGTAGTGAAATTGTCGGTCGCGTCCACTACGACAGTCTGGTTTTTTACTGCCTGTTCCAGCTCTTTCCCCTGCAGCCTCCGGTTCAGCAGGGTCAGACAGACATCAGGATTCAGGCTCTTTAAAGTGGCGGCCGCGGAATCCACCTTGGACTTGCCGATATCCTGTTCACCATGGGCAATCTGGCGCTGCAGGTTGGTGATTTCCACCGTGTCGTCATCGGCGACTGTCAGGTGCCCTACGCCGGCGGCGGCCAGGTAGAGCGCGACGGGGCAACCCAGACCGCCCATACCGACAATCAACACCGAGGCATCCAGCAGCTTCTGCTGCCCCTCCACATCCAGCTCCGGCAACATGATCTGGCGGCTGTAACGGAGGAGCTGCTGGTCCTGCATGATGTTGTTCCTATCTGTGAGTCCGTCGGACTCGGAATAATTTTACGGCGGCGGGTAATCAGCCAGATTCCACCGCTCTCTCGTTGCTTCGCAGCATTATGCGCCCCATTACCGGGGAAAAAATCTGCTTCGATTTTCCACTCGCCTCGCTGCGAACCCCTGAGCCCGACAGGCTATCAGGGGTGAAAGCGCCCTGCGGTAACTCTATCCAATCCCGCCAGATCCTGCCAGCCTCGGGGCTTTGGACAGCCCGCCTGTTCAAACAGGCTGGTGACTGCCGGGCCCTGATCATAACCATGCTCCAGTAACAACCAGCCACCCGACCGCAGGTATCGCGGGGCCTGCGTGATTATCAGCCGCAGGCTGGCCAGCCCGTCTTCCGCTGCCACCAGGGCGGTACGAGGTTCGAAAGTCAGGCCATCCTGCAACAGATGCGGATCGTTCTCCATGACGTACGGGGGGTTGCTGACAATGAGATCGAAGTTGCCGGTGCTGAAGGCATCCAGCCAGGAGGTCTGTACGAACCGGATATTGGCCACACCGAGATCCCGGGCATTGTCTCTGGCCAGGGCCAGGCTGGCGCAACTCTGGTCGGTGGCCGTTACCTGCCAGGTTGGACTGTGGCGTGCCAGCGCGATGGCCATAACGCCGCTGCCGGTTCCCAGATCCAGCAACTGCAGGGGCTCGTTCTCCCTGCCAGCCAGGCATTGCAGGGACTTTTCCACCAGCAGTTCCGTCTCCGGCCGGGGAATCAATACCCGCGCATCCACACTGACCTCAAAATCCCAGAAGCCTTTACGGCCAAGAATATAGGCCAGCGGCTCTCCCCGCTGGCGGCGCTGCAAGAGGGCCGAAAAACGCTGACGAAGCGCGCCCTCTACCAGGCGCTCGGGATGCGCCACTATACTGGCGCGGGAACAGCCCAGCACCTCTGCCAGTAACAGCTGCGCGTCCAGTTTCGGGGTATCGCTGACCTGTTGCAGGCAGGCGGCCTGATCCAGCAGCCGGGCAATACACGACTCGTTATCAACGTCCGACTGAGGGGGGGACACGGTCAAGGGATCAGCCTTCCGCGGCAAGGCTCGCCAGCTGATCCGCCTGAAATTCATTGATGAGGGGCTGAATCACAGCGCCAAGATCGCCTTCCATTACCTCGGGTAAATTATACAGGGTCAACTTGATACGATGATCAGTGACCCTGCCTTGAGGGTAGTTATAGGTACGGATCTTTTCCGAACGGTCACCACTGCCTACCAGCTGGCGTCGGGTGTCGGATTCTTCCTGAGCCTGCGCCCGCTGCGCCTCGTCAAGCAGCTTGGCCTGCAACAGCGACATGGCACGGGCCCGGTTCTTGTGCTGGGAGCGCTCATCCTGGCACTCCACCACGATGCCGCTGGGCAGGTGGGTGATGCGGATCGCCGAATCGGTTTTGTTGACGTGTTGCCCTCCCGCGCCACTGGCCCGGAAGGTATCGACGCGCAGATCGTTCTTGCTGATGTCTATTTCGTTCACGTCGTCCAGCTCCGGCATGATCGCTACCGTGCAGGCGGACGTGTGGATCCGCCCCTGGGTTTCCGTTTCCGGTACCCGCTGTACGCGATGAGCGCCGGATTCGAATTTGAGTTTCTCATAGACATCCTTGCCCTCGATGCGCAGGATGATTTCCTTGTATCCCCCATGCTCACCCGGTCGCTGGGAGATAATCTCGGTTTTCCAACCGTTGTTCTCCGCGTAGCGGGAGTACATACGGAACAGATCCCCGGAGAAGATGGCAGCCTCGTCACCGCCAGTGCCGGCCCGGATTTCCAGGAACACGTTACAGCTGTCTTTGGCGTCTTTGGGCAGCAGCAGTTTCTGCAGGTCCAGTTCCAGCGTCTCTAGCTCGGTTTCCAGCCCGCCGATTTCCTCCTCGGCCATGGCTCGGATGTCGGCGTCGCCATCCCTGAGCAGTTCCCGGGCCTCGGCAAGACTCGAGCCGGTAGCCTGGAAACGTTGATAGCTTTTCACTACCGGTTCCAGCTCGGCGTACTCCTTGGAGAGTTCACGAAACCGACCCTGGTCGGTTATGACCTCGGCGTCACTGAGCAGTGCTTCCAGCTCATCGAACCGGTCGTTAAGTGCATCCAGCTTGTTGTGTATGGTGTCCTTCATAGCTTATGACCTGTCAGCTTCCTGATCATCCAGATCGTAGAGTTCTCGTACCAGCATCAGCAGCTCGTCCCGACCTTCTGCACTGGCATGCTTCATCTTAACGGTAGGGGCATGAATCAATTTATTGGTAATGCCCCGAGACAGGAGTTCCAGCACCTTTTCAGCGGAATCCCCCTTCTCCAGTGCCCGTAACGCCTTGTTCAGCTCTGCGCTTCGTATCCGGTCCGCTCTGCTGCGGAATGTCTTGAGCGTGGAAACAGCCCCCAGCGACCTCACCTGGCGCTGATAATCACTAACCCCACGTTCAATTATCAGCTCCGCTTCGTTCGCCGCCTCGGTTCGACTTCGCACGCTGTCATCGATCACACCGCGGATATCGTCGATGGTATAAAGATAGGCATCGGGCACTTCACCGACTTCGGGCTCGATATCCCTCGGCACCGCCAGATCCACCAGCAGCATAGGCCGGTGACGGCGCTGCCGGAAGGCTTTCTCCACCGCACCCTTGCCCAGCAGCGGCAACTGGCTGTTGGTCGACGAGACCACAATGTCTGCATTGACCAGCTGCTCCGGGATATCCGACAGCAGTACACCATGACCGGCAAAGCGGCTGCCCAGTTCCACCGCCCGCTCCAGGGTCCGGTTGGCAACCACGATCCGGGTCAGGCCTTTTTCCTGCAGATGGCGGGCGACCAGCTCCATGGTGCGGCCGGCACCAATCAGCAACGCACTCAAACTGGGGAGATTGGAAAAAATGCGCTCCGCGAGAGTAACCGCGGAGTAAGCCACAGATACCGGGTTTTCGCCAATGGCGGTGTCGGTCCTGACCTCCTTAGCGACGGAAAACGCGTCCTGGAACGCCCTGCCCAGATTAACGCCGACGATATCGAGCTCCCGTGACACAGCATAGGCGGATTTGATCTGCCCCAGGATCTGGGGTTCTCCCAGCACCATGGAATCGAGGCCACTGCAGACCTTCATCAAGTGCCGCACCACCTGTTCCTGCCAGTAGAAATAACTGCAATTTCGGATCTCGCCCGCTTCCAGCTGGTGAAAGTGACCCAGCCACTGGGTAACCTGCTGCTGAATTGCCTCGAGGTCGGTATCCCTGGTCAGTTCCTCGCTGCTGCGCAGATCCGGTGCGCCGGGGTCACCAACAAGGTCCACTGCCAGGTAAAGCTCGGTGCGATTGCAGGTGGAGACAATAACCACCTCTTCCACGCCCTCAAGCTTCCGGAGCTGATCGATGGCCCGCGCCACGATTTCCGGCGGAAACGCGACCTTCTCACGCAAATCGATTGTCGCGGTGTTGTGATTGATACCTGCCAGAACCAGCGCCATGAATTTTCCGGGAAAGTCTGCCTGTGTCTGAACCGGGGCCCTGTTGCGGCCGTATCTACTAGTGAAATCAGCCCACGGCCGGATCGGTCTTCTCCTCAAGCGAGAAGTCCCGGCAGAAGACTGGTACGCAAACAGCAATTGCTGACTGATTATAGTGGTCACCGACCCGTTGGACGAGACCACTTTCAGAGGCTTCTATAACCGGCCTCAGCTGCACAACGTGCCGGATGTAAAAGTCCGGGACAATGCCCAGGGCAGGCCTTCGGTCAGCCAAAGCAACCCTGTGCGAAAAAGGACGCTATGTTACACATGAGAGGCTCTCCAAGTCCATCTGGAACGGTTCGGGAATCGCCCTGGAGTCCGGCTTTCCGGGTCCGGGGGCCCAGCGGGCGGCCCCCTCAAAGGGCGTGTTGCAGATCTTTCAACCTGATACAATCCTGACACCTGAGTAGCTAAGAACCAGACGATGCCTAAATTAAAGTTGCCATTACACCCAGCCAGGGCCTCCCTGTTGGCCTTCGCCCTGTTCCTGGTCGGCTGTGCCAGTGTTAATCCAGGCGCCACGCCACCGGAAACTGCCGCCACTGCCCCGGCAGTCAACGCAACCGCATCCGAACCGGAACCCGAGATTGAGTATGGCGCCTTCACCGAGGAACAGCTGTATCAGACTATCGTCAGCGAACTGAGCGGCCAGCAGGGTGACCTGGAACAGGCCAGTGACAACTACTATCGGCTGGCCTTTGAAACCCGGGATATCGCTATAGTAAGGCGCGCCAGCCAGTTCGCCTCCGTCACCGGCGACATTAACGCCCTGGTCCAGCTTGGTCTGTTGTGGGCGGAGCTGGAACCTGACAATATCGACCCTCACCTGATGCTGAGCTTCCAGCTGCTGGACGCCGGGCGCTTTGAGGACGCGGTCAACCACATGGCCGACGTGATCGATCTCGGCGGTGAAATGGATTTCGCAACTCTGTCAGCACGCAGCCAGCGACTGCCCACCAGTCGCAGAACCCGCCTGATTGAAAACCTGCGGCAGTTACACGGACTGTATCCGGAACAGCAGTCCATTCAGTACACCATTGTGGAATTGTTGAGTCAGAATCAACAACCGGAAGAAGCGCTGGTGGAGTTACAGATCTTGCGCCAGAACTACGGCGAGAGTCCGCGCGCCCTGCTGACCGAGGCACGACTGCTGCAAGGCCTTGAACAGGCTGATCGGGCCCTGCGCGTGCTGCGCAACGGCGTGCGGGAATTTCCGGAGGAAAAACCCCTGCGCTTCAACTATGCCCGCCTGTTGATCCAGGAGGAAGAATTTGACGACGCGCTCGAACAATTCGAAATAATCCTGGAACAGGACCCAGAAGACTACGAAGTGGTTTATTCCGCCGCCCTGCTGGACATGGAACTGGAAGACTATGATCAGGCCCTGGCCCGCCTCGCCGACCTGGTCGAAGCTGATCACCGGGTAAGCGACAGCCATTTCTACATGGGCTATATCCATGAGCTGCAGGAACAGCCTGAACAGGCCATACCCCATTACCGGGCGGTGGAAGTCGGGGCTGCCAATTTCGTCGCCGCTCAGCAGCAGGCCACCCGCTTCGCCATGGAGCTGGGCCGTTTCGACGAAGCCCATGACTGGCTGGTGGAATTGTCCCGCGGCCAGCCGCGCCTGGAGATTGTGTTCACCAATATAGAGGCCAACCTGCTGATGCAGCTGGAGGAGACGGAGCGCGCCGAGGCCGTACTCACCGACATGCTGCAACGTTACCCTAACGATACCGACCTGCTGTTTACCCGGGTGCTGTTGCACGACAGCCGGGGCGACATGGAAAGCTCAGAACGGGATCTGCGACGCATCATTCGCCTGCAGCCTGACGATTTTCGGGCTCTAAACCACCTGGGCTACATGCTGGCCGACCGTACTGCGCGCTTTCAGGAGGCCCTGGAGCTGTTGGAACAGGCTATTGCTCTGGCCCCCGACGACCCGGCCGTGATCGACAGTCTGGCCTGGGCCCAATACAAACTGGGGCGGTACGAGGACGCGCTGCAAAACCTGCGGCGTGCCTTTGCCGCGTTTCCGGACCACGAGGTGGCTTCGCACCTGGGCGAGGTGCTGTGGGTGATGGGTCGCGAACAGGAAGCACTGCAGGTATGGGAAGATGCCCTGGAGGAAACCCCAGACAGCCCCATTATCAATGAAGCCATGGAACGCCTGGTCCAGTGACGGTGGACCGTGAATAGCTCTGTTTCCGTCAGAACGCCGGCAGTGCTGCTGATGACCGGCCTGATATTGGCAGCCTGCCAGAGCGCGCCGCCGCTGGAGGAAACCACCGCCTGGCAGACCCGCCAGCAAAGCCTGCTGGCGCTGGATCATTGGCAGATGCAGGGGCGGGTCAATGCCCGTTACCAGGACGAATCCCATACCCCGAGAATCCGCTGGCAACAGCAGGACGGACACTACACGATCAGGCTGTGGGGTGCACTCAACGCCGGAGCGACCCGCATTGAGGGACAGCCTGGCTATGTCACCTTCGAACAGGGTGGGGAGATCCGCTCCGCCAGCAGTCCGGAAGCGCTCATTCTGGAACACCTGGGTTATGAGCTGCCCGTTTCCCAGTTAGAGTATTGGATCAAGGGGCTGCCGACTCCCGATGAGCAGCACCAGTTGGAGCTTGGCGAATTCAACGAAGTCGTTCACCTGCAGCAGTCCGGCTGGACTCTGCACTACGAGGACTATCGTCTGTTTGGCGACTACAGCCTGCCCCGCCGTATCGAAATGAGTCGCGCAGAAAACAATATCAGCCTGACTTTCGTGGGCCTCAACTGGAACTTCGAGGGCTTCTGAGCGGAGGATATGTGATCCTGCCAGTTCTTCAACAACGTGTCTGCATCGATCATGAGCACCAGCGAGCTAATCTGCCAAGCACCCGCCAAACTGAACCTGTTTCTGCATATCACCGGGCAGCGGGCTGACGGCTACCATAACCTGCAGACGGTTTTTCAGCTGATCGACCTTTGCGATACCTTGACATTCAATACGGCAGGGCTGCCTGCCGGCCTGCTGTCGCTGGCTTGCGACGACCCGGCAGTGCCACTGGATGACAATCTGATTCTGCAGGCTGCAGAAAAACTGCGGGACAGTGTGTCAAAGCCCGGCCTGGCTGCGGAAATCAGCCTGCGCAAGCGTATTCCCATGGGAGGAGGCCTGGGGGGAGGCAGTTCCGACGCAGCGACCACCCTGCTGGCTCTGAATACGCTCTGGCAACTGGGTCTTAGCCTCGAGGAACTGATGGCGATCGGGCTCGAACTTGGCGCCGATGTGCCGGTATTTATCCTGGGCCGCTGCGCCTGGGCCAGCGGTGTCGGCGAACAACTGAAGCCTCTGGATCTGCCGCCGCGCCACTATATTGTTGTGTGGCCCGGCATAGCCGTGTCGACAGGCCACATATTTTCTCATCAACAATTGACACGGGACTCCTCAGCCATCAAAATTGCCGACTTTCTCGCGGGCAGGTCCCGAAATGACTGCGAAAACGTGGTCCGAAACCTGTATCCGCAGGTCGACGAAGCACTGAACTGGCTGAGCCAGTTTGGAGACGCCAGGCTGACTGGCACCGGCTCCTGCGTTTTTGCCGGTTTTGACAGCCTCGATACCGCGCAGAAAATTCTGGTCCAGGTACCGGACCGGATGCAGGGATTTCTGGCCAGCGGGCTGAACCGCTCGCCAGCACTCTCGAGGGTATGAAACAAGGGAAAAATTCGAGTAAAATAGCAGGTCCCTACTGGGGTGTCGCCAAGTGGTAAGGCACAAGGTTTTGATCCTTGCATGCGTTGGTTCGAATCCAGCCACCCCAGCCAATTTCCTGACAGATGGTGAAATAGCAAATTAGCGAAAGCGAATTAGTAAACTAGCGAAAGAAAGATAGATAACCAGCTAACTGACAAACCAGAATCCGACCAGAAGCAACAAACCAACAGCACAAAATCCCCTGCCCGATAGGAATAAAGAGTGGTGAGTAATTTGATGGTGTTTGCCGGGAATGCCAATCCGGCGCTGGCACACAATATTGCCAGACACATTGGTGTCCCGCTGGGCAATGCCAGCATCACCAATTTCAGCGACGGCGAAATATCAGTTGAGCTCAATGAGAATGTGCGGGGCAAGGATGTATTCATCATCCAGCCTACCTGTGCACCTGCCAATGACAGCATCATGGAGTTGATGCTCACCGCCGACGCCCTGCACCGGGCTTCCGCCAACCGCATCACTGCGGTGATTCCCTACTTCGGCTACGCCAGGCAGGATCGCCGGGTTCGCTCGGCGCGGGTCGCCATCAGCGCGAAAGTGGTAGCAGACATGATCAGCACCGTGGGAATTAACCGTGTCTTGACGGTTGACCTGCATGCCGAGCAGATCCAGGGATTTTTCAGCATCCCGGTGGATAACGTGTACGGCTCCCCGGTATTGACCGATGATATTGAGCGACAGCGCTACGATAACCTGCTGGTCGTTTCGCCGGACATCGGCGGCGTGGTCCGGGCACGGGCTGTCGCCAAGCAACTGAATGTGGATCTGGCAATTATCGACAAACGTCGCCCCCAGGCCAACGAAGCGCAGGTGATGCACATTATCGGTGACGTGAAAGACCGCTGCTGCCTGATAGTGGACGACATCGTCGATACCGCCGGCACGCTCTGCAAGGCAGCCGATGCCCTGAAAGAGCACGGTGCCGCCCAGGTCGTCGCCTATTGCACTCATCCGGTACTGTCGGGTGCGGCCATTGAGAATATTGAAAATTCCAGCATGGATTCGCTGGTGGTTACTGACACCATTCCTCTCAGTCAGGCCGGTGTCAAATGCCGAAAGATCCGCCAGTTGAGCATGGCCAAATTACTGGCCGAATCGATTCGCCGGGTCAGCAACGAAGAATCTATCAGCGCGATGTTCGACAATACCTGAGCGGTCGACAGCGCACTGAATAGTGGGACAGACCGATTCTTCGGATCGGCCTGTTTTTTTTACCTTGAAAATTAACTTATCAATCCATCAGTGTAACCACTGGCTGGTCGCGAGCCGGTTACACGCTAACGGAGGACACTATGTCTGACGCCTTTGAACTTGAAGCTAAAGTTCGGACTGACCTGGGGAAAGGTGCGAGCCGCCGCCTGCGTCGTCTGAACAAAGAAATCCCCGCCATTGTCTATGGCGGCAATCAGGACCCCCTGTCGATCACTCTGTCTCATGATGCAATCAGTCATGCGGTGGAGAACGAGGCGTTCTTCTCCCACATCATCACCCTCAAGGTAGGTAAAGACTCCGAACAGGTGATCATCAAGGCCCTGCAGCGCCATCCGGCCAAGCCTTTCATCATGCATGCCGACTTCCTGCGCGTCCGCGCCGATGAAGAGATCACCGTGAATGTACCGATTCACTTTCTCAATGAAGAGAAGTGTAAGGGTCACAAGTTGGAAAATGGTGTTATCAACAAGATCATCACTGAAACCGAAGTCTCCTGTCTGCCAGGCAAGCTGCCGGAATACCTGGAAGTGGACCTGCTGGAACTGGGCGTCGGTGATGCCCTGCACCTGTCCGACATCCCGATGCCTGAAGGCGTTACCAGCGTAGCTCTCGCTCACGGTGGTGAACATGCCGATGAAGTGATTGTGAATATCATGGCACCGATGGCTGCAGAGAAGGAAGCATCCGACGAGGATGCCGAAGCGCCTGAAGCGCCAGCTGCTGGCAAGGGCGAAAACGAGTCTGACTAGGACCGGGTCGGCCCTGCCTGGCCCTGCGGGAAACTCCAATGCAAGGCAACCCCATCGAACTGATTGTGGGCCTGGGAAATCCAGGCTCGCAATACCAGTCCAATCGGCATAATGCCGGAGCGCTCTTCCTCGACGAGCTATGCCGGCACTATCACGGGCAGTTACGACATGAATCCAAATTCGCCGGTGCGTTCGGCAACGTAACGATTGATGGCCGGGACGTTAAACTTCTCATTCCAGCCACCTTCATGAATCATTCCGGACGATCCGTCGCGGCGGTCTGCCGATTCTTCAAGATCGAGCCACAGCACCTGCTGGTGGCCTACGATGAGATTGATTTCGACGTTGGTGTAACCCGGTTCAAGGAAGGTGGCGGTCATGGTGGCCACAACGGGATCCGGGATATCATCAACGCGCTGGGTGGGAACAATGAGTTCTACCGGTTGCGCATCGGCGTAGGACATCCAGGACATAAATCGATGGTTGCCAACTATGTGCTTTCCGACCCTTCGAAATCCGAGGCGGAAATAATCATGGCGGACATTGATGCGGCGATCCGGGTGATGCCCCAGGCCGTGACAGGCAGGTGGGAAGAAGCCATGCGCCTGCTGCATACCCAAAACTGACCGACTCCCCGGCCCCGGACTCTTTATAAACGGATCTGAATTATGAGCGTTAAATGTGGCATCGTCGGATTGCCTAATGTTGGCAAATCCACCCTCTTCAATGCCCTGACCAAAGCAGGTATCGCCGCCGAGAATTTCCCATTCTGCACCATTGAACCCAACTCCGGCGTGGTGCCGGTGCCTGACGAACGGCTCGATAAATTATCGGCAATCGTCGAGCCGCAGCGGGTTGTGCCAACCACGGTGGAATTCACCGATATCGCCGGCCTGGTAGCCGGCGCGTCGAAAGGCGAAGGGCTGGGCAACCAGTTCCTGGCCAACATCCGGGAAACCGACGCGATTGCCCACGTGGTACGCTGCTTCGAAGATGAGAACGTCACCCACGTGGCCAACCAGATTAACCCTGCTTCGGATATAGAAACCATCAACACCGAGCTGGCACTTGCCGACCTTGAGAGTATCGAGAAGGGTCTGAACCGGGTATCCCGTGTCGCAAAGAGCGGCGACAAGGATGCGCTGCGCGTGACACAACTGCTGGAACGGGTGAAATTGCACCTGGACGAAGCGAAGCCGGTACGCACAATGGCACTCGGCAAGGAAGACCTGGCGGCGCTGTACGAGTTTCACCTGCTGACTGTCAAACCGGTACTCTATATTGCCAACGTGGACGAGAACGGCTTTGAGAACAACCCTCACCTGGACAAGGTAAGGGATATCGCCCTCACTGAAGGCGCTCAACTGGTCGCTATCTGCAATAAGCTGGAAGCGGAAATTGCCGAACTGGACGATGAGGAAAAAACCGAGTTCCTGCAGGACCTGGGCATGGAAGAACCAGGGCTGGATCGGGTGATACGCGCCGCCTACCAGTTGCTGGGCCTGCAGACATTTTTCACCGCCGGCGAAAAAGAAGTGCGCGCGTGGACCGTCAAGGTGGGCGCGACGGCTCCCAAAGCCGCCGCCGTGATCCACACTGACTTTGAAAAAGGCTTTATCCGTGCCGAGGTAATAGGCTACCAGGACTTTATCGACAATAACGGCGAGACGGGCGCCCGGGACGCCGGTAAGTGGCGACTGGAAGGCAAGGAATACATCGTTCAGGACGGCGACGTCATCCACTTCCGCTTCAATGTCTGATCATTTCTCCTATACCTCAGTAGACGTTAGTAGCCGCCCATAGACTAAGCATATAACGTAAAATCAACAGCTTACATTGAAAAAGCCTGGGTCTTCTGAGCCGCCGACGTCTACTGTTGGATTTTGCATTCCAGGATTTTTGGGGGTACAGTTGGGGGTACTGCTCAAAAATTTTGGGGGTACCGCCCCCCCCCCATCCTGGAGGTGCCAATGCCAAAGGATCTACTTACCGAACTCAAAGTCAGGGCGGCGAAGCCGGAATCACGCTCGTATAAGCTCAGTGATGGCGGCGGCCTGTTCCTCTTGGTCAAACCAAATGGCAGCAAGCTCTGGCGCTGGAAGTACCGCATTGATGGCAAGGAGAATCTTTACGCTATCGGCCCCTACCCTGATGTAGGCCTATCAGATGCCCGAACGGAGCGGGACTCGGCACGGCAGCTCGTCAAGCAAGGCATTCACCCATCGCACGACCGCCAAGAGATAAAGCGGCGCAATATCGAGACACTCGAAGAACGCAAGCGAGCCATGGAAAGCTCTTTTGCCAAAGTCTCGGCTGCTTATCTGGCTGAGGTGAAAGCGAGCTACAAGCCAGGCTCGTACCGCGCCAAGGAAAGCCGTATCCGGAAATACCTCGCACCGAAGCTGGCCGAGATTCCAATCAGTGAGATCGGAGTCAAAGAGATACGTCCCGTCCTGGAGGCCTGCAAAGCCCACGGTGCCTGGGCCGGGATTCATGTGAAGGGCGACCTGAACGCAATTTTTGAGTATGCAATCGTACGGGGCTTGGCCGACGCCAACCCGATACCAACGCTGCGCGGACTGCTCAAGATACCTCCCAGCCAAAGCAAGGCCGTCTTGACCGCCGAGCAGACCCGCGCCTTCTATCGAGAGCTTCGGGCTTACCGTGGCTACCCAGAAACTGCCCTGTGTCTGCGACTCATTGCACTAACTGCCTGCCGACCCGGCGAAGCAGCCGATGCAGAGTGGAACGAGTTTGATTTTGAGGAACAAGTATGGCGCCGACCGGGGGAGAAGATGAAAGCCGGACGCGACCACGTCTGCCCTCTTTCTGATCAGGCAATCCAGGTGATCGAAGACCTTCGGCCAATTACCGAAGGTGGACGCTATCTGTTTCCTCACCGTAGCGGCAAGGGGTTCACGACGCCCAACAGATTGTCGTATGCCATGCGTGACATGAATCTGGGGCCGAGAACAACACCCCACTGTTGGCGAACCACTTTTTCCACTTGGGCCAACGAGCAGGGTTTCCGTCCCGATGCCATTGAGCGCCAGCTAGCCCACGTCGAAAGCAACAAGGTGCGCGCAACTTACAATAAGGCAATCCTGCTCTCCCAGCGCCGTGAAATGATGCAGGCATGGGCTGATTATCTTTCGGCAGCAGAAGAGGCGGCTGTAAATACATCTGAGTCAGCTTCCAAGCCGACATCCAAGAAGATTGGTGCTCGTGCTCGCAGAGCGGGCTAAGCTTTATGTAGCACCACTGTTGGACTGAGCTTCGCCAACCGAAAGCGTCAAATACGGATTATTTAGAATTGGTTCGTTGAACAACACCGAGCCATCTGCCAACAAGTAGCCATGCAACCGCCGCGACTTGCGTGGCCCGGTGACTTCGCAAGTCCAGATGTTCAGCCCATTGTCTTGCTTGCGGTGCAGTCCCAACTTTTCGAACTTCTTCTGAGCCCACTGCCAGTCTGAGAGCTTCTCTGTCTTGGCAAGCTTCGCTATCTGGGGATGCTCCTGGGCATAACGCTGGAACACCCCCGGGCTGACGAGATACACGGTACCGTCTACGGTGTGTACCAGCGCCTTGGCGTCGTTGATGATGAGTTTTCGAGCCTGGATGCGCTGACGCAGCCATTCCATGAAGTGTTCGCCGGAAGGTGAGGCATTTCTCCGCTCTGGCTCCTCATCCGGCACTGGAGCGACGACTTCTTCTTTTGGAGGTTGCGGCGGGTCGGCTGTTGTAGGTGCCGAGGAGTCATCCAGTAGGTTGAGCAGCGCGTTTACGCCATCGTCTGCCATAACTGATTCTGTCGGCCCAGACTGATCCAGATCGGCGTCGGGCACATGATGGCCGGCATTCCCTTCGCTGGGTGCAGGCGTATCCTCTTCCCCTTGATCGACGTCAACGTTCCCCGTGAATGCAGGCGGTCGGTCGGCTGCTTCCCAAATTGCAGCCGGTGATAGCTTCAGGAACGTGAAACTGTGCGACCAGCCCCCATCGCTGGTCACGGTCGCCTTCCAGATCGCTTTGTCGTCCGGTGTGGGCTGTGCGATGCCGTGGTCCTGCATGATATTGAACAGAGCAGTGTTGTTGGAGGGTATGCCTTCAATGCCCTGGGACAGCAGATAGGCGCGCAGCTTGTCGGAAACGGTCTTGCTCACCAGCCACAAGGCATCCTGAGTCAGCCAGCCATCGGAGGCCTGGGGCTGGTTAAGTTTGAACTCTTCCCTGAGCAGATAGCGCAGGCCATCCAGCAGTTTCCGCTGCAGGGTATGTTTGGGCGCGGCGATCGCCTTGCCAGGGTCGCCACCGAGTTCCTGGGCAACCGAGGCCTGGTCAGCCTGTATTACCAGCTCGCCGAGGGTGCCGGCATGCTCATATTGCCCGGCCAGGACATACAGCAAGGCAGCCCACAGATCGGGATACTGGCTGAGCCAGTCAAGGATTTCACGATCGAGGAGCCGGGTGTACAGGAGTCCAGTAGCGGCACTGTGCAGGCGGTACTCCCTGTCCTTGCGATAACGAAACCGGTATGGCCGCTGCAATGAACCGTGCCAGGGGTGCCAGAGGGAGCCATCGGTATGCTCCACATGCAGGTCGACGGCGATTTTGCCAATGTCGTGCAGCAGCGCCGCATAGGCGGTGGCCGCGGTCCAGGCCTCCGCCTGGGCGGCCTGGGTCTCCGGGGTGGTACCGGCGGGCAGCAGGTAGGACTGTCGCAACTTGAGCGCATAGGCGACGATTTCCAGGCTGTGGTCGAGCATTCCGCCAGGATAGGCGTGGTGATGCCCCTCAGAGGCCGGGAATTGTTGGACCAGTTCCGCGTAGCGTTCCAGGGGTGCCAGGTACAGAGTGTTGAATTGACGACGAGATAGTGACGTCCGCTGCCAGATGTGTTCCAGCAGTTTCCGCCGGCGAGGCGTTGCCAGCAGAGACGCGGCCGACTCAGGTCGCGTCAGCCCTTTGGGCATCTCCGAGACGGGGGCTTGTGGTTCGCCGGCGGTCAGGCGGACGCTTTTACGTTGGAACAGGGAAAACATCTGAAACCCCGAACAGTGTGACCGGGCTGGGGCCTTTTGGCCTTTTCGGGTAGAGCCTTTCCCCTTCCTACCATTCCCTTGCCCCTTCCCAGCCCTTTGGCCCTTAATGAGCCCTAGGGTATAAGTTAGCCCATGGTATCCAGCCACAATAAATAGGATTCGTGCGGTTCCGTATTGTTTGCGGAAGGCTGGCTGTACCTTGTCTACCATCGGTGCTTTCAGCAACAACAGGAGAGGGACATGCGACCGCAAAATACACCGGGGGAAGCCAGGATTGACAAGGTAAGGAATAATCCTTACCCTATAGGCATGAGTATCACCGACAGGAGCCCGACCATGCCTGGCATCAATGAACAAGCTACCCTGACTTCCAAAGGGCAGATCACCTTGCCCAAGACAATTCGACAAGCCCTGGGTGTGACCACCGGGGGCAAGGTGTCCTTTGAACTGCGCGGCGGCGAAGTGATCGTCACCCGTGCCGACGCCAAACATGAAGACCCGGCCATCGGTGCCTTCCTGGGATTGCTGGAGCAGGACATCCGCCAGGGTAAGCACGTTGGCAACCTGCCGGACGATCTTGCCCAGGCCATGCTGGCGAATCTGGAACACTCGGTGGATATCAATGAGGACATCGAAGGCGAAGTAGCCCTTTGATGCAGCGCCATGGATGGATACTGTTGTTCCATGACTGCATCGTGGAGCAATTGCAGAAGCTGCACGCAGCCGCCGAGCGTGCACAGCGGAGTGACCCGAAAGGCTACGAGAGTAACGCCAACGTCAAATTGTTCAGGGCGCTGACGCAGTTGATCCTGGAGATCGTGCCCAGTGATCCAGGGCGAGATGAATACCGGCAGGGCAACACGCTAGGGCCAGAGCACCGGCACTGGCGGCGAGCTAAGATCGGAAGGCGCTTCCGGCTGTTCTTCCGCTACGACTCCAGGTCGAAGACCATCGTGTTTGCCTGGGTCAACGATGATCAGACATTACGGTCATCCGGCAGCAAGTCCGACCCCTACGCGGTGTTCGAAAAGATGCTCAAGCGAGGCAACCCACCGGATGACTGGGAAAGTCTCGTGACAGCAAGCCGATCCGACTGGTCGAAGAAGGAGAAGCGATAATCCTCCAAGAGGAAAAAGCGATGAAGGCGACACCGACGATCACGAAAACCGAGCGCGCCGGCCGATGGCTGGGCCTTGCGTGGCGCAGTCTCACGCGACAGGAATCGCGAGCTATTCAATGGCTGGCGAAGAAGGGGCTACCGGAAGAACTGGGGAAGGTGTTGTTCTGGAGCGTAAAGCTCGTCGTGCTCGGAGTATTGCTGTACATGGCATTCTGGCTGGCCTTGCTTATGGCGTTTCTACTGGTAGCGGCTTGGCTCGTCCAGCAGACCGATATGGGCGAAGAGAAACAGCCAGAACTCAGAGACGGCCATTCAGGTGCCGGTCTGTACGACAAAGATGACTGGCGGATCGATATGGGTGATCCCAATGATACTTGAGAAGCATGCACGCTCAAATAATCATACAAGGCCGAGGTTCAATTCAACTAACAACTAATACCCCCACACCAGAGGCCAGTCCCTGCCATGATTGCTTGCGTCAGCCCTTGGGTGGATACGGATCGTTTCCGTGGCTGTCCTTGTTCTGGATCTTCCCGTCCTTGCCGTGGATGTAGAACTCGGTACCCTGATTCTGGCTGATCTTGCGCCCGGCATCGACGGCATCTTGCTTCTTGTCGAAGTGGCCGCTGCTACGGGTCGCGCCGTCCTTCTTGACGTCCCATCCGCCATTGGCGCTGGGGACTACATGGTGTGATCCGGATTTTTTTGGCATGGTCGCCTCCTGTTTACTTGTGAAAATTTCCAGCCGAAATTTGGAGTATATACATCAGCCACGAATCGGTCTTGAGGAGAATGGCCCTGAGCTGCTCGTCGGTCAAATCAGTCTCCAACTCGTGAACCCGGTTGAACAGCTCGATCAGTTTCACCAGTGCCCGGGTGTCGTGCATCAAGAAGTCGGTCAGCGGATCGTTGTTCAGCTCCCGGCAGACATAAAGTACCCTGGCTCGACGGGTTGGCTTGCCTTCATGTAGCAGGTCCTTCTGATTGAGTACCCCCGGAATCCATGCGGCGACGAGATCGTCGGGTGCCAATCGCCTGAGTAGATGGTTCCACAGCTCTCTGAGCGAGCTCAGAATATGCCTTGCCCGGTCGGCATTTTTATCATGCAAGGCATCCCGAGCGCCGATGTACGGCCGTGCAAGCCCTGGATCTACCTGCTGCAAGAGGGCAATGCAGCCCGATGTTTCCAGCTCCGCTTCGGCGACAAGCTGAATTTCCGTTTCGACTTCTTCCTCATCCCGTTCATCCCAGGGACGAAGGGTCTCGAGCGCGAAGCTGGTGGTGTAGATTTCACGGGTGGCCCCAGGCAAAACGAAGGCAGGCAGGCGCGTGATGTCCGAGATCTCCCGCAACGACTCTGCCAAACTCCCGTACGAGGAGGCCACATGGGCTATTGAGCTCTCCAACCCTGCAATGACAGGCATCTCGATTTGAAAGCGATTCCTTATTACCTCGAAGTCGACTCCTGCCATAAGCCGTTCTGTAGCTGTAAGTTGCAGGGATGTATCACACAGGGCCAGCTTGGCGGATGCTTGCAGCTGTGAAATGTGTGAGAAGTCATGTTGGACGAAATCAAGACGCTCAAGCCAGGATTGATGAGCTGCAAGGCTATCGGCAATACGACTTGCCGCAGTGGTCTGCTCTATTAACTCCTGCCAATGTTGATTGGCGCTGATGATCTCCTGCATCCGGGCCGCTGCTCCAGACATTTCTAGAACGCGACTGACCTCCAAATGCTGACGACGGATAGGTTCCAGCGTGCGCTCCATTTGCTCTATCACACCGAGGTAGGACGGTCTGGCGAGTCGGTTGATGGCCTCCATATCCTGATGGAGCTTGGCGAGAGCGGTTTTGGCTGTTTTGAAATCGTCTGACATTCTCAAGTTAACCTGCTTCTACGGCCGGTTCTGCAGCGCTCAACCTGCCGCATCCAGGCCCGGATATCTGACTTCTGCCTCCAGTTTGAGGCGTCACCTGGATCTGCGTACTGATTCGCTCCTTCAGGGCTGGTACGTGCGATATTACGCCAATTAGCTTGCCGTCCTGCTGCAGACCCGCGAGGGTTTCCAGGGCGGTGTCGAGGGCTTCCTCGTCCAGCGTGCCGAAGCCTTCATCCAGGAACAGTGAATCCACCCGGACATTCTTGCTAGCCATGTGGGACAACCCCAGCGCCAGCGACAGACTGACGATAAAGCTCTCGCCGCCGGAAAGATTCTTCGTGGACCGAATCTCGCCCGCCTGGTAGTCGTCAACCACATTGAGTTCCAGGGGCTGATCGTCATCACGGGTCAGCAAGTAGCGGTCGGTCATTTTCTGCAGTTGCCGGTTGGCGTGACCAATCATCATTTCGAAGGTCAGCCCCTGGGCAAAATTGCGGTACTTCTTACCGTCTGCAGAGCCGATCAATTCGTGCAGACTTTCCCACCTTCGGCATTCTTTTTTCTGGACCTCGATAGCCGTTTGCTTCTCCTTTATCCGCTCTTTGGCGGCCGTATTTTCGCTCAGCTTGTGCTTGAGACCGGCAATGATGTCCCGCAGCTCTTTCAGGGCTTCCTCGTGCTCCTTGAATTGGGGTTCGAGTTCTTCCAGAGGTTTGTCGGTGACCTTGCGGGCCATTTCCGTGGCCAAGCGCGTTTCGCGATCCTTTTGCCTGGCCTTCAGGTCTGTTTGACGCTCATCCAGTTCCTTGGCCTTGGCCGTCAGCTCGCTCCTCCGTTCAGAGGGCAGTCTGGCCGCCAGGAACCGTTCTTCATTTGGAAGGCCCACGGGCGCAAGTGCTGCGGCGAATTCAGTTTCCAGACCTCTCAGTTCCGGCTCTCGTAGGTCGATGCGTTTCTTCAGAGATTCGACATGGACCTTCGCGGTATTCCATTTTTGTTGGAGTTCATTGTTCCGTTCTCTGGCCTGCTTTTCGGCCCCTTCGGCGTCAGATACCGCCTTGTTTAAGTGGCGCTCCTCCTCGTCGGGATTCTTGTCGCCGTACAGTGTATTTCGCTCATCACTTCCGGTGGCGAGTTCCTTTTTCAAGGTCTCCAGGCGCTCCCGCTTTTCAGCCAAGGCGGTGCTTTGGGTTTCGATAACCGCATCCAGTCGCTTCACCTCGCTATCGATGTCGGCAATCTGTTTCTCGATGTCCGCCTTTTTCTTGACCTGGGCTTGCCATGATTTCAGCCGTACTCTGAGGGTTTCGATCAGTGATGAAATGTCCGTTTCAGGGATGTCCACGATACCAAACGGCAGGAGCTTGGTAGTAACGGCCTGACGGCGTTCGGCAAAATCAGCCTGGAATTTTTCCAAGCTGTCCTTCACCTCGCCAAGGGCTTTCTCGACAGCCGTCTTGTCATGAGCCGCTGCCGACTCCAGCTTTTCAGCCTCCGTCAGGTTTTTACGGGCCAAGCTTTCTGCTGCTTCGAGTTTCTTGATGGCGGCTTCCTGATCCTCGGCTTCGCTAATCAGCCTAGTCAGGGCGTCGATCTTCTGTTCGGTTTCATCGGGGACAGGGACATTCCCTTCCGCGAAGGGGTGTTCGGTTGCGCCGCAGAGTGGACAAGGCTTGCCGTCTTCCAGTTTTACCCGGTGATCTTCAAGCTCCGCAATTTTCGACAGGAAGGCCATTTCACGCAGCAGGGTTTCCTTCTCGGTGCGGTATTCTCGCAATAAGCGGTCTCCCAGCAACTGGCTCAATGCATCATTGCCCTGCTGAATCTGTTTTGAGGTTTCCTCCAGCCCCTGCTTCCGAATGCCGGATTGTTTCTGACAGCCGTCGAGTGACTTTGTCGCCTGTTCCAGAGCCGTCGTGGCCGTTTCTTGCTCAGCCTCTTTTTGAACGATTTCTTTTTGCTTAGAGAGCAGGCCGCCGAACTGTTCTTCAACGCCAGCCAGACCGCTGATTAACCATTCATCCTGTGCATGCTCCTTGAGGTAACCGTCAACAAGTTCCAGCGCCTTATGAGCCTTGGAACGTTTTTCCTGCTCCTCGATCCGGGCTTTTTTGTCTGCATCAATCTTTGCCGCATCCTTCTTACAGCCCTCATCACCTTCCGAAACAGCTTTTTTCTGATCGGCAAGTTTCTGATCAAGGGCGCGAACCTTCTGCAATGTAGGCGCGGCCGCTTTCAGCTCTTCTTTGGCCCGAGTGGTTTGTTGCTCAGCCGATTTCAGTGCCTCGGCCTGGTCCTTGGCGGAGGATTCCAATCCAGGAAGAGCCTCTTCTTCAGCTTTCAATGCTGCTCTGTCATCCGCCTGTTGTTTACGGGTGGCTGTGAGCGTTGCGTATGCTCCATCCAGTGAGGCGGCACTCAAAGCCTGGTTGAGCTTTTCATGATCCGGTTTGAAAGCCTCGATATCGCTTTGCAGCTTGTTCGCCTCATCGGCTAGGTTGACGATTTCCTTCTTCAGACCATCAATGGTGGTGAGCCAGGCAATGGCCTTCCCGGTGTCGGCGGTTTTGGCAGCAAGATCGGTCTCTTCTTTCTGTTTTGTCTCGAGGGCCTGCCCAATCTCTTGTTCTTGCTCCGGCTCAAGAATCACGATTCCTGCCGTTTCGGCCTGGAGCAGGTTCAGTTTTTCCCGCTCTTCGCGCTGGCGCTCATGGACACGGATGGATATCTGGCTGTAGATCTCTGTGCCCGTTATCTGCTCCAGGATCGGAGCCCGTTTATCCGCCTCAGCCTTGAGAAACGTATCGAAACCACCTTGGGCAAGCAGCATAGACCGGGTGAAACGGTCAAAATCCATGCCGGTAGCCGACTCGATCTGGTCGGCTACCCCTCTGATCTTGGATTCGAAGATCTCGCCGGAATCGGCATTGGCAATTTCGTGTTTCGGGGCCTGGAGCTCGCCATCCGGTTTTTTGCGAGCCCGGTGCTGGCTCCAGTGACAGCGGTAGCGACCGGCCTGGGTTTCGAAGGTCGCCTCGGCAAAGCACTCACCGGTCTGGCGGGACATGATTTCGTTTCCGCTCTTGGTGACCTTGTTCAGGCGAGGCGTCCGTCCGTAAAGGGCGAGACAAATGGCATCGAGGATCGTGGTCTTCCCCGCGCCGGTGGGGCCGGTGATTGCAAAAATGCCGTCAGAGGCGAAGGCCGGGTGCGTCAGGTCGATTTCCCATTCGCCGACCAGTGAGTTCAGATTCTTGAAGCGTACCTGCAGTATTCTCATGGACAGCCTCTCTATTCCGCCTGCACGTCGTCTTCATAGAGAGACGAGACCGTTTCCTGATAGGCCCGAAGCAGCTCAGGCCGCTGCTCTTCGGGCACGTCATGGACAGCGAGGCATCGTTCGAACACGTCGTTCACGTTCAGATCGTCGAGTGTTTCCTCTTCATGGATTTGTCCCAGCACGCGGTCGATGATGCGGTTGTTCTTTATCCGGAGAATTTCCATTTGGGTGCCGGAAATCGCAGCTTCCAGGCGCTCACGCAGGTCGCCAATGACCTCAATGCCGTCGTAAATGACTTCGAGCCAGACTCCTGATTCATTTGGGGAGCCCATTGCCGACAATTCGAGGATGCGGTTTGAGATGTCGTCCCAGTCTCCCTTGACGCGCTCGAGTTTCTGAAACACCGGCACGTCGATCAGTTGTACGGATGCAGCCGTGCTGTGGCCCTCTATCTGATCAAAGGTAACCTGGCAAACGCTCTTCTGCTGTTTTGCCTCCCCGAACCCCATGGGCAGAGGAGATCCGCTGTACCGTATGGTTTCGGAACCGTTCACCTTTTGCGGGACGTGGAGGTGTCCAAGCGCCAGGTAATCAAAACTCGTAGGGAAAATCCCGGCTGCCACATGGGCTAACGAGCCGACATAGAGTTCGCGCACGCCATCACCGTCGACGGTTTTTCCGCCAGCGGTGAACAGATGTCCCATGGCGACGATGGGAATATCAGCACCGAGTTCCTCGCGCTTCTGCTCGGCCAAGGCAGCGACGGCGGTGTAATGATTGCGGATGCCGTCAATTAGCTTCCGCTCCTTGTCCTCGACACTCTCACCTGCTTCCGCCACGCGGATATCCCTGTCGCGGAGATAGGGCACGGCACAGACAATCAATTCCGGAGCGTCCTGCTCATTACGGAGCACCAGCACTTCGTCTTCTGGGGATTCCGTGCTACTACCGACCACGTGGACATCAAGGGCCTTGAGCAGCTCCTTGGGAGCATTGAGAAAGGACGGTGAATCGTGGTTGCCCGCGACCACGACAACATGCCGACAGGATGAGGCGGCCATCCGGCACAGGAACCGATAATAGAGTTCTTGGGCGCGATTACTCGGAGCGCTGGTGTCAAAGACATCACCTGCCACCAGCAGGGCATCAATTGCATTATCCTGAATCGTCTCCGCCAGCCAGGTCAGAAAGACCTCGAACTCCTCATAGCGTTTTCTGCCGTAAAGAGTTCGGCCGATATGCCAGTCGGATGTGTGGAGGATTTTCATTGAGCCTCCTGCGTCTTATTAAAGTCCTTCTCGATCAGATCATCTTTTACCCCGATACTTTGAAGAAGAGCTGAATACTGATCAGCATCATCCTTGATCTTCGAAATAATCTGCTGAGCAACGGTCTTCATTTCGGGAACTTCTATTGGAGAAGCACCACGCTCAAATCCGCCACACAAATGTGAATACTCGTTATTAACTCGGTCCGTAAATATTGCCGGAATGCTATCTTCACCAAAAAACTTTAATAACTTGTCGTCGCCATCAACGCCATTGGGATATCTGTAATAAAGGTATATTTCCAAAAATTTTCTGGCATTATTCCCGAAGTTATAGAACTCGTGATAATTTCCATCATCAATAGACTCAGCGGTTGCACACTTATAAATCTGATGGAATAAATAATTAAACTCCGTAACATAGTTTTTCAGGTATCCGGGCATTAGACATATTTGACTTGAATCGTCCGAACGCTCCACCAGAAAAAACTCACGTATTTTTATCCGCTTATCGCCTTTACCATTATAATCATTGGAAATTCTCTTTAGGTATTTCAAGAAATCGAGATTGTGTGTGGAGATAAATAGCTGCAAAAGGTTTTTCGGTTTCACAATTGCAGCATTGATAAGGCTGTAGACAAAAAAGATATGGTTTGCATCCAGACTGGAAATGGGATCATCGATCCAGATAATTGGCTGATTACCTTTAGTCTCAATATCCTCAAGCTTTGCCATGAAGTAACAGAAAGCTATCAAACTGCATTCTCCCTCACTAAGGTGGAATGCCTTCTTATCGTTGCGAGTTACTTCAAACCGGTATCCCGATGAAGCATCCTCGGGGTTTTCTTCAATGGCTTTGAGTGAAAGTGACTGGTGCCCAAAGAAATTGTTCAAATAGTCATTTACACGGTCAGCTCCTTTACTTTCATCTTTCAGCTGGGCCTTCAACTCATTGATCTTTGCTCGCTTGGCATCGACTTTTTCCTTTGCGGTATTCTTAGCTTCCTCTGCTTTGCCCATTGCCGCGTTTAAAGTATCAATGGCTGTGCATTCACCTTCATATTTTATGTCGTTAATGAATGTATGAACTTCATGGAGGCGGAGAGCAGCGCGAGCTTCCGATTGATCGGCACTCAGCGAAGCAGTGAACTGATTTGATTCGTTCCTGACTTGTTCAAACGAATCTCTAACCGCATTCAAAGCATTCTCAAAGGATTCAGGCTCATCAAATTCGAGAGGAGTAAAGATGTCGTCTTTTCGTTTTTCAATCTGCTCTTTAATGGAGTCCAGACTTGCACAATAAGAAGCTGATTGGGTTGACAATTGTTCTACCAGCGAATCCAAGTCAGTGGTGAAATTAGAGTAGAAATCCGAATTCTTGATTTTCAGCAAATTAGGAACTCGGGATCGCTCACGTTCAATCGATCCAAGCAGGTTATCCAATGCTTGACGAAGCTCTTCAGACTCCTGATTAAAATGCTTGTCCAGCTTTTCCCATAAATCTGGAGGAAGATCGCTACCACAAAACGCGCACTTATCTCTTTTCCCTTGATGATGTCCCCGACCAGTCCTCACCCACGTCGCCAACGTCGCATCGTTTAACAATTCCTGAATTGGGTCAGAAGCCTGAATCTTTTTTTCAATTAGCTCTTTAGCCTTTGATGCGATCACAGAGTATTGAAGATTAAAAGATGATGATTCCGGAATCTCCGGTTTAGGTTCTTCTCTGAGGAGGTCATGAAACTTGCCTACCTGCTCATCAATAAGCGGGGAGTAAGTATCTTTGGTAACAGTCGTGATGTCTGTTTTTATTTTTGGCACATTGTAGTTGGCATCTCCAAAGGATTTATTGTGCTTAATTCCGGTGCCTGCCTTATTGGCTTTGTCACGTAACTTTCCTTCCAATTCTGACGACTTATCGTCATGGGCTTTTCGGGCTTCTTTGAATTTATCCTCAGCACCGAGGAGGTCACCAAGTAGTCCTGACCTATCCTCTTCGCTCCCGAGTTCCGCTTCATGCTTTTCGATTTCTTCCTCAAACTTGGTATTATCTTCCCCCAAGATGGCGAACGAATTGATGGTCTGTTCGTCATCAACGATGAAGCGCAGATTATCTCTGACAAAATCTTCATTGAAAACCCGAACCACTTGGCCATGGCTATTCAATGAGTTTTGCGTGGCATTACTACCGCCGTCAAAAGACAACTCAAATTCAGGCGAGATATATTTATCGGAGATCGAACCGGTTTCGAGAGCTCTAAAAATCCGTGATAAAGTTGTTTTACCGGAATAATTGCGGCCATAAAGAATATTGATCTTTTTGAACTCAGCGATGTTATTGCCGCCATCCCTGACGGATGAAGCCCATCGAAAGTCCTGAAAGACCGCCATATTTTTGATCGAATCAATCTTCTTTATCTCGCCGCTCATCAACAAGCCCCTCCGCCGGATGAAACCGTTCCAGCCCCAACAATCTCCATCAGCTTCCCATAACTGGTCACCACGTCGTACTTCACGTTCTCCGGATCAATCTTGCGGTTGACCTCCGCGAAGAACTTGCGGGCGCATTCGATTTTCGTATGCTCGATGGCCCGCAATTCCATGCTGGACATGGAGCCTTTGGTCTCGGCGACGAAATAGATGTGCTTGACCGAGCCTTCCTTGAAGGAAATGGCCCAGTCCGGGTTATAGTCGCCGACGGGGGTCGGAATCAGGAACCCTCGGGGGAGCTTTGCGTAAACGACCACCTCGGTACTGGTGTCCAGCTCTTTCACAAACTCCCGCTCAACCTTGGAGTCGGTGATCACATAATCGTAGATGTGGTTCTTCAGCTTCTCGCTGGCTCTGGTGAAGTCCTGCTTGCTTTGGCCTGCGGTGAAAATATCGATATCGTGGGTCTCGGCGATGTTGTCGTAGCTTAGCCGCTCAATGATGATCGTGGCTTTTTGCTCATTGATAAGCCGTGAACTCTCGGCGATGAAATGCTCCGGATTCTGCTTGAATTGCTTGAACACCGGCGCCTGAACGCCGCTCAAAACTTCAGCGATTGTCTTTCTTGTCAGTTGGGTGTTTTCGGCGATTTTCCCGAGCAGGTCATAGGTGACCATGGAATGGATTGAAGCATTATGGGTTTCAACCGAGGTATTGGTCAGCGCAAATCCATCACCGCTTCTGAGCTGGGCATCGGTGATCTGATCGCCCTGGAGGCCGCTTTGGATGGTGTACTGCAATGGAGCCACCCGCAGCTCTTTGTCCAGAGTCCGGATGCTGTTTCGGATGAGTTCACTGGAATCGAACTCGACGCGGTAGACCGCTTTCTGATTGATCCGGCTCCAGAGTGCCTTGAACTCTTTTTTCTCAAAATTGGCATTCAGAGGATTGGTCTTCGGCTTGCGGTCATCCCCCATGTCGGGTAGCTGGGATTCGCTGAAGACGCTGTCGATCAGGCCGAAAATCTGTTCGGCATGAGGGGCAAGCTCGGGCGGAAGTTCCGCCAGGGTCCCGTTGGCTTTTGCCTCGTGGTAGGCTTCGGCAACCTGATCCGCGTCATCGGTGTAGTCGTTCTTGAGCAGGTACTTGTATATTTGCTTGGCTAGACCTGCGGTAATTTCCACCGTACCGGTTTCCGTGGTAATGACCTTCCCGGTGAAGTAGGCTTCGTCCGCCTTACGGGGGCGTGCAGAAAGGGAGTCGCTGATCTCGCGCTGAAGGTTTCCGACAAAATCCTTGTAGCTCTCGCTGGCGACTACGGTCAGGATATTCACGTCATGGACCGTTGCCGGGTTGTCCATGCGATCCCCGTGCTGGTTGACGCTGATCCGCAATCCCCGGCCAACCTCCTGGCGGCGCGAGATTGTGTTATCGCTGTGCTTGAGCATGCACATGACGAAGACATTGGGGTTGTCCCAGCCTTCCCGCAGGGCGGAGTGGGAGAAGATAAAGCGGGTTGGCTCATCAAAAGACAAGAGTTGTTCTTTCTTTTTAAGGATCAGATCGTAGGCATCGACATCTGTACTCTGCTCTTTTTCAGACTTGGCGGCTTTAAGGGTATCCACCATCCGTCCTTTCTTATCGATAGAAAAGTAACCGTTGTGGGTGCGGCCGACATGAATGCCAGCCAGGTATTTGCGATAGGCTTCGTTGTCGAGAGCCAGTTCACCGAGATATTCAGCTTTGAGCTGTTCGTACTCTTCTTCAAAGATCCGGGCATACTCACCCTGCTCATCGGCTTGGCTATAGTCTCGGTATTTGACCACCTCATCGATGAAGAATAGGGACAGCACCTTGATGCCCTGAGCAAAGAGAACCTGCTCTTTCTCAAGATGAGCCTTGATCGCCTCCCGGATCTGAATCCTCCGGATAGCCATTTCCGTAATGTCACCGGTTGCATCGCCAGCACTCAGCACATGGCCATTGGTGAATTCCACCTCGTCCTTGTTGGCGTCGATCTGGGCGATGACGAAGCCGCGATATTGGTCCAGCTCATTTGATTCAACGAACAGATCCTTGCCGCGTTCCAGTCGTTTGACGATCCGTTTGATCCCGCCACCCTGGCGCACTTCCATTTCAATTCGGGCAACTGGTGCCTTCTTGGAAATTTCGATGGATTCCAGGTAGAGATAGGCGTTGGTGCCAGCCAGACCTTTCACTGCGATGCCGCGCACCGCGATCTTCTTCACCAGCTTCTGGTTATAGGCATCCAGGGCGTCGAGGCGGTGGATCTTGTTGTGCGTGGTCCGGTGGGTGGCCGAATAGCGCAGGATCATCAGCGGTTTGAACTTGGCCAGTGCCTCCAGCGTCTTTTTGCCTTCCATCTTCTGTGGTTCATCCAGGATCAGGATGGGGCGGTTGCTGCTGATCACATCGATAGGCTTGCGCGACTGGAAGTCGTCCAGCTCGTCATAGATGCGGCGGTTATCCTTTCCCGTGGCGTTGAACGCCTGGATATTGATGACCATGACGTTGATGCCCGCATCGGAAGAGAAGCTTTCCAGATGGTGCAGCTGCCTGGAGTTGTAGGCAAAGAAGCGGGCTTTCTTGCCATAGCTCTCGGTGAAGTGTTCGGCGGTAATCTCCAGTGACTTGAGTACACCCTCACGGATGGCAATGCTGGGCACCACCACGATGAACTTGGTCCAGCCGTACCGCTTGTTCATCTCGAAGAAGGTTTTGACATAGCAGTAGGTCTTGCCGGTCCCGGTTTCCATCTCGACGTCAAGATTGACCTTGCATCCGGCGCTTGACACCAGTTTGTCGGACAAGGGCAGATTCTGCCGCCGCTGTACGGCATGGATATTGGTCAGCAGCTGGGCATCGGTCAGCTGGAGATCGGCGTTCTTGAAGCCGGTTTGTTGTTCCTCTTCGTAGGCAAACCCTTTTTGGCCGGTAGCGGCGGCTTTTTTCTGGGCTTTGCTGATCCCCGGATCAATTCGATAGGTGAAACCTGCGGTATTAAGCTGCCCGGCAAAACAGTCCACCACGGATTCCACCGCGCTGGTCTGATAGGGCTGTACTTTGAATTTTAACTTCATCGTATAGCCCCTTAAATCGCTTTCACTTCAGTGCCCGGAGACATCTGCTTAAAGATCTGCTCCACGTTGATCTTAACGGCGTCGGAGACAAAGCCGGTGTCGCGGAACACAACCCGCAGCGGCTCAAACCGGGCCAGCTCCTTGACCAGGTCCTCATTCACGCCGGTATCGAAGCAGGCGACAAGATCGTAGGGCGGCTCATTGACAAAGAAGACGGTCTTGCCCTGGATGGTCTCTTTTCGGATGGGCAGTGAAAGATCCACGCCCCAGTCCAGCAATACCTGGAAGAGTAGGTCTTCGGGTTTGCGGTCCGGCTTGATGTTGTCAACAAAGGCGTCGACCTGGGCCTGGTCGATGGCATCCGGCGTGTAATAGACGTCGGTCATATTCGATGAGTCGACTTTCAGCACGCGGAAGCCGATATCTTTATTCCATTTCTCGTGGCACTTTCCTTCCAGAATCTTTTTACCTGCTCGGCGGATACGCTCTTTTGAAATCTCCGAAATTGAAGTGAATCCTTCCTTATCAGCAATAGATCCTTTTGCACAAGGCTCACCAATCTGAACTGATATCGTTCTGCGATTTCCTCCATCCTCGGCGTTCTGCAGAATGACGGCTGCAGCACTACTGCTTGATCCAGCAAAGAAATCGAGAACAATGTCATTTTCAGAGACTTCTGTTGCAATCCCTAGCATGCGTCTCAAAAGTTTTGTTGGCTTTGGGGTGTCGAAAACTGCTGCGCCAAAAAGCTCTTTAATTTCGGCCCCACCCTCATCAGTTGTTCCTGACGATTTGTAATCCCACACATCTATAGGAACCATTCCCTCCGTTTGCTCAGACAAGTAAATCTTCAAGCGAGGAAATTCTGCACCACCGTCATTGCCCCACCACAGCCGTTTATCTTCCACATGTGCCTTGTGCTCTGTAAGCCCGAACTTCCATGCGTGAGTGGGGTGGTTTACCATTTCTCCTGTAAAAGGATTCGCTATGCCATACACCAGATTGGGACGAGCCTCTTTTGTTGCAGGATTTACATATGAGGATGTAGTCCATGGACCTTTAGGGTCGTTGTCTGGGTTGCGATAGCTTGAGTCCGCCTTATCTGTTCGCGGTTCTTTGATTACGGCAAGTAGTTCGGACTTTCTAAAGACCAAGATGGTGTCTTTTAAAGAATAGAACCGCTTTGCATTGTTTGAGCGGGTGTATCTCTTCTCCCAGGCAATCTGAGCAATGAAATTATTTTCACCAAAAATTTCATCGCAACACTTTCGTAGATTTGCAACCTCGCCATCATCGATGCTAATAAATATTAATCCATCTTCCTTGAGTAGGTTTCTTGCCAACTTCAGGCGAGAAAAAATCATCGATATCCAGTCGGAATGGAACCTCCCATTGGCCTCTGTATTCGCCACCAACCGATTGCCTTCCGCATCCTTTTGGTTTGATCGAGATAAAAACTCATCCGTATTCTCTGAGTAGTCATCCTCATAAATGAAGTCGTTACCCGTGTTGTATGGCGGGTCGATATAGATCATCTTGATCTTGCCAAGGTAGGTCTCCTGGAGCAGCTTCAAGGCTTCCAGATTATCACCCTCGATAAACAGGTTCTTCGTGGTGTCGAAATCCACGCTCTCTTCCCGGCAGGGGCGCAGGGTCTTGACGATGGGCGCGTTGGCTGTGAGCAGGGCTTCCCGCTTGCCTGGCCAGTTGAGGTGGTAACGCTCCTGCGGGCCTTCCACGATGAACTCGGACAGCTCCTGCCGCAGCTGGTCGAAATCGACCGCAAGCCTTAACTGACCGTCGTCGCCCTGGGCCTCGGTCACGCAGCCGGGAAACAGCTCGCGGATACGGGCAATATTGTCTTGCGTAAGGTCCAGGGAGTGCATTTTCAGTTTGTCCATTCTCTATCCTCTTACCGCTGATCTGGAATCAGCGGGGTGATTCGTTTAGTTCGTAATTCAGCTTTACGACTTGATGCTGACCCACTTCAGAACGGGATGTCATCGTCATCCCCTCCGGCATCTCCGATCAAGTCATCGGTGTCTTCTTCTGTTTGGTTTGGTTGTGTCTGTTGCCAATCTGCTGCTATAGCCTGCCAGTCAACTGACCTTTCGATAGGCTGGCCATTATTATCCTTCTCTAAGCCCTCTCCGGACCAAACTGCCCAGAAGTCCGGGTCATCTGACTTCGGTCGCTGCTCTTCTCGCAAACTATTCATCTTCACGAGCACAGGCAGCTCTGATGCCCAGCCCAGCAAAATGGCGTGCTGCGAAGGCAAAGATGGGAGGTCACGTAACAGGCCGCGCAGATTGTCTGGCACGAGCCTGTGTACCAGTTCCTGATCCCGGTCATTGCTGATGCGATGGAGCAGGTAGCTATTGCACTGGGATAACACCGTAGGCGAAAGCTCACTGGGGCGCTGGGACGACAAAACAAGTCCTAAGCCGAACTTGCGTCCCTCACGGGCGATCTTCTCAAAGACTTGGCAACAGATAGCGGCAGAATTCTGGTTTTCCGCATCGTCCGTGTAACGCCGAATAAAGGTGTGGGCTTCTTCCATGACCAGCGCGGTTGGCAAGGTCTTGCCATGATTCATTCTGCGGTAACGCTGTAAGGCTTCCAGTGTCATACGGGCAATCACGGCAGTGATGATGTGCACCACTTCTGCCGGGACCAGTGAGAGGTCGATCACCGTAACCGAGCCGTTGGAGGCTTGGTTGTCGCCGATATAATTAGTTAGCCATCCATCTAGAGTGGTATCCTCCGAACCGCTGGTGATGTTCTTCATGCGGCTGTCCGAGAGGATTGTTCGGATACGCATCAACATGGTCTCGACGTACTCAGAGACATTCAATAACTCGGCGTTGGCTTCCACGCTGCGCAGGAGTTGATCGCCTGTAAAGGCGCGCGGTACATCGGCGTCAATAGGAAGAGTGTCGGTGTCACTGCCCCCGAAGGCGGAATGAGCAGCCTGAGCAAGCGACAAGAACTCGTCTATTTCTGTCCGCGTAAAATCTCCATTAGGGTACCTATTGGCAGCTGTTGGTGTTCGCGCTGTGACAAAATCCGAAATCTTGTCCCTAAGTTCATCCAGGGCATTCTTTTCTGCGTGAGAGAAGGATGCATCTTCAACCAATCCATCCTGCCACTTGTTTATCTTTTCGAGGAAATTCTTAGGATGGGGGAAGTTCGCCCACGGCCGCCCGGCATTCCGTTCAATTTGAATTACGCTCACTATGGTTCGAAGGAAACGACGCATTTCATGGCTTGGTGTGACGAATGTCTCCACTGCACCATCGCGCACTGAACGAAGGGATTGAATTAGCGTCGGCCGCTGGGTTTTTGCGCTAGCTTGGGTAAAAGAACTCCACTCCGCACTATTCCAGAACCACAGAGGCACTTGTAGTTGCTCAACTTGCTCGCCCGGCTCAACTTGCTCGCCCGGCTCTACAGCGAAGACACGAACATTTCCCATATCCTTAAAGGTATTGGCATACTCACCATTCGGATCAAGCACGATAAAGCGCGCATTGGGTTTGCTTCCCCGTGCTTTCTCAGCAGCCTCCAAAGACCAGCGAATCAAGCCCGCCACCGAACAGGATTTGCCACTGCCCGTGTTACCCAGCACAGCCAGGTGGCGCCCAAACAAACGATCAGGATCAACACTAACCGTTGCATTGGCAGCTAGCGGGCTTGTTCCAATTTTGATTCGGCGGTGCTCTCCAGACTCTACAATGGACCTGAGCTGCACTTCAGTGGGCAGTAGCACAGGGTCACCAACAGTTGGATAAGCTTCAACGCCTCGCTTGAAGCTGTACTGCTCGATATCCCCATCCTTGCCTTCGTAGACAAGACTCCCGAGCGGGTTGAGGCTCATCTTGCGTAGCGGGTAAGGCAAGTCGACCAGGCCGAAGTCCTGCATTCCCTTTCGTTTCGGATACTGTGAGCGCTCTACAGTAATCCATTCCACTTGGGCGACAAGGCGCCCTTGTTCACCGGGCATCAGTACATAGCCATTGATACGTGGAAAAGGCCTGGGGGTTCCCGTATTCAGAGCGACGACGTCTGGCGTCTCAATGTCCAGAAGCACCTTGATTTCGTCCGGAGAGACGAAGTCCACGATACCTACGCGCAGCGAGTCTGCATACGCTAGTGGAGAAAGGCTCACAGTGCTCCCTCCTCACTATCTTTCTCAGTCTTCTTCCCTTGTCCGTCGATGCCATACCGTTGCTTGAGCAGTTCAGCCATGCGAAAGGTGGTGCGATCAATGGCAGCTTTGGGCAGGAAGCTCTCGGTCAAGGTCTCCAGGTTGGCCAACTGCGGGCCGATGAGCAGACTGACCTGGGACTTCCTTTCATTGGCAAGCGTCTGGATACGACCGAGGCTGTCATCCATCGAGATCACCACTAGATGGGTGGACGGAATGGTGAGCATGTCGCGGATCACACGGTTGATATGCTCATCACCGAAGCTGTACCCATAGGTCACCAGAGTACTGTTGGGACGGCATACTGCGGCTGCCAAGTCCCGAAACAGCTCGACATAGGGATATTCTGCGGTTTCCCTGTCCTTGGCGGAGTTGGGATAGATCATCAATCGGTGTGGCGTTACCTCATCCATGCCCGGGATCTGAAAAAACGGTTCTACTTTATCGGCACCAAACGGGAGTCCGACTCGTCGAATATCGTCTTTCGTTTGCACCCAATCCACTGAACCATGCAGCTTGGTAAAGCGCGCCACACCTTCCAGGTAACGAGGCTCACCGCGAATCCCCGGTGGGTTGTAGTGCATGTCGAGATCCAGCCGAGATGTTCTGAAGATTGGCATCAGGTTGCCAACAAACCTGTCCAGAAGATGCAAGCCAGCAAGCTCTGCCCCCGCTTCGATCAGGCGATCATAGTTGGTGGTGAATATGTTCAGTCGGTCACGCGTGCCCGTCCGGCTAGAGAAGCTCATCAGGAAGGTGGTCAACGCATTGAATGCACGTTCGCGCTTTTCCTCTTGTACAATGGCAATGTTCTCTTCGCTTTTGAGAATGGCTTCCGCAAGACCACTCATTGCATTTGATATATCGGTACGTAAAGTCTCGGCCTCGTCTGCCTTCTGGAGAATCTCCAGGCCACGAAGAAGCTCGTTAGCCACCCGAACCTTGTCTTCAATATTGCTTTTCTCCCTGCCGGCAATCTTTGCTGATTCATTCGCTGCAGCGATAATTTTTTCTTTGTAATTACCGTCAGAAACTTCTCCAGACATATCGGCTGCCAGCTCGCCAGTGGCCATCTTATGAACAGCGTGAGTTAAACCGGAACCAGCCAGAACGGACATGTGTTCAGATTGAAACAAGGCCGTCAGCCAAGGCTCAATATGTTTTCTGAGAGCCTTGGTGTTTAGTTCTTCGCCATTCAGCCATGCTGCATCGGAACCATCACACAGCTCGAATTCGCCAGTGTCTGTCGTCGTGAAGTACAAGGGCTTTGAGTCATCCCTAACTTTCAATATATTGGTCTTCTTCTTGGCTTGCTCTTCAGGCGCGACCTGGTCATTAGATTCAAGCATGTCGTTAGATTCCTTGGTGTTCAGCGGCTCAATGCCTCAGTTCATTCGTTTTACATTCATTACCTGGAATAACTCTCTTGCTGCCAGTCCTGACCAAATAGAGGGCGAAGTTCTTCAATGGCTTGCGGCAAGGTGGTCTCACAGGTAATGCCGAGATAAGTGGCTGCGCGCGTCGTACCTACATACAGGTATTTATCGAACAGTGCCGGGTGCAGGGTGGCAAGCCGATCAATGCCAATGTAGAAGGCCGCTTCAAATTCCAGGCCCTTGATATGCTGTATGTCGAAAACGCGCACATCGTTATCCTGTCCAACGGCCTGGCCTTTCAGGCAGGCAATTACCTGGATGTTATGTTCGGCGAGGCTGGCATTTAGTGCTTCAGCCAGAGGTGCTACCTCGCTTTCGTCATTCACAAAGATTGCGGTGGAAGGCAATTGGCCAACAAAGCGCTCGATCTCACGAATGCGGTCCGCCAACCAGCCTGTGACGGTTTCAAAATCTGCAGCACCTTCCAGCAAGGCCGGCGCAACCCCTTCACTGTCCATATTGGGGGGTAGTGTGGCCGTTTGATCGGTACCGCCAACCGCCTGAATGATGGCTCGTGCCAGTTTATTGAGCTGCCTGCTCTGCCGATAAGCGACGGAGATTTCCCGCATATCAAAATCGGAGAAAACCCACTTCAAGTCATCAAAGGAGCGAGCGCCCCAGGTAGTGAGGCGCTGATTGAAGTCACCACAGGCAAAGAACGAGCGCAGACGGTGATGCATCAGTGCCGCCATGCACGCGAGTTGAATCGGTGAGAAGTCAGTGGCCTCATCCACCAGTATTTGATTGCGGAAGTGACCCAGGATGGGCTGAAGTGATGACCATGCCGGACTGTCGATGTTGCGCTGGATGCCGGGCCTACTGAGCAGGCTTCCCACGGCTCGAAGTATGGAAAGCAGTACAATATCCAGTTCCAGGGGTTGGATGTCACGAGCTTCGACCCCTTCTTTTCGGTACCAGCGCCCTTCCTGCTGACGTTCTCTGCGGAATGTGCGATAGCGCCTGGGAATCCCGTCAAGGTAGCGTTTGACAGGATTCAGGAAGCGGCGGGCGTTGGTCTGTACCAGCAGGTTGGCTCCCACTTCTTCACGATCACTTCCCGTCAGGCCGCGATCGCCGAGCCATTCAATAATTCTGCCGTTGCGGGAAGTCTTGCTGAGCGTCCGTTTGGATGCAACGGCGCGGGCCTGGGCACGAACGGCCTGCATGTAGGCATTGGCTGCTTTGAGTTTGCCAGTAGCAGGTGCGGCTTCCTCTTCTCCTTCTTCAGCATCCAAATCATCTGGCTCATCGGTATCGACTAATTGGGCTTCTTGGAGACCGTCGATAAAAGTAGCCAGTTCATCCAGGAAATTGTTGTTACGGTTGTGTTGTAGGTTAAGCGCAGCCCTGACCTTCTTGTCCGAGGATTCCTTCAGAGTGGCAACCAGAGATTGTGCTTGAGGAAGCTCTGTCGCTAGCGACTCAAATATGGCGGCAAGAGGAACATCATTGGTACGTACAAGGGTATCATTGAGACGTGCGCCAAGGGCTTGCGCTTCGGAGACCTGTGCTTCCTGGAGTTTATTTGCGGCTTCACGCAGGTCCCGCAGGTAAGCCTCCCGTTGCCAAGAGTCGAAATCATCGAACCATGCGATGGCACTTGCTTGTGCTTCATCCTGTAGATTCTGCAGACCATCTTTCAGGACAAAGGTGCCACCACCCGTTGCTGTTCTGAGCACGCCCAGGGTATTTCTCGCAAGTTCACGTCGATAGTCGTTCCAGGTTCTGATGCGTTGGTCTGAAGCAGGCACACCTTCACGGGAAAATGCCTCTTTCAAGTATTGCTTGAGCAGTTCGGTGGGCGTGAACATCAGCCAGCTACTGGCATGTGGAACACCTTGAGTGGTACCTATCGATTCCACCAGCCGCTGTTCGTCTTCGTCCAGAAATTCCCTATCGAGCTTTTGGCCAAGTCGACGGATCAAGGTTGTGGTCTTGCCGGTACCCGGTGGACCCAGGATCAGCAATCGCCTGTCTAGAGGGAGTCGGAATATTTCGTCCTGATACTGGTCTAGGATGGGCTGGTCTCTGAGCCCCATTTTGGTGATTAAGCTGCGGCGAAAACCTGCAATAATGTTCGCTTTTTCGCTTTCTTCTGCCAGCAATTGGCCCAGTATGTCTTCGGTAACTGCTTCCCCCGCAACCTGGAACAACAGCTCGCGCAGAGACTCGATGGTGAGCGGGCCGATATCCTCGGATTCAACCACGGTATTCTGTGAATCCCAGCCGTCAGCATCTTTACCAGGATTCAGCCGTGCGCGTTCTGTTACCTCAACAATCGTTCCGTTGGGGAGTGTAAACTCTGTGCCGATCTCCAAGGAAGCCAGGCGACCCACTGGAGCGCGATAACTGGCCAGGTTGGGAAAGCCGGATACCGGAGCGGTTCGGCAGATATAGTAGGTACGGTTTTGCCCCTCCTCATCCATCACTACTACGCGAGCGATGGCGGGTTCGTCCGATAATGTCCGGTAACTCTCCCGTGTAGCAGCATAGGCTTGGTTCAGGTTCCGGATTGCTGCTTCGGAAGTCACCGTATTGACATTCGCCAGCGACTCCGCTCCCTGAGCTTGGCCACTGTGAAGCTTTGCCTCAGCCGCCTCAGCAATGCTTGCAATGTGGACCAGGGTATCGTCTGCAATCCCTTCAAGATATTGCCTCGACTCGTTTGTTAACTCCACCGCACTCATGGGCAACCCTTCCCCCTCAATTGTTCTAGTTCTGTTTGCAACTTCCGCAATTGAGCATTGATTTCCACCCTGCGGTTGAATTGCTTTTCCTTGTTCAGGCGAACCTGGGTCTGATCAACCTCTCTTTTCTTGCTGCGCACCTGAGCAGAGCGCTCCACCAGGTCTGAAAGGCTTTCCCCTGTACGAGGAATCAAGGGAATCAGCCGATGCAGCAACTGTTCATACAAAGCTGCCAGGTCCAGCGCCATGGGCATGGGGGCACGAGGTGTGTCTGCAGCCAACCACTTCGTCGCGAAGTAGTCACTGACTACCCATTTGCTGCCGTCAGCTTCGCTAGGACGCTTGTAGCAGGCTTTCGTTTGCGTCTGACCCTCGTGACTCAGCTCAAACAAAATGGGGTATTGCACCGTCCCGTCGATGCATCGAAGTACATCCTCGTGCAATTGAGGCGTTTTGAGCTGAATAGCGAACACCTGGATTTCTGGAACTCCCGGCTTGGCCGGCAATTTGATGGTTTCGGGCGCCAGTTTGTACTGCCAGATGATTTGATCGGCCTGAGTGACAAACAGGTCTTTGAGCCGGGTATTGGCTCGGCTGTGCTCGTAAATCTTGTTCTTGGGCAACACACGACCAAATGCTGCCTGTCTGGGGAAGTTGATCAACGCTGAAGGTGCTGACCGGCTGCTCATACCACCTCCTGTATGACCAGGAAAGAGACCAGCTCGAAATCATCCAGCCCGGAAATGGTATCCAGCAGCGCTGTGGTCTTGCCGCCTGTGAACAGGCTATCCAGGTCTTTATCTTCTTTGACCTCGATCATGGATCGGATGGCCTGGCTCAGCAGTTCCGAATAGGTTTGCATCTTCCGGCCATCGGCAGTCTCTTGATTGAACAATTGGCACGCCTCCGGCAATGGTTGGACTTGGCCCTTGCAGGCGGTACGCGCCAGATCCAACAGTCGCTTGACCTCGGTGTGGTCGTGAATGACTTCACCGTCACGGCCGATGTAGACGAGGTAATAGGGGTGCAGCAGGTTGTGCTGCGGCAGGTGCGACGGTGGATTGATGCCTGAATTGCGGTTGCGCAGGGTGAAGATGACGCCCGGCAGCAGGCCCTTTTGCGGGTCTGCGGGGATCACCGCATGCAGGCCGTTGGGGGCCTTGTCCAGTCCGCCGTGGGCCTTGACGTAATTGAGCAGGTCCATGCGGAAGTCATTGAGGCCAAGGTCGGTGATGTTGACGCCGGTCTTCAGATCTTCCAGCTCGATCACCTCATCCTGCAGGCGGCGTAGCTGCTCCTTGCGGTAGGAAACATCGTTGGCCTGGGCGGATAGCACGTTGTCGTCGCCAGTGGCGCTGACGTCAACAATGGTCATGCGGCTTTCCACACGCTCTTTGAGATTAATGTACTCATCGAGGGAAATGTCAGGCCAGTAATTGACCAACTGGATACTGCTGTTGGGGGAGCCGATGCGATCCACGCGACCGAAGCGCTGGATGATGCGTACCGGGTTCCAGTGGATGTCGTAGTTGACTACGTAATCACAGTCCTGCAGATTCTGGCCTTCGGAGATACAGTCAGTACCGATCAACAGGTCGATTTCTGCGGGCTCTTCAGGCAGTACCAGGGCTTTTTCCTTGGAGCGCGGGGAGAACAGGGTCAGTACTTCCTGAAAGTCGTAATACTTTTTGCGCGTGCCACCTTTCAGAGTGGATTGCGGGGGGCCCTGGCCGGTGACCTTGGCGGAATGCAATTGCTGGTTGGCCAACAGTTCTGGAGCAAAATTGGCATACAGGTAATTGGCCGTATCGGCAAAGGCGGTAAAGATCAGCACTTTGCGGTTGCCGGGGTTGATCGGGTTGGCAATCTTGTTCAGCAGGTGTGCCTTGAGATGTTGCAGCTTGGCATCGTCCTGTGGCGTGATTTTGCCCATCTCGGCCTGCAAGCCATTGATGATCTCAAGGTCTGCCCGGAGTTCATGTTCCCAGGAGGGCAAATCCATGTCTGCGAGGCTGATCTTGACCTTACCACCGATAAGACCGGCCTCATCATCCAGGCCGGGCAAATCATCATCTTCGGCATCCAGGCTTTCCAATGCCTCGGTTAAGTCGCTGACGCTGACATCTGCACCGCTCTGATTGAAGGCGTCAATGCGCTTCAGGGTACGTTCATGGTTGTTGCACAGTGCCTGCAGAGTGAGACGGAAGGCTTCAACGGAGCTTTCCAGGCGCTTGAGGAGATTCACCGTCATCAGTGCCTGAAGGCTTTTTTCCCGGTCTACCTGCCGGAGCTTGCCGCCGCCACTGGATACCTGAGTGTCGTACAGCTCTTCGTACTTTTTCAGACGGCTGGGCAGAATGTAGCTGACGGGCGCATAGACAGCGAGTTTGAGCAGGGACAGTTGCTCGAATATCTCATTGAAGCTGGGGGCCCCGTCGAGCATGGTAAGGGAGCAACGGTAGGACAGCGGCTTGAGGCGTTCCGGGAAGTGGCCGATGTCCTTGGTGTCGTAGAAGGTCTGAATGTGTTTGCGCGAGCGGGCAATGGTGACACTATCCAGTAACTCAAAGAAGTCGAAGTCCAGTGCATCCAGGATGGCCCGGGCGGTGCGTTGTTCCGGGGGAAGCCTTGACCAGCTATTGAAGGCGGCTTGGGCATTGCGGAAGATTTCTTCCACGGTTTTATCCGTGCGGAGTTTTTTGCTGAGGTTTTCCGACTCGCCTTCGTAGGCCAGTGCTAATTGGTTGCGCAGATCATTGAAGCGGTTGTTGACCGGGGTGGCCGACAGCAT
Source organism: Gammaproteobacteria bacterium (assembly GCA_041395725.1). Classification (NCBI taxonomy): domain Bacteria; kingdom Pseudomonadati; phylum Pseudomonadota; class Gammaproteobacteria; species Gammaproteobacteria bacterium. The sequence goes on along the minus strand of JAWKZW010000001.1, from coordinate 2,776,632 downwards.
CAGCACCTTGGTCTTTACCCCTTCCTTGACGACCTTGTTCATCAGCTTCTGGTAGCGCGTTTCCTTGTCCTTGTAGGCGTCGTTGTTGCGGAAATTGTGCGATTCGTCGATAACGACCAGGTCGTAATTGCCCCAATTGATGCGGTTCAGGGGGGTACCGAAGGACTCGCCGCTGGTGCGACTAAGGTCTGTATGGCACAGCACGTCGTAGTTGAAGCGGTCGCGGGCAAAGAGATTGGTTTTGAGGTTGCGGTTGTAGTTCAGCCAGTTGTCTGCCAATTTCTTGGGGCACAGCACTAGCACTGAACGGTTGCGCAGTTCGTAATACTTGACCACAGCCAGCGCCGTGAATGTTTTGCCCAGGCCGACGCTGTCCGCCAGGATGCAGCCGCTGTAGGTTTCCAGCTTGTTGATGATGCCGGTGGCTGCATCCTTCTGGTAGTTGAACAGCTTTTGCCAGATCAGGGTGTCTTGGTATCCGGTACGATCGTTGGGCAAGACGTCTTCATCGATGTCGTCCAGGAATTCATTGAAGATGTTGTAGAGCATGAGGAAGTAGATGCTCTCCGGCGAATTCTCCTGGTACACCGACGCGATGTGATCGCAGACTTTCTCAGTAACATCTTCCAGTTTCTCCGAATCGTTCCAGATTTGGTCAAACAGGCTCAGGTAGGTATTGGTCGTGGCCGCATCGCTTGTCTTGTGCACCAGGTTGGAGACGGCATTGCCCTGCTGGTAGCCGAGATCAACCGCCGTAAATCCGTGCAGCGGCATATAGCTGATATTGGCGTCAGCCACTTGCACGCAGGAAAATTGCTGCATTGGAGCTTTACTGCGATTGCTTTTGAAGGTGACCTTGCGGCGCATCCAGTTGGCGCACTCTTTCGCAATAGCACGTTGGGTGAGCTTATTGCGTAGCTGAATCTCGAACTCGCTACCGTAGAGGCTGCGTTCACGATCGAGCTTGGGGATGTGGAATTCCCGTCGCTCCTTGCGAATCTTGTCGGTTACCTCGTTCGCGACAAAGGCCGGTGCAGTAAAGATGAAGCGCAGCTCCTCAATTTGCTCCAGCTCCTGCTTGAGCGCTTCGAACGCATACATTGAAAAACACGAAGCTGCGATTTTCAGGCGGGAGCCCGGTTTCAGTGTTTGCTTTAGGTCGTCACCCAGCAAGTTGTTGATGTTATCGATCAGCTCCATCATGTCCCCGCCTTTGGTCCTACTCTGTAGCCTGGTGCCAACATTGCGTTTTTCACGCCGTAGATGGCTAAGTGGTCCTTGAGCCACAAGCGGTACTCTGGGCCGCGCATACTATGATCCGGTGAGCAGTCCACACTCCACTTGCGTAGTACATAGCCCGTCATGGCTGCGCGTAGTTTCATCCGGATCACGCCATCCTGCATGGCGTAGTCCATTTCGGTGATCTCGGGACGGGGTTGATCCGGATGCGGCACCAACTCCAGTTCAACGATCCGGGTCCACTGTATGTCCTGGTCACTGCGTTCGTGGGTTGCTATTGACTGTTCCTTGAGCAGCTTGGGGCGCTTGATCCGGGTGATCACGAAGTCCCTGAACTCCTGTGATTTGCGATCGAAGGCACGTACATGCCAGCGCAGGCCATTGTCGATCAGGGCAAAGGGTACGATCTCGCGCTCAGTACGACCGCTGGAGATGGAGTGATACTCGATACTGAGCGGATACTCCTGATAAATGGCTCGTGTCACGCAGGCCAGTACAGTGAGGTCGGGTTGATCCAGTCGCCAGGGGTACTCGCTGGCGACACAGGCCCTTAGCGGCCCGGGTTCCCCATCGCCGAAATTCTGGGTCAGCCAAGACAGTACTCTCTCAGGCGGGAAGGCGAAGACAGGCTTGAAGCCCTTTCCCAGCACATAGGCCTTGGCCTTGGCGTCGTAGTCGATGTTGCCGGGAGCCAGCTCCTTGTAGATCCCCAGGTCTCGTGTAGCTGCTGCGGCCTGGATGCCGAAACGTGACACCACTTCCTGGCGGCGTAGATCGCCAAAGAAGCGCACCCGCAGTTCGATGAACGCGAGGCGATCACGTTGCGGTTGCGTCAGGGAGGAGAGCTGGCCATTTAACATCCGGTATCTCGTGCTTGTTTGAGAATTCTGGTTATATCCGTTGACTGCAGTATATGGGTAACGTAAACCCGTGTCTATCAGCACCTTTATGATTCTATTATGCTATTTATTATGATTAGTATATGTGGCGCATAGTGTGCAGACATGGTTGATGCGATGGAGGGAGGACGAGGACTTTGGAACTCAGGCAAGCCGGTGCTTACGGGGGATTCTGATGCCCCGCATCGGGCAAAGCCTGTTGTGGGAACAGGCTGATAACCATTTCGATGGCTATGTCCGGACCTTCGGCACTACCTACCGTGATAGATGCGGCAGATCATCTCTATCGGTCCGAGGGTTGGCCCACTACTTCAACGAAATGACTCTGGCGGAAACCCAGCCAGCATGGGCTCCGGAAGGTGGTGTCGACTACTGACTGGATGCTATGGCGAGGTCAAAATTTACTTTGCCCCCTTTGTCGCGGCTTTCATGGCAAGACCTGCCCCACTTCCACCAGCCGACTTCGCATCGGATGTGCCAGTGATGAAGCCGCTAAGGATGTTCCCCGTCCTGACTCCGGCCCAGCTCAGTGCAACAACCCAGAATCCAGGCAAGATGATGAACATCGCCGCCATCACAAAATTCAACAACATGTCGCCGAAGGCGTTGTTTAACCCCATCAACGGATTGAAGTTACTGTGCGGGGAATCCCAGCCGTAGAGCGCGTTGAGGATGGTGGAGTCCACCCAGCGCGCGAGTTGGAACCAGAAATCCACGAAGAACAGCGCGAACTCCACGGCAGTCACCGTGACCACCGTCCGCAAGTCGTAGGTGCCGAAGATCAGCACCAGCGGAATGACGATGACCATGGCCATCTTCAGGAACGACAGGATCATCGGCAGCGCCTGGCGCACCACGTCCATGGCGGGGAAGAAGCCGAGTGATCCCACGGTCAGGCCCAGGTCCGAGGCGACGCGAGTGGTTGCATTGGGCAGTGTTATTCCGATTTGACCGCCGTAGTCGGTGTAGACCTGGCCCTGGTTCATGGCCTGGTGTTGTGGTGAGGCGATGGCCCGAATGAGGGCGTCGTCCACCTGGGACTGGTCCATAAACCCTGCCCATTGCGCGAACCGGGACAGCAGGCTGGGGTCGACCTGTGCCAGCAAGCGGGTTCGCAATCCCTCGGAGCCGTCCAGCCACCAGTTCCGGCAGTCCGGATAGCCCCCGCCACTGGCCACTTCGGCCAGGCCGGCGTCACGACTGTCACTATAGGGCCAGGCGTCGCGTGGGGCCTGGGAACGGTAGGTGTCGTAGAAGCCGGCCGTGTCCAGGAAGAAGCGTGAGCCAATCCAGGTGACGTCGTGCATTTCCTCGTCACTCAGTGCTGGCCGGTTCATGAACAGCTTGGCGCGCGCCGGGCCGTAGCAGTCGCCGGTGAAATCGGCGACCTCCTGAGCCAGCAGTGGGTCCGCAATGCGCGTGCTGTCAATCTCCATGCGCATCTGCCGCAGGTCGGTACCACAGGGAATGGACGCCACTGCCGCTCCGGTAACAGCCTTGGACAGGGCATGCATGAAGAACCACCAAACCGGGACGTGGGCGCTCTGGTCGTTGATGGTGGTGAATGAGGTCGACCAGGGCGTCTCCGACGGCTCCGGCACGTTGACCTGGCACTGCTGGGAGCGAGTGCGATCGAACTGGATGGTGCTGAGATCGACCGGGATGAAGGGGATGCCGGCGAACAGGATGACCACGATGGCCACCCACACGCGGTTTTCGATGCGCATGGACGAGAGCACTCCCTTGTTGCCCTCGTCAGCGCCTTCCGACCGCGCCTTGAGCCATTCCTGCACGACGATGGCCAGAAACGGCAACGCGAAGATGCCGCTGGCGACCAGTACGTTCCAGATGCCGTTGTTGATGATCCAGGCCACCAGTGTCAGGTAGTACTCCAGGTAGTCCGAGGTGTAGAGCGTCATGTGGGGCTCCAGCGATCGGGCTCAGGTCAGCAATACGCTGACTTCGAGCAGGGTGATGGCTGCAATGGCACCGATCTCCGCCCGAAACAGGCGTTGGCGTGCTTCCGCGTCCCGATACAGCCGACGGCGCATCCGCAGCCAGCCGTAGATGGTTGCGCCGTACAGGCACAGCCGCCAGGCAAGGAAATAGCCCGCATAGTCGTCGAGCCACTGACTCCAGGCAGTGATGTCGCCGACGACACCGATACCGACCAGGTTGATACCTGCCGCCACCAGTACCACGAGGGTCGTCCAGAGCAGCGCTTTCCCCAGCGGACGACTGAACAGCCACTTGGGCCTGGCAAGTTTCATGGCGGGTTGCTCGGGTTCGGTGCCTGCTGAATGGTATCGAGTCGGTTGCGCTCGGTGTCTCCCTGGTAGATGCCACGCGACGATTCACCACGGCTGTTGTGCCGCTGGATGATCGCCATCGGGGAGTTGGCGGCCAGCTCGCGGCGCAACTCCAACTCGGTCTTGAGGTTGTTGATCTCCTGCGCCAGCAATTCACTCTCGCGGGACACCGCGTCTTGGGCGAGTTGATTGGCCGCCACGTTGGGCTCCTTGCGCCCGGCGAGCAGTGTCCGCTGTAACAGCAGCGCCTTCTCCAGCACGCTGGATAGAGCAACCTCGGACGCCAGGCGCCGGGCCAGAATGTCCTGGTCCGGCTCATCGCGCAGCGCCTCGATCACGCCACGAGTGATGGGTAATGAAGCGCTGCCGGCCTCCGCGAGATTCTCGAAGGTGGTGGGCGTGGCTCCGGTCACCAGATCCCGCAGGGCTTCGAACCGAGTCTCGAACTCCTCCTGGATCAGCGGTGCCAGCCCCACGCCGGGCATGGTCCGGGTTTTCACGCAGCTATCACAGGTGCGTTGTTCCTGTTCTCCCAGCACCCGCGTCGCCCAGGCCTCGGCGGCATCCGGTGACGACCAGGTCTGGCAACTCAGGCGGTGACCGCAGGTGATACTGTCAATCGGCGAACCGTCGGTGGCACTGCGACCGTTCAGCAGGTTGTAACCGGCGCGGGTCACGTCACCGACCACACGGATAGGAGCCTGACCCGAACCGCCGGCATTGTCGCCCCCGACCCAGGGCACGCCGTCATTGCCACGGCTGGTTTCCGCCTGTTCGATGGCCGACACCGCATCGGTGCTGGCCACCGCCTGCTTGAGCACCATGCCTTCGGCCAGTTGATCCCAGCCCAGTTGGCCGCCCGCCATGTCAGCCATGCGGTTGGCAATGGCACGGCAGGTCATTTTCGATCGGTCGAAGTCCAGCCGGGCCTGCAGGATGCCGTTGGTGAGCAGGTTGTACAGGCCCGGATCGGCACGCTGAATAATCAGGGCTGGCAGTGAAGCAACCGCCGCGGTGGCGTTCTGGATCACGTTGCTCATGATCGTCTGGAAGCCGTTGGTGATCCCGTTGAGCTGGTTCTGCAAGGTGGTGGTGATGCTCATGTCGCCGCAAATCAGATTGCTGTTCCAGCCGATGCCGACGCCCAGGGTTTGCATCTGACCGACCGGTCCCATGGAGACGGCCCGGCCGCCGCCGATGCTGTAGAGCACGTCGTCGCCGATGACACTGCCGCGATGGTGCACGCCATAGTCGTCGATAGTGGTTTGGGCTGTTGTGGGAGGGCTGGACAGCATCGCCGAGAAACTGATTACCGCCAGCCCTATGCATATGAGTCGTAAACGAGAGTGCTTTGTCATGGAACCAGCCTCAATTGAAATCCACACTGCCGAGGAAGATCTGGCCCTTTCGCTCACAACAGCTATAAGGTCGCCATAGCGCCCAGGCATAGTCTCCCCGTTGTGACTGTACTCGGGATTCGCTGTGGGGAAATACAGCGCAGGTATTCTTGAGTGTTGGCGTGAGTTCTTGCCACTTGCCGGTGGCCGCATCACTTTCCATCAGGGCGCCTGCCGGCCAGTAGCCATCGCGGCCATTGGCCAGCAGCGGCTGGTACACATGCACCTGACCACGGCGGGTGACGATGTCGCCCGCGCGCTGGGCAACGACGGCGGCCGCCTTGTAGTCATCGACATGGTGCAGGAAGCCGCCACGCGGATAGACATTGCCCCACAGGTTCAGGCCCGCCCGCGTGCCGATCTCGCGCCTGCCCGGTATCAGCGCCTCGGGATACAGGGATTCCGGGACGTTGTAACGCCAAGCCACGGTATCGAGGGTGCTCAGCAGATAAGGCATGAAGGCTGTGCCCGCACCGGCGCAGGAATAGCCCCATTGGCTGATGAACTGACTGAACAGGGTCGCGCCCGGATGGCCGATCACATCGGCGTTCTTGAACTTGGCCAGATTGTTCTCGTGCTCCTCGTTGGTGGTGCCGTCACCGCCGCCTTCGGCGCTGGCGTTGGGCGGGCTCAGTGCGCGCACCTCTACCCAGGGATTTTCCCCGGTGTTCGAATAACTGGAGACCACCGCATCAGGCACGTAATGCGCCACTTTGACCGAGGTTTCCACGGAGCAACCGGTCAAAGTGCAGAGCAGCCAGTAGCAGATGCCCCGCACCCGGTAAGCGATACAGTCGGGCGACAGTACTGAACCGGTGATGGTTGCGGTATCGAGGGCGAAGGTTGGAATGGCAATGCTCAACAGGCAAGCCGCGAGACTGGCGCGCCACTTTCGATGAGATGCTTTCATGGCTGGTCCCTCTTGTAAGCCTCAATACTGGCCAGGGCACGCGAGACATCGGCATCGCCATAAACCACATAGCGTTCATCAACCACGATGGCCGGAATCTTGGTAATGCCCAGGCTCCATGCATCGACGACGCCCTGGTAAGCGGTAGCAAGACGGGCTTGAAAGTCGTTACCACCATCATCCATCCGCTGACGGACGATGGCCGCCGCTTGCTGCGGATCGGCGGGAAGTCCGGACGCCAGTTCCGCCTCGATCTCTGCGGCGGCATCCAGGTGGATGACGCGCACGTTATCCAGTGCCTCGACGGGATGCCATTGGTCGGTGAAGACCAGGACGTCCGCAGCCTGGACGTGAGCTGAAACCATCAGCACACAGACCGCTGCGGCAAGATAGTAGCGGTGGCGAATCGCAGAATGGGTGGTGAACGAAGGCATGTCAGGGCTCCCCAGGATCAATGACTCGTGATCGTCGATCTCTTGGGGCGCGTACGCCATGAAGAATGCGCACAGAGAAGCTACCACTTTGTCGCGGCAGGAAGAAGGAGGCGTCCGAAGACGCCCCTGTGATTACAGCAAGCCCACCTCGGCGAAGGAGAAAGGCACCCCTTCACCAATGATGAAATGATCCAGCACTCGAACGTCGACCAGCTCAAGGGCCGATTTCAAGCGGGTCGTGATGGCCTTGTCGGCCTGACTCGGCTCGGTCGAACCCGAGGGATGGCAATGGGCCAGGATCACCGCGGCACAGTTGTGCTCGATGGCACGTTTGACCACGGCTCGCGGATAGACGGCAGCGCCGTCGATAGTGCCTCGGAACATTTGCTCATAGGCAATGACGCAATGCTGCGCGTCGAGGAACACGACGGCAAAGACCTCCAGTGCTTCGCTGGCCAGTTTCAGCCGCAGATACTCACGTACGGCGGTAGGACTGGTCAGCGACGCACCGCGCCTGAAGAGGCGTTCTTCCAGCACACCGATGGCCTGACGGATCAGTGGGTCTTCCTGGATGCTCGCGTAGTCGACGAGCGCGCAGGTGGTGCCGTCGGAGACGGTTTCGGACAAACTCATGGGAACCTCCTGGATAGGAACGGAGGCTCCTGTCCCGTGGGGCAAGGCCCCCTGGGACAATGAAGGCCCGCAAGCGGGCCGGATTGATGGGCATCCTCCATCACGGGTGATGGACGTTCGCGCGAGGGATGCGAAGCGAACGGGTCGATCAACGCAGTCGGAACCGCGCCGTAGCCTTGAAGATCACGACTACCTGGGCATGTCGCCGACAAGGTCGGCAGGCATCTCGGTGGTTCCGGTTCGCGCCTGCTCTCAAACCCCGTCCTCAGCAGACGTGAGCAGGTCGATGGCGGACAGCAGGGCATCGCCCTCGATTGGCCCCGCCGGTAACAGCAGATCGGTACCGGTGTGGTTGTCGACCAGGCGTAGGGTCGGCGTCGCGACCACGCCGGCGTGTGCGGCTTCGTCGGCTTGGGCGCGGATCACGGCATCGGGTCTCGTGCTGTCCAGGCACGCCTGCACAGCGGGCGTCAAACCGGGCATCTCGACATTGGCGGGTACGCCCTGTCCATCACCGCGGGTGTGCTGGTATACCCAGGCGATGGCATGCCAGAAGGCGGTACGGCCGCCCACTTCACCGGCGCATTCCACCAGGCGTGCGCCCTGGGTGGCAGCGGGTTCGTGGAACGCCAGCGGCAGGTGATGCCATTGCCAGTTCGCTTCGGGGTGGCTGTCGATCCACTGCTTCAAGACCGGGAAGTACGCCTGGCAGTACGGGCATTCCAGGTCGGCGTAGGCGATCACGGTGAAGCGCGCATCGAGGCGGCCGTAAAGCCAGGGTGGTCCCGATGGCTCTGGATCACTTACCCGTGGGCTGGGACTGAATGACCAGACCAGGATGGCAACGAATACCGTCGCTACCGCCAGCACTGGCCAGAGGTAGCGCCTTGTTGCATAGGGTGAACGCCTCGATTTCTCCATGCTGTCGCACCTCAGCCAAAACTATCTGGCGGCAATGGTTCGATACCGCGCGCCTGGTCGATCTTCTCCGCCACCTTGAAAGCGGCCTCCAGCTCACTGATGCCATGCTCGCGCATCAACTGGTAGCGCTCGGCTTTTTCTTCGGGCTCGGTCATCGCCATGGCCAGGTAAAGGCTCGGCGGCACGGCACGGAACAGGACTTCCATCGACTTCGACAGGATCACCCCTTCGCTGAACTTGCTGGACTCCTTGCGCGCCGACAGCATCAACGCCTTCTGGGCCGGATTGAGCTCGCGGAAGCGCGCCACCTTCTCCACCTCATCCGGGGGCATGGACAGGCAGATCCACCATTCGATCATCGACAGCATGGGCTCGGCGGCCTTGGGCAGGTCGTCCAGGTTCTGTGTCGCCAGCCAGAACCAGGCCCCCAGCTTGCGCCACATCTTGGTAATTTTGACGACGTAGGGGGCGAGCAAGGGGTTCTTGGTGATGATGTGGCCCTCGTCGGTGACATTGACGATGGGGCGCCCCAGGAACTGATCGCGCTCGGCGATGTTGTTGACCGTGTTGATCAGGGAGATATAAGCGATGGAGAGCTGGGCGTTGTAGCCCTCGCGAGCAAAGGTCGCCAAGTCGACGATAGTGATGTCGGCCTCGGGCCACGGCGTGCCGGGGCGATTGAACATCTGGCCGTCCAGTCCCTGGCAGAACATGTCCATGGCGTCGGCCATCTCCAGCAAGCGGGCGCGGCGCGTCTCGGGCAGGGCCGTGTCGGCGCTGCGCTCGCGCAGGGCGTTGCGTACGTCCTCGGTCAGCACTGTGCGCTCGTCCCTCACGCAACGGCGGGCCGCATCCAGGATGCACTGGCGGATCAGGCTGCGATCGGCGCGGGTCATCCGCGCCTCTTCCTTGTCTTCCCCACCGGTGATCATCAGGCGGGCGGTGATCTCCAGCTCGCCCAGCACATCGCGCTGTTCTTCCTCCTCCGTACCGGGCGTTGTTGCTTCCTCGTCGTCCTCCAGCACATCGGCATCCAGGGTATGCACCTCGCCGGGGGTGTCGACCAAACGCCAGGCATCGCTGAACGGCGCCAGGCTCACACCGGCACCGGGGGCGAGCTTGACCCGGTGCACCGTCAGTCCCAGGCGCTGGGCGAAGTCCCCGAACAGGCCGAAGGAGTTACCGGCCTCGACAATGAACAGCCGTGGCCGGTAGATAGCCACCACCTGGTTGAGGATGTTGTTGAGGGTGGCGGACTTGCCGGAGCCGGTCGGGCCGAACAGGAACAGGTGGGCGTTCATCTGCCGGTCTTTTCGGTTGAGCGGATCAAAAGTGATGGTGCCGCCCCCGCGATTGAAGAAGGTGATGCCGGGATGTCCGGTGCCCTGGTTACGACCCCAGAGTGGCGAGAGGTTGGCCGCGTGCTGGGCGAACATCAACTGGGTGTACCACTGGCGACGGTCCCTGGCCGGGTCGAACACGCCGGGCAGCCAACGCAGGTAACTGTTGAGGGGGGCGACTTCATCCTCCTCGCGCACCGGCTGCAGGCCGGCGTTGAGCATGACGTTGGCGAGCTGCAACCCGCGTGCGTCCAGTTCCGCCAGATCGCGTCCGCGTAGGTAGAACGCCAGCGCGCCGCGATAGAGTTTGTGGGCGCTGCCGATCAGCGAACGGGCTTCCTGCACGTCCTGGCGGGCCTGCTCGGAGGCCAGGGTGTCGCCGACGGCCTTGCGGCCCAGGTGGTTCAGGTGGGCTTCGAGCACATCCTGGGGTGTGGCCACCAGGGTCAGGCACATCACCGTGTCATCGGGCATCTGGTCGAACAGGGCGTTGAAGGCATCTCCACCCTTGCGGGTCTCGCCAGTGATATGGCCCGTGGCCGGCGGCGTGCGCAGACGGTCGAGCACCATGACCCGGTGTGGCATGCCGTCGAAAACCCAGGTGCCGTTCTCCACATCGGAGCGTGGTTCGCCGAAGAACAGCCGCTGCGAGAAGTCCGTGCCGCTGGCCAGTTCGATCTCACCGGGCTCCGACGCCTGGGGATAAGCGGTCAACTGGTAGAAGCGCTCCTGGTCCGCTGCCGACGGTCCCAACAGAGTGGGATGGGGGTTGAACCAGCGCAGCAACCAGGCGTGGATGTCCGCGGCCTGAAGGCGACGGGCCTTGATGCCGGCATTGGCCAGACCGCCCAGCAGCCGGTCGCAGACCGTCGCCAGGGCGTGTTCCGGGGTTTGTCCACGGCGCCGGGAAGCGCCCGGCGCACGGCGATAGATCACCATGCGCACGCGCCGGGACTGGCCGCGCCATGGCAGACGGGTCACGGTGGTGTCCTCGAACAAACCGCCGGGCTTGGCGATGGCGCGCAGGTGGTGGGCCAGAAAGCGCTGGTAACGCTCACTGAAGGCGCTGCCTTGAGCTCGTGGCAGGATATAGTCGCGCAGGGTCTTCAGGTAACTGGACCAATCGGTCTCATCCTGGGCGTAAAGCTGCACCATCCAGGGCTGCTCGTCGAGTTCATCGAAGCTGTCCTGCAGGGCGTTTTCCAGCGCATCGCGGGCCTGCAGCAGCCACTGGGGCTCTCGCCCTTCGGTACCGATGGGCGTCAGCTCGAAGAAGGCCGCGACCGATTCGCCGTCATCCAGTAGCAGGCTTTGTGAATCCGGCAGGTACTCCACCCAGGGCAGCAGATCGACGAAGGATGGCTTGACGTCGTAGAGGCGCTGCTCGTCCAACTGCGTGGCGGCAGGGTGTACGGGATCACACTGGCTGCCTGGTACCGGAATGCCATGCTCGTTTAATGTCTCCACATGGCGCTCCCAGGCATCGGGTGGCTCCGTTGAAACCGCCTCAGCGTCAGGTTGTCCCTGGCGCCCATGCCATAACCGGGGCAGCGACCAGGCCATCAGTAATCCTCCACCCGCTCGCCGGGCAGGGCGTATTGCACACGCTGGTACAAGGGAAACACGGTGCTGTAGCCGGGCACCGGCACGGGGTCGGTGCCGGCCAGATGCGGGAACACGTACATGACCAGGTCTGGATTGGGCAGGCGCTTGAACTGGCTGTAGACCTCGTTCCGCGCCGTGCGGGTATAACGGGTTTGATCGACGGGCGCAGCTTGTACGTCTGCCGCGGTGAGTGGCCGGCGCAGGGACTGGCGTGCATCCAGTAGTTCACGGGCGGCGCGGCCATCGCTAGCCGCGGTACCCGCTTCACGACTCCAGATGTCGAGCATGGTTTGGCCTTCGTGGGTGAGCAGTTCTTCCTTACTCGTTGCACAACCGGCCAGGAACAGTACGGCGAGCATGAGAGCAGTGCCCTTGATACTCATTGGGCTAATCGAGATCCGAACCATGGGAGCCTCCGAGACGGTGATCGACCCGGCGCCCCTTGGCGTCGTAGTCGATGTTAAGGGGTTGCTCGATATGCACGGCCACCTGGGCACCTGGCTCAACGTAGACTGCGGCGAAGGCTTGGCCGTAGAGCTTGTTGACCCACTGCGACATTTCCTGCACACCGCCCGCCAGGATGCGGCCCATGGCCTCGTTGGCACTAATGCCGACGGTGCCAAGTGAACCGTCGCTGCCGATATAAGATACCTGCCCGCTGTCCGAGTCGATCAGGGAAGCCGCGCCAGCACCGGCTGCCGTGATCAGCGCTTGGGTGCCCAGGAATTGCTGGGCGTTGCTGCGCCGCTCGCCGGAGACACAGGGAATGCCATGGGGATCGCTGATCCAGCCGAGGCCATCGAGGATGTTGTCATTGCTCCGATTGCTGCTGTTATTTCTGCCATCCTCTTCCGGCAGCGTGCGGATGGTGCCGTCCTGGAACACGAAGGTGATCGACCGTATCTGGCCGCGCACGCAGGACAGCGTCCAATCCCCCGACGCGGTGCCGCTGACCACGGCACCGGCCACGTCGGGAAGCTCGATGCCGTTGGCGGTGAGGTTGTCGGGGCCGATCACCACCTTGAACGGATAGGGGTCGTTCACCGTGCCGTCGATGGGGACCCGGCCGATCAGCGCCGTCATGGCGACCGAGCCCATCAGGGTGGCATTGGAGGGCACGGTGTAGACTGCCTTCAGTGGTGAAGCGCCGACCTGCCCGTCCGTGGCCCGACCCAGCGTTTCGCTGGCCGAGTCGATGGCGCCCTGGGCTGGCCCGAAAGCGTTGGGAAAGGTAAAGCCGCTGCGATTGTCATTGCGGCCCTCTGCGGGTCTGGCATCATCCGGTTCGATCCAGCGGACGCCATCGCCGAAACCCTGACCATCGCTAGGTTCGAGGCCAAGGCCGATGGGCAAATCCGCATGATCACCCTGACCTCCCAGTCCTTCGAATTGCCGTTGGATATCCTGAAGCAGGCTCTGCGCCTGCTGCCGTTCGTTCGCCACGATTTCGCGATCCTGGCGTAGTTGGGCACGCTCCGTATCCAGCGCCGTCTGGATACGCTGCTCGATGGAGCGTTCACGCTGGCGCAGACGGTCGTTCTCTGCCTGCTGAGAGCGGTTGTCCGACAGGGCTGCTTCCAGCTCCTCCCGGAACTGCCGCACTTGGGCCACCAGGGTGGCCACCGTGTCGTTGGGGGTGTCCCCCTCGATGCCGAGAGCTTGCCTCTCGTCGGCGGACAATCGTGTTCCCGCCTCCTGCGGCGAGGTGCTTGGGCCGTGATCGCCGGAAAACAGTCGGATGCCGGCGAACACCAAGAGCACGATGACCGGGAGCATCAACCACTTGAGCAGGCCGTTACTGCGCATGATCCGCTCCCTCCGCGTCGCCAGCGGCAGCGGCTGCCGGCAGGTTGAGGGTGGCATCGATGGGGCTGATGGCCGGTAGCAGCGATTCCGCCAGGCCGTGGCCGCGGGTCACCAGGTAGACCACCGTGGTGCCCTGAGACTCGCCGGCTGGCCCCAGGTCAGGATGCTGGAATGTCGCTGCCAGGAAATTTCCTTGCAGGGCTCTCGGGTCCAGGTCGAGCCACCGACTGGCGGTATTGGTCAGGCGCACTGCGGTAACCCACTGATCCTCCAGACGCCAGGCGGCCAGCGCTTTGGCATGTACCGGTAAAGTGGGCAACAACGTGTCCAGTGCCAGGTCACGGCGCAGGTTCCCGCGCGAGAGGCCGCTCACGGGCTCGACGGTACGCAGTGGTGCGTACAGGCTCTGGGCTGCATAGCGCGTGAGAACCACCGGAATCGGTGTCTCCCGCGCGGGATCGGGTGGTGTGGCGGCCGGTGCATTGGGGGCTTGCGCACCCGTGCCGCCGTATCTTGTGCCGGCAGTCTCGCCCTCGACGATGCGCACGGGCTCCAAGGGTGCCTCCCCGTCTCGCGCGGCAATATCGATCAGAATCAGGGTGCCGTCGTCGGCGTCCTGCAACTGCAAACGTGTGGGCTCGATGGTGTCGTGTGCCAGCAGGTAGAGGGCACCGCCAGCGCTCTGCACACGCAGGCGATCGCCAATCGAGGCGGGTACACCGACGCGCACGTTGCGGTCGATGAAGACCACGCGCTCGTGGCCGACCACCAGGGGGACGGCCAGCGGCATGCGCTCCCACTTGAGGATTTCCACTGCCTGGCTGGTGGGTATCCAGCCGAGGAACAGCGCGAGACAGGCCAGGATGAGGAACGGACGGTTGCTCGGCACATCCTTGTGCCTCACCGCTGCGCAGCTGACGCGAAAAACTTTTCCAGAAAGTTTTTTCATGGCAAGTCCTCTACGGAGTCTCCGGTGCGGGGGATGCCGGAGGCGGTTCGGCGGCGATGCGCTGTGGTGTGCCGTCATAGCAGTCCAGCGCCAGGCCGAAGGGGTTGCGTTCGGGGTCGATGTCCAGGCGTACGACCTTCAGCGGATAACGCACCAGGGCGCGCTTGACCTGCTCGGTGCCGTAATACTCATCGGCGCTAACGTCCAGGGTGACGACCCAGTCTCGGTCGGACACCACCCGGACGCGCTGGGTCGGGTCATCGCCGAAGCCCCGCCCCGGAATTTCGTAGATACCGCGTACCCGCTGACGCAGTTCGCCGGTGCGCTGCCGCTGCTCGTAATCGAGCCGGAGAAAGTGCTGACAGCCGGGCGTCAGGTAGGCAGACAGCGCATGGATGTTGCGCGCGTAGTCGTCCTCGCCGTTGGTGGGCCAGCGGTTGAGTTGCTGAAAGATGTAGAAGGCGAAGGCATAGACGGACTCTGGTGGTACGTCCCACCACTTGCGCACGCTGCCTGATCGCAGGTCTGGGGGTACATGGATAGTGAGATCACGCGGGGCATTCCACCAGCCAACGCCCAGCACCAGGGCGAGGACGAACAGTGCGCCTGCACCCAGACGCAGTGTCCTGATATGGGCCTGTAGATGAGTGACCTCGTTCTTGAAGCGGCTCATGGTGTCCCCCTTCGGGTCGCCCAGTGACCCGAACGTGTTACCAGTGAACCGCCTCCGACGTAGGGCGAGAACAGCGGATACCCGAGCGCGATGCGCCACTGCAACTGGCGATAGAGCCAGGTGTCGGGGCGACCCCGCTTCCGACGCCGCAGCGCACTTCCGCCGGCAAAGACCCCAAGCGCAACGGTGGCCACGATCATCGACGGTATCAGCGCTAGGGTGGACGTCAGCCAGGCCAGC
This sequence comes from Gammaproteobacteria bacterium, assembly GCA_041395725.1. Lineage (NCBI taxonomy): Bacteria > Pseudomonadati > Pseudomonadota > Gammaproteobacteria > Gammaproteobacteria bacterium. The sequence goes on along the minus strand of JAWKZW010000001.1, from coordinate 2,761,277 downwards.
AGCAGGCCGAGCACCAACCCGACCAGGGCCGACAGGCCCACGCAAATCCACAGCTCATCCGCCGTCAGCCCCCGGACCACCACGGGCTGGCGGTTGAGTCGATGCGGCAGGAATGTCACCGTGTCGTCCTGTTGAAGTTCGGGCGTGCTAGCCATCACGGGACGCCTTTACAAGATGCCGGTGGCTTCGGTCAGTAGCCAGATACCCACGACCAGCAGGATCGCCCCGACCGCCACGGTGAGGCCGAACTGCCCCCAGGTCTTGCGCCCGGTGTGGATCTCCGAATAGGTGCTGTAGGCGTGGTAGCAGACACCGATGAACATCGAGGCGACCACGAGCAGTGCCACCAGCAGCACGATGTCGTAGCCATAGTTGCGCAGCGTCTCCATGATGCCACTGCCGGTGCCGCGCGACGGGTCCTCCAGCGTCGGCAGCCCCTGGGCGTGAACCAGCGGCACCGCGCTTGCCGAAAGCAAGGCGGCGGCAGACTGGCGGATGCGTTGAATCAAGCGGTTGCGAGCGGAGCGGGAAGCCATGGCGATGTCCTCATCGGGTCAAGACAACAGGAAAAAAGTCAGTACGACGTACATCGCGACGAACCGCACCGCGACACCGAGGAACTGACGTTGAGAGATGCGTTCTTCCGCCCAGCCCACATAGGCGGTGCGCAGGGCCCAGACACCCCATAGCAGCAGCACGGCGAAGACGAGGCTCACGAGTACGACGGACATATCCGACGCCGAGAAACCGGCGTTGGCCTGAAAGGCGGTCGCTTGAGCGGCGTTCATGGGTCGGCCTCCTCGGAGGCCTGGCGATAGCCGCCAAGCAGCTCCACGGGGTCACGGGGCTGCGCGCGCTGGGGAGCCAGGTAGTCGCGGATGCTCTGGCGAACACGCTTGATGTCCTCGCGCAGGCGGGCGTAGTCGAAGTGGTAACGACTGTCACCCTGACGAGGCAGGCTGGCACTGTGCTCGGCCAGGCGGTCGATCATGTCGAGCTGGCGGATCAGCGCCGCCAGTTGGGCATGCTCGGTGGCACCGTCCCCAGCCAGTACGGGCTCGATAGTCAGGGCAGAGACGGCCAGCAGCACGGCGATAGCGCGGTGCCATAGGATGTTGCGGCTGCTGTGGTGTGCCATCGTGCCATTCCTCGTGGAGCGAATAGCACGATGCTGTGGCATGCGGTCAGATTGCGCCGCAATGAATAGGAACAGAGTGACTACCGGATTTTACATGCCGGTGATATGAGATTAGGGAGCTCTGGTGGCAATTTCAGGCTGGTCAATGAAATGCGATAATCAGTAACCTCGAATTTGTGTAAGGCCTGGCGGGCGCCAAAGCGTTATGACTGATTTACATGAGCTGGTGAAAGGGATTATTGAAGACCTTAGGAAGCATCAGGGGAGTTCGCCGTCGTCTAGATGTGAGGGCGATAATTTTCCTCGGATAATCGATGCTGGTGATGGTCAGCAAATTCATGTTACTAGAATGGTCGACGGGCTAATCGCTGATATCGCCCACCAAATGATGAAGCGCGACGCCTCTCTGGAAGCACGCTTCTCTGTCAAAGATTTAACGGGATTGGTCCGTAAGGCCTTTGGCCCTGCCTTGGCCAAGATTGACTTGGATCGAGATGTTGATCAGAACGCAGCATTGGTCTTAAGCGATGTCGAGGAGGCAGTAGCCAAGGGCATAGATTGGACGTTAAAGAATGGAAAACTGGAATACTCGTTTGGATGCACATTATTTAGTTATGATGACATCGCTCCTATCGACATTGGCCCGGTTCGCTTTGAACCCCGAAAAATCTGGATTGATCGCAAGGCTTCAGACGGTCGGTTGGTTAGCGTGGGGCCAGATGGTCGCATAAAGCGATTTCCAGAAAAAATTGCGGATGGGCCAATTTCGAAAGTCACTCACCGTCGGATCACCCAAGTATGGCAAGGGAAGAAATTGAAGAAGCGGAAAGCCTCCTCTGATGCTCATGATGAAAAATTCATTCTTGAGGCTATTGGGGATTGCCAATATGTCTGCTCTATCAGTGTTCCTGGATTCGGAGTCGATGCAGGGCGGCACAAGGCTCTGATTTCAGCGCGGCTTGCTCTGGCAACCGTGTCGCTGCTCTGGGAAACACCTTCAGAGGTATTGAAAGGAATCAGCTTGCTCGCCGACCGAAAACACCAGTACGGCACGACACTTTCATTCACACCTGATGGTCTGATGCTCGCAAATAGATCGGGTTCCAAGCGATTACATGCTCCCTGGGTCAATAAGGATAAGCTGGAAGAAAGCATCAATGGGTTTGCTGATTGTTTCGCTGTCGCAGGAGAGGCAATCATGACCTACCTTGATCCGGCTGAAGGTAGTGAACGGCCAAAGTTGATGAATGCTATTGCTCATGCCTTGCTTTGGTTCTATGAGGGCTGTCGTGAAACGGTAGATCAAATTGCCATCGTCAAACTTTCGGCGGCCATGGAAGTTTTAACTGGAAAGTTAAGTCGAAATGGAAGCCAAGAAGCAATACGAAGGCTTATCGAGTCCTGTTTTGAAATAGACGAAAATAAAATCATTACCCGAGATGGTAAGACTATGAGGGAGGTTGTAGAGAAGATTTATAAAATGGGACGTACTCGGATGATCCATGGTGAGAATGAAGCACTTGGTAATGACTGGTCGATAGAGCGAGCTTCCGCCGAAAAGCTTGCTAGGTATAGCCTCGTGATCTACATGGGGCGGGTCTCTGAAAATCCTTCGTTTGATAATCCGAAGCAACTCTTTCAACAAGACGGCGGATGATCTTGCTCTGAACACTACCCCTAAAGATATTTTTTGAAACTTCCCGCCGCGATATCCATCACCACTCCCAGCAATATGGCACTGGGCAACAGGACCAGCAATGGGCTCACACTGATCGGCAGCGCCAGATAAATCGCCCAGGGAAGCACCAATAGCGGCATCACGGCGGCTTTCGCCCGGTGATAGACGAAGCCGGATTCGCGGCCCGCACCGAACCGACGGATGTCCCGACGTACGAGCCCGTCGACCAGTCCCACGAAGGCGGCCATGCAGAACAGCGGCAGCATGAGGCACAACACCAGCAAGCGCACCAGGAAGACCAGCAATATATACGCGGCGGCGATCAGGTAGCTTTCCAGGTGGACGTAGGCCACGCCCAGGTAATAGCGGAAGTCCCGGGTTGGGTTGACGCTCCCTGCGCGGGCCTGTGTAGCAGCATCCTGCATCCAATCCATCAGTCCTGTTTTGGCGAATATCCACTCATAACCGCCATCGACCAACCGGTGGGCCGTGCGCCCTGGCTCCTGTACCACCACGCTGCGCGTGAAGTGTGTCGAAAGCTGATCGAGCTCGTAATGCACCATGGCTTGGGCGTGATGCCACCCCTGTTCCGGCCAGAACAGGTGCATACCGATCCATTCCACCAGGATGCAGAGCAGCAAGGACCCGCAGAGTACGCCGAAGAAGCGAAACGGCAGTGTGACCACCGAGCCGACGACATTGCGCTGCCGCGTCTGTTGCCGCTGCGCGGTGGCTGCCGGATCACTCATGATGTCCCGGCCCCGTCGGTCTCGGCGGTGGTCATCTGTTTGAAGTCATCCAGCAGGTCGTCCGGCAGGCTTTCGTTCTGTAAGGCTGCCCTACCCTGGTTTTCCCACCACTCCCCAGCGTCGAGGTAGTGCTGGCGCATATAGCCGGCCAGCACCTGCAGATCCTTCGGCATGGCCTCGTCGGAGTTGGACGCTGGCAATGGCATGCGGATCTTCCACAGGTTGCCGCCTTCAAGCAGCGCGAAGGCCTGGCCCTTGGGGAGATTCACTACGTGGGCTGGTTCGATCAACGGCACGCTGGTGGTAGTGATGCGATCCTGGGTATTGGAGGTAAAGGCCGTATGCCCCTGCGGATCGGAGGTATCCGTTGCCCCACTAACGATGGATGTGGTGTAGACCTCGACCTTGGGCAACTGGCGGGTCAGCAGTTCGGCGGTGGCCGTTTCACGTACCCGCAGCATGAACAAGTTGTTGAAGTTGCCCACCACCTGCCCTGCCTTGGCCCGGTTGCCGATACGGGCCTCGATGTCGCTCAGGGTCTGGGTATAGGCCGTTACCTGAATCCCGGCACCACCGCCCTTGTTAACCAAGGGGATGAACTCGTCGCCCATCAGTTCGTTGAACTCATCGGCATGGACATTGATGGGGATTTTCACATGTGCGCTAGTCGAGGCACTGGGCAGGCCGTCGTCGATGCCGAACTTGTAGAGGTGCCCGGCCACTGATACCAGGTCGGAGAACATTGAGTTGCCCACCGCTGCAGCAACCTCGGCATCCGACAGGGCATCCAGCCCCACGTAGACCACGGCCCGCTTGCGAATGATCTGCATCCAGTCGAAGATCGGCCGCGGATCACGCAGGTCGGCATAGTCCGGGGCCAGCAGTTGGGCGATCTTGCCGGTGGTCAGTTTCTCCAGCAGTGGCAGGAGCGACGCGACGATCTTGTCGAAATACGTTCGGTCGTAGCGCACCGCCGAACGCAGCCCGTCGAGCACCGGGTCGTAGACCCGAACCTGGGACAGGTATTGCTCGATGGCGACCACGCGCTTTTCCCGTCCGACCATGTGACGGGGAATGTTCTTGTCGTTCAGCTTGCCTTCGAGCTGCACAATAACTTCCCAGGCTTTGGGTTCGGACTTGGCGAAGAAGTGCTGGGCGTACTCGATGAACAGGGCGTCGATGTTGATGACGTGGCGCTGGATCAGCAGGTAGTCGGGGCGCCGTCCCAGCTCCACCAGGGCGCGGGCGATGATGTTGACGAAGCGCCAGGCAAATTCCCGAAAGGCCGCGCTGTTGCCCTCGCCGGAGAGCTGGCCGGCGATGCGCGTGGCCACCTCCGAGATGCGCCCGAAGCGCCCCACCGCATTGTAGCGGGCGGAAATGTCAGGCCAACCGAGATGGAACACGTAGAACTCGCCTTCACGCCCGGCACGCTTGGCTTCCACGTACATGCGCTTGAGCAGGTCGGCATCGCCCTTGGGATCGAACACGATTACGACCTCGTGCTCGCCGTTGACCTTGCGGCGGATATCCTGGGTGATGCACAGCTCGGCCAGCCGGGTCTTGCCAACCCGTGTAGTGCCGAGCACCAGGGTATGACCGACTCGCTCGCCCAGTGGCAGGGAGACGTCCGTCTCCTGGGGCTCGATGCCGTGCAGGCGCGGCAGCCCGCCCACCGGGGGCAGTGGACGAACCGGATTCAGGAGGTGATCCCATGCGGTCACTCGGGCAAGGCTGGAAAGTGGGAATGGCGTAAATTCCAGCCGCTGCTCCAACCGGCGGACAAACCGATAGAGCGGCGTCGGTTCGACATAGCAGCGAAACTCGGGGCGATAGGTCTGCATCAGCCGATGCGTATGGCGCTGATCCCAGCGAAATCCCCTGCCGACGAACAGCCGTTGCTGGCTCACCGGTACGTCCCGGCTGGCCATCACGTAACGGGGGATGCGGCGAATGTTGCGTCGGTAACGCCGAATCATCCTGGCGTCCTGGTAGCGGATGGCGGCAAAGGTCAGAAAGCCCAAGGCTGCCCCCAGCCCCAGCAAGGGACTCAGGGCCAGTGACCAGGGGGCGAAGAGGCAAAGTGCAGCGGCACCGATACTGACCGCGACGCTGTACAGCTCGACGGCGGGTCGTAACATGACCTCCACGGCATGAGGCTGGGCCATGTCACTGCTCGATGCCCGTGGCCGTGACCAGCACCGGATAATGGTTGATGCCAAGACGGCGAGCCAGCTCATCGGCGGAGACCGGCGACAGGCTCAAACCCGGCACCAGGCGTCGCAGGTTGGCCAGGTCTTCCGAGGTTTCAACGTCGACCACCAGACCCGCGGCGCCCAATGCCTGCAAGTTGTCTGCTCGACGGCGCAGCCACGCCCGGGAGTACTCGTCGTCGCCCACCAGGAATAGGGGGCTGAGCCCCGGTGCCTGAATCGATCGGCGTTCCACCCTGCCCGGCGAAAGTAACGCTGACCTTGCCGGCAGCATGTCCGCCTCGCTGAAGGGCTGGGTTGGAGCCACAGGTTCCTCATCACGCATTGGTGGACGGACGGGAGAGTCCATCGGTGGTAAATCCAATGCCTGGTAGTACAGCAGCGCGGAGCCGCCGCCCCGGTCTTCAACGACGATGAGCTGGGTGTCATCGGCGGAGGCCATAAGGCTCGCCATCCCCAGCATCCAGCACAATGCTTGCAAGCGACGTTTCAAAGTGATCACCTCCTCGGGTTGGTCAGGGATGCCGGGGCACCGTGAACGCGCGACAGGTGCTGACGAACAACGCGGCGGTAGCGCGCGGCCGGAACGCCACCAGCCGGACGGTGATAGCGACCAATGGCCGGCAGCCAGTCTTCTCCCGATTTGTATTGCTCACGCAGGATGGTGGCGGCGATGGTGAGATTTCGATACGGATCGAGGAGATCGCAGGGATGCGCCACACGATGGGCGTGATAGCCGACATTGATCTGTCCAAGCCCCACGTCGATGCGGCTGTCCTGTCCTGCCTCAAGAGCTTTCTCCAGGTCGGAGCAGGCCGCCTCCATGGTCTGGAATCTCCGTGGCTGACCGGCGACATTCAGCGTCCACGGCCAGGGAATCTGCTTGCCGCGCAAGTGGGTACCGCTCTCCTGTAGGGCGATGGCATACAACACGGCGGAAGGCACACCGGCTTCATGGGCGGCCAGTTGGTAGGCCGGCGGCGGAATCTCCCGTGTCTCCGCCATGGCAGACGATAGAGCGAGCCCGCCAAGGCAAACGGCCACCAGATGACGAATGCTCATAGACGCCACCATTGCCCGTTGACCTCGCGCACCACAGCGGGCAGATCACCCTGCACACCGATGGATAGCCAGCGCCCCGCATCGTGGTTCAGGGTGATGACGCGCTCCCGTACTTTGTCCGGGTCTATCCCCATCCGCGCGGCCCACTGCCGAATGCGCGCATCCTCCTGGCGGCTGCCGACCATGTAGAGATCGAACGCAGCGTCTTCGGTCAGCAACTGCCGGACTTGCTGCTCGCAGGCCGGGCACCCTTCTTTGACGAAAACCGCCAGCCGTACCGACGGGCTGGCATCGGTGCTGACACTGCCCGTGTCAGTCAAGTCAACAGGTTGGAGTGTGGGGTACAGCCGTTGCCAGGCTGCGTCATAGGCCCGCTGATAGGCCAGCGTTTTCTCGACGCGGCGAGCTTCGGCCTGCACCTGTAGCTCTGCATAGCGGCGGCGCTCCTCGGCGGTGCGGGCTTCGATACCCAGGGCGGTGAGCGGATCGAGATTGGGTGAGTAGATACCCAGCGGCCCTTGCATCAATTGCTGATACCGCGCCCACTCATCGGCTTGTAGCCCCCAGTCCCTGGCCAGGCGTTCATCAAGAGCCGCGTCGCTAGCAGTGCGCTCCTGGCTTTGCACCACCCGCGAATCAGTGCTGGGAGCGCTCTGGGCAAGCGCAAAGGCGGGAGTCAGGGAAATAGTCAGTGCCACCAGAACGGGAGTCATATAGGGCTTCACGGTGGCCTCCTATGGCACGGTCAATGGCTGCGCCTGGCCATCGACACGAAATACGGCGGTGTTGCCGTTGATCGCTTCAAGCAGCCATCCGCCCACGGTTTCGCCGGGGCGAACTACTCTGGTTTCGGCCAGCGATTGAGGATCGGTGGGCGCGATGGACAAAAAGCGCTCCCCGCCACGCAGCTCGATACTCAGCACCTGGAACGGAGGTTCAGTGACGATGGGTTTGGCTGGGGCCGGGCGTTGTACCGGTGGCGCAGCGGGAGGCGGCGTTCGGCGAGCCTGCTGCAAGCGCGCTTCGAACTGATCCAGGCGACTTTCCAGCGGTGCGATGTCGGCTATGTCGGCGTGGGTGGAAACCACCTGTTCCATGTCGGTGAGCCGGGCTTCCAGGGGCTGGTAGATCGCAGCAAGGTCAGCGGAGGTGATGGGCTCGGGTTGATCCAGTGCGTCTTCCACCCGCTGGGCCAACTCGCTCAGTCGGTGATCCAGCAGCGTGAGCCTAGGCTCCAGCGTGTTCGACTGGATGTCGTCGGTCAACCGAGACAGGGCGACATGATCGATGATAACGGCGGCGCTGATAAACAGTAGCCAAGCCATCGCGGCAGCCTTCAGCAACCGGCCACGATTGGAATGCGTGCCGAATTGAAGCGTCATGGCAATGCCTCCAGGCTCGGCGTGAAGCACACCTGCCGTGCTAGGTCGTCGACCTGCAGCTCCCAGGCCGGTCCGGCCAGGGTCAGCAAGGCGTCATGGAGGAACATCGGCCCAAGCTGCAGATGGGCTGCCGGCAGAGGCAGCTCGTAGAGTTCTGCCACTTCGGGATTGTCATCACACAGGGAATACCCTGAGCGTTGCAGCACATAGCGCAGACCATCTCCCACCGTCGCATGCAATGTTGCTGTCATGGATACATCGACCACTTGCAGCAGGAGGTTGTGCTGGGCCTCCTGGGGTGTCAGTTCCACCAGCGTGTATCGACCATAGCGGGCTACCGGTAACCAATCGCTTGGTACCGGGGGTATCTCAGTTTCGACCTCGGGGTCCACCGGGGAAGATGAAACGGTTGACGTGGCGCATCCCATGCTCAGGATGACGGGGATCAAAAGACCTGCCATGAAGGCTAGGCGCCTGATTGAGCTATGAAGGCGGATGGCTGGCATACGATGGTTCCCCGGCGTTGTGTGCTGCCAGCATCACAGGAGAAGGCCGCCGTATTCAGCGGAAAATGGGAACTGTCGCCCTACCGGATTCTGATAGGTTGAATCGGTAGAGCTACATTGCTAGCACCGATACATTCGGTCATGATAACCACCGTATTGATAAAGGTCCGCATTGAGCCTGGTTGGGAGGGAATAATATGCGTGCTTTTGACCCAAAGCGGCAGTCGACATATTGAAAAGTCGGGTTTCGACATTGAGCCCACTCCGGCAACTTGATCCTATACAACACGATCCGTTAGTTTGTTCAATTAGTTGCAGCGAATCCGAGTGACCGCGCAGACATAATGGCGAAACGCAAGAATAGAGACGATTTCACCGAGAGTACCAAGCTGAAGATCGCGAAGCGCGCGGGTTGGCTGTGCTCGTTTCCGACGTGTCGCTCGCCTACGGTTGGTGCAACGTCAGACGGTGAAGGCGAAATCAATATCGGCACGGCGGCCCACATCTGCGCAGCTGCGCCCGGTGGCCCGCGTTACGATGAGATGATGTCGTCGGAGGAACGCTCCTCGACGAGGAACGGCATCTGGATGTGCCGTGATCACGGTAAGGCCATCGACTCCCCCGATCCGGAGTTCACTGTCGAGCAGCTGCGCGAGTGGAAAAGGCAGGCGGAAATCGAGTCGTGGCGGCGCGTGCTGCGCAACGAAACGCCGCGCGAGCCAGCGGTTACCGCGGACATGAAGTTGGCGGCGCGTATTCGGATCGCCGCAGAAGCAGATCTCAAGGTCTTCCAACAGACCATGAAATGGCCGTCCACCTCAGTCGCTCTCACGTTGAAAGTAGATGGGTTTGATGACCCAGTGACGACAAGAGCGCTCGCGAGGGCGGTCATGTCGCTAGATGATTTGATCCTCGTCGCCGGACCCGGTATGGGCAAGACCACGACACTCTTCCAGATCGCCGAAGGCATGCTGGCCCACAGCAACGGCATGCCATTTGTCGTGCCTCTCGGCGATTGGGCGACGGATGGCGCGACGGTTCTGGAGTCGATCCTCAAGCGCCCGGCGTTCCGTGGAATCTCAGAAGATGACTTTCGCAATGCTGCTGCCCAGTCTGGGATCGTGCTGCTACTCGACGGCTGGAACGAGTTGGACGCGCAAGCGCGGGTCCGTGCGCGCGTGCAGATATCTAGGCTCAAGGCAGAGCTGCCCGAACTCGGCCTCGCTGTGGCGACACGCAGACAAGCCCTCGACGTTCCCTTCGCAGGTACACGCGTCGATCTCCTGTCGCTCAACGAAGAGCAACAAATGCAGATCGCGGTCGTGATGCGCGGCGACGCAGGAGAGAAGGCTTTGGATCATGCTTGGCGCACGCCGGGCGTGCGCGAGCTTGTGACGATTCCCCTCTATCTGACAGCTCTTCTATCGCTCCCTGAAAACGCCCCGTTCCCGACGACCAAAGAGGAGGTGCTACGGCACTTCGTATCTGCGCACGAAAATGACGCGAGCCGCGCGGAAGCGCTGCGCACCACCGTGCAAGGATTCCAGCAGGACTATCTCGACGGTCTTGCCGTCTTCGCCACGCGCACGGCGAACACGGCCATCGCCGAGAGTAACGCGCGGCGATCGATCTTCGAGACGGAGACCCTGCTGGCCGACAACGGGCAGATCACGATCAAGCCGCAGCCCGACACAGTGCTCGACGTGCTCCTCAGCAACCACGTGCTGATGCGTATGGGCGACACGCCCGGCTATTCATTCCAGCACCAGCAGTTTCAGGAATGGTATGCCTCTCACTCGGTCGAACGCCGGATCATCACCGAGGTCGCCGATCCCAAATCGCGTGAGGCATTGAAGACAGAGGTGTTCAACCTGCCAGCATGGGAAGAAGCCATCCTTTTTGCGGTCGAGCGTCTGGCACGCGGTGATGCGCACCAGCGGGCCGCGTGTGGCAAGGCAATCATCGCCGCGTTCGAAGTGGATCCCATCCTCGCCGCCGCGATGATCTTCCGTTCCACAGAAGAGGTGTGGACGCAGATCGCTGCGACCACTCAGGGGCTTATGGCGCGCTGGCACGCGCCTGGGAAAGTGGATCGCGCTTTCCGCTTCATGCTCACGTCGGGCCGTCCCGAATTCCTCGATGAGGTCTGGCCTCTCATCACCGACGAAAACGAGCAGATCAGCCTCAACGCGCTGCGCAATTGCAGGCGGTTCAGATCTTCAATCCTTGGAGGGGACGCCGAGAAGAAGATCAGGGCTCTGTCTCCGAAGGCACGAACGGTCTTGCTGTACGAGATGGCCTCAAACAGCGGCATGGACGGCCTAGATCTCGCGACCGCGATTGCGAAGAACGACCCCGACCCTGAAGTGCAGGCCTCTGTCGTCGATGCGCTGGCGTTCCGGCGCGCCGATCGCCATGTGGCGGAGGTATTGCGAGAAGCGGGCGACCAAACTTTTAATCTGGTTGCGCGCAAAGGCCTCGTCGACGAGGTGAAGGACGAACAGGTTCGAAACGGAATCGCAGCGGCGCAAGAGCGGCAGCAGGTGGAAAAAAACTCGGTCGTTGATCGGTTGCGTATGATTGTGTACGCGCGGAGCTCCGAGGACCATAGCGCGGAACTGTCCCACATTATCAGCACGATAGAAATCGAACAGCGGCAAGACGCCGGGGTACAACTCATCTATGAAGCGCGCAGCCGCTATCCGCGTGCGGTCGCGGACGGCCTGCTGGCCCGCGTACGCGCGGGCCGTACACTGTTCTATGGTGCCGACGATCTTCTGGCGTCCGCCGGGTTCACGCTGGAAGACGACGCGCTGCTTCAACTGGCGCTGGCCGATCCCGCCCGCCATGACGATCGCGCGGAAGCTGCCGCGTCAGTGCTTGGGCCGATGGCCATCGGCCGCCTAGTTGACACGTTGCTCGACATTGGATCGCGTCTGCAAGTAGACGGCAGATACGACCGTGCAGCGAGTGAGACTTATAGAGGACTGGAAACCCGCATCGCACATGTGCCGGGTCCAAGCCTTGTTGCCGCGGTTCTTTCGCGCTCGGCGCAGGCGGACAACGAAGAGGTAGCGCGGTTGGCGGATCTGCTCTCACGCCATCCCAACGGCGAGACCGATCGGGGCAGGCCGTTCGACGCGGACTCGGTTCTGGCTATTCAAAACCTAGTCGAAGACTGGGGCAACCGACTGCTCGCCTCGGGCGATGCGAAGCGCTGGCAGAAGGCCAACATCGCGACGCTTGCGAGCCGCGTGCCATCCGTGAATCTGCTGCCCATCTTGAAGCGGCTGCTGGACGACAATCTACAGAGCTACCGAGCTTTCCGGAGAGAAGCCGAAGCTGCCAGGTGGCGGCCGTGCGAGGCCGTGAATGAGGCTCGCATGCCAATGACACATGAGTATCAACGCGCATTCTTGGCGATAAAAACGTCGGAGACAGCCTCCATGATGCGGGACTATCTGGCGGACGAACATTTCGGTGCGCTCGCCGCACGGGTGCTTGCCGATCAGTGGCGAACCGTGAACGAACCACCGAAAGAAAAGCGCTTTCTCGGCGGCGTTGACTTCTCGGGTGTGAAGGAGAAACGCACGGCTCGCGCTACCAATCCTGACGAGACTTCGGCGGAAGCGGAAGTAATATTCGCCGCAATCGAGCGGCTGATCACGGAAGGCGCCACGAACGAGCAAAAGAAGCTTGCCGTAGAACTTGGCATCGTCGCCTCACAGCTGCCGCATGGAGGGCGTGATAGCACCATCCAGAGGCTCATCGTCCTCGCGCCGAGGCGAGCACGCGTCGATCTGCTCCTCAGCCTCGTACTTTCTGGCGAGGAAATCGACACAAAGGCTGTGGCCGATGGCATTGCCGAGACCTTCGAGGCGGCCAAGACTGAGGCATGGATACTGACGCAAGGCGAGGGCTATGAGCTAAAGGCGTGGTTGCGCCTCTTGCCGTTCGTGAACCACCCCGCAGAGGCGTTGGCCGTCGTTCGCGGCACGCCCCCCGCGCAACGTGAGCCGCGCTTTTTAGAGGAAATGGTAGGTGCCTTCGCCGATTCTCCTTCGAAGGAAGTCGAAGATGTCTTGTTCAAGCTCGCTGAAGAAGACGCACGCTTCTATGCAAACCATCACTGGCGAGCGACCGCCTTACGGCTTGGGACACGGTCTTCAGCGCGTCGCATCCTAGACCTGACCGCTCAGGGTGTTTTTGAAAGCAAGTCAGTGGATAACTGGCACTTGGTAAGGGAACTCGGGAGCTTGTTTGATGCTCACCCAGATTTGCGGGTGCATCTCTACAGCTTGTTGAAAGACGGGCCAATTTCGCCAGGACTTGAAACGCTTGCCCGCGCCGTCGCTGAAAACCCCGACGAAGAGGGACTGCTTTTGCTGGTCAGATTTGAAAACGATTACAAGCGTTCCTTTATCGACTGGCGAACCATCGAAAGAGCCATCACCGAACACGTACCGTGCGAAACTTGGAAAGGTGCGTACAACGTCGTGCCGATCCCTGCTGCCGAACTTCGCCGGAAGCTACTCGCTATGACCACAGACGGCAGCGGGTCAGACGTCGCTGCACGCTGTCTGAATCAAATTGACTCGATCAGGGATGAATACGGATCGCCCGAAGCCGAACCTCGCCATCCCGATCTTGCCTCTGGAAAGTCTTGGCCGATCATGATCCCTGACCCGCAGATGAATGAAGCAGAGTAAATCATAGCGCGCACACTGTTGGGACGGTTCGCGATTGGCCTGGAGCGATAACTCAGAAGCATCAGCAAAGTCTGCTGTTGACTGTGAAAGCAGTCATTCCAACTTTATCGATCAAAAAAGCGGCCTCCGAAGAGGCCGCCAAAGATCAAATTTTTGCTTAGTTCACCAACTGCCGCGCCAGCGCCACTTCCACCGAGTCGCCATCCTGATTCAGGACATCGAGCCCGGATTCCGGCACGTCTCCCGACGTGCTCTGTGACACGGTTATCTTCCTGGCCATCAGCCCCAGGCAGGTCATCTGCGAGGTCGCTGTATAGCCCAAGTAGATCACCTTGACTGGCTGCTTTTGGCCTATCCGCCAGGAACGGCGGGCGGCCTGTTGCAACGAGTAGACGTTGTAGCCCGACTGCATGAACACGATGGTCGGAAACTCCAACAGGTCCAGGCCGGTTTTCACCAGTTCCGGATTGGTGATGAGCACGTCGATGCCTCGATCGAGCTGCTCAGCGATCCAGTCTTCCCGGCGGGAGGCATCCACGCTCGCGCGCAGCACCGCCACCTTGAAGCCTTCTTGCTCAAGCAGCCCTTTCAGCCGTGACGTGGTGTCCCGCGTCCCGGTGTAGACGCTGTAGACCAAAGTCTTGCGACCGCCCGCCTTCTCCTCACGGCAGATATCGATCAGTTCCCGTTCCTTCGGCATGATCTCCAGGTCGGAGAACAGCGAAGGCGTGAACGCCAGCAGGTTGCGGGTTCGCGGGTGCTTGACCGTCTCCGCACGGAAGCAGGTGTCCGGCCAGGCCAGGAGCACGTTGAGCACTACACCCAACAGGGTCGTGTCGCGGCGCGCCAGGGCCTGCTTCAGCTCAGCGGTCAACTGCCCCGCCAAGCGTGAGTAGGCCTGCGCCTGCTCGTCGGCCATGGCCACTTCGCGGAACTCCTCGTCGTAGGGCGGCAGCACGTCGCCACCGATGTCCTTCAACTTGAGGAAGACTGTGAACGGCAAGACACAGCGCAGCACGCCCTTGGGACCGAAGCCTGGGGCCTTCACGGTTCGCACCGTGATCTTGCTGCCCTTCGCGGTCTTGTGGGCCGAGCCATTGCTCTCGGAGTAGATATCCTTGAGCACGCCGTGATCGCGCATGAACGCCATCGCGGCCGGCGTCAGGCTGCCTTGACTACTCGGTCGGTAGCCGTCTTCGATCATTCGTCCGGGCAAGGCGCGGAACAGAAGATAAAAGATGTCGTCGCCGTAGCCCCCCATCAGGGTGCCGGTGAGCAGCAGTGTCTTGCGCACCTTGGATGCCAATACGCCCATGGCTTGCCCCTGGGCAGAGCCCGCGTTCTTGTACTCGTGCGCCTCGTCGGCGATGAGCAGATCGAACGTGCCTTGCGGCAGATAGCGTTTCACGAACTCCGACGGCTGGTAACCGCCTTCACCAAAGCCAAACTCCATCGAGGCCATGGCGCGTTCCATGCGCTGGGCCTGGCGGTCGGAAAACACCAACTCGCCGTCGTCACCCATCAGGTTGATGAATTCATACAGGTTATCGCCCAGCATGGAGGCCAGGAACGATTCGCCGAACCTCTTCATCAGTTTCTGGGCGGTGACTTCACCGATGGTGGGAATACGCTTGAGGGCCTTGAGTACGGCATGCGACTGGTCGTTGGCCGACAGGCTCCGGGGACGGATCAGCGTCCACAGCGCCGAGGCGCAGTGGCTGCATTTGCGACGGGATTCCTCCGCTTCGAGTTCGACCGGATTGATCGGCTCGCCGTCGAGATCGGTAATGACCTGACCACACTGCGGGCAGGCCCCCACGTCGCCGTGACGAGTACGACGGCTCACGAACACCGGCTTCCAGTGAAAGCCCATGCGCATGCGCACGCGACCAAGGACGAAGAACTCCGGCCCTTGGGACGGCACACCCAACTGCTCGCGCAGCTTGATGAGCTTGACCAGGGTATCCGGGCCATTGAGCACCCAGACCTTTGCGCCAGCCATCGTCTCCTGGATTTCCCGCCGCCACTTGTAGACCAGGTGGGGTGGCGAGAGCACCAGGGTTCGACGATAGCCTTCGGCTTTGAGCACGGCGGCCGTGGCAATGCCAACGGTCGTCTTGCCGCAGCCCATCTCGCCGTTGACGATCGCCGCGCGTTCGCCACGATCGACCAGCAGCTCGGTGATGGCGTGGACGACATCGGCTTGGGCGGGGAACAACTGCCGCTTCAAGCCGGCCAGGGTGGCCTGGCGATGCGCCCTTGCCTGACCGGTATAGACCGGCGGGTTGGCGTGGTTGAGGGAGTCGAGCAGCTCGTCACCGAATTCGGACACGAAGTCCTGCAGACTGATGTCGAGCGGGGATGAGGCATTGTCGAGCAGGTCGCCCTGCGCGGCGGTTTCAGAACAAATGTTTTCAGAACAAGTATCGAGGGACATGATGATGCTCCAGATAAAATTGGGGCATGCACCTCCCCCGATGGGGCGATGGCATGCCCCAGGGTTGGGAGAAAGTGGATCAGTACTCGTCAGGCAACAACAGCGTGGTCACGCTGCGGTTCCATTCGGTAATGATCCAGATCTTCAAGGCCGGTGTGACCTGGAAGGACGAGAACAGCCGATCTCCGTGCTTGAGTGCGGCGTCGTTGGTACGCCGATCCTCATCGCAGAGGTCGCCCCAGTCGCCATTCAGATGGCGCTGGAGATAGGGTCCGGGGTTGAATACCCCCCGTTGAATCAGGTCGTCGATGCCTTGGGTCATGACGACTTGGCCGGCCTTGAAGCGTGGTTGAGACAATGTAATGAGTGCCATGGTGATTACCTCTCAGAATGACGGGGCCACGGCACCCCACTGGGGTGACTGGACCCCGGTGGGTGAATGAAACAGATGGATGAAATGACGGCGAACCGTCTGTGAAACGCGATCAGCGGATGGTCAGCACCTGCCCCTGCGTTGAGGAGCCGGGTGTCATGTCCCAGGCGCGGATCACGGGGACGAAGCGGTCGGTGAGGATGCGCGTCTCGGCGACCGAGCCGTCATCCCGTTCCCGATACTCCGTGGCTAAGGATTTCTCCTTGTGAGTATCGCCCTTGACCACCAGCACCTTGCCGGTTCTGGAGGTCACGACACCGGAAATCGCACCGGCCGCGAGAGCCAGGGCGAGGTGCCAGTGCGACAGGGCTCGCGCCGGAGGCCGTGGAACTTGATGTACGGCACCCAGGTGCGTATCGAGCGACGGCCACAGCCCTTGCAGGCGCTGCACTTCGTCGGCGAACTGCTCAGGTTCGAGCGTGACACGATAAAAGTGCTCCGGCTCGCCGGACGATGCCGGCACGCTGTAGGGCTGAAACGGCCAGACATCGGGCAGTTCCTCGGCGTTGACATCACCTTGACCGATCTGCAGCAACAGGCTGCGTGCGGTCTTGGCTTTGTCGGCGTTCTGCTCGCGCTGCCGAATGCGCCGACCGAAGATCACCACCTGCTTGAATTGCGTATCCACCGCGCGGTAGATGCGCAGGTCGGCAAAATGGCGCGTCAGCCAGCCCACCAGTTCGGCGTCGAGCACGTAGCCGGGGATGATGAACACCAGCACGCCACCGTACTGCAACAGCGGCAGGCTGCGCTGATAGAACAGCTTCTCCAGCCTGGCGCGGCCCTTGCCTTGATAGCCGATGTTGCCATCGATACCACGGCTCAGGTCGCCATAGGGCGGGTTGAGCCACAGCAGTCCGAAGGACTGCCGTGAGATCAGCGAATCCATCAGATCGCCGTACAGACAACGATCGACCAGCTTGCGCGCATGGTCGGCGCGCTCTGCGTCGTACTCGACGGCGAAGGCCTTCACCTGCTCGCGCCCGAGGGCATGGGCGGCTTCGGCAATCGCCACGCCTTCGCCGGCGCAGGGATCGAGGATGCACAGGGAACCGGGTGACGGCGCCAATGCGGACAGGGCTCTTTCCAACGTGGGTTCGTCCGTCGGGAAGTAGCCGTTTTTGATGAAATTGCGGGCAAGCCGCGGGAACATGAGAGCCATGAATTTCTCCTGTCGGATAGTGGGAAAAGGATTGGGCATGCATTTGCATGCCCGGTGTGGGAGCGGTTCAGGCCACCCGCCGTAGCGGTTTGCCAGCATCCAGCTCGTCTTTCGCAACACCCAGCGTGCCGCTGCGGATCAGATCGCCCAGCGCCGTGGTCAGCGCCGAGATATCCAGGGCCAGCCGGTGGCCTTCCAGTCGCCCGAGAGCGAATGGCAGGCGCGTCAGCATCTCCTGTGACTGCAACAATGCCAGCACGGCATCGCGCCAGTGATCGAGCAGGGGCAATGGGCAGGTCTCCCGTACCAGCGCCCACAGGCGCCCGGTGTGGTCGGACCTATCCCTGGGCAACAGGGCCAGTGCGCTGGCATTGGCCTTGTCCGGCTTCACGCAGCGTGTATCGAACAACCATAAATGCACCATGGAGCCGAACAGGGTTCGTCTGAAGGCGCGGGTGGACCGTTTTTCCAGGTGATCGGCGTTGCCGACGAAGATCGGCACCAATACATCCTGCTCGGTGATTAGATGGAGTCGCTCCAGTCCTTGCTCCGTACGACTGAGAGTCAGTCGGGCTAGAAACTCCTGAACGGCAGTGTCGCGCGCCCAGATGGACAGAAAGACCAGGTTGCCGTTTTCATCGGCGACGCAGCCATCGGCCATCAGGTCGGGGCATTCGTCGATCCGAAACAACGGTTGAGTGGATAATGGTGTGGGCATGTGGATGTCCTCTTGATTTGATAAAGAGGCACTCATGCCCATCGGGGCGAACGAGTGCCCCTTGGGATGGATGAAGGTCGGTGGAACGGTCAGTTCGTCATTGCCACCGGATTGTTGCGGGCATTTCGCCGCGCGTGATAGTCCCGGACGCCTTCACGCCACTCTCGACATTGCTCGGGCGCCATGTCGAGATAGCGCACGGGGCACGAGTAGTAGTACGGGTGCATGGACTCCTCCAGGGGTTTGTGGCCCCATTCGCCACCAGAACCCTGCAGCAAGTCGCAGCGGATGAATGATGTAGTCTCTCCGATGTCGAGACCGAAGATACCGGCTTGCTTGGCGGTGATGCGCACCACTGACCACAGCACATTGCCACGCAGGGCATGGGCAATGACGTCGTAGTACGCACGTTCGCCTTCTTGCGGTTGGATCAGTTCCTGGATGAGTTGAGCGCGGGTTTGCCGCGAGTAGTACCAGCCCATGGGAGTTCTCCTGTGAAAAAATGCCAGAGTCCTCCCCAACGGGGCGTGACCCCGGCAGGTGGTGGGAAGTCGCGCGAGGCGACGGTTGATCAGGCGGTGAGCCGGTGCCAGTCCTGGGACAGGGGCGCGAACTCGTAACCCAGGGCGCCGAGGCGGTCGCGTTGCTGGCGCAACAGCCGACGATCGACGGTGGCATCCAGTTTCACGACATCGCCCAAGGGCCAGAGTGGGCCGAAGAGTGTGACGTCATCGTCCTGAGAATCCGGCTTGGCCGGCTTGCTGGGCACGGCTGCACCGAACGGTGTGGTGTCGACCAGAGGGTCGTTCGCCTCCCTGTCATCCTCTGCTTCGGCGGGAGCCGTTGCAGCAGGCACAGGGGCTTGCGCTTCCTCGTCGATAGGATCGACTTCCTGCGGACTCAGCCGGTTGGCTTCGTCACTGCTCAGGGGGTCGATAGTCGACAGGGTCATCCCGCCCAGGTGGGCGCGGATCTCGATGACCATGCGGCCGCTGGTGTTGTACGTGGACGGACGAATCTCGGTGATGACGAAATCGCCCTCGTACTTACCCTCGCGGTACTGATCAAGCTCGGCATTCTTGATGACAAATTCGCCGATGGCGGTGGCGAGGCGGCCAACATTGAAGTCGCCGTTCCTGCCGTGGATGGTTCTGATGGCCAACTGGCCTGAGATAGTGATCATGGTTCAGTTCCTCGTGCTGAAGTTTGAGATAGGAAAGCAAGGCCCCGGTTGGGGCCTTGTGTGGCTCAAAACGACTCGGCCGGTACAGGTGCGCCATCGCCGGTTTCGGAAGTCACCGTTTCGGACACGGAAGCATCCTGAGCAGTGGCTTCTGCCGGCACGGATGGCGTGCCGTCATGCGCCGTTCCTTCAGCGGCCTTGGGTTCGGCCTTGTAGACGAGTTGACCGTCGACCTTGATCCAACTGACGAAGAGCAGTCGTGCCTTGAGGCTGACTCCCTGTTCACCGGCACGCTTCCCCTTGCTGTAGGTGAAGGTGTCGGCCCACAGGTCACCCAGGCGGAAGCCGATCAGTACTTTGCGTTCGGCCTCGACGGCCTGCTGGCAACGACGGATCAGATGCTGGGCCTCGCTGCCGGAAACGCGCACGTCGAAACGGCGGTATTCCGGTGAATCGCTCGGACCATTCAGCGCTGCAATGTCGCAGGCAAGAAAGGCATCACCTTTACGGGGCGTCACTTCGCGAATGCGATTGAGATAACCCAGGCCGGTGATATGCAGGTCGAAATAGGACTTATCAGATGAAGGGTTCATGGTGAATCTCCAGATGTAATGAATAAACAAGCGGAGACACACCCACCCTGGCGGGGAGGTATAACCCCCGCGCGGGTCGATGGATCGGATGATCCTGGTAGTGCTGTGCATCCACCATCCCAAGGGATGGCCGTTCGCGCTGGGGATGCTGAGGCGAACTGGTTGGGTCACGCGGTCGGAACCGCGCCGTAGCCTTGAAGACCGTGGCTACCTGGGCATGTCGCTGACGCATCAGCGGAACATGCGGGCAGGGTGGCACCGCAACGTGTCGGTCGGCGACCTTCAATAGGAATTTGCGCGCTCCCCAATTGTTCGCAAAAAAAGAGCCCCAATCGGGGCTCAGGCATCAGTTGTCGAAAGTCGGCAACCCTTCCAGGAATGCCGCATTGGGATCGAAGATCAGGATGCGCACGTCTGCCTGGGCGGCAAGCTGCATCACGGTGATCAGGGGCTGTGGCACACAGGCATTCACCAACTCGTCATGCAGAGACTGTGCATCCCGACCCTCGACGAAGGTGAGGTTGTCGTCTACCCAAGGGGTGGCGATCAACTTCACCCCCACTGCGTCACTGTCGGGGATACGAAAGGCCTCGAACAGCAGACCAGTAGGCGTGGAAGCACTGGCCAAGTCTTCGAGATACTGAAGCGCCTCCTCGGGCAAGTGTCCGGAACTGATCTCCCAACACCGGCTGTAGTGGCCGGTTTCGAATGTCAATCGTCGCACGACTTCCAGGGCGGCTTCGTGGCTGTATATATCACCCACATGAACGGGTGTACCGCCATCATCCGCCATGACGGCATGGACGACGGTCTGCACCACGCCAAGGCTGGGACAACGAGCGTCGAGCTCACTGGCAACGTCCTGGCCTTCGGTGATCACAGTAAAGTCATCACAAAAGACGCATTCGAAGCGAGTGATTTGCTCATCTGTCAGATGAGCCTGTGAAGTATGCAGTGGAAGATAGGTCAGCGGGCAATCATCCTCATAGCGGATAGCCAGCAAGCGTTGAATGGACAGGCCTCGATAGCCTCGGATAAAGGGATTGTTTAAGGGGATCATGGGTGTTCTCCAGTAGAGGAAAGGTGGAGCCGATCCCCCACTGGGGATCAGACCCCAGGGGTTGAAGAAAATAGGCTGTTACCAGCCGGTATAGTTGAGGATCAGGTCGGCAATGACCTGACGCCGTTCCAGGTCCAGGCCACCAAGGTCAGACAGACCGTGGACGCCAACCCGCTTGAGCAGCGCACCGCCAATCTCGGCGTTGTAGAAGCTAACCATGGCGGCCAGAAAGACCCGTTCGCCGGAACTCATCACGCCAATGGCTTGATCGATGACCTCCAGATTCGGGCACAAATCCCACTTGTCCTCGGCCTGGTCGACATGGTCCTTGGTGCCCTTGCCAAACAGAGCGGGATTGAGCAGTTGGACACCGCGTTTCCAAGCCTGGAAGAAAGCCTCGGGCGCCTGTGTGAAATGTCGATCATTGAGGGCAATCTGTTCCAGCATTGCCTGTTTGTTCATCGTGTTCATTGCAAGTGCTCCTGATCGTTGAGACTCATGGGTGCGTCCGCTGTGTCCATGCGCCGGTTTTCAGGGCATGGCTGGCGGCGTCGTGAGTGGGGAAGTATTCGACGGACTCGCGCGAGACGGGGCCGTCATCGAAGGTGCCGAGGTAGTACCCGGCGGCACAGCGCAGCACCTGCAGAGGCAGGCGCTTGCCCGCGTAAACCAATGCCATGGAGCCGGCCTCGGCGACCGGTCTGGCGGTGACTGGATAGATGGACATGGAACTCTCCATTGAGTGATGGGAAGCGCCACATCCCAGCGGGACATGGGATTCCCGTGGGGTGGATGAAGCATCGTCGCCCTGACAGGGCGATCGTCCGCGGGACGATGCGTGGCGGACTGGTCCGGTCGTCCTTGAACCACCAGGATGCAGCCTTGAAGACCGGGGCTGCCTGGGCATGGTGCTGACGAAGATCAGCAACTCATTGGGTCAAGGTTCCAAAGTCTTGCGGGTGTTGGCGAGGGAGAATCCGTTATTGAATTCGCCCTGTTTGGCAGGGCAAGTGGCAAGTAATGGTGGCCACGGGAAAAGCAGCCGAAGGCAGATGCCTTCGGCGTGGATGAGGTCACCACCCGTGGGCTGCACAGGGCCCGGTCGTCGTCAGAACCTGGCACTGTTCCAGCAAGCACACCCGGCCCGTGTCGTGGCTGGGGCCGGCATCCTCTGGCACACATCCGCGCACAAAGGGAGCCCGTTGTTTCGCCGGTGGGCGCCGGCGCCGAATACCGCTGACCCCGGAGGGTCTCCTGACGGCTCGCGCGAGCAGGCACAAGGCGTCAGGAGACCCTTCGCGAGCAGCGAAGCATTGACGAAGGGAAGATCCCTCGGGTCATGGGATCGATGAACATTGGCCTTCTCGCCGGCGGCCAAAACCGCCAGGCGCGCACACCGAGATAGAAGGTAAGGCGTGCTGGGGCACCGCGCGGGGTGCGGGCGTTCGCGTGAAGCCAGTTGATCCGGGAAAACAGTCATGCCGTTCTGGAGGATGAGCGCTTGCGCTTACGTCCGCGACGGCCTTTGCCGGTCGATTTGATGGGCAGGGTGCCCTTGCAATCCGGATACCGGCTGCATGACCAGAAGGCACCGTTCTTGCCGTGTCGTTGGCGCGTGGCTGCCCCGCATTGCGGGCAGGCTGGCCCTTGCGGCTGGGCGATCGTCAGGGCGGCTCCCCGGTACTGCTGCACCAGTTGCGCCACCCAGGCCGATTGCTTGTCGATAAAGCCGTCCAGCGTCATCTGGCCCGCCTCGATCCTATCCAGGGCCTGCTCCCAGATGGCGGTCGTACCGGGATCGGCGATCGCGCCGGGCACGGCATCGATCAACGTGCAAGCCGCCTCGGTCGCGCGGATCGCCTTGCCTTTCCTGGCAATGTAGCCGCGCGCCAGCAGGCCATTGATGATGCCGGCACGTGTGGCTTCGGTGCCGATCCCCGTGGTTTCCTTCAGTGTCTGCTTGAGCCGAGGGTCGGTCACCAGCTTGGCCACGCCTTTCATAGCCTTGATCAGTTCACCCTGCGTATAGGGCCGGGGTGGCTTGGTTTTAAGCGCCTTCAGCTCGACCTGTTCCAGTGAGCAGGTCGCATCGGTTGCAAGCGGGGGCAGTCGCTGACTCTGCGCGTCACTCGGTTCCACCTCCTGTTCATTACGGGGCATCACGCGGTGCCAACCGGGTTCGACCACCTGTTTGCCCACGGCCTGTAGCGACTGCCCGGTGGCTGCGAACTGGGCATGGGTCCGGTCGAACTCATGATGCGGCAGGAACTGCGCCAGGTAGTGCGCCCGGATGAGTCGGTAGACCGCCAGTTCCTTCGCCGACATGGCACTGACGTTGGCTGGCTCCAGGGTCGGAATGATGCCATGGTGGGCTGTCACCTTGCCGTCGTTCCAGGCGCGGGAGCGGATGCTTCGGTCCAGACCGTCGATCAAGGGGCGCAAGGCCGGGTCAGAAGCCGCCAGGGCGTCGAGGACGGTGGGGACTTCCGCCAGCATGCTTTCGGGCAGGTAGCCCGAATCACTTCGCGGATAGGTCGTCGCCTTGTGCGTCTCGTACAGGGCCTGGGCGATGTCCAGGGTCTCCTGCACGTCCAGTCCGAACTGCCGGGAACACATCTCCTGCAAGGTGCCAAGGTCGAACGGCAGTGGCGGCGCTTCACGCACGCGCTCCGTATCCACCTGGGTCACGGTGGCGTCACGGGCCTTGCGTAGCGCATCGGCGGCGCTTCGGGCCACGGATGCCTGCAGGCACCGGCCCGCATCGTCCGTGCTGCCGTCAGGCGGCAACCAGCTCGCCTTGAAGGATTGGCCTGCGTGGGTGAGGACCGCCTCGATGTCCCAATAGGGCACGGCAACGAACCGTTCGATGGCCCGGTCGCGATCCACCACCAGCTTCAGGGTGGGCGTCTGCACACGGCCCACCGAGAGCACGCCGCCGTAGCCCGACTGCTGGCCCAGCAGGGTGAACAGGCGGCTCAGATTCATGCCGATCAACCAGTCCGCCCGTGATCGTGCCAGGGCCGAGTGGTACAGCGGCAGGGTTTCCGTTCCCGGCTTGAGGGCATCCAGCGCCTTGCGAATGGAGGTGTCGTTCAGTGCCGACAGCCAGAGCCGCCGAATCGGCCCGCGGTAGCCGCACAGGTCGAGGATCTCGCGAGCGATCATCTCGCCTTCGCGATCAGCGTCAGTGGCGATCACCAGGTCGTTCGCCTGGCCGATGAGTCGCTTGACGATGTGGAACTGCGCCTTGGTCGAGGCCTTGACCTCGTTGCGCCAGCGCTCGGGAATAATGGGCAACTGCTCGATCGACCAGCGCTTGTACTGATCGCCATAGGCTTCCGGGGGAGCGGTTTTGAGCAGGTGGCCGATGCACCAGGTCACCGTGATGCCTGATGCAGAGTAACAACCGTTACCGCGTTGCCGGGCACCCAGCACGCGGGCGATATCCTTGCCCTGCGAGGGCTTCTCGCACAGATAGACCCGCATGCTGTTTCTCCTTGGGTGTCATGGGTTGGCCCAGTGATCGACGTGGCTACAGCATGGCGGTCGGTGAATGGTGTAGCTGCACATAACCCGATCTTGCTGGGTTCCGGGTTTTGGCCTGGCATGATGGGTGACATGCGGGGTGGCATGAGGGGCAACATGCAGGGTGGGAAGAGTGGACGTTGATGGGCTTCGGTGGCGCTATACCAGTGGTATAACCGTCGCTGGCGCAAAGTGAGCGGCTGAAGGTTGGTGCAGCCGCTCACGGCCTTGCTCACTCGTCAGCAGGTGGCTCACTGTCGGGCTCCCTGGGCACCAGGGTCACGCGCTCGATGCGATACGGCAGGATACCGACCCGGCGTGCCTCGATTTTGAAGGTCACGCGCTCGTTCTCCTCGGCGTCCTCCCACTCGTCGCGTACCGTCCGGCCTTCCACCAGTACGCGCATACCCTTCTGGTACAGCGTCTGCCAGTGTTCGGCGTCGCGGTGCCACAGCTCCACCGGTGCCCAGAAACCGCCGCGGTCCTCATACCCATCCTTGGTAGGAATGGGATTGTCGAAATACACGTTCAGTCGCAGCAGCCGACGGGGTTCATCATTGCCGTTGTTGAAAGCCCGGTATTCTGGCGCAGAGCCGATATTGCCCTCGCCGTAGAAGTGTGTGCTCATGGGTTTGACTCCTTGGTGGTGGCGTGCCCCTGGGTACGCCGGTGATAGGCCGCTTCGGCCTGGGCCATCTTGCCGGCGCAGTCCAGGGCCTGGCGGGCAATGCTGTGGGTGAGGCTGATCTGCATGTTCAGGGCAATGCGCTGCAGCTCCATGGCGTACAGGTCGTCGATCAGCGAGACGGGGGTCGCAGGGGCGGCGATCAGTCCCTCCCACAGGGCGACGCCCATGGATGACCGGTCGAGGTTGCGCCAGCGCAGGAAGGTGGTCCCGGCGCCAGTGGTCTGCTGGGCCAGTTGCACGCCAAGCAGGTTGAATGGCACCTGACGGGCTTGGGGCAGCACGTGCCGCAGCGCCAAGCTGATCAGGTCGTCGCGCAGCCCGATGCATTGGTTGGCCCAGTCCTCCAGACTCCCCTTACCCTTAAATGGTTTTAAAAGGCCTTTTAGGTAGGCAGCGTGTTCCAGGCGCTGGAAGTCCGGCTGTTCCAGGGGCGCAAAGCGCCGCGACGTACCAAGACGTGTTGACTCAGTCATGCTGGCGCCTCCTCGTCTGGCGATACGCTGTCGTCAGCTTCGTCGTCATCCCCGGCCTTGTCGGCTGGCGCATCACTGGGAGATGCTGGCTTGGCCGAGGTATCTCGCGACGATCGGCGGTTGATCGGCGGCGCGAAGCGCGAACGGCGGGTGCCTTCGAGTACGTCCTGGGGCAAGTCTCCAAACTTGTCCCGTGCCGTCCGCGCCACCGCGTTGTTGGCCGCAAAGTCGTCCCGGCAGGTGCCGGAATAGCGGTACTGCTGGGCCAGCGAGAACAGGCTGCGCAGGGCATGCGCCCCATCGTTGAGCCAGCGTTCCAGGGTGCTGCGATCGATCAACGCGGTGTGATGCGCCAGGATCAGGCGGCGTGCCAGCTCGTCGTAGTCGGCGAGCAGATAGACCGCCATGAAGCCGAGCTGGGCATTGACAAACAGGGGCAGCTTGATGGGCTGGACGTTGAGGTTGTCCCCCAGGCTGAGGGCCGCCGGTACATCCGCCAGGGCCTGGTCCACCTGTTCGCGCAGGGCCTGCAGTCGTGTCCGGGTGTCGTTGATCTTCTCCTCGACCCGCAGCATCCACCAGTCCGAGTAGGGGTCGTCCTGTTCAGCCCCGCGCTTGAGCTTGTTCATGATCGACAGGAAGGCGTTGAGGCCGATGATGCCCGGCTTGCCTTCCGAGGCGGCGCGCCCATGCCAGATGCGGGAGGCGTGGTGGGTGTGCAGCGTCAGCGCCATCGCGCTGCGCAGCGATCCGAGGTTCAGTTGCAGAGATTCGTTGGCCATGTCAGCGACTCGCTGTGAAGAATCGAGCCGCCAGCATCGACAAAGTCCGGAAGGCAGTCAGTAAACAAACCGCACTCACACACTGCCTGTTTCCGGAAGGAGACTGCGATAGCCGTCGATAGCCTTATGCCACTGGCATAATTCCATCAAGTACTGCGGAACATCGCTTGAAGGCAGGCGATATGGGCCTTCGCCTGTTCCGGGTCCACTGGTTGAGCTGGGCGTTCAGTCTCGGTGTCTATCCGATGTGCTGGCGTCGGCGGTGGATCTTTCCTGGACGGGCCGACACCGGCCCACGCATGGAACTCTCCCCGGATGGCCCGCTGGATGATGCCAAACAGGTAGTTGGCTGGCTTTTGCACGTGACTGTCACAACAGCGAACGTCCCATTCGTCTAGCACGGCCTGTTGCAGTTCGCTGTCGACCTTCCTGAGTGCGAGTAATGCCCCGGCTTGCTGCTCGTCATCGAGGCGATGAAAACGCGGTGGCAGGTCCAGATATTCCAACTCGCGCAGTACAGTACGTACTTTATTATTTTTAATACTTCTTTTACGTACTGTACTGTCATTCTTCGGAATCGGAAGCGTGCCGTCTGACGGGGCTTTGCGCCCTGATTCCGATTCGGAAAGCGGCTCGTCGTAATGCCGTAGAAGGCCTTGGGCGCTTTCTACGGTTTTAGGGTTATCCACAGGCTCTTGATCACTGATATTGGCGTCCCAGTTCTGCTCGGCCAGCCGCTGCGCCATCACCTGCAGACGTGACGGCAGTGTCCGACCGCTGACCATCGGGTCCTCGGTGATTTCCCTGAGCGTATGGACACCGACGACCCGCACCGCTTTCGCCGAGTGTGTCAGTGCCTGGCTGACCAGCCCCAGGTATTCGGTGTCGAGCTGCATGGCCTCGAAGGGGGACAGCGGTTCGTCATGCAGCACGTAGAGGTTGCCCTGGATGCGTCCGGAACGGGCGTCCCGTCGTCGCCGCACCAGGCTAAGCCATCGGGTCAATCGCAACTGGGTCAGTGCACGGGCCACGGTTTCGTGGGATGCCTTGGCCGTACATGGCATCGATGCCAGGTAGGGTCGCAGGCGCTCGTAGGTGGGAAAGGCGGTCACGCCATCATCGTTCAGCAGCAGGCGAAACACCTGCCAGGCATTGCGCTCCAGGGGTGTCAGGCGGCGATCGAGGAACAGTCCCCTGGGAACACTCTCGTGACGGTTACCGCTGAACAGGAAGCCATCCTGTGGGGTGGATTCCTCCGAGGAGGGTTTCAGGTGTTGGGTGGCTTCATCGAGGAGCGCCGCCAGCGAGACGGGGCCTTTGGGTCGGCCGGGATCGTCGGTGGCCATGGCTTACACCAGGCCCTGATCGATCCAGCCATGGATGGTTAACCACAAAACGGAGGCTGGCAAGTCGAGGTCCTCGGCCAGATCCAGGGTGAGTTCCAGCATCGCCATAGAGTCATCGAGCGCGATGCCACGCTGCTTGACCTCGGGCTCCCAGCGCCGCCACAGCTCAGTGTCCTGTGCCTCATTCAGCTCTGGATGACGGCCCTTGCGCTTGGGCAGGCCGAGAATGTCGCGGCGCAAGGCCACTTCCTGATGCGTCAGCCCGTAGAACTTGCTCACCATCTCGGTGCTGGCGCCCAGGCGCAGCATACGATCGACGGCGGCTATCTCCTTTTCGACATCCGCCACTTGGCGCAGCAGGCGTTGCAGCACGTCGCGGTTCACGGTCACCGAGCACCAGGGCACGGTGGCATTGATCAGTACGCTGACCAGTGCCGGATGTTTCAGGGCGCCCAGTTCCTCCTCGCCGAAACCCATGGCCTTGCAGCGACGCAACTGACCGTTGCGCAGATCGTGCAACGCCTGTGCGATCACAGCTTGGTTGAGTGGATGCGGTACCGACATGCTGCCTCCCGAAACCCTATGAACCGGGGGGCGTCGTGGTGTCCGCCCCGGTGCCCGATTCCAGTTCCACCAGGCGGCGCGATAGCCGCAACAGGCGAAACAGCTTGACCAGACCGTTGTCGCTCAGGCGCGAGACCTGACCGCTGCCGGTGCCCTGTCGCCCTTGCAGCAGTGGCCCCAGAGAATCCAGCAACCGTAGATTGTCGAGA
The DNA here is from genome assembly GCA_041395725.1 of Gammaproteobacteria bacterium. Lineage (NCBI taxonomy): Bacteria > Pseudomonadati > Pseudomonadota > Gammaproteobacteria > Gammaproteobacteria bacterium. Next base: position 2,732,667 of record JAWKZW010000001.1, on the reverse strand, counting down.
TCGCCAAGGGGGGAGCTCGATGACTGGTATCCCGTACTGAGTGCATGGAGCAGGGTGAGAACGGCCCGGCCGATCATCGGTACCACGCGGCCATCGGTGGCGAGTATGCTCATGTCGCAGATGAAACCGATGCCTGTATCGATCGGCTGAATGTGTTCGGCTTGGCCCGCCTCGTCCGCGATTTCACCGGCGAACTGCGCGATATGCACCCGCAGGCTGTCCGGTGCATCCAGTCCGGGCTCGATGTGCCAGACATCCGTGATGGGGTAGAGACCGCCCGCCTGCACGGGGATGGCCTTCAGCACGTTCGATGCGAAGTCCTCCAGTGCGTCGCCCGTCCTGTCGGCGACCAGGCGTTGGATGTCCTGCAACCGATCGGTCGTTGTCGCCGGCGAGACGATGTTCCCCGCGAGTCGTTCGTTCCGATCCTCATCCGGCGGTTCGGTGTTGTCAGTGGAGGCCGGGGATCGAGCGGGCTCCCGGGCCGGAGGTGCATCTTCCAGGGAGGGTTTTGAAACCGGCGCTGAAGTACGTGATGTGTCGGCCGGAGAGGAAGGCGGCTGGTGCGTTCTCTCGGGGCTGACGGGAGGCGGTGGTGCCTCGACCAGCGCTGGAGGGTGTTGGATCGGATCGCTGGTCAGGAAGCGGTGACGGCTTTCGGGCTCCGTGATGTCCAGCGTTAAGGTGTCGTAGTCGACGTCAAGCAACTCCGCCATCTGCCCGATCAATTCGTCCTGTACGCGCCCGACCGAGAAATCATCGGCTGCGTGGTCGAATGACGCCAGCACGTCGTGGAACAGAGCTGGAAAGTCGATGCCCGAAGGCCGGTCCCCGCAACGGGCGTCCCAGGCTCTTGCGCTGGATTTGCGTAACGCCGACAAACGTTCGATCTGCGGTCGGCCGAGGCCGCCGTAGAGCACGGTCGGCATGGCGGGAAGCAGATAGGTGACGGCATCCTGCATGCGGCTGATGTGCGGCTGGGCGATGGGGTAACCATCGGCAGTGAGGCGTCGCGCCAACTCGGTTTGTGTCAACGTCTCGCCCGATTCGATCTCGTACAGCTCCCGGGCCTTCTCGATACCAAGAGCACGTTCGATGAACGTCAGTCCGCCATGCAGTTCGTTCTCGGCCAGATGGCCGGTCAGGGCGACGATCTCGCCCCGCTCCGACCACGGGCGGAACAGGCAGGGAATACGGAAGAAGCGTTCTTCCTTGGTTTCCGTCCATAGCTCTCGCAGGATGGCCAGTCGTGTGTTGCCCCCGTTGCGGATGATGTAATGTGGCTCACCGGGCCGACGAGTGATGGCTGGCGGCGAATCGAGTCCGCGTTCGCGGATCGAGTCCTTGATCTCGTCGTATAGGGGGTTGCGTGTCACACGCGGATTGAGGTCATACGGCTGCAGCTGGTCCAGCGTCACCGTCATGGCTGTGTCGGCGATGGGGTCGCTCAATGCCTCAGCCTCTGGGCCGCTGCGCTGGAACTGGTCGGCCAGTAGCTTGTCAGCCATGTCCTTGGGGGTCAGGTCAGCCATCGTTGCCCCCCTCCTTGGCAGCCGCTCGCGCCTGTCGCCGCATGCGTGCGAGGGCATTGCGCGTGGACCGATGGTCACTGGGTGTCGAGCCCGTGTAGATCGCGGGTAGTCCGGGCTTGGTGAATCGCAGATGGCCCCCAGCGGTGCGAGTGACTTCCCAGCCTTCGTTCAGGGCAAACTCGATCAGTGGCTTGAGGCGCTTGTAACCCCGCGCCGGAATGGGGAAGCGGTTCATGTGCCAACCCTCTGATGCGCACCAGCTCGCAACTGGTTGAATACTGATTCCCAGGCGGGAAACAACTCGCAGGCCAGTGTGCGCATGGTGTCGAAGGCAGCCGGCGTGACTCGCCCTTTGGGGCGGCGGTACTCCACCCGGTGAACGGGCTGGGCCTGGGTCGAGGCACGGGGGTAGGCTTCGATGGCCGGGATGCGGGTATCGAGCACGACGATGCCTGGCTCAGTGGCAAACAGGTCGTGCAGCGCCTCCTGGATCAGCCGCGCATTGGCGGAGACCGAGTGAACTCGGTTGATGAGCAGTTGCAGCGGCGGCGGTTCGATGCCAAGACGCCGGTAGGGCGCGATGTCCTGCATCAATTGCAGGGTGCCACGGCGGAATTCCCGTGCTGCCAGAATCTCGGGCGTGACCGGAGAGAGGGCAAGGTCGGAGGCCAGTACCGCCATCTCCAGCAGGACGCTGCGTGCGCCCTGGGTATCGATCAGCAGCAGGTCATAGTGGGGGCGGAACGCAGGTAGCAGATTGCGCAGCCGCAGCCGACCGTCGGGCGCATGCAACAACAGGGTATTCAGTTGTCCCTTGTCGTCATTGGACAGTATCAGGTCCAAGCCGTCGATGACGGTGTGCGATATCAGGCGGGCATGATCCTGCTCATTGAAGGCCAGCAGCTCATAGATGCCACCCGGCGCATGGGAATGCAGCGTGAAATAGCTGGACAGGGTGGGCTGCACGTCCAAGTCGAGCAACAGGACGCGCAGCCCCGCATCGGCCGCGATGCCGCCCAGGTTGGCGGCCGTGGTGGTCTTGCCCACGCCGCCTTTGGTCGAAATGATGGATACCACCTGCATGTGTTTCCTCCTCGAATGGATTAGTCCGAAAAGGAAACGTCAGGTACGCTCGTTGAGGCGGTCTTCGATCCACTGGTCGATTTCGGCAGCGTCCCAGCCCACGGCGCGCACACCAAGGCGCAGCGCCTTGGGAAATTTGCCCGCTTTCATCAGGTTGTAAATGTGCGCGCGCTTGAAGCCGGTCTTGGCTTCAACCTCGGCACGGCGCAAGATGCGGCGTTCGACCGGTTGTGTCGGGAGAGATTGTGAGGACATATTGAGCACTCCTGGACGCTCGTTAGCGTGTTGAGGAACGTGCTCGCCATTTCATGCCCTGACGGTACGCATTGCACTGCAATTGCAGAAGACGGGCCTGCAATTGCAGTCAGTATGGATCGGTATTGATATGTTGTTTGGCAGCCTTGAACTTCGACCACAAGGTTCTTTCGCTGAGCCCTGGACGGCCTGGGTAGTAGGCCAGCAATGTGCTTATTATGGAATCAGTGGTGTTAAATGAAGAGTAGCGCTTGCCGCTAGGAGATTGACCAAGCAGCAACGTCAACAGACCGCCGACGATGCTGAGATAGGTGGCCTCGCTTCTGGTCGAAATATCACGCTCAGCCGCTTCCTGATTTTTGCTCTGTTCGCTCAGTAGGCGATGTTTATCCTGCAGGATCTGTAAACTTTGTTCCATGTCGGCAATCCTCAGTTTCAGCGCTTCACGATCGGCCAGCAAGACTTGCATGGTGTCCGCGCTGATAGCGGGGTGCAGTTGTCGCTCCATATCGTCGAACAGAAATTCAGGTTTTTGATCGGGATAGAATTGGGACATCCAGGCTTTGAGATCGACATGGCGAATGGTGAGATCAGGGTCGTCGAGTAGTGCTGGATCGTCGCGAGTAACGCCGCCTTTTCCGTAATGCAGTTCACCGTTTCTGAGGCCATCCAGGATGCGTTCGATGTTGAGCTTGAGCCCCGGCCACCTTGGGAAATCATTTGGGCCTGGCACGCACTTCCCGGCGAATTCACGAAGAATCCTGGCTTCAACCCGCATCAAGCTGCTCCACCGAATCGCGGCTTCGATTGGTCGATAAAAGATTTTGGTATGCTGAGTGTCATTGTTCTTGCCCATTGTTCGTTCCAGCCACCTGGCCCTCCTGGCAAAGTGTTAGCGACAGTTCCCCAAGCCAGTAGAGGAGGTACCTTCCTCACTGGACAGCAGTTCACACATGGGTAGACTGACGTCAATGGCCAGTAGCGATAAGGCAATATAGGAAGTGCTGCAACACCCCATTTGTCTTGGATTCTTCGCTACTAGTGCTGGCTGTCCCACGCCACGAATCAGTGTTGGAAGATGTCTCTCTCAAGTAAAGACCTGTCGTATCTGAGCCAGATCCAGTGCAGATCGATCAACCGAGCCAGACTTTTGGTGTCTGGATGCTGATCCACTCCTCTTGTACCTGAGACCACGCGACCACGACTGGCCGCCACAAGGACTGTCTTTAGTATGCACCGCTGGTGCGATGGACCTGGGCCGGTCACAATCTCTTGGGAAGAAGCGGCGGTGTGTTGCCTGGCAGGTCTAATGTCAGACAAAAAAAGAATGGCTACATGCGAATTTTCACGATCCGACGTGATTTACGCGGTGCATGAAGCTGTTCAACTGCTCGGACGGATCACTGTCTGGCCGTAGCAGGTAGGTCGTCATCATGAACGGGTTGCCCGCCAGCGGTCTGATAATGACGTCCTTATGATGGGAGGCTTCAAGCCGGGCCATGTTGGAGAAGCCGACCCCATAGCCCGCAGCCACCAATGTCAGCATCAAATCATGCGTGGCTACACGCTCTGCTACGACGGGTTGCGCATCAACCAAATTGAGTAGGCGGTCCAGTTGTTGGCTACATCCCTGGCAAACTTCCGGGCGGCAGAGTACCAGCGGGTAGTTCATGACTTCATGCAGGGGTACTCGCTTATGCACCAATAGGGGATGTCTGATTGGTACAGCCACTACCAAAGCATCATGCCAGACCGGCTCGGCGACGATACCGTCGACTACGTCATCGGACAGCGCGAAGCCGGCGTCATACAGATCACTGCGGAGACCTTTCAGTTGCTGCGAGAGAGGTGTCTCAAACAGGCGGATCTCGACTTCCGGCTCCTCTTCCCGGCAAAGCGCCAGTAATGTGGTCAAACGACTGCGAGCGATGCCGTCGGACAATGCAATACGCAGTGTGCCGCGATAGCCCGTAGCGGCAGCTTTGACGTTAGCCTTGGCCTGATCAATGCCTAACAAGACACGGCGGGCATCCTCCAGGAATACCTGGCCGGCCCAAGTCAGCCGTGTACCCCGGCTGGCACGGTCGAACAGTACGGCTCCCAGTTCGGTTTCGAGTTGCTTGATGGTGCGCGACAAGGGAGATTGCTCGATATTCAGTCGTTCGGCAGCACGACTGAAGTGCAATTCTTCGGCGACGGCGATGAAATATCGAAGGTGGCGTATCTCCATGCGCTATGTCCTCTCGATCAGCGCCACCACAGTACGATCATCATGATCGAACTCCCGGCTGTCTAGCCGAGGATGGGATCGATAGACGCATCCCTTTTATCATACTTCGGCGGCTGGGCAGCACTCTTGCGGTGGCATCCAAACCAAGAGTGCTCGGCGATCGAAGCCCCTATAGCGGTCCGCCTCCCGCAGGGTGTTGCATCGAATGTAATCAGCACGCCGAATGATGTACGATTGACTTAATTAAGCAAAACCAACATTATCATAAAATGGACAGCTTTGCTGCTCTTGCAGATCCCACCCGCCGCCGGATCATCGAGACCTTGGCGCAGGGTCCCCTGTCGTCCGGTGAAATTGCCGGACGATTCGATATCAGCGCACCGGCCATCTCGCAACACCTGAAGGCACTACGCACTGCCAGGCTGGTGCGAGTTCGCATAGCAGCTCAGTGGCGAATCTATGAGCTCGACGAGGAAGGCATTGATGAACTGCGGAAGTGGGTCGACAACATCAAGCGCTACTGACAACGGTTGAGGACTCGCACAACTGAGAACAACATGAGCATCGAATCATGATGCACTGCCCTGCCGCCATGAAAGCAGCGGTGACCCGATGGATGCAGCGGAACTAGAAAGCTGATGGCTGAACTCTACGCTGTAACCGACCATCCGACCGGGCTTGGGGAAACAACCTGCCCAATGAGAGCTCCAGGAGCAAGCAGCCACCAGCCCTACATCATCCAAGGAAACGATTTGCTTAATCATACTGAATTCTGGCAGGATCAGGCACTAGGGCGCAGGAATTTCATCTTTCCGGACTTTCGTTTCAGCAAGGATGAAATTGAACTTCTTGGGCAGTATCCAGCAAGCGCTATCAGGGTCCAATCAAAGCCGCTGCGGAAGGGGGTACTTTTGGGGGTACCGACCCGGAATTTTCGAACCTCAAAAAACCGGGAACCCGCATGAAACCTAGGGTACTGGCCACCTTCGCCGACTTAACGTGTGATCAACGTCTGACCCACCTCGCGGGCCGGGCAGAATTCTTGACAATTGAGCCGAAAATGACCAGAATTCGCCTCCTCAAATTGTGGCTACGTAGCTCAGCTGGTTAGAGCACAGCATTCATAATGCTGGGGTCGGTGGTTCAAGTCCACCCGTAGCTACCATTTTTTACCTTCAAAAACAGCAACTTACAAATCGATCAAACCAATTTTACGTTTTCCCGTCTCCCAACTGCGGGAGATTTGCGGGAGTTTTCATTTTTAATCAAGGTCAGCGTCGGCGCTGAACTACCGGACCAACTCACTTTCTCCACCGCGTCTATCAGTTCCCCAATTTCTGCAGCGGAGTAATGCGTGGTGATCTGGCCGTTCTTATGGCCCAGGAGAACCTGCCGGGTTTCATGACTGACGCCTTTGGCCCGCAACCGGCGACCGAAGGTATGCTTCAAATCATGTACCCGCGCCTGAGGTAATCCAGCTTCCTCCCGCGCCCTGCGCCACGCCTTGGTATTTATGCGATCAACAGGCTGACCCTTCGAGTAGGTAAAAACATATTCCGGGTTCCTCCCACGTTGGCGATTGATCACCGCCCGCGCTTCGGCATTCATCACTACCAGTCGATCCTCCCCATTCTTAACACCGCCACCCGGGACAACAAAGACGCTGGTTTTCAGCTCCGGAATTGATACTTCCCAATCCCACCGTAAACAAACCACTTCCTGTTCCCGCGTTCCAGTATTGACCTTGAACAAGGCCATTTCCCTTAAGTGTTCCGGCAAGCGCGCAAACAGCCTCGCCTGCTCGTCCCATGATAGGGGATATGGCTTTCGGGCATCGTCACAGTCAAGCAACTGCAGCAAAGGGGCTGTTTCAAGCCAGGTCAAACCCGAGTCATCCCGCCATAATCGGGCGGCAAGCGTCAGAATTCGCCGCACCACCGCCAGATCGCGGTTAATGGTGTTGGCTCTCATACCCTGCTTCCGACGGTGCCGGATGAACGACTCCAGCGTGCCCTGATGGACCCGGCGCAAAGGCAGATCACCTATATGCGGGTCCAGAATTCTCAGGGATTGTGCGTAACGGCCAATACTGCGCTTATGCTGGTAATCCAGCAAAAACCTGGTGGCCGCCTGCCGAAAAGTGCGCTCAGGTCGAATGCCATAAACAGTCGCCTTGCGCAGCTCTTCCAATCGTCTAATCAGGTACCTTTCCGCCTCCTCGAGCTCACTTGTTCCAGTGCTCTCGTGAAGTCGGCCATACCCCCTGACGCGTTTATCAACGTGCCAGATGCCCTGGGTGCCTCTCTTGTAGAGGCCCGGGATTCGCTTTGACATAGGAAATCTCCTCTATGCTTTGGCGAACACCCACAGCGTTTCATATAGTGCTCCGCCCAGGCGTCCATTTCAAGCCGATCAAAGGCAATGCCCTGCTTGCCAATGGGAATTTCCGTGAGGCTTATCCGAACCTCCCGGTTGAATCGGTTCTTGTCCATTCCTAAGTAGCCGGGGGCATCACGCAAACGAATAAATCGTGGAAGAATCGAAGTCATCTCTCAGCGCCCCAGGTAGACAGCAGTGATCTGCTCTCTGACATGGCCCAGCTCTTTGCTTATCGTCAGGCGGGCCTCATGGTCCCTTCGCCTTTGAGCCTCACTGAGTTTTCCTTTGGTAGGCCCACCCGCATGGGGCGATGGCCAGCCCGTGAGCTCCTGGTAGCGTTGCTGGGCATAGGCATGGCGCAGGCCATGCATTTTCGATAACCCGGCATTGGCAGTGTGGCGCTCGTAGATTCTCAGCTGCTCGATGTACTGCCGGCCACTGGGGATCAGAGAACCCAACCCGGCCAGTTGTTTTGCCTGTTCCAGTAAAGCTCGCTGCTCTATGGTGCGAATGGGCACTGTGCGTTCTCGCCCGCCCTTGGTCCAGCGGGCCTTGAGATGCAGGTGCTTGCCCCGGTCCGCCCAGCGGGGCTGAATCTTTAAGGCTTCTTCCCGCCTTAGCCCAAAGGCCTGTTGCAGGCGCAAGCTCATGCGAACGTGTTCATCCTTGACCTGAGCGAGTTGCTCCTGGGCCAGGTCTTTCGCCTTGCTCTGCTCGGACACAAACTGCCGGTCCGGTATGCCATAGAAATCGTTACTGCCGGCTACTACAGCCCGTTTGTTCACCTTCTCTGCCCACCAGCGCAAACAGCTCATCCGGTTCTTGATGGTGCCAGGGGAGAGGTTTTGTTTGAGCCACAGGTCCACCAGGGTCTGGACATGCTTTTGTTTCAAAGAAGTGGCCTTCAATTGTCGGAACCCCAAGTCGTGTAACTGGTTGGCGATAGCGCTCAGCTGGCGCTCTCGGCCCACCCGGGTTTCGAAGCTGCCTTCGTGACTGTGTTTGCATAACAATTTCAGTTGGTAGTTCAGGTCTCTCATAGTGTTGCATCCGTAGGTGAGTGTTTCTGATCACCTGGCAACATTGCTGCGCAGGCCTGCCGAAGCAGTACGATCACGGGACACCAATCCCGATTGACCTGAATGTGTCTGGCCATAAACAGCACGGTGTGTTTTCGCAAGAAAACTGGCCCGTGCAAACCAACGGTTATCCAGTCAAAAGCTGGGGGTGGATTTCTCCTTTTTAAGTTGAGCAGAACGCACTGACCGCCAGTGTGTTTGCGTGATTGAAGAGACTGTTGTTCAAACCGGGCATGAGCGCCCGACTATCAACAGTGGTTTTGGAACAGATTCCCATAACGAGTGGGAGAGGTTTGAATGAGCGCTACCCACATGATGCGGCACCGCGATATTTCGAAGATGGGCCGGGTCATTTCTGACCGCTGCGTCTAAATAGGCCCTGAGTGACGCGTTCAGCAGATTCCAAAACAACGAGACTCTGCCTACCCCCTTCGCTTGCGCAAGGTGGGGTCATCCTTGCCACTTTTCCGCAGTGGCCGCGTCTAGTGGGTCTACTATACGAACACGTAACACGGGTGTCACAGGGAATTCGATCCGCATCCGCTGTGGTTTTTATAGAACACCTGGTGCTTTGATTGTTAGGACCCGGTCGAAAAATGACACTTCAGCGACATTGAGCGCGGTTTTTGCACACGGGTATTCACAAATTTCGCTACTTAATGCAGTGGTTCCAGTGGAACCAAGCCTGAAAACGCATTTAGCAGATGCGGTACTGAGATTATTGCCGTAGAGCGGAGGCGCCCACGTCACTACCCGCTTTCGCTCTGTAGTGACGTGAGCAGCGAGTGTCTTACGCCTTCTTCCCCTCGGTAAACTACCGCATTGGATGAATCGCGACAGGCTCGGAGGCCACTTCTGATGTGGCATTATCCGGCCTCCCGATACAGGCTGGTTTGTTCGGTCTTCCTGGTCTCCAAGGCGGAACCACCATGTTGGCACAAGGCAGGGATGGCCTTGGCAAAACCGCTTACGAACGCCATCTACCCGAGCAGACACTACTCTACCAGCTCGTCGAAACGCACTACCCCGCCCTTGTGGACCAACTGGCCCAGCAGGGTAAATCCCTACCTGCACATGTCCACCGGGAATTTGAGGCTTACCTGAAGTGCGGTCGCCTAGAGCACGGCTTTCTCCGGGTGCGCTGCGACAAATGCCACTTCGAGCGTCTGGTAGCTTTTTCCTGCAAGAAACGCGGGTTCTGCCCCAGTTGTGGCGCCCGCCGCATGGCCGAGACCGCCGCCCTGCTGGCCGATGAGGTATTTCCCGATGTCCCGCTTCGCCAGTGGGTCATCAGCTTCCCCTTTCCCCTGCGCTACCTGTTTGCGGCCTACCCCCAGGCCATGGGCAAGGTGCTGGGCATCGTTTACCGGGCGATCTCCACCCACTTGATCCACAAGGCCGGATTATCGCTCAGGGATGGCGCCACCGGGGCAGTAACGCTAATCCAGCGCTTCGGTTCCGCCCTGAACCTCAACATACATTTCCACATCCTGTTTCTGGATGGCGTCTATGTGTATCGCGACAATCGACCACCCCGATTTCGCCGCGTCAAGGCACCGGACAAAGGCGAGTTGGAGGAGTTGGTTCAACTGATCAGCCAACGCGTAGGCCGCTGCCTCGAGCGCCAGGGCATGCTGGAACAGGACACCGAGAGTGCCTGGCTGGACCTCGACCCCGCCGAGGATACCGATGCCATGCCACAGATCCTGGGCAGTTCCATCTCCTACCGCATAGCCGTTGGCTCACAGCAAGGCCAGAAAGCGTTCATGATCCGCACTATCCGCCCGCTGGAGCGACCTGATCCTGGTTTGGAGCGGGTCGCCAAGGCCAACGGATTCTCCATGCATGCCGGTGTGAGTTGCGAAGGGCATCAAAAAGAAAAACGTGAGAGGCTGTGCCGCTATATATCCCGCCCGGCCGTGGCTGTTCCCCGCCTGTCACTGAGCTCCACGGGAAAGGTGGTCTACACGCTGAAAACTCCGTACCGGGATGGAACGACCCAGGTGGCCTTCGAGCCGGTGGATTTCGTTGCCCGTTTGGCGGCACTGGTGCCGAAGCCGAGGGTCAACCTCACCCGCTACCATGGCGTTCTCGCTCCAAACCACCGCTGGCGTGGGCTGGTCACGCCAGCCAGGCCTGGGAAAGGCATCAAGTCTATCTCCAACGCAGAAGTCCGCACACCCGCCGAGCGCCATACCGCCATGACCTGGGCCCAGCGCCTAAAACATGTGTTCAGTATCGACATCGAGGTCTGCAGCCGCTGCGGCGGATCTGCCAGGGTCATCGCCTGTATCGAGGACCAGGACGTCATCGACCGGATCCTGGATCACCTGCGCCAGAAAGAACAGGAAACACCGACTCGGCCATTGCTGGTGCCACCGACCAGAGCGCCACCTGGGACATTGCCGCTTTTCGCTGGGAAGGATTCCAGACCAACAGCACCCCACTAGCAAGGAAGCCAGGGAAACCGCATGGCACGAGCGGTTGCGCGCGCTCGTTCAGGATTGACCAGATAGGAATGGTATGTCCAACGCCGCGAACAGGATTTTCGGGTCAATAGATGGAAACTTCGACAGGTCTGCAGGTCCGGGCAGCACAATCAGCGAGGATGTCTACTCTCGATAGGCCGTTAATATGTCCTATGCCTGGCCAGGGGAGCCCGGGGGGATCGATTTTTATTCACGGTTATGCACCCGAATTATTTCGCTTATTGTAAAGCACACATGGCGAGAACTGTTGATCTCGCACAGGTTTCGGGCGGTGTCATCGCCGCAGGTGTCTGAGTTCCGCATAAGTCGCGGTGACATCACGCATCACTGCCACTATGCCGACCAGCGCTCCCTCCGTATTTTTTACCGGGGCAACCGTAAACTGGATTGATAAAGGTTCGCCGGATTTGCTGAGGGCTGGCACTGCCAGCAGTTCATCCGCCGGGTGCTGCGCCTTGCCGGACTGCATCATTCGGTAGTACCCATCCCAGTGGCGCTGTCGGAGCCGTTCCGGAATGATGATATCCAGTGATTCGCCCATGGCTTCCGCGTGCGAAAAGCCAAATATTCGTTCAGCACTGGCATTCCAAAAGCGAATCAGTCCTTCGCGATCCGAAAACACCACCGCATCCGGAATGTCGGACAGCACGGCCGCGCCCAGGCGAGCCAGCTCAGCACCGCCCAGCGTTTCCGCCCGGCCGCTGCGCCCAGTGAGCCCCATATAGGCGGGATCAACCTCATGCATGGAGCAGGGCGGGGAGCTCAGCGGCGGCCCAGGTTTGATATCCGAATTGATTTCCTTTGTCATCCGCTTGCCTCTCCCTACAGTCGGGGAAGTTGCAATGAAAGGTTTGTGCCCAGCCCTGCCGCGCGGCGCCCGTCCCAACGCGAGTTCACGCAATGTTCAGTAAATCCACCAGTCGCTCGCGCCTTCGCCCCTTCACAATGTCGGCCAGATTGTACCCGTCAAGCACCACAAAAAAAGCGTCCAACGCCTCCGTTAACATAGTCTGTAGTGCACAGGCAGGGGTCAGAACGCAGTGATTATTCCGCCCGAGGCATTCCGTGAGTGCGAGGTCGCTCTCCATCGATCTAACCAACTGTCCGATGTTGATCTGCGCCGGATCGGTGCTCAGGCGCAGACCACCATTTTTCCCGCGCGAGGCTACCAGATAGCCCTTCTGGCTCAGTTCCTGGACCACCTTCATGAGATGATTCTTCGATATCCCATAGACCTCGGAAATCTCGGCAATGGTGGTATTTTCCTCGCCCTTGAGTGCCAGGTAGATAAGTACCCGCAGGGAATAATCGGTGAAGGTGGTCAGGCGCATTGGCAGGTCCGCGTGGCGGTTGGCCAGTCAGTATACATAAAGATGGATAATGTTTGCATCTTTAGAAGATGCGTATAAAATGCACCTTAATGCATAATATACATTTTCGCGAACCGGCCATATCCGGCATAACGTACTACACTTTATCTATTTAATTCGGGGAGAGACCCAATGGCCGAAGTGCTCACCAGATCAGCGGCACGCAATATATTCTATGGCGGCTCGCTATTCTTCTTTCTTGTTTTTGCCGGACTGACCGCGCATACCCACTGGTATATGAAGAACGTCTCCACTGACGAGGAAGCTCTCACCGACAGCGTGAGGCAGGGTAAACATGTCTGGGAAGAAAACAGCTGTATCAACTGCCACACCATTCTTGGCGAGGGGGCTTATTTTGCGCCGGAGTTAGGCAATGTCTGGACCCGTTATGGTGGTCGCGACAACCCTGACAATGCGCGCGCCGGACTGAAGGGCTGGATTCGCGCCCAGCCACTCAACGTACCTGGTCGCCGCGTGATGCCCAAGTTTGATCTCAGCGAAGAACAACTGGATTCACTGGTGGATTTTCTCCAATGGACCGACTCAATCAATACGCAGAATTGGCCGCCCAATAATGCGGGTTAACAACTCATTCAATAGGCAACGCCTTAAGTTTACTGTCAGAGGATCGTATCGATGAAATATGAAACACAATGGGTGGCCTTACCGTTTTTTGTGGTGGCGATGGCTCTCTTCACTCTGCAGATCGTGTTTGGAATTATGGCGGCCACAGTGTACGTCATGCCCGAATTCCTGTCGGAGGCAATGCCATTTCATATCATGCGGATGAGTCACACCAATCTGCTAATCGTCTGGTTGCTGCTGGGATTCATGGGGAGTACCTATTACCTGATGCCGGAGGAGGCGGAAACGGAGATTCACAGCCCGATGATCGCCTATCTGCAGTTGGCGATCTTCGCAGTGGCAGGTGCTGGAGCGCTGCTCAGTTACCAGCTGGGAATTCACGAGGGCAGGGAATTTCTGGAACAGCCGTTGTGGTGCAAGATTCTGATCACCGTTTCATTCCTGATGTTTCTCTACAATACCAGCATGACCCTTGCTAAAGGTCGGAAAACAGCCATCAATCTGATCTTGATGCTGGGGCTTTGGCTGGCGGCGGTGTTCTGGTTGTTCGCCTTCGTCAACCCAGGTAACCTCGCCGTCGACAAGCTCTACTGGTGGTGGGTCGTGCACCTGTGGGTAGAAGGCGTGTGGGAGTTGATCATGGCCTCTCTCCTGGCTTACCTGTTGATAAAAATGACCGGAGTGGATCGGGAAATCATCGAAAAATGGCTCTACGTTATTATTGGTCTGGCACTGTTCTCGGGTTTGCTCGGAACCGGGCACCATTACTACTGGATTGGCGCTCCCGGGTATTGGCAGCCGCTGGGCAGTATATTTTCGACGCTGGAAGTCCTTCCGTTCTTCGCCATGGTGATGTTCGCCTTTTTTATGTTCTGGAAAGGCCGGCGTAACCATCCCAACAAAGCTGCCATGTTATGGACCCTCGGCAGTGCCACACTCGCGTTCTTTGGAGCAGGCGTGTGGGGTTTTATGCATACTTTGTCGTTCGTCAACTACTACAGCCACGGCACACAGGTAACGGCGGCCCACGGTCACCTCGCATTCTTTGGCGCCTATGTCATGACGGTGCTGGCAATCATCACCTACGCCATGCCGCAACTTCGACGGGTTCAGCCCTATAGCCAGATCCTTAACATGTGGAGTTTCTGGCTAATGACATCGGCCATGTGCTTCATGACCTTTACGCTGACTTTTGCAGGGGTGGTACAAACACATTTACAGCGCGTTATGGGCATGAACTACATGGAGGTCCAGGATCAGCTGCAATTGTTTTACTACATGCGATTGGGTGCGGGAATTGTAGTGGCTGTGGCGGCAGCGGTTTATCTTATCGCTATTTTTGGACCGACAAAATCACAGGTTTCTGCCAGTGCCGAGAACCAGCTGGGAACGGCAACTGCACAGTAAGTGGCTAGACTCAGGCCAAACTGTGCGTAACAGGAGTTCACGATGACGAGCACGGCTGCCACGACCATGCCCACCGAGCATGGTATGCCGTTTTACCAGGCTGTTGGTAACGAGTGTGAGTTGTTTGAACAGGCGTTCAGGCAGCAACTGCCAATGCTGCTAAAAGGGCCTACCGGTTGCGGCAAGACCCGTTTTGTCGCCCATATGGCAGCCAAACTGCAACGACCGCTCTTTACCGTGTCCTGCCACGATGATCTTACCGCGGCTGACCTCACTGGCCGCTATCTCCTGCAAGGCGGAGAAACCCGGTGGGTAGACGGCCCACTGACCCAGGCAGTGCGCGAGGGCGGCATCTGCTACCTGGATGAGGTGGTAGAGGCGCGCAAGGATGTCACGGTGGTACTGCATCCACTGACAGATGATCGGCGTTTACTACCGCTGGAGCGAACCGGTGAATTATTGCAGGCACCCGATAACTTCATGCTGGTTGTGTCCTACAACCCCGGCTACCAGCACATTCTCAAATCGCTGAAACCCAGCACGCGACAACGCTTCATAGCCAAGAGCTTTGACTTCCCGCCGCCGCAGCTCGAGCGCGACATTGTCGCCCGTGAAAGCGGCTTGCCACCGCAGCAGTGCGCCGCGCTGATTAATCTCGCTGTGCGTTTGCGTACCATGAAAGGACAGGATCTCGAGGAAGGCGTATCGACTCGATTACTGATCTATTGCGCGACACTTATCGCCAATGGCATGCCCGTGTCCCAAGCCGCACAAGCCACACTGGTGGAACCCCTGAGCGATGACATCGATGTGCAGGAAGGACTGATGGAAGCCGTTCGCGCCACCTTTGGCGAGGACTGAGGCAAGGCACCCTCGTGTTTGAATGGCTGGAGTTTGAAGAGAAAGTTGGTCGCGTTTGGCACCGCTGGGCCTCCTCGTACAGTGCCAGCTTTCCCGACTACCCCGAAGCGGCGATCACGCTGGAAAGTATCGCCGCACCGCTGGCGGTGTTTTTTCGAGTCAGCGGGGGCGCCGCCGGGGTCGCCGTAGCCTCGATGGCTGCTCGCACCTCCTCGCACCGGCTCAGTCTGCGCCAGCGCCTCGGATTCGATGAAGAATCGTTGAACCTGGCACGGCTGGATGAAGAAAACCTGCTGCTGCCAACAAAGATTGCCTTGTTCAACGAGGCGGGTCTCAATCGGGATTTATATTTCTGGCTGGCAGCCCTGCTGGGAGTAATGCAAGCGGAGAGAGCTTATATCGATCCCCTGCGTCAGGACATCAGTGGTCTGCGCCAGGCCATCAGGGCCAGCGAAACTGCGCTGCGGGAATTTCCCGGACTGCGCGAGCGCCATACCCGGCTGCGACAGAAGCTGTTGGCGATGCGCCCGGTCCGCTCACTCCCGCCGGTAGAGGCGGCTATCGAGTCGGTGATATGCCACCTGCTGGGCGCCTCTGACCCGCTATCGCCAGAAGCAAAGCGGTATCGTGAAGCAATCGTGAACCCCACATTCAGCTTGCGCGAGTTCAGGGCTCCACCCGGGTACCGACAGCCACTGCCTGTCCCTCTATGGGCAAGTCTTGGTCACCTGGGCACTGCCGATGTCGCCGCCAGTGACGATGATGAGCCGACGGAATCTCCCCCGGCAGCCGGCGGACAAACAGATGATAAGCGCAAGGCAGAACGAAGGCGTCAGGATCAGAGTGAACGTGACGACCCCCTGGTATTCAATCGCTTCGAGAAAATTCTGTCGTTCGCGGAAATGGTAAACGTGAATCGACTGATTGATGAAGAAGAGGACGAAAACGCCAAAAGCAATGCCGAGAACATGGACGAGTTAACACTGAGTCCGAACCAGCAACGTGCGGCTTCACAGCTTAAGATGGACCTTGATCTGTCGCCCGCTGCGGCGGACGGCGAGCAGTTGCAGGCCACGCTGACTTACCCTGAGTGGAACTACCGAAAACAAGCGTATCAGCAACACCACTGTCGCGTGCTGTGTCAAACACAGGAGGAGGAAAGCAATGGCATAGCCATTGACGATCAGACAAGACGCCGTATCGACCGGGTCAGAAGGCAGTTTGAAGCACTGCGGCCGCGCCGGGAATGGGTGCGTGGACAGACCGATGGCAACGAGCTCGACATGGATGCGGTAGTGCGCGCGCACTGTGACCTTGCCGCTGTCGGCGACAATAGCGCCGGGCTGTATATGAGCGCGCGAGCGCAGGCCAGAGACCTGGCAGTTTCCATTTTGATCGATGTTTCGCTATCGACAGATGCCTGGGTTGAGGACCGGCGCATCATCGATATCGAGAAAGAGGCTCTTCTGGTGCTGGCGCACGGACTGGCGCGCTGCGGTGACGATTACTCCATCCAGAGCTTTACATCACACCGACGTCACCGGGTGTGGGTAAACACCATCAAGTCGTTTGAAGAAGCCATGAGTGAGACCACTGAGCGCCGTATCAACGCCCTCGAACCCGGGCACTACACAAGGATGGGCGCGGCCATACGCCACACCGCCGCGGAGTTGGGTAAACGCCCCAACCGACACCGTTTGTTACTGGTATTGAGTGACGGCAAACCCAGCGATAGCGATTACTACGAGGGACGGTACGCCGTAGAAGATACACGACGAGCCATCATGGATGCCAGGCAGCAGGAACTGAAGGTGTTTGGTATCACGATCGATCGGGATGCCCAGCAATACATTACGCACCTGTTTGGGCGCGGCGGCTACGCAATGGTGCAAAAGCCGGAGCATCTCTCACTGGCGTTGCCGCGCATCTACCAGCAGATAATAGCCAGATGAGCAAAGCGCGACAGTCATTCGCTATTGCTATCGGCATAGCGATCTGCGTGCTGACCGTTACGCCCTTCGCACTGGCCATCAATCGATTTGACTGGGGCGTGGGATTGTTGCTGGTGGCACCACTGCTGGTCTGGTTGCTGTTGCGGATGGGTCGGCGACTGGAACGCTGGTCCCGCGACGAAACCGATATCCCGCTTCCCGACCCGGACTATCCAGAAGACAGCCTTTAACCCAGATGTGGGACGAGATACCCCAAAAACACCAATACTAAGGTGGCGATCAGCAGGATCATGAAGCCACTTTTCCATCCGGCACTGGAGACGCGCAGATTGAGGTAGACCATCAATATCTGCCGGACCTTGAAACCGGCGCTTGCTAAAATCAGTATCGCCCCCCACAGGGGCAAATTCTGCCACTGCGAGCTGTCGCCAAGCTGCGCCGTGGACATTGACAACACCGTCAGCGTCACCAGCAAAAGCCAGGTCATTACTAATCGTCTGCTTTCGGGCAAGCCCACTTTCACATTTACCTCAGCAGATAGAGTAATGGGTAAAGCATCACCCAGATCAGATCGACCATATGCCAGAAGGCAGTGACTGTTTCAACATTCTCCCGCGACGTACGCCAGCACACGAGGGCCAGCAAACCCAGACCAAAAACAACGTGCGCTAAATGAAAGCCTGTCAGCAGAAAATAAAAGCTGAAAAACGTATTGGTTTCGGGCGTCAATCCGGCCTTGAACTTATCGATATACTCCATGAGTTTCAACGCGGTGAAAATCACACCCAGAATCATGGTCAGGCCCAGAAACTGTCGACAACGACGTCGATTTGCAGCTGTAATCGATCCCAGTGCCAATGCGGCAAACAAACCGCTGGTCAGTAACACGATGGTATTCACGCCACCGATCACCGGGTCCAATAATTGCTGCGAAGCGTCAAATAGTGCGGATTGAGAGGCGCGCTGCCACGCAAACAAAATGAAAAATGCCGAGAAAACCAGCATTTCGCTCAGAATCAGCACCCACATGAGCGGGTTGCCTGGCAATCCTGACAAAGGACCCCAGTCATCCGCCACTTCACTGTTCAAACGCGCTTGCCCAAACCGAATAACCAGCTTTTGGGTGCATCGATAGCCCGGTTGGCGGTGAGTCGGTGAATGCCGACGGCGCAGCGCGCCATCATCCAGCCGATACCGACGGTGAAGAAAATGTAGCCGAATATCCAGGCGTATACCGGTTTTAGCCCCCCGATCCCGGCCACGCGCCACACAAGCAAAGCAACGACTGCCGCCAGCACGCCGAGCCAGAAAGTGCGAAACTGGAAAACCAGATGGGTATCCAGCCAGGCGGCGCCACGACCCATACGTAAAACTGCGATGAGCATACCTATCGGCGCGGTCACTACCGCCATGATACTGCCGATATAAAGCCCGTAGATGACAACGACATAGCCACGACCGGGCGTGCTCTTGTCACGGCTTTCCGCCGGTGTAAGCTCATTTACCATATCTTGCACCACGGCACCGGTATCGATCCTTACGGCTGAACTCGTCCAATGCAAATTACCTTTATCGTCGCTGACTTGTCGTAATTGGCGAACATTCGAAAGGCGATCCTGCGTTCCAATACTAGAGATTTTGCACAATGCTAGCATAGATATTGGGCACTGTAAGTGGCCGCGCTGAGACAGGAAAGAGCGGGTATGACCGGCGGGAAACAACGTAACGGCCTGGAAAATACAGCTACATCGTGGAGTTGCAACAATGCGATAGAGGTCAAGGACTTGACAGTATACCCTGTAGTGCGTGCCACGCCGGAAGTCGCAGCTTCGAGCCCTGTCCGGTCCGCGATAATAGGGTGAGACTCGTGAGGAAGTTCATTGTTGCACTGGGCGACGAAGTTATCGAACCGTTCCTGCTGCTGGAGGAAGCTAAAACTTGCCAGCTTGGTTGCTTCTTTTTTGAGGGTCGGCTCCCAGTTCTGAATGCGGGGGCCAGCGCCAAAACTATGTACCCAGCCTCACACAATCGAACGTCTTCGGCTGTATGCTGCAGCACACTCGATATTGTAGATTCGGTCAGGCCCAGGCAGGTGCGAAAGGGATAAGGGAAGAGCAAAGGCCGGATATTTCATCAAGTAGCTGGGAGGTTATCGCAGTGGCACAGGTTTGCAGGTAGATGTTCAGCTTACAAGAGTCCGCACCGGAAAAGGTATGGAGTTAGTACAAAAAACTATCTTATGGTTTGAAGTATATCGGGAGTCCAGCAGCTAATTCCGCGACTAATATAGTCCCAACAGCCGCAAGACAACCACTATAACTACGATCACACCTATGATGTAGAAAATGTTTCTGGGCATGTGTGTCTCCGGAGGCAATTTTGTCTGCCAATTATTCGTCTAGCGATTAATCCGACCAGCGGCGACCCGCCAGTTGTAAAAGCGAAACTCATGGAAAGTCTGCTACCCGAGAAAAAATCCTGTCTCGCAAACCCCTACGGTTCACTTGTTAAGCACATAGACGATAAGCATAGCTGCTTTTCACCAGTTGTACAGGCAGTATGCATCTTGGGAAAGGTTAGTATCGGCATGCCCGGCTCGCTGCGCGACCTTTGGGCACGCTTGCGCTGCTCAAGGATCAGAAGTGGCGGGCAACCGCTGGATGATACCCATGCGAACGATTACTTCTCTCAGTTTGCCGGCCATCGGTGCGATAGCGCACAGAAACGCCCTGGCATTGCGTTCATCATGGAACCTGTTGAGTGGGTCTCACTATCACAGGCCAACTAATTTCCATCACTTGAGGATATAACCATGAGCCTGGGAACAATACTTTTAGTCATTTTGATTCTGATGCTGCTTGGAGCTCTACCTGCCTGGCCACATAGCAGATCCTGGGGCTACGCACCTAGCGGAGGTTTGGGCCTGGTGGTGGTAAACGCGGGTTCTGCCCCAGTTGTGGCGCCCGCCGCATGGCCGAGACCGCCGCCCTGCTGGCCGATGAGGTATTTCCCGATGTCCCGCTTCGCCAGTGGGTCATCAGCTTCCCCTTTCCCCTGCGCTACCTGTTTGCGGCCTACCCCCAGGCCATGGGCAAGGTGCTGGGCATCGTTTACCGGGCGATCTCCACCCACTTGATCCACAAGGCCGGATTATCGCTCAGGGATGGCGCCACCGGGGCAGTAACGCTAATCCAGCGCTTCGGTTCCGCCCTGAACCTCAACATACATTTCCACATCCTGTTTCTGGATGGCGTCTATGTGTATCGCGACAATCGACCACCCCGATTTCGCCGCGTCAAGGCACCGGACAAAGGCGAGTTGGAGGAGTTGGTTCAACTGATCAGCCAACGCGTAGGCCGCTGCCTCGAGCGCCAGGGCATGCTGGAACAGGACACCGAGAGTGCCTGGCTGGACCTCGACCCCGCCGAGGATACCGATGCCATGCCACAGATCCTGGGCAGTTCCATCTCCTACCGCATAGCCGTTGGCTCACAGCAAGGCCAGAAAGCGTTCATGATCCGCACTATCCGCCCGCTGGAGCGACCTGATCCTGGTTTGGAGCGGGTCGCCAAGGCCAACGGATTCTCCATGCATGCCGGTGTGAGTTGCGAAGGGCATCAAAAAGAAAAACGTGAGAGGCTGTGCCGCTATATATCCCGCCCGGCCGTGGCTGTTCCCCGCCTGTCACTGAGCTCCACGGGAAAGGTGGTCTACACGCTGAAAACTCCGTACCGGGATGGAACGACCCAGGTGGCCTTCGAGCCGGTGGATTTCGTTGCCCGTTTGGCGGCACTGGTGCCGAAGCCGAGGGTCAACCTCACCCGCTACCATGGCGTTCTCGCTCCAAACCACCGCTGGCGTGGGCTGGTCACGCCAGCCAGGCCTGGGAAAGGCATCAAGTCTATCTCCAACGCAGAAGTCCGCACACCCGCCGAGCGCCATACCGCCATGACCTGGGCCCAGCGCCTAAAACATGTGTTCAGTATCGACATCGAGGTCTGCAGCCGCTGCGGCGGATCTGCCAGGGTCATCGCCTGTATCGAGGACCAGGACGTCATCGACCGGATCCTGGATCACCTGCGCCAGAAAGAACAGGAAACACCGACTCGGCCATTGCTGGTGCCACCGACCAGAGCGCCACCTGGGACATTGCCGCTTTTCGCTGGGAAGGATTCCAGACCAACAGCACCCCACTAGCAAGGAAGCCAGGGAAACCGCATGGCACGAGCGGTTGCGCGCGCTCGTTCAGGATTGACCAGATAGGAATGGTATGTCCAACGCCGCGAACAGGATTTTCGGGTCAATAGATGGAAACTTCGACAGGTCTGCAGGTCCGGGCAGCACAATCAGCGAGGATGTCTACTCTCGATAGGCCGTTAATATGTCCTATGCCTCCGAATGCTGAAGCGGTAAGCAACACCAATGCGTTAAAACAGCAGGTGAACGCCAATACCTGTGAATTGTTCATCAATCGCTTCATATGCAAGGTAATCCTTCCACCGCCAGGGGCGGCATTCAATCGATACTGACTCGGTTCACTTTCTCGTGCGCTGGCACTGTGCATTTTCCAAACTTCTTTCCCGAACAGGAACCTCCAGAGGAAGACGATCCGAAAGCACGGCTACGCATCGGCCAGCGCGGAACGGGATTTGCAGCTCACGATCGCTGGTGCCTTGCGGATTAATGTATCGTCTGTGAGCGCATGCACCATGAACAGGCCGAAATCCGTTCTCCGAGTGCGATTGCTCTTGAGTGCGGGATCGCCGACATGCTCGCGCCAGATGGGGAGGCCTTCACTTATACCTTCTTCAAGATCACTGCCGCGAACTACAGTCCAGCGCCTTTTGCTCTGGAATACTCTGCGACACGCCTCGACCTGGTCGTTGATATCTACGAATCGGAGCATTCGAGCAATGCAGCCGCCGACCTTTAGCATCACGAGAAATGCCGATGAGTACTCGTCTCTGCCATCTTTTGTGATGTGCCAGCCGCAGGAGAACACGAGGCGAGCCCTTTCCTCTGAATAGTCGAGGACGGCCTGGGCGGTTCCCGACGAGTAACCGTCCACGCCCCAGGGCACCAGAACAGTGAGCACGCCGTCGCAGCCTGCAACAGCCTTGCGGATCACATTCCGATCATTGGTTCGGCCAGGCACGACTTCAACACTATCACCAAAGTGTGCCAGCTTTGCTGTACTGTCGGGCCGGCAGACGCCTACCACGGAATAACCGCGATCAAGGCAATGCTTCACCATGTATTGCCCAAGTTTGCCCGAGGCGCCGACGATACAAACCTTCATTGTCTGGCCCTCCGTGCCATGGAAATCATTCAAGCCTGTTGTAGCGGTGACAGGGTTTCATCCAACTGCGCGACCAGGTCCGGGTTGGTGATCACGCCTTTGTCCCGGTCAAAGTTCTTGTAAAACTCGGGAACAGACAAAGCGGCCATCACCTCGCCCGCAAAAAAATGGGCGGATTCAGCCGCAGCGGACAACACGCTTTTCGCGCCGCCGGCACCTGGAGATGTCGACAGCATGATGATTGGCTTGTCCTGATACACCTCGCGCTTTTTGCGTGACGCCCAGTCAAACAGGTTCTTGTAGGCCACGGTATAGCTGCCGTTGTGTTCCGCATAGGAGATCAGCAGCGCATCTGCTTCTGAGATCTTATCGAGAAAGCGGGACGCGGCTTCGGGAATGCCATGGGCGTCTTCGAGGTCGCTGTTGTAAATGGGCATTTCATAGTCGTTGATATCGATGATTTCGACATCGCTTTCGGGTAGTCGTGTAGAGGCATAGCGAATCAGGTCCTTGTTGATCGACTTGCGGCTATTGCTTGCGGCGAAGGCCAGAACTTTCATGTCACTCTCCTGTTGAGTCCGTGAATAGATGTCGAGCCGGTCATTCGAGGCGGCCGAGTTTGCCGGCCGCATAGTCAGCTTCCACCTGCGCGATTTCAGCCTCGTTGCTCATGACGAAGGGGCCCTTCTGCACGAAGGCTTCTTGGACAGGCGTGGCAGTAAAGAGGGCAAAGTGGGTGGCTGAACCGCCAGTGTTCGTCAACTCGATCGCATGGGCGGCGCAAACGGAGGCGGCTTCGACAACGAGGGATTCGCCGGCTTGCAGTCTTGCTTCCCCACCGGCAACCATGAGTTCGATCTCGCCCTGGATGGCGTAGATCCAGGCGTTCTCCCCGGCCTGCAAGTCGTGGGTGAATACGGACCCAGGCCCAATCCTGCCGTCGAGAATGGTCATGGGCAGGGCAGGAGAACTCTGACCGGTGATGCCGTTGCTGTTGCCGAGCACGACGCGCACCCGATGGCCATCGGTTTCCAGGACGGGGACGTCCTGTGCCCTCACATACCGTGATTCAGGCGCATCGCGTTTCATCCGCGCCGGCAGGTTCACGAAGACCTGCAAGCCATGAATGCTCGCGCCGGTTCTGGGCGACTCATCGTGAACGGCACCCGAACCGGCTTTCAACCAGTACAGGTCGCCGGGCAGCAGGTTGAAATCGTTGCCCAATGAATCCCGGTTGTGAAATGCCCCTTCACTGTCTTCAAACAGCACCGACATAGCGGAAAGGCCAGCGTGCGGATGGGGACCAAAGGTCGGTTCGGTCATCCGGTAGTGATCGACCATCACCAACGGGTCCATCGCGCCAGCGAAATTTCGCTCGCGAAAGGTCTGTGCGACAAACCCGGCGCCTATCTCAAGGGCGTCGCCGGCTTGTGGGGCGGTGATGGCGACATTAATCGTGCCATCCGATGCCAGGTTCTCTGCAATAGGACTTGCTGCGTGCATATCAATCTCCTCCTGAGGTGTGGCGTAATCACGGTTTAGATACTATCAATGGAACGGTAATGCTGGGTAGACTCATAAAATGAAATTAACGTTCCTAATATGGAACGCTGAGCGTGCGGAGTGCAGTGGAGCAAATGGCAATGATCGACCTGAATGACTACTACTATTTTGTCCACGTTGTGGAAAAGCGGGGCTTTTCACCCGCCGCGAGAGCGCTCAATATGCCCAAGTCCCGCTTGAGCCGGCATGTATCGCAACTGGAACAGCGGCTTGATACCCGCCTGATACAAAGAACATCGCGCCAATTCAAAGTGACCGAAAGCGGCCGGGTGTTCTATCAGCATGCCCGGGCATTGGTCGAGGAGATGGAAGCCGCCGAAGCGGCGATTCAAAGCCGCAAGGAATCGTTGAGCGGGCGCGTGACCATGAGCTGCTCGGTCGGTGTGGCGCAATTTGCGCTCAAGGATCTGGTGTTTGAATTTCTGGCGAAGCATCCGAGGGTGAATCTGGTCCAGCAGGTGAGCAACCAGACGGTCGACCTGGTCTCCGCCGGGGTTGATTTGGCCATAAGAGGCCATATGGAAGCCTTGCCGGACTCGAGTATGATTCAGCGGCACCTGGCGAATGTATCCTGGCACCTGTTCGCCAGTCCCGAGTACCTGGCCCGAACCGGCACGCCGGAGTCGCCCTGTGATCTGCTCAAACGGCAGAGCCTGAAGATGGGCTGGCAGCCTGCAAGCGGCCACTGGAACCTCGAGAACATGGATGGTTTGAAAACCACCATCTCGTTCAGCCCGCAACTCTGCAGCGACGACATGAGCACATTGAAACAGGCAGCGGCGAAAGGGCTGGGTATCGTGAGCCTGCCAGCGTATACCTGCGGGGATGAACTTAATGATGGATCATTGGTGCGGGTTCTACCGGAATGGGTGGCCGGAACCGCGCAATTGAGCCTGGTTATGCCGTCTCGCCGTGGACAATCGCCCTCGGTTCGCGCTCTGGCAGATTACCTGTTGAACAATTTGAACGTGCGGATTGGTGATCGAACACGTCAGCAAGTCTGAATCATGGTGCCAGCCAATTCATCTCGGAGAAACGAAGATGTGAATTGGAGAGGCGCATCGGCGTAAAAACCCCTTTCGCCGGTTCTGCCAAATTAACTTCTTAAGGCCTGAACAACGTAGCCTATAGTCGAGCGGGTGGCCAGGGCCAATGGCTTTTCTCTCCACGCCGGGGTCAGCTGTGAGGGGAATCAGAAAGACAAGCGTGAGCGCCTATGTCGGTATATTTCCCGACCGGCCGTAGCAGTTCCCCGACTTTCATTGAGTTCGACGGGCAAGGTAGTCTACACCCTGAAGACACCGTACCGAGATGGAACGACACAGGTAGCCTTTGAACCGGTGGATTTCGTTGCCTGTCTGGCTGCCCTGGTACCCAAACCCCGCGTCAACCTCACCCGTTACCACGGCGTCCTGGCGCCGAACCACCGCTGGCGTGGGCTGGTCACACCAGCAAGGCGCGGGAAAGGCATCAAGTCCAACTCCAACGCAGAAATCCGCACACCCGCCGAACGTCATGCAGCAATGACCTGGGCGCAGCGGCTCAAGCGCGTTTTCGATATAGACATCGAGGTCTGCGCCCGCTGCGGTGGACCTGTCAGGGTCATCGCGTGTATCGAGGGCCAGAACGTCATCGACCGGATCCTGGACCACCTGCGCCAGAAGGAACAGGAAACGCCGGCTCGGCCATTGCTAGTGCCACCGACCAGAGCGCCACCTGGGGCGTTGCCGCTTTTCGCTGGGAAGGATTCCAGCACAACCGCACTACACCAGCAAGGAAGCCAGTGAATACCGCATGGCATGAGCTGTCGCGTGCACCCGTTCAGGAATGAACAGATTTGAATGGCATGCTCAACGCCGCGAACAGGATTTTCGGGTCAATAGATGGAAACTTCGAAGGGCCTGCAGGTCCAGTCAACAGAATCAGCGGGGGTGTCTACTCCCGATAGGCCGTTAGTATTTCCTATCCTTGTTTGGTGGGTCGCGAGCATTAATGCGGCACCTCTTGATCCAAGAAAGCCGCTGTAAAAATATCCAGAAGCTCAGCAGAATCTGACAGGCGATTGCCTTGCATCTGCCGTACGAATTGTTCCACTTTGTGCGCCTGGTTGAATAATTGATCCTTTAAAAACATTTTGGTTGGCGGGAGAGCAATTACACCCGCATCTCTACCGAGCTTCATAGCACTGGCCTTTGTTTCATCCCAGTCCTGAGCTTCCATGCAACCTTCTTCATAGATTGCCGCAAAAATTTCCGGGATTTTGGTATAGCTTTCGATCAGGTAGCCCAAGTCCATTGCGTCCTTTGGTTTGACCTCTACCTCGCGTTCAACCCAGGCCACCAGCTTGAGGATCGCTACACCGGCCGGGGATGCGACAGGGATAGTCATATCGGGGCTATCGCTGACCAGAACGGAAAATGCATTTTCCATGGCTTCAGTAAAGCCGAGGACGGACATGACGACCACCTGATCAGGAGGCCAACTTATGGTGCTGTCATGTGCGGCTATGCTGCCGAAGGGTACGATATCAATTTCCCAGGGCAGGTTCTGGGAGTCGCTGCGGTTCAATCTATGAGCTTTTTGTTTGTCTTGCTCAAAACCCTGCTCGATCAATTGCGCCTTCAGCGTTTCGAAATCGCCCCAGCTAGCGACATTGATACCAAAATCCACATCCCGGGTGCCGCGCTCTATGGTTGAGCCAAAGCCATGAACGAGCACCAGGTCCCGCGCCATTGCACCAACCACCAGGAAGTCGATATCCAGGCTCTTCGCCACGTCGTTGATATCGCCATACAGCGCTACCAGGCCCCGAGGCAGCTTGCCCGCGATATTAACGAAGGTATTTTTCACGAAGCCGTTTAGCCGTATCGAGATTGCGCGGGTCGCCAGTTGCCACCAGATCTGCATAGACGATTAGAGGGTGTACCAGCCCTCGGCGTACAGTCTCGCCCCCCTCTCTCCAGAAGGGCTCAATCAGGTCGATTTTGAGGTCTGTCTTTTCATCTGGCGCAACTTTCTTCAGCCGGGCATGCGTCAGGAAATCAGTCATCCGGGCTTTGCTGATGTAGATCACCGCGTCTTTGGCGTTCAGGTAGCCTGTATATTCGCCAGCGGCGATTTCCCCTCCCCAAGCTGCCTGAAACTCATCCGGATGAAGTTCCCGCCACCAGTTGGGATTGTCCGTCGTAAACGTTCCCAAACGGTGCTTGTCTCTTAACTTGTGTGGATACGCCTCTACCCATTTATCCAGCAACTGGTCGTAGTCGGCTATCCGGCGCCCGGTGCCGTCGATGTCCTCAACCAGAATACCTTGTTCGAGCAGGTCGCGAATAACCCAGCCAACGGTACCCAGCGCCACCTGAGCCTGTTCAGCGATTTCACGGTAAGGCGCGTTGATTAGCTCACGGTCTTTCAAAAATGCGCAGACAACCTTCATCCCGGCGGGCTGGAATGCTTTACCGGTTTTCGTTCTGGTTCCAGTCATGGCCTCCGGCTTGTTGCCCTTGATAAAAATGTAGGCCGGTGGCTGGTTGAGATAAGCATTACCCGCCGCATCAATATACTGAATACCGACTTCCCTTAACTTTCTCGCCATATTCGGGTTGACGTAATCTGCGATCAAAATGCCTGCATCAGGAGTGGCAAGCTGCTGCATCTGGTTAATTAGTGCGCCCATGTTGGTATGGGTTGCCCATTTCTTGATTTCGGCCAGCAATTGGGTACCGTTGCCGGGCATCTGCAGGATCGCGTCGATCTGCCTGTTACCTCTGCGCACGTCAAACTCAACAACATCGAGCTGCAGCGCGGTTTCCGCACGGAAGGCTTCTATAGCGCCGTGTAGAATGTCGTATTCTGTTTCCAGCCGGTTCATGGTGTTAAGCACATTCATAATTAAAGATGAGCGAATGTTCATAAATATACTATGTTCATTAATATCGAACAACGGGTTTTTATGAACGAATGACTGGGAGTTGGATAGATCGCGACACATAAAGTGGCACATTTGCCTAATTGCGCCAGATAGACCAAGGTGGAGCCTGCGGGAGATTTGCGGGACTTGTGGTGAAAAGTTGTGCTCTGTGGTGCAAAATACGCTGTGGGCGTTCGGATTTAAGTTAATAAAATCAATCAGTTAAAAATCTCCAGCACAATTCATAATGCTGGGGTCGGTGGTTCAAGTCCACCCGTAGCTACCATTTTATTTATTTTTTCAATAGGTTATGGAATACCCCTCCTGAGACCCGGTTTCTATTGCTGGAATTGGGTTACCTCAGGCTTACTTTCTTTTCCAATTACAATCGCCTTACAGCAAACCCCAGTGCCCCAAATCCCCTTTTGGATGTGATTACAGCACACTTTGGAAGTTATACAGGGGGCAACTATTTGAAGAGCTCTACAAACAATGCTTTTACCGGCACTCCATTTGAGACTGCGGGAATGAATTTACTGTTTCTTACATTCATCGAGGCCCTTGTAACACATGAAGCATACCCTTGCCTTCCTCCAATCGAGTCAACATCCAGTACTTCACCACTTGAACTGATTTCAGCTCTGACATGAATTCCGTCCCCCGGCATGCCTATGCAGCCCCGCCACGCTGGATAGTCATACCGTTGTGGCGCAGAGTAGTCCCGACCAAGTTTCTCCTGGCTGTAGAGGTGATTATTAACGATGAGAGTTTCTTCATCTCCGGGCGATATTACTACGGCAAAGTTGTACCAAACCTGGGTTTCAATTCCATCCACTCTAGCTGGTTCTAATGTCAGATCTTTGACCAGTCGCTGAACCGTTCGAAGCGCCTTCCTATTATTCCTTCCACGCTCCGGTTCTGATTCGCACATAAGTACCCGTACACTGCCATCGACTTCTAACCTTGTACCACACCGAACTATCAGCTCCTCACTGAGATCGTAATCAGATTCATCAAATTGTAATTTGAACCTTTCCGCACTAGCCTCACCAAATGTAGCTGGCTTAGTCTCAGTCGATGAAGCGCTGGAAACCGGAATATTTGATAACGCGAGTATTGCGAATGTGAGAATGACTACGATGTAAGGCATATACTCTTTGCTTTTCATTGTTTTTCATCCCAAAGTCCAGGATTTCTCAATTCGAGTTACAGAGCTATGGCAGTATGTTAGCCAGATTTTTCTTCCATGCTTATGCACCGCCCGCCACATTTATAGGTATACAGCCAGGTCGTCTGTTTTCTTCAGGAGCAGGCCTGTCTTTTCTCGGCAGCAGACTTTACAGGATCAATGTCCGGTACCCGGAATCACCTAACAACACAAGATCATTCTCCTTCCACGAATTGGACTATTGCACCGCTTTCCAAAGATGCTCCTCTAATTCCGGTTCGAAATCCTCAGCTTGGTTTTATAACCAGTCCCTGCGCATTACTCGGCGACTTATTTTCTGCATCAATACTTACTTTGAGTCGCAGTAAGGACAGCACCGAACAGGACACCGCGCTGCGCTGGTTGTGCGATGTCCTGACATTCGCTTAGAATTTTTCGATCAGATCAGCCCTGAACGTAACCCCGAGACCCGGGCCCTGAGGCACTTTAATAGAACCGTCTTTTTCAAGGACGGGCGGGTTCTCAAAGACCTGCCAGCCCTCAAAGATATCTGCGTGCGGCGGCTCGTGAATGAACTCTGTTATCGGGCCGTTTGGCATGGACGCGATCAGGTGGATTCCGCAAATATTGACTAATCGCCGCTCGAACGGTGCCGAGTGCGGCGAGACTTGTCTGTTGTATGCCGCCGCAAGGGTCCCGACAGTACGGGACATCAGGGGTCCTATATCGCCTATTTCCGGCATGAGGACGTCAAAACAGCCCTGTTCAAGAAGCCATCTGAACTCGTGGATGCCCCAGTTGGCCTCCGCGCCGGCCATCGGCATGGCGAGGAGCCGGTTGAGCTCCGCCAGGCGCTCGTAATCGTAACGTGGCAGCGGTTCCTCGAGCCAATAGACGTTGAGTCGTTGGTACTCCATCGCCGTGTCGTAGGCACGCTTAAAATTCCAGAGAGTCGGATCCTCCCCATTGGCGTCTGCATCACCGGGCGCCTTGTTGCCGTCGCACAGGATGTGGAAGTCATCGCCCACCGCTTCACGAACCAACTCCACGACGCGCACGTCCTCCTCCATCGTCCTGAACCCCGAACGCAGTTTGATGGCGCGCCAGCCGTCCTCTTTAAGCCCGATGGCGATTTCGACCCTATCTTCCACGGTGCCGATGCCCCACATGGCCGCGTACGGCAGGACTTTATCGCGTCCGCCGCCCCAGAGCTTGTAGAGTGGTAAATCCGTTGCTTTGCCCAGCAGATCCCAGAGCGCGATCTCTACTGAGGCTCCCCATCTGCGATGCGGGGCGTATAAAGCCGCAGCATGCTGATTTATCTCGAAAGGGTCCTTGCCCACGAGCAGTTGTTTTGCGGTCTCAAGGTTCTCTGGCGGGATACCGGGCCCGATGCCCACCAGGCCTTGATCTGTGTGCACTTCAGTCACGGTGAAATTACCAATCTGAACGTGAAGCCCTCCACGGGGAGTATCAACGCGTCGGGCGAGGATACCCTTATCTTCGATCAGCCTGATCCTGATCAAACGGACATCAGTGATTTTTAGGGGCGCCGCCTGCGCAGCCTTTGCAGCCTGCGGCAGCATCAATGGCATCGTCACAAGGCCAGGCACTTTGGTCAAGAAATCTCTTCTCTGCATCGCAGCTTCCTGTCTATAGTTAAATTAGTAGAATTACCATATGATTTTTATTGCTTTTTTACAACCACAACTGAGATCCGTCAATTATTAACCGACTGATCCTGTATAACCTTCCTGACTATTGATTTGCATGCTCGATTGACCCTTTTCGATAGTTTTGCATTAAATAGTTGACCCACTAATTGCTAGGATTCTCGCGGGATTAAGGCGTATTAAAGGAATCAAAACTAAATGCAATTGACGGGTCAGATTCCGCTGCAGATCGACAGTCCAGCCCTTGCCAAGCGCGACAACGCCGCAATGGCGCTCGACAGGCCCCGCCCGAAGAGCCCAAAATTAGTCAGAGGTTCTCTTGTTAATTCTTCATTAGACTGTATAGCATCATGAAGGCCCCTCACTCCCCCAGCAAGCCTATTTGAGAGGCTTCCTGCTAACTTCTCACTCAAGCACCACCGGCTTGCCATGTGGCGTATTCCTGAACGCCTTTCCCCAGTCTTCTTTGCGCTGTTCAAGCTGTGCCTTCCCGGCCAGTTCCTTGCGTTGCACCAGGTTCTCCAGGGCGGCTACCCAATGATAGTAATAGCGGGAGCCGTCATCTGGTTTGCCGGCCGCAGCAGCATCTTTCAGTTCCTGGCCCAGGGCTGACGCCCATTCAGCCCAGGTGAAGCGCCCAGCCTCTGTCAGCTCGAGCACCATGGCAAACGCCTGGGCCTGCCATGGCTCTTTGAAAACCGGGCCATCATCATCCAGTGGCAGCGTCGGCAGGTCTTTAAGGACAATGCCGGCCGGGATCTTAGGGGTGTTCAAGATAGCTCTCCCATAAATCAACGTAGACATAATCGTTGACGTGGCCTCTTTCCCCCCATAACTCCCGGGCAGAAAACTTCACTGTATAGACGCGCTGTGCTGTGTTGCCCAGCCGGATTCCGGATGCATCGGTGTCCTGCAGAGCATACACACCGTTGTCGCTCACGATTTCGCCGGTCTTGTCCCGCACATAGCGTGGCAGCCGGATATGGCCAACCGGGTTCCATTCACGGGTGTGCACCCTCTCGCCGGGCTGAAAGTCTGCCGGCACGACCACTTGCAGCCTTCTCGATCCCAGCGACGGAGGATCATAGGGAGAAAGCTCTGGCATAGGCACCGACGGATCGGCCCGACCTGCCTGCAACTCTTCCGGGGTCACGATACCGGTTTCGAGAGCCTTGCGTTCGTGGACGGAAAACCACTTTTCGTAATAGCTCCAACTCAGGTAGTCCGCGGGAGCGATCTGCTCCAGTGCGTAGCGAAAGCTGCCCCACTGACTCCAGCGCCCCCAGGAACCCCAGCTCATCAGCAGCCCATAGACCCTGCCCTCCCAGGGGGCGTGAAACACCGGCTCGTCCGGTTCTATTTCCAGGGCACCCATGTTGTCCATCCCACCCATGTCGTGAATGCTGTTCATGCCGGGCCTCCTGCTGAAACCGAGCCAACGCCGACCATGGCATCTCTGGTCACCAGGTCAGCCAGTTCCTCTTCACTCAGGCCGTCGGTACCGGCAGGCCGTTCAGGCAGCACCAGATAGCGCATCTCGGCGGTGCTGTCCCAGACCCGCACTTCCGTGTCGTCATCCAGCGCCAGGCCGAATTCCCGTAGCAGGCCACGGGGATCGATCACTGCACGGGAGCGGTAAGCTGCCGACTTGTACCAGCGAGGCGGCAGACCCAATACCGCCCACGGGTAACAGGAGCACAGGGTACAGACCACCAGATTGTGAACCCCGGGCGAATTCTCCACCACCACCATATGATGAGCTTCGGGGCCCAGGAAACCCATCTCGCCGATGGCTTCAGTACCGTCTGCCAGCAGTCGCTGCTTAAAGTCCGGGTCGGACCATGCCCGAGCCACTACCCTGGCGCCATTCTGCGGCCCCACCTGGTTCTGGTAACGTTCGACGACTTCGTCTATTGACGCAGAATCAATCAGGCCTTTCTCACTCAGTACAGTCTCCAGCGCCCGCACTCGCAGGGCGATGTCGGGCGGCACATCCTGATGATCATGGTCGGTATGTTCGTCTGCTGCCATACCCTTGCTCCCTGCAATTGTCGCCGCCCCAATAGCGGTGGTGGATGCCGCGCTCTTTATAAACTTTCTGCGAGTCAGCTTTTCTTTGTCTGGATGATCCATTAACAGCCTCTTGCCTTTCTTTTTATCCGGCAGTTATTGCCCTGGTCCCGGCAGCATGTATCTGACTCTTCCGAGCGTGCTTTAGCATAGCAATTGGTCAGGTGCTTACAAGAAGCACAAAAGGTATCTCCGAGCCCGGGTAATGTCCAGATATGTGAATGATAGGCCACAGTAATTCGTGCAAACAGGTTCAATTCTTCAGAAGATCCCAGGTTATCAGCTTCTGGTTAGCCGCAAGGCAGTGAAAACGGGCACTCATGCCGGTACCAGGCCGAGCGGTCCCCGGCCGCCTTCCCTGGCAGACTCTCATTCTTAATTTTTTCTACCTGTTGTTGAGTCAGGCGTCGTTGAACAAGCCCATCTGCGGTGGCGCCCGCTCGGGAGAGAGCTGCGCCTGGGAATCTTCGGACTCCTTCTTGCGCAAATGTTCCAGAATCTGCCGGATCACCGCCGGGTCTTCCTCGCGTGCGATAATCCTTACCGGGCTCTGGCATTTCTCGCAGGGTTCGATGTCTATGTTAAACACCCGCCTCAGGCGCTGGGCCCAGGTCATGGCGGCATGGCGTTCGGCAGGTTTTTTATCTTCCGGGTGGGAGCGGTCTTTGTTCCTGTTGCTACCCTTGCCTCGCCCTGCCGGGGTGATCGGCACACGAGAGGTAATGCCGGAAACTTAATGTCCGGCAACAATACTTGCCGGAGCCACTGCGGCGAACTTACACAAGGGCACTTTCAGTCTGTCCGATTTTCTCCCCAAAGCAGTCATTCCCATATGCATATTCTAGAAATCCCTAACTTCTGCTTCAGGTCGATAGCCGCCATTAAGCCGATCTTGGATCTTTAACGGTTACGTATTAACAGAATGGTCCGTTCCAATCCAAAAGCTGAACCGGTCAAAAATGAAACCCCGTGACATTATCGGGTCGCCCCTCTTTGGGGCATGAAACTCGCTGTTGACCCTTGTGAGAAATTAGCAATCCTACAAAAATTCGATAGATACCGGCCCCCAAAGCGGACGTGCCGGCTTATATTTCTTCTATGCTAAACTCTCTCGCCAGTAATCTATAAAAAACAGGGCCCGCCTGTGGGAAAGCTGTTCGAGGAGTTAGCGCGCTGCAAGGTCTTTCGGGCCACCTCGGATTATCCTGTTTCTATGAAAAACTCTATCCGAATCATTCTGCTGCTGGCCGGATTTACTGCCCTCTATCCCGTTGCCGTTCAAGGCAAAGAGTCAGCAATTACCCAGGCGACTGCCTATGTGATAAGAGGAGAGCCCATCAATGTGGAAGCCGTCGCAATCAGCGACGATCTGAGCCCGCAGAAACCCCTCACCCTGCTGATATGGCGGTCTGCGAGTCGACGCTGGACTGCCCTTGGCTCCAGTCATTCGACTCGTGAATCGGGTTTCACTAAAGTGACTGGCAATAGCGTGTTGTTTACTTATACGGATACTCAGTCTCTGGACCCTGGCGCCACCTATTTCGGTACCACCCGAAGCTGTACAGCGAATGGAATTTGCCCCCTTGATGTGGAACCTGATGCAGCCGTGCGCGTCATTATTGCGTGGTAGCAGGTACGACTGTTGCAAGAGATTGTCTTCCCCGCTCCAGGAACCTCTGATTAATGCCTCAGACGCGCCAATTACAAATTTGTGGGTACAAAAAATCGGGGACAGATTCGATTAGCTCAGCCAGAGCATCCGGCTGTTGTACCACCAGCCCTAGCGCTTATGCTGTACAACCTTGTTCAATGACATGGTGTTTAATCAGTGCAAGCCAGCAGTAAGCGTCACCCGTCAGCTGCCTACGATCCAATTTAGAGCTTCAGCCTCGTAAAATTTTACAAAACCATCCTTGCCAGCGCAGTAGCCCTCATTGTCATTCGCAAATTCTGCCGCCAGACCGGCTTTCAACCGACCGTACTGTGCAGCGATCTCAGCGTGTGCAATGAGGTAATCCCGAAACGCCAGGTGCCGGCGTATATGAGTATCGCCTCTTTTAAAAGCATGGATATGATGAGTGCGAGCCGACCTCCCTTTTCTAAAGTACCTGCGGCCCGGGATCCCGAACTCACCCATCGCTTCATAACCCAGTTTTTCCAGACGGTCGGCCCTCTCATCCAACTCAGGCAATGAAGACACCTCCAGCAGGATATCAATAATCGGTTTAGCCCTTAGCCCGGGTACAGCAGTGCTTCCTATATGATGCGTGGAGACAACAATGGTGCCCAACCGGCTTTCAATTTCTGAACGCTCCCTGGCAAATTTTCCTTGCCAGCGAGAGTCGAATTCCTGGATTACTATCCGGTTCATTTCAGCAGAGCATCGGCAGCCAGCAGGGCAGTCGCAGACCGCTTGGCTTGAGTGCTCGTTCTTATCAGCACATTCAGAAGATGCAACGCCACTACAACAACAGCCGTCCTGGTGATCTCAGAAATAGTGACGAACTGTTCCAGCATCTTTTTCTCATCCTGTCAAGTGCCACTTGATTAATAGAGCCGCTGTTTAATAAAAGAAACCAACTCAATACCCTCTTTGGCAAGCCAGCGCTTCTGTTCGCAAAAGCCCAAACGCCGGTACAAGCCAAGTGCAGGTGTATTTGCAGCAGCTGTCTGTACTTCTACCGTTTGCCATTTCAGAGCTGACAGAACGTGATTCACTAAACCACTGCCAATACCCTGGCGAAACAGTGCCGGAACGACTGCCAGGCTTGAAATCTGCAACGCTGAATTGTCTTGCCGTACTTCGACTACCCCGGTCAAACCGCTTGAGTTTCTGCAACCCCAGAACAGTGTATCGGAACGTCTGATATCCCGACAGGCTCTGCGCAGAGGGGGAAAGTCAGTAGCACCTATGAGTTCAGCTTCTACCCGGTAAGCGGCCTGGAATAAGGCATGGATCTCGGCCGCCACGTCCTCTCCCTTGTGACTCAGCAACTCTATCAGTACCTGGTTCTCCACACCGCCACTCCCGCCCCGATACGATTGCGATTGCGATTGCGATTGCGATTGCGATTTGATTTGATTGTTCTTCCCTGCATTCTCTGATGTATGCAAAGCACTTGCAAAAGTAACACTGTCGCACTGGCACTCACTGCCCATACTTCAGAATTCAGGGTATTTGTTCACCTCGACCATGACTTCATTGCGGCGCATAAAGGGCAGTGAGAAAGGGGAATTGTAGGCGGCGCTGACAATATCGCCAAGCGGCGTTATTCCGGCAGCTTCAAGGGCACGTAACAATGCCTGCTCGTGTTCACGCAGGTTGCGCTCGCTCCAGCGCCCCGAGTACCTTAGCACGGCCACTTTTTTTGCCGGGATTGTACGTATATTGACCTGCGAATTGGTCGGCAGGGGCACGGAGGACTCAGTGAATTCGCTGGGCACCACGAATGCCACGGACCAACCTCCATCGACAGAAGACTGCTGTACCGGCGCTGTCATCGCTATTTTCTGGCTCACTGCCTGCTGCTGTACCGGTGCGGTCATGGCAATCTTAGCCTGGGAAGTATTGTCACCGGAAATGTAATCAAACAGCCGCATAAACCCCCGGTTAGCTGCCTTATTACGCCGCTCCTCGCCCGTTACCACGGTTTCGGCAATCAGATAGGTCTCGTACTGGCGGTATTCGACGCCATTGGCCTCTGCAATGATTGTAAAGGCAGGTTCTTCCAGCGCCATAAGCGGGACTCCTGATAGCAAAAAAAAGACGGTAGCTACTACTAAGCGAAACATAAACAGATACTCCAGGATGCGGGCTGCATAACCTAGTTACGCTGCAGCGGGCGAACCGGATGACAGTGGCTCATAGCCAGCGGCAACACCTGGCGTGCTGCCAGCGATACTGGACAAATACAGGCTGCAAGGATACCTTTTGTCTACTTGCTTTTTTATTCGCCCTGCGGCTCCATCTGTTTCACTCTATAAGTCCGCAGTAAGAATGTTGCACAGGTAAGGCGGAATTTGGTTTCAATCGGAGTACAAACATTATGCCTCCTATCTCCCCAGTTGCTGTTTCGCGCGCATTGCTGGCTGTATGGTTGTGCCTGTGCAGTAGTTTTCTAGCCGCGCAGGATATTCCCTGGGCAGACAGTGCCGAGGAAGTAGGGATGTCAACTGCACGGCTTGAACGGATTAACGAGGTCATTCAACGGCATATCGAAGCCGGCAATATTCAGGGCGCAGTCACTGCAGTTGCCCGGCGTGGCAAGTTGGTGCATCTTAAAGCACACGGCCTGATGGATGTCCCGGGCAATCGGCCCATGCAGGAGGACAGCCTCTTCATCATGATGAGTTCCACCAAGCCGGTCCTGGGGGTTGCCGCGATGATGATGATCGAAGAGGGCCGTATTCGCCCCACCGATCCCGTCAGCAAGTGGATTCCCGAATTTGCCACGATGGAAGTAGCCGTATTACACACGCCCCTCGACCAGAACATTAGTCCGATTCGAGTGGACCCTGAAGATATTCCGCCCTATCGACTGGTACCCGCCGCCCGTGAGATCACCGTACACGACTTGCTGACGCACACATCGGGGCTAGCGTCCGGCGGCCTGGGCAGCGCGATCACAGCAAGCAATGGCATCAGCAGTCGTCGATCGCTGGCTGAAAACGTGCCTGAGTACGGGAATTACATTCTGGATTTCCAACCAGGGTCTCGCTGGCAGTACAGCGCTGCAACAGGTCTGGATGTAGTAGCGCGCATAATAGAAATAGAATCAGGTCTGCCCTTCGATCAGTTTGTTCGTGAACGCATTTTTGAGCCCCTGGGTATGAACCATACCTGGTGGAATGTACCTCAAGAGTTCCAGAATAACCGCGTCGTTATTGTAGACCGGGACATGGCGCCCTTCTTCAAGTCACCCCCCAGTACTTATTTCTCAGGCTCTTATGGGTTGAATAGTACAGCAGGGGATTATATGCGGTTCGAGCAGATGCTCGTGAACGGTGGTGAGTTGTTTGGAAATAGACTACTGAGCCCACGGACAGTTCGCATGATGTCCAGCAACCAGGTGAAAGATCTGTACCAGGGCATTTCCCGACGGGTCGAAGGTCAGGGATTCGGTTATACTGTGGCTGTTACCGAAGACCCGATTGTCGGCAATCAACGCCGCAGCGAGGGCGCATTCGGCTGGGGTGGCGCCTTCGGCACGCGGACCTGGAGTGATCCTGAAGAAGAACTGAGTGCGGTCATCATGCTCCAGCAACCATTCGGCCCGGCGCAAAGCGACTTCGAGAATGCCGTACAACAGGCGATTATTGAATAAGACCCCCTTGATTAAATACCTGAGCCGACCATTTACACAAAACTCTCACTGGAAAAGCTGTCAGGTGTCTTCTAAACCAAAACTCTGCCAGGGCGGTCTATCGCATACCGATTGATCCCTGGCGGATGGAAGTACTGGATCCTGGATAATGGCACGTCAAACACGCTCTCTGCTTCTTTTAACGTGCCTGGTCGCCCTCGTTCAGGGTCTCGCTCAACCGGCGGCGGCTCAATCCGGGGAGGCAACAGCCACCCCTTTTTCTACTGATGTACAGATTCCGTGGCTGCACGAGGTGCTGCCGGGAGTCGAAGAGTTTGGTGCGAAACAGGGTGAACCGCCCATCTGGCCGGGATACCGCACCAACCGCGAGAGCCGCGAGCAAGAACTGGTTGGCTATGCCTTTCTGAGTGCTGATGCGCCACCCGTGGAACCCGGTTACAGTGGACCGATCGATATGCTGATCGGGGTCGACACCAACCTCAACATGACCGGCGTCAAAATCCTTGACTACAACGAAACCTACCGCCGGACAAAGGGGGATTTTCTGGCGCGCGAAGAATTGCTGAGCCAGTTCCGCAACAAGTCCCTCCGGGATGACTTTCAGATAAGTCGCGACATCGATGGTATTGCCGGATCTACCGTTAGCGTCTTTGCCATTGCCCGCGGTGCGCGCAATGCCGCCCGTCGCATTGCCGAAGCCTATCTCGATTTTGATCCGACCGATCCGGTGCAGGAGGCACGCAAGGTACGCATCGTTCAGGCTATGAGCGAGTACAGCTGGGAGCAGATGCTGGCAAACGGTATGGTTCGGCAATTGAAGGTACCACTTCCGGACGGCGAGAATATCGTATTTTCTTTCAGCTATATGGGGCATCCAGGGCTGGGGACATTCTGGATCGGCGATGACAATTATGCCCTCGCCGAACGGGCAGCCAGCGCCTACCCGGCTGGCGAGGAAATGCTGCTGGTTGCGGTCGGCGGCAGCGCTGCCAGCGAGTTCCGCTACGATCAACTGCAGTTCAACCAGGACAACGGCCGAACCCTCAGTCGGTTTCGGCGGTTCAGCGCCGAGAGTTTCGTACCGGCCGGTAACGCC
This sequence comes from Gammaproteobacteria bacterium, assembly GCA_041395725.1. NCBI lineage: Bacteria > Pseudomonadati > Pseudomonadota > Gammaproteobacteria > Gammaproteobacteria bacterium. The sequence goes on along the minus strand of JAWKZW010000001.1, from coordinate 2,693,342 downwards.
GACTCCGGCATGATCGCGGGACACGCCGACTTCGCCGGCGCTATCGTATTGCCGCGGAGCCTCGATATCACCCAGCCTTTCACGCTGGCCTACCGGCACCTGGGCACCGCTGAGCGGCGCGCTATCGAATTTCAACCGGCAGGGCTGGGTATGCAGTTGGCGCGCGGGGAAGACGTGCTCAACGAAGAGGAAATCGCCGCTATCCTGCGGGCCGAGAACAGCCGGGTGCAACAGTTCTTTGACCAACCCCCTTGGGGCCTCACGCCCTGGGCCAAGGTCGCCGTTCTGCTGTTGATACTGGCATTGGCGATGACAGCTTTCCTGCGCAAGAGTGACACATTGCGCTGGACAACCCTGACGGTAACGGTGGCCTATCTGGGCTTCATTGACAGCGGCTTCCTGTCCATTTCTCAGATCATCAACACCATCAACCAGGGCCCTGGCTTTCTGCTCAGCAACCTGCCCCTGCTGCTATTCGTAACTTTCACTGTGGTCACAACGCTGCTGTGGGGTCGAGTGTTCTGCTCCTCGCTGTGCCCGTTCGGGGCCGTACAGGATTTCATTACCCGCTTTGCTCCCAGGCGTTGGAGGCGCCAGGTATCTCAATCAATCCATAACAAGGCGCTGAAGCTGAAGTACTTCATTCTCGCCCTGATTATCGGAACGACGCTGGCGGCTCCCGAGGTGGCGATTTTCCAGTACTTCGAGCCGTTTGGCACACTGTTCTTCCTGAATGGCGCGTTGATTCTCTGGGTGATTCTGGTTGCCATCCTGGCAGCCTGTTTCGTCGTTCCCCGATTCTATTGCCGTTATGCCTGTCCGCTCGGGGCCGCGCTGGCCGTGGCCTCGCTGGCAAGCCCTCTAAGAATCAGGCGCGTACCCCAGTGCACTTACTGCATCGTCTGCGAACGCGCCTGCCCTACAGGAGCCATCCAGCGGGACAGGATCGACTTCAAGGAATGTGTGCGCTGCGATGTGTGTGAGATCAAGCTGATCGAAAAGGCCGGGTCCTGCCAGCATACTATGAGCCGCATTATCGCCTCGACGCATAATGGCGCGAAATAGTCTCAGCTCCCCGGGGTTCCATCCAGGGTTGAGCTGACACGCGGCCCGATGACTGTTTACAGACCACAGGCATGCGCGCAGCTGCTTGGGTACAATTATTCGCTGCTCAGCGTTTTGGTCAGACGGTATAAAAAATCATAGCCGCCATAGAAAGACTCCTTCAGCAATCGCTCATCCTGACCATGAATGCGCATATCGTTGCGATCGACAAACAGGCCGGAAACCCCGTAAGTGGGTATCCCCGCGTTGCGCATCTTTGCGCCATCTGTGGCCCCGGTGGACATGATAGGTATCACCGTGATACCCGGCCACATCTGCTCGGTTACCCCCTCTACGGCACCGAGGATTTCCTCAGTCAGCGGGGAAGGATCGGACAGGCCTCCGCCACCGCGGTAGGCCACTTCGAGGTCCGGGTTGTCTACCACCTCGGTGAGAGTCTGCAGAACATCCTGTGGGTCCGAGCCGGGCATCATGCGCACGTTGACAGTGGCCACTGCCGTTTGTGGCAGGGCGTTGGATGCGTGACCGCCGTCCAGCAGAGTGGCTACCGCCGTGGTTCTCAACTGGGCGTTGATCGCAGCTTCACTCGTCAGCCTCCTCAGTGAGTCTTCCGGAATGGGGTCCCGCAGCAGCGACCTGAAATCGTCCGCCCGCTGACCACTGTTGATTTCCGCCTGACGCTGGTAGCTCATGCGCATGGTGTCTGTCAGTTGCACCGGGAATTCGTAGTCTCTAATCTTCAGCAGCGCTTCGGCCAGATCGTAAATGGCATTATCCGGGCGCGGCAGTGACGAGTGGCCGCCTGGATTTCGCGCTGTCACCTGGAACGTGGCAAATATTTTCTCCGCCACCTGGATTGTGTTGGCCAGAGGCTTGCCGTCCAGTAACTGCCCATAGCCGCCTTCGTTGATGGCGAAAGCACCGTCGATGAGGCCCCGGTGGTTATCCAGCAGCCAGCGGATGCCGTTGCTGCCACCGCTTTCCTCGTCGGAAGTCAGTGCCACCACGATGTCGCGGTTGGGTACAAAGCCTTCACGCTTCAGGCGAATAAGATTGGCGATAAAGATGGCCGACATGGCCTTGTCGTCAATTGTGCCCCGGCCATAGAAGTAATCCTCATCCTCGTTGAGAACGAATGGATCCAGGTTCCAGTCTGCCCGTTCGGCTTCTACCACATCGATATGGGCCATCAGAATCATCGGCCGTTGCTGGCCCGTGCCGCGATAAGTGACAACCAGATTGCCCTTGTGTGGCAGAGGGCCGGCGACAAACACATCGTCAGCTGAAAACCCGGCAGCCGCCAGCCAGGCCGCCATGCCTTCTACCGCGATGGTGTTGTTCTGCTCCGAAGCGGTAGTCTTGTATTCAATCAGCTCCTTGTAGACCTCGTAGGCCAACTGACGATCGTCAGCAGGAATTACGCGGCTACCCTGGGCGCTGGCAAGCGGCACCGTAACCGCCAGGAAGAATACAATTCCCAACGAAACCCGGCATGATCTGGACAGATGATTCATTATCTACTCCTGCCTTTACTTGATGAATCTTGTTTGTGTTGTGCGCGTTGAAAGTGTCGAGGCCATTATAGGCATACTTCGCCTGACAGGGTATCCAGGTGCAACTGGACTGCGGGACCTGTGGTGGTGGGGACGTCCAGAGAGGACGACAAGGTCTTGTCAGCCTGGCTGTCAGCTGCTTCAGCAGATTTGTTACCCGCCTGCCCTCTGGACGGGCAGCAGGGCGAGGCCGGCCCGAACGGACCGGGCCTCGTGCTGGAGGTTACTTGTTGGCGATACCGCTCTCTTCTTCATCGGGAGTGAACTCCTCAGAATCGGACCAGTCCTCTATGACCACACCGTCCTGCTCCTCGGAGTTCTGCGTCTCGCTGGGTCTTACTGAGCCGCTTTCTTCTTCACCCACGGTTCCGGCCATACTGCCGTCCGGGGATTCTGCGGCTTCTGTCTGCATGTCTGCATCGGCCTCCACGTGCGGCTTCTCTTCAGGCCCGGAAAGCTGGCCTTCCCCATCAGCAGCAGCTTCTGTTTGGGTAACAAAATCAGCAGCAACGCTACCGAGACTGCCAAAAAACCGTTCGGCGGCAGCATTGATACCTTCCAGATCTTCGAGCACCTGCTCGCGGACTTGCAGTTTTCTCTCGTTTTCACGGATATCCGCCATCACGGAAGCCTTCAGGTTTGATACTTCCTGCTGCAGCGTGCCGGTGTAACGGCTGATGTACTGCGTCAGGACCTGATCCGCGTATTCCTTTAACACCGCCTGCAATCTTTCGCTGGCAAAGCGCTTGCAAGTGTCCTGCAGGTACTCGACGCCAGAGCCCTGCAGCCGCTTGCGTTTCCTGGCCGCTGAAATCGGCTGCTGGCCTTCGGTACCGAAGAGCTGCTGGCGCACCTTGATGTCATTTCTGAACAACAGCTTGTCCAGGAAGCTGTGGTTAATCGGTACTGCCTCGAAATTCAGCTCCATTTCGGGCAGGTTGACATCTGCCGCCTCGCCCAGGCTGGCCAGCAGTTCACGCACGGGCTTGTTGACGCTAAGGCCGGCATCACTCATCTTCTGCGACAACGCTGTACTGAAGCGGCCACCGCCATTGGCGCTGTCGAGCATGGCTCGCAGCTTTTCAACGGTATCCTCCGCGTCCTGGCGCACGCCCTGCTTCAGGAGGGGCCTGATACGGCTGTCGAGCAGATTCTGCCAGCTTTCATCACTCTGCATCCACTCGTCCAGGGCTATCTGAAGTGACTCACCGTGGGCCAGAAAAGACTCCCCTGCCTCACTGAACAGGCGATCCTTTTCCTCACCCAAATGCGCGAAGTTAGCCGACCAGTCGGTCTTCTCCAACTCCTGCAGGGAATCGATAAGATGCCTTTCCTTATAGATGTCAGCATTCAGGCCTTTACAGGCCTCTTTCAATTCTTCCGCGATCTCACTGGCCGAGGCCTGGATCTCCTCCTCGACAAGATCTCTCGCGGTCCTGAGCGTATCCACCATGAAATCGTCAAGGTAGTCACTACTGTTCAGGTAGCCGGTAAGGTCGTCAAGGAAGCGGTCGAAGCCGTCACTTTCAGCTCCGGCATCGCCCTCTCCGTTGATTTCGGGATCGGTTTCAGGCGCCTCTACACTGCTCTGCAGGCCTGCCCGCAGGCGTCGGGAGGCTGCCTTCAACAGATCAATGGAATAAATATTAAGCCGTCCCCTGTCGATGGCTTCCTGAATGGGTGCACTGATAGACAGTGACTGGAAGGCCTCGATGACCTTTTCTGGATCAGACCCCTCCAGGCTGACCGTCAGCGTGCCATCCGGCTGCAGGTCCTGCTTCGACGAGTCGATGTTCGAAACCAGAAAAATCTGACTGAAACAGCCAAGCAACTCTTCGAACTCCTCAAAGACCTTTTCAAAGAACAGGTCATCGGTCTTCACCACGAAAATCGCGCAGGCGGCGGTATCCCGAAAATCCTTTGTCATCTGGTCATAGCCGAACTTCATACGACTGTAGAGCCCCGGGGTATCTACCAGCACGGTGCCGGATTCTGCCAGGTTTGGGGCCGGGAGCTGCACTTCAAGCCGGCGTATCGCCTTCGGGTGGTGGATCGCTGGATCGAAATTTTCACCAACCTTTTCAGCTTCACGGATGGCCTCGGCAAGATCGGCATAGTCCTGCATAATCGCGGCTTTCATTGCCAGGCTGTCCGGAAAATCTCGCTCTGCCCCTTCGTAAGTGGTGGCCTGGAAGTGGTTCTGTTGCCCATCCTTGACATAAACCAGGGCTGGATAGGTTGGAAGACAGGATACTTCGCTGACGTATGCCCCGCTGATCGCATTCATCAGGGTCGATTTACCGCTCTTCAGGGGACCAAAAATCAGAAGATAGGCATGTTGGTTGGCAATCTTCTGCTGTAATGCCCTGGAACGGGTTTGCACGCCCTGGAGCCGGGTGGCGATTTCTCTCAGGCCGGCAAGACCCGCCTCGCCGGACTTGTCTGTCAGATTAACAATGGCTGGCTCGAGCCGGGCAATAAAAGGGTCAAGCTCGCTGGAGAACTGCAGGCAGAAATTCTTTAATTTCGTTTTCATAGTAACGGGTTTCTCACTGGCTTCTGTAAATTGGGAGGATTAGCCTGGAGCGAAAATGCTGTCTTCTCTGCCACGGCGCCGGCCGATTGCTGCCAGATTGAGCGGATTGACTCACGTCCGGCACGTGAGCAGAGTCAATTATGAAGAAAGCTCAACTGTCCGAAAGCACTAACTCTCAACTAGTGATATCGACAACAGACGCCGAGGATGCAGATTTTTTCTGTAACAGTTTGGCACGTTACGGTGGCCCGGACTCATCGACCTCCACCACTGACACCGACCGGTGCGGATCAGCCTGGTTCCATGGCGATTGTGTAGTCGTACCAGTCGACAATCTTACCGTCCCTGATGAAAAAGACCCCGACACCGTGCCAGGTCTTGATGGCGAAATCCGAAAAGTAGTCGATCCGCTCGTTGATTACCATCGGTCCGCGCGCGAAGGTTTCGAGCACCTCGAAGCGGTCAACATTATTAAGGATAGTCTGAATACGGGCTGACACGGCGTCGCGGCCATCGGCGAGCTCCGTCGTTTCGGTCATCCGATACGCGCCATCATCAGCAAAAAACGCCATGATTGTTTCGAGATTATGGCCCGGCCACGCCGCACAAAAGTCATTCACGAGCTGTACATTCGCCTGCTCACCAGCGCTCAGCTCCGCTGCCCTGGCCTGGCGTGTCAGGCCGGCGAATGCCATAGCGCCAGCGCCCATCGCCAGAAAACCCCGACGGTCAAATTCCGGTACTTTAATTGCCATGTCTTATCCTCCACTCAGTCTGTGCCTGGTTTGCTCTCACCACAATGGACCGGCCCTGGCATCGTGAGAGGCGCCAAGCGCTCCGGCGCCAGTTCTTATCGATCCGTTTGGGTCCTGTATAGAACCTGTTTAAGAAACCTCTGATTAATCCTCATTGATCTCCAGTAGTCAGAAGACTCCACTACAGGTGAAGCCTCGCCGCAACCAGGATATCAATCAGGTCTGGCGGGCTCGAGCCAGATCGACTGCAAATTTGTTCGACCCGGTTGATCCGTTGATAGACCGTGTTGGTGTGAATATTGAGGATATCAGCCGCCTTTTTCGCGGACATCCGACAATTGATATAAGTATTCAGCGTTTGCAACAGCACCCCCCTGGCCCGCTCATTTTCCTCGATCAGCGACTCTACCCAGGCTGGCTTCATTCGGTAGGCTGTGCGGCTGGCATTGCTTACCAGATGCTCTAGCAACGAGATTGCATTGTACCGAAGGACAGGTTTCTCAACCGAAGTCTGCTCAATTGCCATAAGTGCATCTTTATAACTACCGGAGACGGAATTCAACCCTTGCCGAAGTGCACTGATGCCAATCCTGCAGTTGTTTTCAGACAGCCAGTCGTGAATTGCCGGATCAAGAGCCCGTTCCAGCTTTCGATCTGCTTCGCCAGTGGCGGCCAGTAGGAATATCACATCACCGTGCCGTATTTCCGCCAGTCGATGGGTGCAGAGGGGAAAAAGCAGTTTCTCCATTCGGCGCCGCATCTCATGCAACAATTCGTAATCATGGGCGGAGGAACCCAGCCCTCTTGCGACGACAGTGACAAAGTCTGCTTTGGGAGTCAGGTTAAATCGGGCGGCACTTGCCACGAGTTCCGGGTCATCGGGATAGCGAATCAAACGATCAACAAACTCGGCTCGCGCAGTGCTGTCTGTGAGCTCCAGCCTCCGGGTCTCTTCGTAGTAGGCATCCGCTACGATCGAACTGATGTGATTGATATATTCGAAACTGAAAACGCTCAGTGCCATCATCAATCGCCATGATTGTTCCGGCATCGAGTTTTCATCGAAAGTCAGCGCATCGCACAGCGTCATCCAGCACACCCGTTGACCAATCCGGTAGCCGTGCAGGGTCGCTGCAAGGGGGAATTTCTGCCTGGCCCGATGAGCACCGTGCCTGGCGACAAAATCAAAGTCCGGGTAGGAGATATCGAAATCGTTTTCCACTACGCTGATCAGTGCTTCCGCATGGGACTCGTAGTGGGCCTGACCCCGCTGCAGCTCTTCAGCCGAGCCGGACGCCAGCAATTTTGCCAGCTGCGGCACCTCTCGGAGATTCGCCTTTTTAGATTCCTCGACTATGTGGTCACGCGACTTCCTGACATGCGCCACGACTGCAGGTCGCAGTGGACTATTCAGCACATCCTCACGCCACGTACTCAGATTTGCCGCACTCAAATTGTTCGATTTCACACTGACTCTCTTTCTGTATGAGGAATACCCCCATTGTTCTGCTTGAGAAAAGTGGTAATTTACATTCTGCTAGCTCAAAGGTCAAAATGATCCCACTCATAGATCCTGCCTCAGAGCAGACTGGTTGAAAATAAGCTCATGCCAAAATATCACTCTCCGGAATACCTCGATCAGGCGATCAGACTGATTGTAGAAGTTGGGCATCCGGTAGATTTCGTTTCCAGCAGACTGAATATCTCCAGCGAAGTATTAACGGCGGCAGTTTCTCAGTACGAATCCAGGCGCGCTCAGCCGGCTTCGAACCGTGATAATGAGATGACACAGGGATTCAGCGTGAAAGCCGGGCTATTCAATATCGCGCGCCGGCGATCTTTATAACGCATACCCTCCACTCCCAGGCTCAGAAATAATGCGTAGCGTATAGGCCTCCTCGATATTCAACGCTGCTCAGTCGGTACACCTGATACAGCGAGCAGCTATGGGATTGACAGAAAGTCTCCCGACGGCTATTTCATCACCGCAGGCAGCGCAAAGCCCGAACTCTCCGTTTTGAATACGAATCAGGGCCGCTTTTATTTGAAGCTTTTCCTGCTTTCTGCGGCGCTCGGCTTCCAGGGCCATTTGCTGTCCTTGAAGGGCATCCATGCGAGACAGCCTGCCCACACTGCTTTGATCGAGAACTACAGTCCCAGTGGACGCTTTCGCCATTGAATCCAGTTCATCGAGATCGGACTGCATTTTCAGCAGTCTGGTTTGAAACTTCTCCAGATCAAGGTGAGCCATAGTCAGTCGCTGTTTACAGGTGTCCACAGATCTTGTGATCCCTAGGGCATAGCTGGCGGGGCAACCCGGCTTTGCGTCGCCTGTTCGAAGTCATAGGCCAGCTCGATCAGCCTGGCCTCGCTGCAGGCCATTCCCGTAAAACTGACACCAAAAGGACGTGGTAGGGGCTCAAAGTCAGACGGCAGCGGCGGGTCATACTCCGCCGGCACCATGGCGAACGGCACAATGACTGTCGGATAGCCTGGCCGGGCGGCTATTCCGGCACCGCTGGAGGCGGGAAACAGCAGGGCATCCAGATCCAGATCGGACATGACTTCATCGATACCGTGGGTCGCGTTCAGGTAAATATCACGCATCCGGTCCTGCTGATAACTGTCACGGGAGGCCTGCAGATCCAGTTCATCGGCACCGTCGAGGCGTGCCTGCCCATACTTGAGGGCTCCACGGGATTGATTGTTCAGGTTCCACTGCCGCAGTGCCGTCAGCGAGCTGACCGGCGCCGCTGCGCCTAATGTGGCCAGCCAGGCATTGAAGTCCCGTTTCATGCCATAGGAGAGAACGCTGCTATCAGGAGCGGCAAGCAGGTTCTGTTGCGGGTCTGGATCGATGACACTGGGTATATTGGCCGGGTCCACAAGGATCGCGCCCTGCTCCCTCAATACTTCAATCACCGCAGCCATGACTGCTCTCGACTGGTCGTTCAGCAGACCTCTCGTTTCCTCTGCGCCGGGCACGGCAACTTCCTCGTAGTAAAGCGCACGCGGGATACCGATGCGCGCACCCTGCAATCCATCCTCGCGCAGGTGTGGCGTGTAATCATTGTTGGCAGGCGCCCTGCAAATGGACGTGGCCGAATCATTAGGATCGGCGCTTTCCCCCTCCAGCACACCCAACATTATCGCCGCATCGGTTACCGAGCGGGCCATCGGCCCTGCTGTATCCTGGTCGGCTGTTATCGGAATGATTCCCCAGCGACTGATCCGCCCGACCGTGGGTTTGATAGCGGCCAGCATGTTCGCATTTGCCGGTGAAAGAATCGAACCGGATGTTTCAGTACCTACATTGGCGGCCCAGAAGCTCATGGCTGTGCCGATACCTGAACTCGACCCGCCAACACCCATTACCGGGCGCCCGTCATTGAACCCCTCGCGCGGATCACGCCGTGGATCGTAGGGGTTAAGGCCATAGCCCCCTACCGTGCTGTAATTTCCGGGCATACCTGAGCCGATAAAATTGGCCAGCTCAGTCATCACCGTCTTGGCAATGATGATGGCACCTGCATCGCGCAGGTTCTTAGCCAGGGTGGCTTCATAGGGTGGTACGAAATCCCTGAAAGCCAGTGCGCCCCCGGTGGTTGGCATATCTGTGGTGTGTATGTTGTCTTTCAGCGCTACGGGTATGCCGTGCAGAGGTCCGCGGATGAATCCCCTGGCACGCTCGGCATCCAGCCTGTCCGCCTCGGCCAGCGCCTGTGGATTGACAGCCATCACCCCATTGACTTTTTCTTCGTAGAGCGCAATGCGTATAAGATGTTGCTCCACCAGCTCACGGGCGGTCGTCTGCCCCGACTCCATGGCCTGCCGCATTTCCGGAATGGAGGCCTCTACTATGTTGAAGCCACTGTCACCACTGGCCGCCCAGGCACTTTGCGCCACCCAGGCAATGGCCAACACCACGACAAAGTAACCCCTGTAAACCCGACTCGCTAATCGACTCATAATGATTCCGTATTCGTTGGTTGGTCCGTGCCCGGCTGGATCTGCGCGTTTACCCGGGCTGTCAACAGGTTTTATGCGTATCAGTTCAGATTAAAGCCAAAGCAGGATTCTCAATGGCGCGGGTGCCCCACATTCCTGACGACCAGAATGTACCACATCTGCTGCCCAGCACAACGGGCAGAGTGAAGCCAGGCATAGCGATGCGGCAAAGGGGCTGTATTCTGGCTCACGTTGCGGTTAGACTATTCCCCCAGATAGGTGTTTCTTAGAATTGGCACTGACAGAGTGAGAATTTTGAGAGGAAATCTATCCTGCAGTGGCTGCCAAGGCAGATCGTAGTTAGATAGACTAAAGGGCTCTTCGCAATACCCGTCACTCTGTGTGCCTGTGCGTTTATACGGATAGGAGGTACCACTATGACTGACTTAGCCCAACGACCCGACAGCCCCCTGTTTGAGCACTTGCAGCTCAGCCCCAATGAAATAACGATCAGAAAGATTACCGTGCAGGACCTGCTGGAGTGCCTGCGCAAAGGGTATGAGGATTTCAGCGCCAAGCCTGGGACCGCGATTCCTCTGCTGGCACTCTACTACCCGCTGGCTGCTCTGGCCCTTACTTTATTCGCCTTCAACCAGGAAGCACGCTACCTGGCTTTTCCGCTGGTTGCTGGCTTTACCCTCTTCGGCCCCATCGTCGCGGTGGCCTTCTTCGGTATGAGCCGATCTCGCCAGGCGGATGAGCCGATGCGCTGGCGCACCGCTTTCAGATTTGTTCACTCTGCAGCCTTTGCGCCGATACTTGCCCTGTCCGTCTTCATGAGCGTGCTGTACCTGGGCTGGCTTTATGCAGCAGAACTGATCTACTTCGGTATTTTCGGATCCTTTGCCCTGGATTCTGTCAGCGCCTTCATCAACCAGCTGTTCACCTCCAGAGAAGGCTGGCTGCTGATCGCCTACGGCAATTTCGTCGGCTTTCTGTTTGCCTTTGCGGCCATGGCGCTGTCGGTCGTGTCATTCCCGCTCGCACTGGACAAACCGGTTACGTCTATCACCGCCGCCAGCGTTTCCGTTCGCGCCTTTACTGCAAATGCCTATGTGCTGGGCGTTTGGGGTATTATCGTGGTGGCACTGCTGGCTTTGGGGGCTGCCGCATTTCTTTTGGGGCTGACGGTGGTGCTGCCGGTACTGGGTCATGCCACCTGGCACCTTTACCAGAAGCTTATTGACTGAATTTACAACCCACCAGAGCAGGGAACAGAAAGAAGCTGGCAACAATCGAAAATTTCGGGACGGCAACCTGAATCGCAGTCCGGTTGCCGTCCCCGGAACGCGGTTATCTGGCCGCTGATTGCAGGAGAGCGCCTCTGATTGATTGCTGCAGAGTGCTGCGCCACTGAGAACGAGAACCACTACAAAAGTGTCAACCTCTGCCAGGGTGCAATTAAGAGATAGTAAATTATCGCAGCCAGGGCCGCCGATGCACCCAGCACTTTGACAACATCGCCGCTCGACGTTTTCCTGGTTGCCTCTATCCGGTCGATCTGGTCATAGGTTACGGTTATGCCGGCGCCCGACATGCCGCTTTCACCAATCGATTCAAGAACGAACTCATACGCCTCGCCCGACCTAGTTGAAATTTTAACCACATCGCCGACCTCGAGCGTCGCCATCAACTCCTCGGGAGACTGATCATCCCTGTTCATGGAGGCGCATGAGGATACGAAACAGGCGATTAGAGAAAGTCTGGTCGTAAGACGCAATCCGGCTGTAACCTTAAATGGCATAGGCAAGCCCTTTTCAATTACCGGGCTGCAACTGTAATCGAGCAGGCTTTGGCCCACTTTGATTCAGGACAAACCCGCTCCCCCACCACACAGCCCCGGCACATTGACACAGAGCAAACTGAAAGGCGGTTTCTGCAATAGTCCCGGCGTTTACGCTGCTCGCGGCAGATTACCGCTATACTGTCCTGAAATTAACCGTCATGGCCTTTAAAATCACGGATTTGAGTCCATAATAACGGTTGAAACGCAGGCAGTTTACGGGCCCCATTACGCAGGAGTTGTCAATGAAACGTATCTTTTTGTTTGTAGCCACTAACCTGGCGATTCTCTTTGTGCTGGGCATTGTCCTCAGTATCCTGATGCCGATGCTGGGTCTGGATCAAAGCAGCTACGGCGGCCTGCTGGTCATGTGCGCCGTATTCGGCATGGGCGGCTCGTTTATCTCCCTGCTGATGTCTAAATTCATCGCCAAGCGCAGTGTCGGTGCCCATGTGATCGAACAGCCCCGCAATCAGGAGGAGTCCTGGCTGCTGGACACCGTCAGACGCCAGGCCCAACAGGCTGGAATCGGCATGCCCGAGGTGGCGATTTACGACTCACCGGAAATCAACGCTTTCGCCACCGGGGCCAATCGGAATGACGCGCTGGTAGCGGTCAGTACCGGCCTGCTGCGTAATATGACCGCAGACGAGGCGGAAGCGGTGCTCGGCCACGAAATCAGCCACGTCGCCAACGGCGACATGGTGACCCTGACCCTGATTCAGGGTGTACTTAATACCTTCGTGTATTTCTTTGCCCGCGTTGTGGCGAACATAGTCAATCGCGGCAGTGACAGCGCGATGGCCTACTTCATGACTGTCATGGCATTCCAGGCCATATTCGGCGTCCTGGCCAGCATTATCGTCATGTGGTTCTCCCGTCACCGTGAGTTTCGCGCAGACAATGGTGGCGCCCAACTGGCTGGCCGCCAGAAAATGATCGACGCCCTCGAACGCCTGCGCAGCAATCAGATGGACAGCCAGCTGAATGGGCAACTGGTGGCTTTCGGTATTCGCGGCAAACACGCCTTCGCCGAGCTGTTCATGAGCCACCCGCCACTGGAAAAGCGCATTGCCGCTCTTAAAAGCCAGGGCTGACAGGAACTCGGACCGTGACCAGGATTCTGCAAATTTCAGACCTGCATTTCGGCCCACCTTTTGTACCGAAAGTTGCAGAAGCGTTAATGAACACCGTCCCGGATCTGAATCCGGATGCGGTCGTAGTCAGCGGCGACCTGACTCAGCGGGCGAAGCGTGAGCAGTTCATGGAGGCGCGGGCCTTTTTTGACCGGTTTGCACCAACACCCATGCTTATCATTCCCGGGAATCATGACGTCCCTCTGTACCGGGTGTTCGAGCGGCTCGCCAAACCCCACGCCCTTTACCGGGAGATCATCTGTGACGACCTGAATCCAGTCCTGGAGGTAGGCAATGTGGTACTGGTGGGTCTGGATTCCACCGCGCCGCGTCGCAGTATCTCCAACGGCATTATTTACCAGGACCAGCTCGACCACGTGGAGCGGACACTGAATACCGTGCCCGAAGACAAGGTGAGAATCGTGGTGGCGCACCACCATTTCGCCCCCGGCCACGACCGGGTCATCGACATCAGCATGCCCAAGACCCGGCGTGCTATAGACCTTTTCGTGGATCACAATGTAGAGATGATCCTGGGCGGCCACCTGCACCGCGCCTACATCGGAAATTCGCTGGACTTCTTCCCCCATAAACGGGATCGCGGTGTCATCATCGTGCAGTGTGGCACAACCACTTCCAGCCGCGGTACCGGGCGCGAGAAAGACGAGAATACCTTTAACGTGATCGATGCGGGGCCTGACACACTGGTCGTGACGCACTTTATCTACTACGAAGCCGAAGGAAAATTTGCTCCGCTCAGCAAACACATTTTCCCTCGCCGGGGGCGACCGTTCGACGCCGGACTACACGCCAGCCGGAAGGACTTTTCATGACCCTCCCCAGGCCAGGCCGGAACTACCGCAAGCCGCTGGTGCTGCTGGCATCAATCGGGTTCCTCGTCGCTCTGGGCTGGTATGTCAACAACTACGCGTCACTGGATGCGCTGATTACTCAGGAACTGGTGGTGCGCGAGGCAATAGCCACCCACCCTCTGCAGTCTTTCTTTATCGGTTTCGCCATCTACCTGGTGCTGTCACTGGTACCTGGCACCGGTGGCAAGGGCGTCATCTATGGCTGGCTGTTCGGCTTCTGGCAGGCGGTGACTATTGTCACCGTGGGACTGACTATTGCTGCCATGCTGATTTTCTACCTGAGCCGCTACCTGTTCCAGGAAGCCATCGAACGACGCTACACGCGTTTTCTTGCTCTCATGAACAGGCATCTGGAGAAAGAGGGGGCCTTCTATCTGTTGACCCTGCGGATGGCGCACGCCCCCTACTCCATAGTCAATCCGGTCAGTGGCGCCAGCCGGGTGCGCAGCTGGACTTTTTTCTGGACCACCGCCATCGGCCTGTTACCGGCCAATATGATCTGGGTCTACGTAGGATTGCGATTACCGTCACTGGAAGAACTCGCGGCAACTGGACCCGATGCGTTCATTGACCTGCCCCTGGTTATGGCGCTGGTCGGTTGCGCTGGGCTGCCCCCACTGGTCCGGTTCCTGGTGGGCCGATTCGGCATCCCTGGCAATGACATTCACGTTCACGATGCTACGGTGGAAAGCCAGGCAAAGGAGGTCCGATGATAACTGCCCCTGAACCCGCCCTTGTCTGGGCCCTTGCCGGGCTGATGGCCAGCCTGATTCTGGGATCTGCGGCACGCTTCATCGCGCTCCGCCAGGCCGATGCCGAAACCCGTAAGAAAAGGTTTACCAGCCTGCGAACCTGGTGGATGCTGGCAATCGCGGTGAGCCTGGGCCTGCTGGCAGGCCGTCCGGGAATCGTGTTGCTGCTGGGAACCGCCAGCTGCATTGCCTGGTTCGAGATTACCGCCATGTTCGGTGCCCGACCGCAGGATCGGCCGGCCATACTGGCCGGTTATGGTTTGATCGTTCTTAATTACCTGCTGATCCTCACCGGCCAACTGAGTTTGTTTCCCGCTTTCCTGCCGGTTGCGGCCCTGTTCGCGCTCGCCATCCCGCTCCTCATCCAGGGCGAACCAAAAGGCTATATCCGTTCGGCCGGCGCACTGCTCTGGGGAATCCTGTTCCTGGGCTATGGCGTTTCCCATGCCGCCCTGTTGATGATTCTGCCGGCTTCATCCAGCGGCCCCATGGGCGCGGCGGGCTGGTTTCTGTTCCTGGTGATTCTCACCGAAACCGACGACATTTTTCAGGCCGTGATCGGCAGACTGTTTGGTGCACATAAACGTCATCGCATCTCTCCGGTAATTTCCCCCAACAAAACCTGGGAAGGTTTTCTGGGTGGCATGCTGGTTATCGTGGTACTGGCCCCGCTGCTCGCGCCCTGGCTGACGACGCTGGGTCAGCAGGCGGGCCCGCTTTCCCTGCCCGGGTTCCTGCAACCGATTGTCGCACCGGTTCTGATCGCGGTGCTGATTTCCATTGCCGGGTTTTTCGGCGACATCAACATGAGCGCGATCAAGCGGGACTCCGGCGTCAAAGACAGCAGCAAGCTGCTGCCCGGCATGGGAGGAGTGATTGACCGGGTGGACAGCCTCACCATGACGGCCCCGATGTACGTCTATTTTCTCACCTGGTGGGCCGCCGGATGATGCGCCAGGTAACACCGGACCGATCCAGTGCAGAGCCGGAAATTTCTGACCGGCTGCTGACGATTCCGAACCTGCTGTGCCTGGTGCGCCTGCTGGGATCGATAGCCCTGGTTCCCGTTGCCCTGCAGGGCCGCAATGAGTTGTTTCTGTGGCTGTTCCTGATTCTGGCGGGCACAGACTGGCTGGACGGCAAACTGGCCATTCTGTTGAATCAACGCTCGATTTTCGGCGCCAGGCTTGATAGCTGGGCGGACGCGGCACTCTATGCGGCCCTGGCATTCGGCGTGGTCGTGCTGTACGGGGAAACCCTGTCCGTAGAGATGCCCTGGATCGGCATGGCGCTGGGCAGCTACCTGGCTTCGACAGCGGCCGGCTTCTGGAAATACCGGCGCTGGCCCAGTTACCACACCCGTGCCGCCAAGACGTCCTGGTTGCTCACCGCGGTAGCCGTTATTGCCCTGTTCAGTGACTGGTCGACCCTGCCACTTCGCATTGCCGCCGTGGCGGTCACCCTCACCAACTTCGAAGCCCTGGCAATTACCCGTATTTCCCCCCGCTGGCAGGCAGATGTCACCTCGTTCTACCATGCCTGGCGCCAGAACAACCAAGACCGCTGAACGACAAGTTCTTGTCAATGATTGCTGGAGTCTAGCTCTTGAAACTTTTACTTCGCCTGTTGCTGCTGGCTGTTCTGGTGTCGATTGTCGGCCTGGTATTTTCAGTTTTTCTGATCGTGCAGAATGAACCGATGCTGGCCAGCAACTCGCAGATCACCGTCCAGGACGTCAGACGGGCTCGTGCCTTCATGAAAAGTTCAGACCCTCGCGGCCTCCGGTCAGGCGAAATGTCAGCCTTTACAATCAGCGCTGAAGACCTGGAGGTGGTGGTCAATTACGGCCTCAGTCGCCTGCTGGGTGGTGCGGCTAAAATCGACATGGAAGAAGGTCGCGGTACCGCAGCAATTACAATGAACCTGCCCGAGAACCCGCTCGGTGCCTACCTCAATATAAGCGCCGAGGTGTCGCAGTTGGGCGACACCCTGGTGATTGATGCGCTACGGGTTGGTGGCCTGACCATTCCGGGCAAGGCCGCGGATCTGGTGGCCCGCAGAGCACATCGGGAATTACAGCGGATTCCTGAATACAAGGCAGCAGTCGAGGCGGTGAACGGTTTCAGTATTGCCCCGGGGCGGCTGAACGTAGTTTACCAATGGCAGCCCGAATTACTGGATCAACTGTCCAGTCGCGGACGGGAACTGCTGGTTTCAGCCGAAGACCGGGAACGACTGCTGGCCCACACCCGTAACCTGTCCGAACTGACCCGCTCTGGAGACCTGCCCGCCACAACCTCAGCGGCCCACCTGCTGGCGCCCATGTTTCAGTTTGCCCAGGCGCGGGGAGGCGACCCGGTAGCCGAAAACCAGGCCGTGCTGCTGGTCGCCGGGATGACCATTCTGGGCATCAATGTGCCGAAAGCACTGGGGGTGCCGGCCGACAGCATCCCGCCACCGCGCAGACGCCGGCTGACCCTCTCCGGCCGACGGGATTTTGCCCAGCATTTCCTCGTCTCCGCAGCACTGACAGCAGGCACCGGCTCAGTGCTGGCGGACACCATCGGACTGCTGAAAGAACTCGACGATTCTCAGGGTGGCTCCGGTTTCAGCTTCGCCGATATCGGTGCCGACCGGACCGGCGTACGTTTTGCCGAGCTGGCCATTGCAAGCCCCGCCAGTGCGCGGGCGGTGCAGTCCCTGCTCGCCGCGCAGCCGGAGGAGACCCTGTTCATGGCGGACTTTAAAGACCTGCCGGAATTCATGCCGGAAGCAGAATTCATTGCCCGCTTCGGAGGCGTTGACCAACCTGCCTACAATGCCGTCCTGGAGGAGATTGAAAGCCGTATCGCAGCCACTCAATTCTTCAGCGCGCTGGGTAATCGGGCAACTTCGGATTAATTACCACAACGCCCTGGCCTTCAGCCTGCTATCCGTTGCGGTGCAGGTAGCGTTCTATCTCACGCACCATGGGCTTCATGAAATAAGAGCCCTGAGGGCTGATATGCACGGGAACGCCATGCTCGGCCAATTGCCCCGCCACCACCGGGCCAACCGCCGCCACCAGCGTCTGTCGCAGCCCGTCCAGTAGCCGGCCTTCCTGACCGCCAGCTCGCGCGACCTCCAGAAGGCGCGCAAACTGCGGCTTGCTGGTGAAGGCGATCAACCCGATGCTGCCAGCATGCAGCTGCTCTATCAGGTCACTGACCTGCCGGGCATCGGCCTCGGCAGCATACACATAAGGCGCCACTGGCAACACCCGGGCTCCCCGGCTGGCCAGATAGTCCATCAAGGGCCGGTTGGGATCTTCTCCGTACAGTTGCACCGCCACTTTCTTAGCGGTCAGCTCGAGCTCATCCAGGGTGGCGATTATACCGCTGGTGGTTGGTTGCCGGCCCTGCAGATCCGGTTTCAAACCCAGCTCCTTGAGAGCGCGACCGGGTTTCGGGCCCCTGCACACTTTGGTTGTGTTTGACAGGGCGGTAATGAATGCCTCCCGGCACCCTGCCCGCTCGGCGAATCCGGCCAGTCGACGCACTCCCTCACCCGTCAGGATGACCAGGTAATCCGTCCTGTCGGCGCAGAATTCACGCAACCAGGACTCAACCGCCGTGCGGTCAGGACTGTCCAGTATGGTCACCAGCGGGACGCGAATGACTGCAGCGCCGCGTCGCTCGAACATGGCAGCGAGGACGTCCAGCTGGCGTGATTCCGGCAGAGCGACGGTGTGGCCTTCCAGGCTGGAGGCGATGGGGAGCTTTCTGGTCATGACTGAACTGGTGCCTTGCTGATGCCTGACGGATGAGTTGACTTGCGCGGCACACACTATTGCAAAGGGCCGCCGTTATTTCAATGGCCGCCGCTAGGGCTCCGAGACCGATCGGCGGAATAGAACCGCAAGCACGCTGGTGACGTATTGCAATCGAAACCTGGGAATGAAGCGCCTGCCAAATTGAAACTCTCATT
The DNA here is from genome assembly GCA_041395725.1 of Gammaproteobacteria bacterium. Taxonomy (NCBI): domain Bacteria; kingdom Pseudomonadati; phylum Pseudomonadota; class Gammaproteobacteria; species Gammaproteobacteria bacterium. The sequence continues at coordinate 2,674,916 of JAWKZW010000001.1, read as the reverse complement.
GAAACTCTCCCAGTAAACTGGAATATCTGCTTATGAGCCATCTCGAGCCGTTGCGACAAAGGGCCGCCTGCGCCCTGAAGACTGCCTTTGTCGGTGACGCACTCGCCATGCCCGTGCACTGGTATTACAACCCGGCCGACATCTTCAGGCAGTTCCCAGGCGGCATTCAGGGCTTCGAGGCGGCGCCTGCGAACCATCCCTCATCCATTATGTCGCTGCACTCGACCGCACAGGGTGGACGTCGCTCCGGCCGGCAGACCAGCCGTGACATTGTCGGCGAGGTCATCCTCAAAGGGCGCCGGAAATACTGGGGCGATTCCCGCCTGCACTACCATCACGGCATGCAGGCGGGTCAGAACACCCTCAATGCCCACTGCGCCAGAGTGCTTATGCGCTCCCTGGCAGGCTGTAAGGGGCACTATTATGACCCTGCTCCGTTCCTGCAGGCCTACATCGACTATATGACCGCCGATCCACCAAGACACCCCGACACCTATGCAGAGTCCTATCATCGCGGCTTCTTCGCCAACCTGGAGGCCGGCAGGCCAGCGGACCAGTGTGGCGCGGTAACCCACGATACGGCCTCTATCGGTGGCCTGGTGACCATCGCGCCGCTGGTGTTTGCGGAGCGTCTGTCCGGCACCGGGGTTGCCGACATCCAGGAAATCGCTCACCGGCACCTGATGCTGACTCACCCGGACCAGGCCCTCGGTGAGGTCTGCGGCAGCTATGTGGCGCTTCTTTGCGACCTGCTGGCATGCGAAACCCGGGACCAGGCCAGGGGGATTATCGCCGCCTGCGCTCGCGACAGCGCGCGGCTGGACCTGCCCAGGCTGCTGGACAGGAATCGCAGCGATTTCGAAATCGTCGGCGGGCTTTTCTCCTCTGCCTGTTATATCTCCGGCTCCTGGCCTTCCGTGCTGTATCTGGCTTATCGCTACCTGGGCGACAGCAGGGCGGCACTGCTGAACAATGCCAACCTCGGTGGCGATAATGTACACCGGGGGTTTGTGCTGGGCACGATCCTCGGGCTGACGGAATGGGAGTCAACCGCGACACTGTTCGGGCAGCTGCAGGACTGCCGGGAACTGCACTCGGAAATAAACGCCCTGCTGCCAGCATGCGGCCTGCCCTCCGATGCAGTACCACCGGTAAATTGACAAGGGATTCCTGCTGGCGCCCTTCTTATTCCTGATTCAGCAATTGTGCGCAGTCACTAGCTGACAGATGTCCTGGCAACGATTACCATGGGCCCATGGAATACCTGCTGACCTTACTGACAGACCCCGCCGCCTGGATTGCCCTGGCGACCCTGACACTGATGGAAGTGGTGCTGGGAATCGACAACCTGATTTTCGTCTCCATCCTGTCCAATAAACTGCCGGAACACGAACGTACCCGGGCCAGGCGCATCGGTATCACCGGGGCGCTGGTGTTACGCCTGTTATTGCTTGGCACCGTCGCCATCATCGTGCAGCTGACTGACCCATTGTTCACAATTTTCGATAACAGTTTCTCCTGGCGCGATCTGATTCTTATTGCCGGTGGTCTTTTTCTGGTCTGGAAGGCGACCACGGAGATTCATGAGCACGTGGATCCCTTCCCCGATGAGGAAAGCGAAGCAGGCAAAGTCATCACCTTCAGTGTCACTGCGGTAGTTGGTCAGATTCTGGTGCTGGACCTGGTATTCTCCATCGACAGCATAATCACAGCAGTGGGCATGAGCGATCACATTCCGGTCATGATATTGGCAGTAATCATCGCGGTGTCAGCCATGCTGCTCGCTGCGGATCCATTGGGGAACTTCATCCATGCCAATCCAACCATCGTCATGTTGGCGCTGGGCTTCCTGTTGCTGATCGGCACCACTCTGATTGCCGACGGTTTTGGTGCACACGTGCCGAAAGGCTATATCTATGCAGCCATGGCCTTTTCTGCCTTCATCGAGGGGCTGAACATGATGTCCCGAAGGGCACGCCTGCGCAAACGTGAGTTACAGCTTGCCACGGACCAGATTGACTGACCTGGCAATGGCAGAATCCGAGCGCATCACTCCCCGGATAGGCCACGCTTAGTTCGCACGAACCGATCGATGTTTAGGAGCAGTCGGCTTTGGGCCACAGCCAACACAGGTACAGAACGCCACCCCGAATCAACAATGCCGACGGTAAACTTCGCACTGTCGGCTTCGAGCTTGAATTCGCCGGCCTGACACTGGACGAGGCAAGCGCTGCCGTGCGACAGGCATTGCATGGCGAAGTCTCCACAGCAACAGCGGCCGAGCAGAAAATCACCGTTGAGGGTCTGGGCGAGTTTGGCGTTGAAGTGGACTGGGACTTTTTGAAAAGGCTCGCTCAACAACACCAGGCACGCCACTACGAACTCAGCCTGCTCAGCGATACCGCCAGCCTGCTGGTGCCCGTCGAGGTAGTCTGTCCGCCGATTGAAATCACCGCATTATGGCGCCTGGACCAACTCGTTACCAAACTGAGACAAGCGGGCGCCAAGGGCACCGACAATTCCCTGCTTGCCGCTTACGGTGTACATGTCAATGCAGAGATTCCCGAACTGTCGGCGCAGGTTATTGACGCCTTTCTGAAAGCCTTCTGCCTGTTGCAATGGTGGTTGGTAAAGACGCACAAGGTCAATCTGACCCGCCGCATCACGCCCTATGTCGACCTCTACCCCGACCGGTACCTCAGACAGGTCATCTCTGCGCGGGAACCGGCATTGGCTCAGATCATCGACGACTACCTGGACCACAACCCAACCCGCAATCGCGCGCTGGACATGCTGCCGCTGTTTTCGGAACTGGATGCAGAGCGCGTAACGGCAACCGTGGAGGATCTGCGTATCAAGGCGCGGCCCACTTTCCACTACCGGCTCCCCAACTGCCTTATTGACGAGTCTGACTGGTCGCTGGCGGAGTCCTGGAACACCTGGTGTATCGTCGAGGAACTGGCCGCCCGGCCGGAGGATTTAGCCTGCCTTTGCGACGAATTCCTGCTTCATTGGCGCCCGGCATTTGGCGTTGAAGAGGCCGCCTGGATAAACAGGATTGACCAATGGTTGAGCGAATCCGGATTGGCGTAACCGGCAACAGCCGCAGAATTTCACCCAGCTGGTATTGCGCGGCACTGGCGTTGCGTCTGGCCGGCGCGGTTCCCGAGCGCATTCATGTCCGGCAAGCACCAAAAGACCCCGGTCTTCGGGGGCTTGTCATTGGTGGTGGAGACGATATCAGCCCGGAACATTATGGCCATGATATAACAGAAAAAATTAAACCTGACCCGGAACGGGACAGAATGGAAATACACTGGATAGAAAAGGCTCTGGCGGAAAACATCCCGATGCTGGGAATCTGCCGCGGCGCCCAGTTGATTAACGTCGTCCTCGGCGGCAATCTCTATCAGGATATACGGCCTCTGCGGCTACTCACGCATAACAGACCGGGTCTGCTGCCGACCAAGCAGGTGCAACTGGAGCCGGACAGCCTGGTGGCAAAAGTTTGCGGGCGACATAAACTGCGGGTCAACAGCCTGCACAGTCAGGCAATCAAGGACCACGGCGAGGGTGTGATGACGGTCGGGCGGGATCTGGACGGCATAGTCCAGGCCATCGAGTATCTGCGCAAACCGCCGGTCATAGGAGTACAATGGCATCCAGAGTACCTGCTCTATCTGCCGTCACAACTGGCCCTGTTTCAATGGCTGGTCCGGGAGGCCCGATGATAGGGTCGTACTTTCTACTTTTCACCAGCGCCTTCCTGGCGGCCACAATTCTACCGTTCTACTCCGAAGTGGTGTTGTTCGCTCTGCTGCGCGCAGGCGGCGATCCTGTTTCCCTGTTAGTCGTGGCGACCCTGGGAAATACGCTGGGAGCGGCCGTCAACTGGGTTATGGGCCGCTACCTGCTGCACTTCCAGGACCGGCGCTGGTTCTATTTCAAGAAAGAACAGCTGGAAAAGGCGCAGCAATGGTATGGTAAATACGGATTCTGGTCACTGCTGCTTGCCTGGTTACCAATAGGTGGTGATGCCCTGACATTTATCGCCGGAATTTTAAAGGTCAGGTTATGGTTATTCCTGCTTCTCGTTGGCACGGGAAAAGCCGCCAGGTATATCTCAATCGTATATTTGAATGCCTGGTCTGGTATTTAAGGAATCTCCAAAACTGTGTTAGGCTGGTAGCGCACTCATGATCTGTGGAGCAGAAACCATGGAACAGTCGAAACTGACACTGGACGAAATGATTAATGATCCTTCGAGCCACTTCAAGCACCCCCGCGAAGTCCTGCAACTGAAGAAGCTGACAATACCCGAGAAGCGATTGGTACTTGAATCGTGGAAAGTTGACGAGTGGGAATTGTCTACCGCAACGGCGGAAAACATGGGCAGTAGAGATGCCAACCGCCTGCCGGAGGTCATCGAGGCTCTGCAATGGCTCGAACAACAGGAATCCAACTGACCGCTTTCTCAGTACTGCCTGGGGAGCCTCTGCGAAAGTAACCTCCGGTTAATTACGGGCGTCCACCACCGTCTGAGCCGAGGTTCACCAGGGCCTGTTCACACTAATCTGAATTATGCCTCCAGCGTTGTTGGAATTCGCTTATTTGAAACGACTGAACTACACTCATTCCGCCTGGCTGGAGGTAAAAATGACCTCCAGCAGCGGCAATCAAATCAGTGTGAACGGGCCCTAACCTGTCCGTCACGGCGGACCGTTGCAAATATCCGCATAAGGCGGCCAGGGAGAAACCCGATTTGTCAGACAAGAACAGAAAGAAACCCCGGGTAATCCGGGAAGAAGTAAAGGATCGCCACACCAGCCACTGGGATCTCGACTACGTATCCCGCGCGGAACTGGAAGAATTAATGACCCGGCCAAAAGTCTCGCCGGCAGATGGCGGCTCCCTGGAACAACAGGACAAGTCTTCTATCCAGAAGACTGGGAAATCCCGCTCCGACGACAGTTAAATACACCCCCGCAACATCGTGCAGCGCCGATGTCACGGGGTTTGGTCCTGTTTGGCCGGGAGCGCCAGGGAGCCTCGAATTACTTACCACAACGCTCTGCGCCTACTCAGTGTTACCACTCCAGCACAACGTAGCGCTGACCGCCACTGGTCCTGATCAACAGTAACACGCGCTGTTCGTCAGCGCTGTCCTGGATCGCCCGGTTGAACGCTTCGGCACTGTTTATCCGGTTGCGATTAACCTCCAGCACAATCATACCCGCCTGGATACCCGCCTGTTCTGCAACCGAACCGGGTGCTACCTGGGTGACCACCACACCCTCAACGGCTGTCATGTCGAACTGGCGGGCCAGTTCCGGCGTTATCGTCTGCACGGTAATACCGACCTCATCGGCACTTTCAACGCTGTCCCGGGAAGCTACCTGGGCACCTTCCAATGCGCCGATAGTGACACTAAGGTTTCTACGCTGGCCATTTCGAATAACGGTCAGCCTGGCCTCGGTGCCTGGCGCTGTCAGCGACACCTGATTACGAAATGCGCCTACACTCAGCACGTCCTCGCCCTGGTATTGGACTATGATATCGCCCTGCTCTAAACCGCCGGCGGCAGCCGGCGAGTCAGGCGAGACCTGGGCAACGAGGATACCCTGTGTCGAGTCAAGGTCGAAGGACCGGGCCAGATCCGCGTTGAGATCCTGAATGGTTATACCAAGGTAACCGCGGGACACTTCGCCTGACTGCATAAGCTGGTCGGCGATAAGACTCGCCAGATTACTGGGTATGGCAAATCCGATACCCTGGTAGCCACCACTGCGGCTGACTATGGCCGTGTTGATACCGATAACTTCACCATCCAGATTAACCAATGGCCCGCCGGAATTACCAGGATTGATAGCCGCGTCCGTCTGAATGAAATCCTCGTAGTCGCTGATTCCCAGACTTGTCCTCCCCAGCGCGCTGACCACACCGACCGTCAGACTGTGACTCAGCCCGAATGGATTACCGATTGCAACCACCCATTCTCCCACCTCGAGATCCGCCGAATCCCCCAGCTTCAGGGCTGGAAAATCAGCTCCCTGAATTTCAATGACCGCAACATCCGACTGCGGGTCGGTGCCGGTGATTTGCGCATCAAACTCCCTGCCGTCATTAAACGTGACGACGATGGAATCCGCCCCCTCCACCACGTGGTTGTTGGTAAGGATGTAGGCCTTGTCGTTAAGCACACCGGTGTCCACACTGAAAACAAACCCGGAACCCGCGCCCTCCGCGCGACGCTGGGAAGGCGGTTGCTGGGGAGTTCCGGGAAAGGGCTGACCGAAAAAACGGTCAAAAAAATCGTCGCCGAAAGGTGTATTAAAGGACCTCTGGGCTGTCTCAACGGCGCGTTCCGTCCGAATGAACACCACGGAGGGAGAGACCTGCTGCGCCACCGAAGCGAACGCGCGACTGCTCTCGCGCAGGCTCTCCAGCCCGTCCTGGGCGCCCGCGGTATGAGAGAACAAGACCACCAGGCCCCAGACAACAAGCTTGGTCAGTTGATTCATAAAAGCCTCCTGTAACGGTTAAGGAACCTCTGATTAATTACCAAACCACAGGCGCGGTTGAACTGGATCGACCCGCCTGCCCTGTCAGGAACCTTTGATAACATGACGCGAACCTCTGCCGGAGGCTGTTCAGCGTCTCAGCGCGTAATTCATGGCTCCCCTGACTCTACATAGGAGCGGTTGGGGAAATTTCAACGGCCCGCTTGTGCGAAGCCCGACACAGTAAGACGGCAGGACAGGGACCAGACCTGCCCTGGATTTGCTGGTAACCGGTGCGCTGCCGATATAACGTGTAAGTGCCTGGCCGTGACAACAGAATTCCGAGCAATCTCTGACTTGCCACACAGATGTGTGCCGTTAGACTGGTGGCTGTCACTGTCCATCACATGACAGGAGGAAATAAGGCATGAAACTGACAACTTTTCTTGCAGGAATAGCTCTGATCTCCGGCCTGACCGCTTGTGCCGGCGATTACGAGAAGCCTGATATCTCCCAGCGATTGCTTGATATGGGGCTGGAAATGGGTGAAGCCAACTCCCGCATCCCCCGCTACCGGGTAAACGGCTGGACCTCCATCGACGAGTACTACCTTATCATTACCGCCGGCGTCAACGACCGCTACCTGGTGGAGCTGACCACCCCCTGCCAGGGGCTGACCGGCGCCTTCTACGTGGGGTTCAGTACTCCGGATTTCGGACTCGACCGCTTCGACAACATCATCGTCCGCGGCATCGATCGACGGCCCGAAGTATGCCGGATAAGGGATATCACCCGACTCTATCCCATCGACGAATAGGCGCAAAAAAAAGCCCACGCAAGCCCGAAGGCTGCGTGGGCTGAGTCACCCTGATGCACAAGGAATCCCTTGCGTGGTGTAAGAGCCTGGGATGGGGGAGAGAGGTACCCCGGGTTTAACACCAGATTCGCGTGCATTCGACTCAGAATAATGCAGTTACCGTGCCAACTTACGAAACGCCGCAATCTGGCGCTTGCGGGCGGCATCGACTGCTTATAACCTGCCTGACCAGTCCCAGATTGAAGCATTCGACCCGGGCATGCACTTAATCCGTGCCATGTCGGTGCAGAGCAGCCGAGTCGATAGATACCACACCACCAGGAATATTCTGCCGGCTCAGCCCTGGGCTGCCGCGCCAAATCCCTGACGCGGCTCAACTGCCCGCCGGGCAGGCCCCATAAGCAGGACCGAACAGTCCACCGACAATACGGGTGACGCGGAAAATGAGGGAAAGGCCGGGAGGAAAGCGGCGCTGGATCGTTTCAGACCCGACGCTCGACCAGGATCACTGGAAATCAGCATCAGGTCGGGACCGGAAGCCTCCGCTGCGACAGCGTCTCTCAATGACTGTGCCGTCACTTTAGAATCAATGTGAAATCGCTCCCCTGACTGCTCCCTGGCCCGGGCAGCAAGTGTCTCGAGCTGCGCTTGCGCCTTCGCGAGACGACCGCTCATCCTGTGCTCCGCCAGCAGAATAGCCCCCTCATTAACCTCGATGCTGGACTTGTCAATCAGCGGCGGCAGCAACCCTAACAGGGTGATTCTGCTACCCTCCGGGCAGCCAGCCTGTTGCAGTTGTTCGAGAGGGAAATTATCCACTTTGTCGATCGGAACCGGCACCGTTACCCGCCAGGGATCGGCCTGCATGCTGTCCTTAGGCCGGATAAATTCCACCGAGCAGCCATAATTATTGAACAAACGTCTGGCAACACGGTGCAGGAAAAAGCTCTGTATCAGACGGCTGCGATGCGGGACTGCCAGCAAAACCATACTGGCCTGGCAGTCCTGGCTTACACGAGCGATCTGCTCCCCGGGTCGACCTGTCACCAGACGGGTATTCAGCGACCGAACGCTCCAGATTTTACGCAGCAGTTCAGTGAGCTCTGCCAATGTCCGGTTTACCACGGCCGCGCTGTCCTTCGCCGCCCGATCAGCTTCCTGCAGAATTATCAGCAGCTCGACTTCAACCTCCCCCCGGGCGTAACGCCTGGCGACATATTCCATTACAGCCTTCACATCGGTATGGCGAGTGACTACTACCAGTAATCGCATGGGGAAGGAACCTCCACTATTGACCGGACTTTCAAGTGACACCCCGCTATGCCCACACTTCTCTGAAGGCATGTCGACAGCACACACTAAGGGTTTTGGCAGTACAGAAGTTACCCGTCGCGCAGCCCTCATTGCAGAAGAGGGCTGGTGACCGGCTGCGGGAATCCGGTGCTGTCATCCCATTGACGACAGCACCGGGTTTATTACCAGGACAGCTTGAAGAAATCCATGTAGTTCGCTGGATTCTCCACGGAACGATCTTCCGAAACCAGCTTGACATTAATGTTTCTCAGCTTCGCCTTCTCAGAGAAATCATCGAGAATCTCGATCACGTCGTTGTCAAGAAATCGAGTATTCGATACATCCAGGACCAGATAGCATCCCTCCGGCAATCTATCCAACTCCTTGAGAATTGCCGCCTTGTTGAAGAACGTCACTTCTTCTGCGAGCCTCATCTTGACTACGTTTGACCCCTCAACGACCTCCTTGTGGAGGAAGTGAGAATTCCGGTAGCTGTTGAACAGAATCACCACCACGCTTACCATCAGACCCAGGGCAATCCCGACCAGCAGATCCGTAAAGACGATTCCGAGAACCGTCACAGTAAAAGGCACGAACTGCGTCCAGCCAAGGCTGTACATCTGTTTGAACAGCTGAGGCTTAGCCAGCTTGTAGCCGACAACGAACAGAATGGCCGCCAGCACTGACAGCGGGATGAGATTCAGCAGGCCCGGCGCCAGCATGACGAAAATAAGTAAGAAGAAACCGTGCAGTATCGCCGAAGTCTTCGTACTGGCCCCGGATTGAATATTGGCGGAGCTTCTGACGATCACCTGGGTTACAGGTAATCCGCCTATCAGGCCGGATACCATGTTACCGGCACCCTGGGCGAGCAACTCACGGTTGGTGGGGGTGACACGCTTCTGCGAGTCCATCTTGTCGGTGGCCTCCACGCAAAGCAGGGTTTCGAGGCTGGCCACGATCGCTATAGTGATCGCTATAACCCAGACCTGCGGATTAGTAATCGCCGAGAAATCAGGCAGGGTCAACTGACCGAAAAAGGAGGTGACTCCGTTTGCGACCGGGACGTTCACCAGGTGCTCTGGCGAAATACCCAGGGTCCCGCTGCCGCGAGTCAGCAAGTAAAAGAAAATACCGATTACCACCGCCACAAGGGGGCCCTGGACAAGCTGAAAGATTTTCCCCCGTTTGGTCAAAACCATTTCCCACAGCAGCAGTATTCCCATCGCCATAAACGCCACAAGTGTGGCACCGGGGCTGATGTTATCGAGTGTGCTCAGAATGGCGCTGAAGGTGTTTTCACCATCAATCTGCTGGAAGGCAAAGTCGCCTTCCGGGTCAATGTCATACCCGAAGAAGTGCGGTATCTGCTTGAGGATAATGATAATCCCGATACCCGTCAGCATGCCCTTGATCACCGAAGACGGAAAATAGTAGCCGATGATCCCGGCCCGCAGAAATCCCAGGATCAACTGAATCACACCGGCCAACACCACCGAGACCAGAAACACCTCGAAACCGCCCAGATTGGTGATTGCAACCAGAACTATGGCCGCCAGACCGGCAGCCGGTCCGGAGACGCCGACCTGAGACCCGCTCAGAGTCCCGACAATAATACCCCCGACGATGCCGGCGATAAGACCGGATATCAGGGGGGCTCCGCTGGCCAGGGCAATGCCCAAGCAGAGCGGCAGGGCAACGAAAAAGACCACCACGCTGGCGGGTAAATCGCTTTTTATATGCTTAAACATTGGACTAATTCCCGTTAGCTATAAAAACACTGACTAACTGGAGTCGCCACGCCAGAGCGTCACCCGGCGGAAGCGACTCCAGGATCAACTATCCGTTGAGCCTTTAAATTCAGGCGGCCTCATCCGATTCCGAAACCACGTTCGGGTAACGCTCTGCAACGTCTACAAATTTACCTTTACCTTCATCAAAAGCTTTCACCGTTCCGTGGCCGATGTCATAGACCCAACCGTGCAGGTCGATTTCACCTGAAGCCAGTCTGGACGCAACAGCTGGGTGGGTTTTAAGGTGCTGCAGTTGCAAAAGCACGTTCTCTTCGGTGATCTGATCCAGCTCATTGACTGTGGCCTGCCCACACTTGGCTTTCACGGTTTCAACGGCAGCGCGGGAATTGTCCAACCAGTCCTGAACGTGAGGCAGGTCAGTGAGCGCAGAGGGATTGATAGCACCTTTCATTGCACCGCAATCACTGTGGCCACACACGACGACGTGTTTGACCCCCAAAGCCGCTACGGCAAATTCTATCGACGCTGTAACACCTCCGGCCTGCTTGGTGTGTGTAGGAACGATGTTGCCTGCGTTGCGGATAATGAACAGATCACCAGGCTCAGTCTGGGTGACCAGGTTGGGATCAATTCGCGAATCAGCACAAGTGATAAACAACACGTCGGGGCTCTGCCCGTTCGCCAGCTCATCGAACAACTGCTTGCGCTCCTGGTAGGGAGTGGACTTGAACTTCAGAATACCGGATATCACCTTTTCCATAATTACTTCACCTTGGTTAATCTTGCATTGATAGATCGATTCAGTTAACAGTGCGAACGAGTCTAGTGACTTTTAACGATAGGTGATATCGATTTTTATAGTTTTCGTGATACTTGTTTTCTATCACTAATTTCTCCCAGCCAGGCCACAGACAGCCCTCAGCGGATCTCAAACATTCCCACATGCTTCATTATAAGAGCACGTTACGGCACCCCCCACCAGAAAACCTCTCAAGCGACAGACGCTACCTGACTGATATTAATTCCTAGTATTTAAGTTGGTTATTAAGGGCGGGAGCACAACGCGCGGTCTTGAAACCACCCTCGGAAGCACTGCCATCTCTTACAGATTCCGTCAGCCCCAAACCTGGTATGGCTGTTTTGACCCGGCGATTCTGTTTACGTCTGAACACAGCTGTGGTGTTACACTCCTGGCTCACTGTTTGCGATGTCTTTCACGGGCCCGTCGATGAGCGCGTCTTTCACCTTAGAAACTGAACCCGCAACCTGCCTCATCCTGCACGGGGACTGGACACTGCCGAACTACGAATTGCTAGCAGCCGCGGCCTACCCCCTGCAGGCACCAGTCTCGTCGCTGGATGCCAGCAATCTGACTTCTATCGATACAGCCGGTGCTGCCGTGCTGGTCAATCTGCTGGGTGCTGAAAAGCTTGGCACACTCACACCACTGGCGATCGGCCTGTCAGCCGAGCGCAAGGCCCTGCTGATGGCCGTTGCAACAGCGCTACAGATGCAACAGGCTGGCGCTGAATCACCAGCCTGGCGGCCGGGAGACGGTCTGGCCCGTCTCGGCGCGGAGGTATTGAGCGGCTGGCGCCAGGTTTTACTCTTTCTTGGATTTCTGGGGCAGGCGCTGGCTACCGGGATAAAACTACTTTTCATTCCCACCCGCTGGCGCCTGACGGCACTTATTGCACAGATGCACCAGACCGGTCTGAACGCCGTGCCCATTGTGCTGTTGTTAAATTTTCTGGTCGGCGCTGTCGTGGCTTTTCTTGGTGCAACGGTACTGCGCCAGTTTGGCGCCACCGTCTACACGGTTGATCTGGTTGCCTACGCCTTCATGCGGGAACTTGGCGTGTTACTGGCAGCCATTCTACTGGCCGGACGCACCGCCAGTGCGTTCACTGCGCAGATCGGGTCGATGAAAATAAACGAGGAACTGGATGCGCTGAAGGTCCAGCAACTGGACCCGATGGAGCTCCTGATCCTGCCTCGATTGCTGGCATTGCTGCTGGTTCTGCCCTTACTCACATTCCTGGCTATTATTGCCGGCATGGCAGGCGGTGCGGCAGTGGCCACGACGACTCTCGATATTTCCCTGGCCCGCTACATCGGTATTATCCAGGAAATCCCCCTGCGGCATCTACTGCTGGGCCTTGCCAAGGCTCCCTTCTTTGCCATCGTCATCGCGCTGATCGGCTGCCTGGAAGGTTTCAAGGTAGAAGGCAGCGCCCAATCGGTTGGAGAGCACACGACAAGCAGTGTCGTGCAATCCATCTTTGCGGTTATCTTTCTCGACGCACTGGCCGCCATGTACTTTATGGAAATGAACTGGTGACCAGCTCCCTGTCGCGAGATACCGTGATCCGGGTGCGGGGGCTCTGCAACCGGTTCGGCAGCAATGTGGTCCATGAGAATCTGGACCTGGACGTGTATCGCGGCGAGATTCTTGGGGTGGTCGGGGGCTCCGGCAGCGGCAAATCGGTGATGCTGCGCTCAATAGCAGGACTGCGCAAACCTGATGCCGGGGAGGTAGAAATTCTCGGCCGGGAGGCAGGGATCGAGCGCAACATCGGCGTACTCTTTCAACGGGGGGCATTGTTCTCCTCCTTGTCGGTGCTGGAGAATGTCGCCCTGCCGCTCATAGAGCTTGCCGACCTCAGCCGACCACACGCCAACCGGATTGCCCGCATGAAACTGGCCTTGACGGGATTACCAGCCCATGCCGCAGAGCTCTACCCCGCCGACCTGTCTGGCGGCATGATCAAGCGCGCGGCACTGGCCAGGGCGCTGGCGCTTGATCCGGAGATACTGTTTCTCGATGAACCGACCGCCGGCCTCGATCCGATCGGCGCTGCCGCCTTCGACAAACTGCTGATGACGCTGCGGGACGCGTTTCAGTTGACCGTGTTTCTGATTACCCATGATCTTGATACCCTATACACCGCCTGTGATCGCGTAGCCGTGTTGTCACAGAAGAAAGTACTGGTGGCAGACACGATTGCCGTGGTGGCCGATGTTGAAGATGACTGGATTAAAGAATACTTCCATGGCCCGCGAGGCCGGGCAGCCGCCCACGCCGGGGATCTCGACCTGACCGCCCCTGACTGACAGCCATCCTGAGCCAACCAGACCTGAGTCAGCCGAGACTTTTTAATCGATAGAGACCTTATGGAAACACGCGCGCATTACATTCTGGTCGGCCTGTTCACCATCCTGGCAAGTGCCGCCGCCCTGCTGTTCTCTCTATGGATGTCGGGGGCCCGATCTGATACCGACGTCTACACCTACGACGTACTGTTCCGCGAGGCGGTGTCCGGCTTAGCTGTCGGCAGCCCGGTCCAGTACAGCGGTATTCGCGTCGGCGAAGTCCAACAGCTGACTCTAGACCCTCTCGATCCACGCATTGTGCGGGCCAGAATTCAGGTCTCCGCGGCAGCTCCGGTCAAGGTGGACACCGTTGCACGGCGCACCCTGTTGAATATCACGGGGGCGTCCGCTATTGATCTCAGCGAGGGACTGCCCGAGAGTCCACGCCTGACCGCCAGCGAAGGTATTCCGGTTATCGAAGCCACGCCCTCCTCTCTTTCGCAACTGCGCCTCACCAGCGAAGAATTGCTGGTCAGTGCCTCAACACTCCTCGATCGCGCCAATCAGCTGTTTTCTGACGAAAATGCCACACGGGTCTCCCGTGTGCTCGACAATGTCGAAGTGGTTACCGCAAGCCTTGCAGCCGAACAGCAGGCGCTGCGGGACGGACTCGAGGGGTTCGCCCAAAGCAGCAACGCGCTGAACAGCCTGTTAGCCCGGGCAGATCAGCAACTGAGGCGCTTTGACGAACCGGTGCTTGAAGGCGTGCTGGCTGCCGTGACGGATCTGCAGAATACCAGTCAGCAATTGAACAATCTGCTGGCGGAAAGCTCGCCGGCCGTGTCATCGGGACTGCAGGGCTTTGCAGAACTTGGCCCGGCGATGCGGGATCTGCGCAGTATCTTAAGCAACATAGACAACATGACCCGACGGCTTGCCGACGACCCGGCCAATTTTGTCCTGGGTAACGATAATGTCAGGGAATTTCGACCATGATCAGACTGCCAGTATTGATGGCCGCGGCATTCCTGCTTGGCTGTAACGTTCTGCCTGTTCAGGAACCGGTCGACCTGTATCAGTTACCACCCTCACAACAACAAGCGGCAACGAGGGGGCCACGTCTGCCAGCCATGCGTATCGACAGCCCGATAACCAGCGAAGCGCTGAGTGGTAATCGTCTGTTGATAATGACAGCCGGCAACCGCTTTCAGGCGTTCCCAGGCATGCGTCTGGCGGCACCCACTGCGCTGCTGTGGCGTGACTGGCTGTTGGATGCCTACTGGCGTGATGGCCGCGTAAGCGGCCTGAGCGCAGCCAGCGAGGGCCTGCAGTCCAGCCTCGAACTGGGGGGCATACTGCGCGCTTTTCAGGTCGAGCATACCGACGATCGACCCGCAGCGGTCATTCGGTACGATGCGCTTCTGATAAACCCGATGGATCGCAGCATTATCGCCAGTAAACGGTTCGAAGCCCGCCACGGCATGGCATCCCTGGGTGTGGAGGAAGCCGTCAGCGCCATGGGTGCTGCGGCCAATCAGCTGGCTGACGAACTCATCGACTGGACCCTGGAGCAGGGTCAGGTCGCTCCTTAGGGCCTGTATCGGTCAGCCAGGCTCTGCTACAGGCCTGGCCGGATACAATGTTGCGCCCGGAGCGGCGATCGCCGCATCACGGGCTGCAGAAGAGGTTCCTTAACGTGATCCGCCGCGAGGCCGCGTGGGTCGACCATCGCGCCGCTCGCGGATGGCCTGACGCTGTTCCGGATCGAGGTCACCCAGGCGTTGCTGAAGCTCCGAGCGGCGCGCCTGCAGTTCCGAGCGGCGCGCCTCTTTCTCCTCGGGCGTCATCGCCTCGAACTCCTGCCGGCGCTGCGCTTGAATCGCCTGCCTTTGCGCCTGCATTTCCCGGCGCTGTTCGCGCGCGACTTCGCGCTCTTCGTCTGACAGGTTGGCAAATTCCTCGCGCCGCTGCTCTATTAGCGCCCGACGTTCGGCGGTGCGCTCCCGGGTCACTTCCCTTCGCTCGGCAATCTCCTCCTCGCTCAGATCAGCAAATTCCTCCCGCCGCTGCTCCACACGCTGGCGGCGTTCCTCGCGCATCTCCAGCCTTCTTGCCTGGCGCTCTGCCTGTTGCTGATCAACCGCCTCATCCTGCGCCATAACGGACGCCGGCAGACTGACTGCCACCACTACTGCTGCCAGAAATACTTTCGTGCCCTTCACTTCGCTCAACCTTGCAAACCCTTTCATGGGCTACCTCCATTGTCTGATCACCATTGGTTGATCACCCTCCCCGGGCGGAATTTCCCAGGGACTCTCAGGCTATTAGAACGCGTTACCCCTGGGGCGGTTGACCTGAGGCGCTCGAATCGCAGGAAGCGAGTTCTGGAATGCGTACGGAAAGGGAAGTGTCTGGCAAGGCAGGCTGTTGGAGGCCGGACCGGTTACAGCCGCAGAACGGGATAGCAAAACAGGGAGGAATCTGGAACGGTGTGGCTGGGGCCAGCAGTAGCGGAACGGCAGTGAGCCCGCACCGGGAATCGCCATCAGTGGGGCCAGAACCTCCGATTGAGACCGGAGATCCTGGCCTGGCGATCAACCTTCCGCAAACCCGGGCCTGCTATCAATCCTGGTAGATCAGCTCGCCTGGCATTTGCTCATCCTCGCTTTCCTCCAGCTCGTCGCCGTAACCCACCAGATCATGCAGAATGAGATACAGAGCCGGAACCAGAAACAGCGTGATCAGGGTGGCAAACAGGACACCCCAGGCCAGGGAGATAGCCATTGGCACGATAAAGAACGTCGCCGGATTAGCGGTAATCATCAACGGCACCAGTCCACAGAAGGTCGTGGCCGAGGTGAGGAAGATAGGACGAAAACGCATGATACCAGCCGACGTTACCGCCCGTTCGATGTCATACCCCCTGGCACGCAGCCGATTGATGTTAACGACCAGTACCAGGCTCGCATTAACGACCACGCCGCTGAGTGCAATGATGCCCAGCATTGAAAAGAACACCAGGTCGGCACGCATGATGAAATGCCCCAGAATAGCACCGATGGCACCAAACGGGATGACACTCATGATAATCATGGGCTGGGTGTAGGACTTCAACGGGATTGCCAGCAAGGCAAAAATAATCATCAACGCCAGTGGGAAAGTTGAAAACAGCTCGGACATCGAGCGCATCTGCTGCTCGCCTTCGCCGCCCATCACTATATCCACATTCAGGTTATTGGACCAATCGTCACGGAACTTGCTGATCAACTCGTTCCTGACCTCATCGGGCGCAACAACCGACCGGTCAACATCGGCGCGCACGGTAATCACCCGTTTGCCGTCCTCCCGCCTGATACTGGAGTAGCCATTACCAAGGGAAAAATCCGCTATGCTGGAGAATGGCACCTCGGCACCAGAGACGGTGCGGATCAGAAGGTCTTCCAGGCTCGCCAGTGATTTTCGTTCCATCTCCGGGTAACGCACCATCACTCTGATATCGTCAGAACCTCGCTGAATTCGCTGGGCTTCGGCCCCGTAGAAAGCCTGACGCACCTGAGTGGCCACCTCATTGTTGGTAAGGCCCAGGTTTTTACCCGCTTCGTTTACCTGAATGACAGCTTCCTGCTTGCCGGCGCGAAATGAATCAGAAATGTCGTAGATACCCGGGTATCGGGCCAGTTCGGTTCGCAGTTCGGTCGCGGCAATCTGCAGCGCTTCCTCGTTTCGACCCTCGAGGCGGAAATTGATCGCTTCCCCGGCGGAGAAAACGTCGGATACGAAAGTAAGCTCAAGGGCGTCGGGAATAGTGCCCACTTTTTCCCGCCAGCGGTCCCTGATAAGCTCAGAGCTGATTTCTCCGCGATCGAAAAAAGGCGTCAGGTTCATGACCACTTCGGCAATATGACTGCCGCCAGGACCGCTGCCATCAGTGGGCGGTCCGCCCCGCGCCGCGCGCTGCCCTATCACCGTCAGGACATTGTCTACGACACGCTCAGTGGTAGCCGGTGCAATGCCTGACGCCTTGAGCGCAACCAGCTCTTCATCCAGTTCGGCTGCCAGCTCGATAGCGGCCCGCTCCAATTGTCTGGCAGCATCCTCGGTAATATCGACAGCAACGCCCTCCGGCATCTGGATACTGCCGTAGATTACGTCACCTTCCACACCGGGCATGAACTGGAAAATCACCCGCCCGCTCATCAGCAGTGCCAGGGTGAGAATAATTACACCAGTTGCCGTGGCCCAGGTCGCGTAGCGGTATTCAAGAACCTTGACCAGCGCATCCCGATAAGTGTGTTTGGCAAAGCGTTCCATACTGCTGGCGATACTGCCCTGCATACGACGCCAGAACTCAACCACCAGGGTTTTTTCCAGCATATACCCTTCGGTGCGACGATGGGCGAGGTGTCCGGGCAGGATCAACTGGGATTCGATCAGGCTGGCTATCAGACAGAAAACCACCACTGCCCCGATGGCATTGAAAAAGGCGCCCATCGGCCCCTCCAACAGCAGGATCGGCAGGAAGGCGGCAATGGTAGTGAGAACACCGAAAATCACCGGAATGGAAACTTCCAGGGTTCCCTCGATGGCGGCTTCTTCCTTAGGCAGACCCTTGCGTTCCCAGGCATGAATGCGCTCCCCGACCACGATAGCGTCATCCACTATAATTCCCAGCACCAGGATAAAGCCCATCACTGTGAGGGAGCTGATCGACAGCCCGACGGAGGGGAACACACTCAGGGCGCCGGCTATAGCTATAGGGATACCCGCGGCTACCCACAGGGCCAGTTTGAAGCGCAGAAACAGCGCCAGGATAATGAGCACCAGCAGCAGGCCGGTGTAGGCATTCTCGGCCACGGTACCGATACGATCCTGGGTGGCTATAGCGGCATCATTGATAACAATCATGGACAGGTTCGGCGGCAGGGTGTTGACCTCCTGCTGATAGTAGGCGCGGACCTGCTTGGCGGAAGAGACGATGTCCTCGTCCCCGACCCGCAAAACTTCTATGATTGCCGCGTTCTCGCCATTGATACGGGCATCCACATAGCCTTCCTGAAAACCATCCCTGATATCGGCTATATCACCAAGCCTCAGCTGGGAGCCGTCGGCGAAACTGCGCACCACGATATCGGCGTACTCCTCACCCTGGTAGACCTGCCCCTTGGTACGCAGCAGAATTTCACCTGTGTCAGTTCTAATAGTGCCACCCGGCAGGTCCAGAGATGCCTGGTCAATGGCTCTGGCGATCTGATCGAGAGTCAGGCCATACTGGCGCAGGGTGAATTCTGATACCTCAACAGAAATTTCCAGAGGCCGGATGTATTGAACGTTGACGGTGGAAATGCCTTCCAGATCGAGAATGTCATTGCGAATATCTTCGGCATAACGCTTGAGAAGCAGGTCACTCACATCACCTGAGAGCGCCAGAGAAAGCACCGTGCCGGTAGCGCTGAAGGCCCGGACTATAGGCTTCTCGGTTTCCAGCGGAAAGGTGGTGATCGCATCAACCTTGCCCTTCACATCGTTGAGTACCCGGTTCAGCTCGGCACCGGTTGCCAGCTCCAGTGTTGCGTCACAGCCACCTTCCCGCGCGGTGCTGGTCATCCGCTCGATATTTTCAGCGCTTTCCAGGGCTTCTTCCAGTCGCAGACAGACGGCAGACTCGGACTCATCAGGGGTTGCGCCCAAATAAGGCACGCTGACCTGAATCATACCCATATCCACGTTGGGAAACTCCTCCTGGTGGAGATTCAGATAAGCGATGACACCTGACGCCAAAAATATCCACATAAGCAGATTGGTGGCGACCGGGTTTTTGACAAACCAGCTGATAATAGTTCTCAACCCACTACTCCTGACTACAGTTGTCTCGTTGATGAAATTCGTTTTGTATCGTCAGGGTACACCCCCTGTTCGAGCAGCCTGCCGGCAAATGCCCCGCCAGCTTCTGCAGAGCATTGTGGTAATCAATCGGAGGTTCCCTAGATCAATTCTCTTACCGGTTGCACAACCATCCCGTCATAGACGGCCTGTATCGGCGAAATGCAAATCAACTCGCCCGGGCTTATGCCAGCTGAAATCAACACGTTATTCTCCTCGAGTCGCAGTATCTCAACCTCACGGAAATACATCTTGTTTTCGCCGTCAATGACCAGCACCTGGCTATTGTTGCGGATCACGTTTCTGGGCAGAGTGATCACATTGTCCACCTCGCGCCCGCTGATTTCGGCCTGCACGTACAGGCCGATAGGCAGAGGTATGCTGGAAGTTTCACCGGACGTGGTGGAGCGGCTCGGCTGATTAACCCGGATGATCGATTGTACCGAGTTACTGTCCTGGTCTATCGCGGCTTCGACTCGCACCAGACGACCCTGCCACTGGTGCTGCTCACCACCATACATTCCCGTCAGCCTGACCTCCGGCGAGACAGCGTCCGCCAATTCGCCCCGCAGCCCCAGCGGTATGGCCAGGTAACCCAGCTGGCGGATCGCCAGCGGCACTCGAACTTCCACGATATCGGCGCCGTACAGCACCGCCACATCCTGAGCACGGTTGACGAACTGCCCCAGCTCCACACCCTTGCTTTCAATGACCGCGGTAAATGGTGCAGTCAGTTCCGTTCTATTCAGGTCCAGTTCCGCCTGTCCCAGGGTCGCCTGGGCATCGGCAAGCCTTGCCATTGCCACCGACAGAGAGCGCTCTGCATCCTGTAATTGCGCCTGACTGGCGAGACTGCGCTCGGCCAGATCATGGGTGCGACGCAGCGTATCCTCGGCAAAAGCGTGTTCCGCCTCTGCCTGCTGGACGCTGGCCCGCGCTCTGGCAACGGCGGTTTCATAGTCACTTGGGTCGATTCGCAGCAGCGGCGCACCGGCCTCGATAAAGCCTCCCGGTTCCAGGGCCGGCGAAACCCAGCTTACCGGACCGGCGACAGGAGCCGACAGGTTGACCCGCTGAGCTGCCTGCACCTTGCCCTGGGACTGGACCGTAAGCTGGGCTGTGCCCTGCCTCGCCTCCACTACCCGCACCGAGACTGGCTGAATCTCCGAGGCTGTCTCTTCTATTTCAGTCGGATTCCGGATAAGTAATATCGCCAGGGCGGCCGAACCGGCCAGAATGGCGATAGGCAATACAATCCTTTTCATTAATGAAGCTCCCGCAAAATTATGTTTCGGGGTTTGGCGACTTCACATCGCTCTCCCCGACCCTTCGTTAACTGAATACTGCTTTTTTATCCACTGGCCCGCTTTATCCGGCCAATCCAACCAATTCAACATTACCCGCTTCGGCCCGATCCGGGCTGCGGGCTGCGGGCGCCATTACGCTCTGAGTGGCCCGTGTTCCGTTCAAAGCGCTTTCTGCCGGTAACTCACGCGCCTGTCCTGAAGAGCAACCCGCATGGCTGTCCGCAGTTGATCAAAGTAGTTTTCAAAGGCAGCAGCGGCGAGGCTGCCATCCTGCTGCAGGAACCCCACCCTCAGCGTCTTCACCAGTTCCGGACCGGCCTGCAGCGACAGATCTGGTCGAATCTTCAACTGCAGCATTGGACCGAGTATCTGAGCCTTCAGGTCATTTCCGATCAAGCGGGCGACCAGGTTATTGTCGATTCCGGCCATAAAATCCAGCATCGCCTGCCAGTGGGGCTGCATCGCCTCAAAGTCATCGGCACTGTTGGCAATTGATACGAGCATTTCCTGTAGACGGTTCATCTGCTCTGTGGTGGCCTGCTCGACAGCTCCCTTCACCGTCAGGGCTGTCAATACAGAAAATATCTCCAGAAACTGATCCACCAGCTCCGGATCCGGCACCTCCTCCAGAGTCAACAGCGGCCCCAGAACAGCCAGGCTGGCTTCTTCCAGGGGTTTTACCCGCGCGCCACCGGGCTGAATTTCGATGATGCCCTGCTGCTCCAGTTGTGACAGCGCTTCACGGATGGCCCCGCGACTGACACTGAAGCGCGCTGCCAGGTCCCGTTCCGAAGCCATTCTGTCGCCGACCCGGAATCGGCCGCCAACAATTTCTTTGCGCAGCTGCCCGGCAATTTCGTAACTGACCGAAGTTGGGGATGTCATAACTAAGCCTTTGGGGTTGGCGCATTGAAAACCGGCACTCTGTCGCCCTGATATTTGGTCGGACCAAATTGGTCGGACCAAATATATAGACAATCAGCCATTAGTCAATCACCCATTTCACATTTACGGGCAATTAGCGGTGAATTGGCGCTGTTTTGAGTTGGAACCGGCTGGGGGCGGGCTACAGCCTGCTGGCGGCGGCCGCTAGCGGTACCTGGGGATCTCATAGGTCAGCCGCAGGTTGTCCTTTGCGCTGGGGCTCCCTTCTTCAAAATTCGGCCTGAACTGTAACAGCTCCACGGCATCCCTTGCATCCGAGCGAATGCGGGCATTCTCAATGTTGGATTTGATTATCTTACGATTACGCGCCTGTCCCCGCGAATTGAGCCGGAAGCTCATCTCAATTTCGTAGTCGTCGAACTGCTCGCCGCTGGCTTCGAGGACTTCAGGTACTTCCGGGCTGGCTGTAAACGGCAGTGACTTGCTCCAGGCTTTAAAGCGCCCCAGGTGCGTGGTTGCCGATTCGCCATTGCCAACCAGATAGCCGTTTGCGTCCTGGGCTTCCAGGGCTTCGCTTACACGCCAGTGAAACTGCGGTTGCGGTATGACGGTGGGGCGCTGGAAAAAAGCCTCTATCTGCTGCTGGCTGAGACCGGCGTCAGCCATTTTCTCCATGGCATCCCGATAGGCTCGCGCGGCTACACTGACCCGACCGCCACGCTGCCCCGCCTGACCACCAACGCGTCGCTCCTGGCCACTTCCCCACAACGACTGAAAGTCGGCCTCGTAAACCATGGCCATTGCTTCCGCTTCAAGATTACCCTGGGCGGCAACAATATCGCGGATCTTTTTTACCTCACCCAGAGCATCACGCAGGGCCCTTTGCTGCTCCTCAACGAGGTAGTCCCGCGGACCACGACTGGGTAGCGGAGAAAGAATGAAATCGTTTACCTCCCTCAACCGTTCGTCCATGTAAAAACCACCCACAATCGCCCGGCGCGCATCGAAGCCCAGCTCGTCTTCGCTGCGCAGTATGGCGTGCACCTGATAGTTCTGCAGGGCGCTTCGGTATAACCAGGGCACCAGCAAGGGGCTCTCCTCGCCAAAAGTTTCCGTGGCCAGATTCAGATTCTGGCGCTGCAATTCCCTGGCATCCAGAAAGTGTTGCAGGCGCCTGGCAGGCGCATCCAGATACAGGGCCGCCTGATGCCAGCGGATCAGCTGGTCTCTGGCCTGGAGCAGTTCATTGGGACTTAGAGACTGATTCTGACTGTACAGGAAGTAAATATTTTCGAAGCGCCGGGACACGGATTCCCAGTCCTGGCGACGGATATCGTTGCGGATTGCGTCTTCGAGCACAGGCTCCTGCGTACGACTGACCGGGCCTTCCAGGGTTCGAATGAGCATAAGCAGCCGACCCAGGTTGGCGTCTACTTCATCAAAAGCCTGCAGCTGAAGCAGCACGTCGTTGAGCCCCTGCAGCGGTTCGATCAGCCGGTTGTCGTAGGGACCGAACTGAAGCTCCAGTTCGACTATTCTCTCTCGATACCGATCCACCTCACCGCGCAGCCTGATACTTTCCTGCAGGGCTGAGGCAAACGACGGTTGGGCGCTGCCGGTCTCCTCGACACTCTCGCCAGCCCCTGCAATCTCGGCCGCAAACCCCGCCGCACTGAACAATGCGAGGCTGCCCGTCAGAAGGAAAATGTAGAGTCGTTGCAAGACCACGGCTAGTGTCCCTGAGTTAGTGTCAACAGTTGGCAGTTATTGCCCGCGCACCTTGTGCTAAGTTGACCGGCCTGACTGCCAACTCAGTTCAAACCGAGAATCTCTGATCAGGTACCGCAAGGCTCTGCTGGTCTCAAACCACCAGACGGCAAACGCCTTCGAGCATAACGAAGTGGCTGCAGCAAGACAATGATGGGCGATCAAATTCAGACTTGCCATACGCACCCAGTCATTACACACTAGAGGCCATCAAATCAGCAGAGTTCCCCTGCCATCATGAAACCGCTGCTCTTTCTTGTAGTTGGCCTTGTTTTCAGCACTGTGATGACGCCCATCGCCAGCGCCCAGGTGTCTCCGGCCAGGAATACTGGTTTTAGCGCTGCCTACCTGGAAGACCTGTATGATATAGCCGGCGAGTTTGCCTTCGTACGGGTCCAATACGACTCCTATTACGACAGTGGTTTCTACGGCGGCCCCTGGGCCACGGATTTTCCAGCCGCTGATGAAAACTTTCTGCGCGGCGTCTCGCGCCTGACCAATGTGCGGGTGATGAGTCAGCCCATCGTGCTGCGCTTCGACGATGAAGAAATATTTGACTACCCCTTCCTTTACGCCCTGGAAATGGGACGTAACGGTGGCCTGTCACTGAGCCAGGCGGAAATTGAGAACCTGCGGGAATATCTGCTGCGCGGTGGCTTCCTGCTGATCGACGACTTCTGGGGTGAACGGCAATGGGATGCGTTCTACCAGGATTTCTCGCTGTTATTCCCCGATCGTCAGATCGTGGAACTGACACCCAATCACGAGGTCTACCGCACTTTCTACGATATCGAAGGTGCCCAGATGATTCCTGGACGGGGTGGTCGCCAAGGCTTCGGCCAGGCGGGCATCGATTTAGCCAGCAATCATGCCATTATGGATGACGAAGGCCGGGTAATGGTACTGATCAACTGGAACTCCGACATGGGTGACGGCTGGGAACATACCTACGATCAGTGGTATCCAACTCAATATTCCAATTCAGCCTATCAGCTGGGAATCAATTACCTGATTTATTCGCTCACCCACTGATGCTGCTCACCTACATTTACAACACCATACTGATGTCCGCGGCGGTCGTCATTCATTACGAACTTCTGCACCTGCTGTCGACGGTGATTCCCAAGCTCGAAGTACAGCACCGCCTGCGGGTCATCATCGGCGTGTTTGGCACCCTGGTCGGGCATATCATTGAAATCTGGATGTTCGGCATCGCCTACTTCCTGATGATCAACTATGGTGATTTCGGCTCCCTGCAGGGCAACTTTGACGGCAGCCTGCTGGATCATGTTTACTTCTCGTTCACGACCTACACGTCACTGGGTATCGGCGACATAGAACCAATAGGTGACATTCGTTTCCTGGCCGGCCTGGAGGCCCTCACCGGTCTGGCACTGATCACCTGGAGCGCATCCTTCATGTTCATCGAAATGCGCAAGTTCTGGGAATAAAAAAGGCCGGTTTGTGAACCGGCCTTTTTTACCTGGAAGGTATTTACCTGGCTTATGCCAGGGTCTCACTCCGAAACCACTGATCTAAGGAACCTCTGCAATAACCAATCCCGTTGATCTCTTAGCTCTGAAATCATGAGCCTTGCCCCGTCACCGTCACAGACCGGGATTTGCACAGGCAGGCCTGGCCAGCCGTGCGATGCAGACTTATTCGATTTCTTCCTGCACCTCCTGTCGGCGCGACCCGGCCAGAATTCCCTCCAGACCGTAGTTACCTTCATGGCAGGCGTATTCATATTGCCGCTCTGCTGACAGGTTTAAACTCATTTCGCCCCGCCAGGGTTGCCGGTAATAAACCGGATCATCGACTTCGAATTCGTAAAAGATCTGGTCCTCGGAATAACGGGTGAAGCGCTCGACGATCCTGCCCTGGGTGGAGAGCGGAGCCGCATTGCGGGGCGCCTGCTGGGGGTGCAGGTTCACTGTCTCGACCACCAGCGTATCCCCATCCCACCAGCCCACTGAATCACCCAGCCACTGCTCGAACTCGGCAGGACGGTGATCACCATTGATAGGGATAATTCGTGCGTCGTGCACCATTTCCACCACAATGGTCAGGTAGTCGCCGGTTTGCACGATCTGATAGACATTGTTGTAAAGCACATTCAACATCGGCGGTCCGCCGGTGCTGCCGAAGCCGATGATGCAGCGTTCGCCCAGGGACCTGCCTTCCGGGCCATCGTTGCTGGAAAACCGGGCGAAGGCCTCACGGCGCAGACGCTGACCATCTTCTGTAAACGGAATCCTGCCATCCGGGGGATCGACAATCCAGGAGGTACGATGTTCTCCTTTCACCCGGCCAAACTCTGAACCAGGATCAACCCAGAACGCATTGTAGCCCCGCCCCTGACCGAGATCGGAACCATCAAGCAGTTCGCCCTGTATCAGCCCATCATCGGTGGCCTGGCGCACATTCTGCGGGTGATTGGCAGTCACTGCCGCCACCTGATCCGGCGGTATTACCAGGTAATCATAGTTTGATGGGCGCTGCAGGTTGGTCAGTGAGGCGTTGGTCCAGTAACCGGAAAAATCTGGTTTGCCGAATTCGTTCCGGGGGGCCTGATAATCCTCGGCTGCCCCGGTCGCGCCGGCAATGCCCAGGGTCAGCGTACAGACCAGTGGTTTGAAAATTTTCATAGGTATCTTCTCTCTGCTTGTTTTCCAGCTATCCTGTTGTTTTCTCTCACCGCTTCCTGTCGGGATCTGCTGCCTTCTCGTGGTATTTCTTCGCTCCGGGAACCAGTCGCAGCCTTTTAAGTAATCCGCCAGGCATTGACCACGCACAGAACAGGAAGCTAAACCAGCCCGCTGCCGTAATCAAGGGATTTCCTACTGCAGTCTATTCACCGGCGAGGGGCCAAATGACAGCCAGGTCCCCTGGAAAGTGGCGCCATGGCTATCCGGACGACTCCAGTCGCAGACTCCCTGGGGAAACACTGCACGTAGCTGGTCAAGTTCCTCGTCAGTGAAAGAGACCTCATAATCACTGGCGTACACCGGTTTGAGCTGGCAACTGATAATGTCGTTGGCCAGGGGCGCACCCGCCACATGTCGGGGCGTGGAATAGGCGGGATAAAGTTCACCACATCGGCCGCTGTTATCGATGCTCAGGCGCTCCCGGATATTAACCCGCTCCCCATCACTGTAATCCCAGCAGTTGTCAGTCAGTTGATAGGGCTTGGCGCTCAGCATCTTGAGCGCCAGGTCACTGTCATTTTCGTTGGCCAGCATCCCCAGGAGCCACTGATCCATGGCTCGAAACAGGTCGCCGAGATCAGGTTCGTCATCGGTAAAGCCCCACTGCCCGCCGATATTCATCACGTGGTTGTCTGCGTGGCCATTGGCTTCGACAAGCCGCTGTCGGGTACTGTATTGATGGACGATCATGTGAATGTCCCCGGCCTCACGCTGATCGGTGTAGGTGCGGTAATCGATGATCGGGGTTTCTCGCAAGCCGGCACCACCAAAAAGCAGGCGGCCGGACTCGATAGCGCGCCTGGCCGCCTTGTCATCGGCACGGTGTCGATCGGGCACATGATTCATATCCCGATCGAATCCACCGATCGCCCGGTTCAGATCAATGAATTGCTGCGGCGTGATCAGCGCTGCATTCAGCGCCGCCAGTCCGTATTGCACGCCGACGTTGTCAAGAGGACGCGCGGCGCGCGCGGAATTTTCCGCCAGCCCGTAAACGTTAACGGTATGATCATAAACCGTGGCGCGCACACCGCTTTGAAAGGTGGGCCCATAGCGGCGCGACTGCAGCGCCTCAATGCTGACTTCGCCACCCTGCTCCTCCAGTGGCGCGTCGATCGCGTAGATCGGGTCCAGTCGCGCGGCGCCACGGGCAAGGTTGGCTATGCTGCCCCAGGAACCGAACCCGGCGACTGCGCGTTGCTGCTCGACGGTAAAACCGTCCGGCTCCACCTGGGTGAAGTAGTAATGCAGCAGCCGCGCGTCGGCCAGCGTGAAAATCGTGGCGGAGGCAACGTCAGGAAAGCTTGAAGACACAATAATGCCGTCGAAAACGCCCGGGTAGTTATCCGCTGTCTGATGACTCTGGTACGAACCACCTGAACCGCCAGTTCCTATTGTGTAAACGGGTTTACCGTAGTGTTCGATAAAGCGTTCCTTCACCATGATATGGGTTTCCGACGCCAGCAGATCATTACAGTTCTGGCCGAATACGTTCAGGCTGGCCGAAGTGATGGCATACCCCATCTCCAGCAGCCCCTTGCGTAACACGCCGCCCGTACGATCACCCTGTTGATACCAACCGCTGCGGCAACCTCCTCCATGGGTATAGACCAGCTTGCCATTCCAGCCTTCGCTGGGGGTCCAGGGGTCAGGCTCACCGGAGTCTGGAATATGGAGCATGGCAATTTCATAGATAGCCCGATTCACGGTGCCGGTTTCTACGCGCACGACGAATGGCAGGGAATGCCCATCGGGCAATGTCACAGTCGACACATCGGCTGGCAGAGGCCCACCCGTTGGTTCCGGCATCGGCAGAAAGCTGTCGGTCGATGTAGAAAAGTAAACGTAGTCCACGCGGGTTTCCACGGAGCAGTTGGAATCCAGGGGACGGCCCAGTGTCTCGCCGGTAACCAGCTGGAATTCCTGGGTCTGGCAGTAGAATGGCTGTTCGTGGGGTCCGGAGATGATCGGGCCGCTGATCGGATAGTTGGTGAGGTCGAGGGTAGCGACAGTTGCACCAGCGTCTGCATTGCTGCCAGCTCCGGCCCTGGCAACGATTCTGCTGTGGCCCTCCGGCAGCCCCGTGAGCAACCCAGTCAGCTTCCCGGTATCCGGCGACTCACGGAGGGATGCGGTGACATCTTCGCCATTTAATTCGATACGCAGGCCAACCGGCTGCTGCTCCCAATCGACCTGCACCAGCACGTCGCCCCCGGTAACCAGCCAGGGCTTGGTCGATATGGATTCAATGCGGATGCCCGACGCTGGTGGCTGATCTGGTTGTAGCAGCAGCACTTCATCGCGGCCGACCCCCTCCTGCGTACAGGCGCTCACCAACAGGATGCTCACTGCCAGGAAAAGACCGGAACTGAATTTTGATGGCGTTGTCTTGAGCACGGAATTTTCACCTGTGGCAGCTTTCTAAAGAATGAAGTTCTGGGCCCATTCTCGCCACTGACCCGGGTCTTGTAAAGCCGGGCTGCAAACAGACCCGACTGTACCGGGCGGCGATAGCGGTCGTGGTCTCTCCTGCCCACTGGCATTGAGGCCTGGCAGGGGCAAAATTCTCTACCATACTGCCTTCCGGGCCGGCAGCTGGTAAACTATCCTGTCTTTAAAAACCTGCCGGCCACGAGCATGAATTCCAGGAATAAAATTAACTACGTTGATATCACTGAAAGCAAATCGGTCGCTATCGATAAAAAATGCGCCCGGTGCAAAAAGTCCATTTGCTGCAATTCCATTAATCAGAAAATTCCCACCCCCAAGTCCATCTATGATTTCGATCATCTGTTATGGCAGGTGTCTCACGAAAACATCAACGTCTTTAAAGATGCCGACGGCTGGTTTCTGCATGTGCACAGCGCCTGCGCTCATCTCGGTCAGGATGGCGCGTGCCAGATCTATGAACAGCGACCGATGGTGTGCCGCGAATACGACAATGATTACTGCGAATTTGATGAATCCATAGAAGAAGCCTCCGAATATTTCTTTTCCAACTACAAGCAATTGGAGAAGTACTGCAGCAAGCGTTTTAAAAAGTGGGATAAACGTTTTGTTAAAGCCGGTTACGCCTGATGTCCATCCTGATCGGGAGCTGACCTCCCGGTCCTCTTTCCACAGGTTGGGAGAACAGCTCATGGTAAAAGCAGCGCGGGATATTCTTACCGGTCCGGGGAATCTGGCGCTGGCAGTGTTGCTGATTCTTGCCACTCCCCCCGCGCTTTCGCAAACAACAGATACAGCAGACCCGACTGCCAGCCTCCAGCAGGTTCGGGCCTCCCTGCAACAACTCGATACGCTGGCGTCCGCCTGCCTGACTGAACCCGGGGACCAGGATTCCTGCGAGACCTTCCGGCAGGCAGTCGACGGCGAACTGCTGAGGACCTACCTGGAAAATTGCGCAGCCGCCAAACGCTGGCGCGATGACTTTATCGCCAGCGAGATTGAGACACCCCGCCGCAACGACGGGGACAGTGGAGGCGCCAGCGAAGTCCTGCTGGGATATCTGATAGACATTGAATACCTGTGTGGCGAAAACGCCCTGGCAAGGGCTACCGACTCGGTGCTGGCCGCCTACGGTCACATCCGATTAACCGAACCTTCAGTCAGCGCACAAACACAGTGGAATAACTGGCAACAGCAACAGTTGCGTGACAGTGAAAGCCGGCGCCAGAGTGAGCGGCTGGCGTCTCAGCGGCGGCAGCTGCAGCAGCAAACCAGCCGGCAGTTTGATCAACTGGAACTGGAGTTGCTCCGGCAGCAGTCGCTGCCGCCACGTCCCCGCTGACAGCCAGTACCGAATGACAATCGGGCAACCCGGCTGATAACGCGCCGGCTAATAAAGAATCAGGAATGAACCGGATGGCGTGATTGTGGCAGCGGGAGCACTGTTGTTAGGAATCATGATCGCCGGTTGCCCGGGCGCCGGTACGGGATTACCCTCGGCGTCGAACAGCTGCCAGTTGAGGTTCCCCCCGCGCGTGAAACTGACACCCTCACCCCAGGCGATTAACTTGTAACCATCGCTGCTGAAGGCAATACTTGGATTCTTCTGCCGGGTTCTGGTTGCCGGTTCGGCAACCAGCGCGGGTTCCTCACCTGAGTTCAGGTTCATCTGCACGATACGGCTTTCTGTTTCGAAGACCAGCCAGTTGTCCTGCTGATAATCTCTGGCGATGTCGTTGGTGCTTACCGGGCAGGCTGACAGATCCCACTTCTGCAGCTCATACAGATCGGCATAAGCAGTTTCAACATCACCCGTCGCCGGCAACTCCACCGTCAGCAGCTGCATATGCCGCCCGACGCCGTCAATGGCCGACCGGTAGGCGACCTCAAACCGGTCAGGTGTCTGGTAATCGAGCGCCAGGCTGCAGCACGCACAGGCACCCAATGCTGTATCACCAATCTGTAATTCCGGAGTAAACGAGTCACCATTGTTCCGGGAAATTCTTGTGTAGACGGTCCGCTCATCTTCCCGTGCAAGCTCTCCCGCCGCCCAGCTTATGGCTACGCTGCTGCCCAGCGCGGCAATATCCGCACCGGCATCAACTCCCACCAGGTTTTCCTCCACCATGGTCCGGCGTGGTTCAAATTCGCTGCGTTCAACATTTGACCGCGTGTAAAAGAACTGCGACGGTCGGGACTCGTACCACACAACGTGGACACGCCCGGCAGCATCCACGGCAAAATTAGCCCTGTAAATAGGGTCCGCGTGGTTAAACGACTGACTGGATACACGGCGTGCCGGACCCCAGCCGAAGGAGGCAGCATCGTATTGCCGGTAAAACAGGTCGCCCTCGCGGGCTCGGGGATTATTGCTGCGCTTGCGAAAATACAGCAGATGGACATTGCCATCGGCATCCTGAAGCAGGCGGGGGTGAATTCCTCCATCCGGGGTTTCCTGCACTTCCACGCCCGACTGGGCATGGACCGCCGTGGTTGCCAGAATGGTCAGCCAGGCGCTTACCAGAAGTATTGCCGCCAACCGGCCGGTAAAGGCCATCGGGAGTGATTTTGATACTGGATAAAGATTGCTCATTCGGGGTTTAACTTTGCCTGAATTGCTCGAATAATAGGAGTATCATACTGGAAAAACCAGCGTATTGCTGCCGCCTGACTATCAAGGCCCCGTGCCGCCAGACAAGGAATTTTTTGCCCATGAAAAAATCTTTATCCGCCGTCTCCAGATTTTTCGCCGCCTGCGGTCTCACTGCGCTCCTGCTGGCCTGTACCCCAGCCGAGGAGAACTCCGTCGCCAGCAACGCCACCGAGGGCAGTTTCAATACCTCTCTTTCCATGGCGGACCTGATGGCTATGGTAATCGAACCAGCGGCGGATTCCCTGTGGGATAATGCTGGCTGGATTGAAAGCAGTGCCGGGTACGAAGAGCTCTATCCCACTACCGACGAGGGCTGGGACTACGTAAGAGCGCAGGCCGCCGTGGTGGCTGAATCCGGCAACCTGCTGGCCTTGCCAGGCAGGGCAATGGATGAAGATGCCTGGTTGATCTACGCAGAGGGCATTGTCGACGCCGGTCTGATGGCCATGGACGCCGCCCAGCGTCAGCACGAAGAAGACTTTTTCCAGGCGGGGGCGCAACTGTACAGCGTCTGTCGTGCCTGTCACCAGTCCTATAATCCCGATATCATTTCCCGCTTCGTGGACGGAGAGCCTCAGGGATCAATTCAATAATGGACAGGCCAGGAAGCCTGGCTACCGGCCACCGCGCAGCCTGGCTTGGCGGGGCTCTGCTGCTCAGTTCCCAGGCTTTAGCCCATACTATTGCCAGTGATGACGCCAGTTTTGTCCTGGGCGTCGATGGGCCGGCAGTGCTGCCGTTTATCTATCTGGGTGCCAAGCACATGGTAACCGGCTACGACCATCTGCTGTTTCTGGTCGGGGTGATCTTTTTCCTCTACCGGCCACGGCATGTGGTGCAGTATGTCACCCTTTTCGCCCTGGGCCACAGCATCACCCTGCTCACCGGTGTACTGGCCAACTGGCAGGTCAACGCCTACCTCATTGACGCGGTCATAGGCCTGTCTATCGTCTACAAGGCCTTCGAGAACCTGGGTGGTTTCAGGCTGTTGCCCTTTCAGCCCAGCACGCGCATTGCCGTATTCGTATTCGGGCTGTTCCACGGCCTGGGGCTGGCCACCAAACTGCAGGAATACGAACTGTCCAACAACGGCCTGATTACCAACATCATCAGCTTTAATGTCGGAGTAGAGATCGGCCAGGTTCTGGCTCTGTCAGCAATATTCATATTCCTCAGCGCCTGGCGCACCAGCAGCAGCTATCTCAGACACGCAGTCACCACTAATACCGCACTGATGACCGGTGGCTTTGTTCTGGCCGGCTACCAGCTGGCTGCTTTTTTCCTGGTGCCCGCCTACCTGTAACCCCCTGCCACGGAGCATTCCTGTGAATACCGATGAACAAGTCGCCCAAGCGCCCAACCCGAAAGCCCTTTTCACCGCAGCACTGATAGCGGTCGGGGTGGCCTTGATTGTCCTGTTCGGCGCCATCCTGCCTGCGGAGTTCGGTTACGACCCGTTTCGAATCGGGCAATTACTGGGCATTACCGGCCTGTCCCAGGCTGAGGAGCAGCCACTGGAAGCAGAGCTTCAACCTCACCGAAGCGATTACGTGGCGTTCTATCTGGAACCTTTTCAGTCTGTGGAATACAAATACAGTATGGATCTGGACGCCCCGCTGGTATTCAGCTGGGAAGCTGATGCCGAGGTATATTACGACATGCATGCCGAACCAGCAGGGCTGGGAGAAGAGTATGCGGAGAGCTTCGAGCAGGGAAACGCGGCGGCCAAGGCCGGCTCCTACCATGCACCCTTTGCGGGCATACACGGCTGGTTCTGGGAAAATCGCAGCGGTCGGGACGTTGAAGTCAGGTTATACACCGCCGGATTTTACACCGGCTCGACCGTGTTCAGCGAAAGTGTCGAGTATGATCGGGACATAGAGTCAGTTTTGCCGCCGTTCCCGGCAGAAAGTGGCCAGTAAAGCCGGGAATTGTTGTCCGGCCATTGCGTTATCCGCAGCCACGGGTTTTGGCGCCTCGATAGCACCCGGCCACCCTCTCAACAACTTGCCACAGCGCGCTGGTCGCCTACCCGCCACCTGATCGTAATTCAGTTACCATCTTCACATTGAGGGCGTCTCCCCGCCTCAGCCCATGGTCCCTGTGATCCGGCTATTGGACTGTCCCCCACGTCAAACGAAACATGCCAGTCAACATGTTGAGCATGACACACGCCAGAAGGGTCATCCAGGTGCCGAACTTCCAATGACTCAGACTAAGAACAAGACTAAGAAAAAAAGCCCGCCTCGCAGAAGCGGGGCGGGCTTTCAGAGATGCTCCCGGACAGGAAAGCGTTGAACAGGTCCTGTCTGGTTTACCGAAAGCTACTGGCCATCGGTCGGGTCTGATCCGTCGCGAGGCGCGCCGGTACCAGAGGAACCCATGAAAAGCTTACGTCCGTCAGGGAAGGTAATATCCCGGCCATTGGCGCGGCAGGTAGGCTCGCACAGGCGGTCTTTACTTTGATAACCAGTCACAACGATATCAGTGCCCAGTTGCAGTGAGTTTCGGTTGATACCCCGACGCAACAAAGTGTTTGGTGTACCCCCTTCAACCATCCATGGGCCCGGATCTTCGGTGCTTTCCGGATCATTATTATCCAGGTGAATCCAGGTATGCGGGTTAATCCACTCAACTCGGGTGATAGGACCACCCAGCCTTACAGGCAGGTTCGCGTCAAACTCAGCAGAAAATGCGTGATGTGCAGTGGCAGGCGTCTTGAGTGCCATGACACCGACCGCGGCAACAGCGGCTGCTGTAAGTAACTTGATTTTCATAGGTTTACCCCTTCTCTCATGAATCCTGGGCGGCGAGCTATCCCGACTGTCCTTGGTGCCCCACGTCAAGCTGACCTCAGCCCTTGTGGTATCGACCCGTCCAGTTGGGTCTTCAGATATCCGGCTTGCCCGTTGGAAAGACTTTTCGTCTCTATTATCAAATAAAAATTAACAAAAATTCGCTAACAAAAACTGGTCAATTTACTGAAACTACTGAGGGTTACGAAGAGGTTTTTTAAAACCAGCACTGCCAAAGCCGGTTCTGATCAACCCTCACAATAACTCTACGATAGATATAAGGCCAGTTTTACACCACTTCAAGTAGCGGTGGAAGCTCTTTGCGACCAGATACAAAACATTGTATATAAAGACCCGCGTAATTACCAAAATTGCTCTTACCGCGGGTCTTTATTCAGTTTCGATTCAGCTTACTGATTCTGTTCCTCGGCCATTTCCTCGCGCAGGCGTTGCTCAAATTCCCCGCCTTTGCGGTATTGTCCGTACATCAACTCTTCAACAAACTCGACACACTTGAATTGTGGCAGTTCGTAGCCCTCTTCGAGGCGGCGGTAAAGTGGCAGTTTAATGCTCCAGGGCCGCTCGAACACCTGAGGATCTTCCATGGTCGCCTCGTACTCGATGACGTTTTCATCAACCATGGTGTAGCGCTCGATAACTTTCAACTCATAAGAGTGGTAGTTACCTGCCCGGTCAAACCAGGTGCGGTCGTCGAGGCCGGTTACTTCCACTACGAACGTATCGCCATCCCAGTATCCGTAGGACTGCCCCATCCAGGAATCCAGTGGTGCGGGACCAGGATCTGCCAGGAACACGTTGCGCACGGCACCGGCAAACGAGTAGGCCATAAAAAAGGCGCTATCACTCTGAAAGATCTGAAACGGATGCGGCATGTAGTTAGCCCTGGGCACACCCGGCATGTAGCACTTGATTTCCGGATCGCGGGTCAACCAGTTGTCACGGTTCTCATTACGCCGCGCCAGCGCTTCAGGCTTGTAAGGGATAGTGCCACCTTCCACCACCCCGAAACTCGCAGGGACAGCACCGACAGCCCCCATGGCAACAATCTCCGGGGCCGGCACCGGGACGAAATCACCTGGCACCAGTTGGTACGCCGCTTTCGGAGCAGCCGGTTCCAGGTTATCGTTGGCATTCATAAGGGCCTGCCAGATACCGTTCAGGTCCGGCTTGCCGCTTGGAGTGCGGGGAATGTTACTACCAGCTTCGGCGGCGTGTACGACGTTGGAAGCCTGCCGGGTG
Source organism: Gammaproteobacteria bacterium (assembly GCA_041395725.1). Classification (NCBI taxonomy): domain Bacteria; kingdom Pseudomonadati; phylum Pseudomonadota; class Gammaproteobacteria; species Gammaproteobacteria bacterium. Next base: position 2,639,756 of record JAWKZW010000001.1, on the reverse strand, counting down.
ACCAGCACAGACTCCTGCTCCGCCGGGGAACACCCGGCAACTACAACTGCGATTGCTACGAGCAGCCCTTTTATTTTCATAGTTAAACCCTTCTAGAAGTTCTTCAGATTCTTGTTAAGGCGGAGGGACGATGTAACCACTAAGCCCGGGGCCTGTCAAGCCAAAACAGCGCCCGCTGAAGCCTCTGGCGAAAGCCGGCATTCTGATTTTTTATCTTTCTAAATCAGAAAGTTGGGCTCCCTCTCCGAACCCGGCAAAGTAACCGGGACAGTCTTCAGGGCCGGTCAGGTGGCGCTTTCTGCCGACACCCCAGCCTGGTTAAATCATGCTTCAAAACCACCGAGCTGAATATCAACAGACAAATGCCAGTCAACAGTGCCGCGGCCAGGAAAGAAACACCGGGAAAGTAAAAACCTGCGGATTCCGCTGTGAAACGGGCGAACAGTTGCGTCATCATAACCGGCCCGACTATCGAAGTCAGGCTGGTGATACTGCTGAGCGCCCCCTGCAGCTCACCCTGGGCATTGGCAGGCACCTCATTGGTCAGGATGACCTGGAAAGAGGGCCCGACAAAGCCAGAGATCGAGGCTATGGCCAGAAAGGGGTACAGCTGCCAGCCGGACTGCGCCAGGGCATAGCCGCAGAATCCCAGCATGACAGCCAGCATGCCGAAAACGCCGGCCCGGAATGCGCCAAAGGTGGGAATCGCCCAGCGAATGAGGCCAGCCTGGATCAGAATCATGAAGATGCCGGCAAATCCCAGCGACAGTCCGATCTGGGCCTCCGACCAGGAAAATTTTTCGATCGTAAAGTAGGTCCAGGTGGACGGCAGCGCATTGTGTCCCAGCATGTACAGGACATAGGCCGTGGCCAGGCCTGAGACCAGAGGAAATCTGCGCATCTGTAACAACGCGCCCAGCGGGTTGGCCCGCCTCAGTTCAAAAGGACGACGATTTTCCCTGGCCAGCGACTCACCCAGCACCAGGTAACCATACACCACATTGATAAGCGCCAGGACGGCCGCCGCATAAAACGGAATGCGGTCACCAAATTCGCCCATCAGGCCCCCGATAACCGGCCCAAGAATAAACCCGCCGCCAAACGCCGCACCCACCAGGCCAAATGCCTGCGCCCGTTTCTCAACGTCCGTGGTATCGGTGACGTAGGCATAGGCAATGGAAAAGGTAGACCCGGTGATGCCGGCAATGAGACGCCCCAGAAACAGCCAGCCAATGGTGGGAGCAAAGGCCATCAACAGGTAATCCAGCCCCAGCGCCAGCAGGGCGAACAACAGGACCGGCCGGCGCCCGAATCGGTCACTTAGGTTCCCCATCACCGGCGCGAAAAAAAACTGCATTGCCGCATAGGTGAACAGCAGCCAGCCACCGAGGCGCGAGGCCTCGGACAGCGTGACGCCGGTGAGCCCGATGATCAGACTGGGCATTACCGGCAGGATAATGCCGAAGCCGATAGCATCGATCAGCACAACCAGGATGATAAACGTCAGGCCGAATCGATGATTTGCCGGTGCTAACGCCATGGGCAGAGCTTATCCTCGCCCAGCGGGCGCCCTGATCAGGATGTAATGGACCGCCAGTTGCGCACCAGGTGCTCAGCCGTTCGCCAGGCCAGTGCCTGGGCAGTCAGCGTCGGATTACGCGAACCACTGGTCCCCATGACGGAAGCACCGAGGATACCAAGGTTGGGTACTTCGTGGGTAAATCCCCACCTGTCAGTCACATTGGTTTCCGGGTTGTCCCCCATCCGCGTGCCGCCATAGGCGTGTGTACTGGCGCCCATCACGCTGCCAAGACCGCTGCGAACAACCCGGATGGCGCCGGCTTCCCGGTACCACTGCTCCATTTTATCCTGCGCATACTCGGCAATTTTCAGCTCATTTTCGCCATACCGGGCGGTGATACGTGTCACCGGCAAGCCCAGCGGATCCTTGACCGCCGGGTCAAGATCAAGGTAATTGTGCTCGTAAGGCAGGGTGGTCTTCTGAATATAGGAGCTGTTGGTCCGGTCGGCGTTCTCCATGATGAATTTCTTCCATTCCGAACCCCAGTTTCGAGGTACCAGATTAAAAGTACTCATGTTTGCTGCCGTCATGGGTCGTCGATCGGTGTGCACCCAGAGATTGGCACCGCCGATAAAGTCCACTGCGGCATGATCGAAATTATCGTCCGCCCACTCGTCGACCGCCACACCCTGGGCCGGCAACCCATACCAGTTCTTCAGATCATGAGGAAACAGCGCGGTGACCGGGGCACCCTGGTGATGACTCATGTAGTGGCGCCCCACCTGCCCGCTGTTATTGGCTACTCCATTGGGGAATTCCCGCGATTTGGATAGCAACAGAAGACGTGTATTCTCGTACGCATAACTGGCGAGAAAAACCACATCAGCCGGTTGAAAATAAAACTCGTTACCTCGTAGGTATTCAACGCCGGTAACCTTGCCATTACTGACCACCACCTTGGTTACGCGAGCATGGGTGACAACCTCGAGGTTGCCAGTTTCCATCGCTTTCGGCACCGTGGTGAACGCCGTTGAGCTCTTCGCCTGCACGTGACAGCCGCCCTTGTTGCAGAATCCATGGTAAAGACAGGGAGACCGGCCATCATAGGGTTCGGTAGCGATCGCCGCCGGTCCCTGAAAGGGATTCAAACTCAGGCGCCGCGCCGCGCCAGTCATCAATTCGGTAAATGGCGAACTGCGTAACGCCTTCATCGGGTATTCGCGCTGCCGGGGGCCCTCGAAAATGTTTCCACGCTTATCGATCTGCCCCTGGATATTGCCCGCCTTACCGGAAATCCCCACCGTTCGTTCCACAATATCGTAATAGGGTTCCAGCTCGTTGTAATCCAGCGGCCAGTCTTCCACTGTGGAATTGGCAGGAAGGCGGGATGCGCCATAACGACGAGTAGTCTCGCTGACCACCTTGAAATCCCAGGGGTTCAGCCGCCAGCTCTGGGCCCAGTAGTGCATGCTGGTACCCCCGACGGCATTCATCATCGGGTGTCCTCCCTGCTTTGCCGTAGTGTTCGAGTACGCGCGTACTGTGGGCGCTTCCTGCGCCGCTTTCTGAACCGTCTGGGGCCAGTTACGCTTATTATTACGCAGTTCGTCGGGTGCAAAATCTCGGGAGCTCAACCAGCCACCGGCTTCCAGACCAATCACTTTGAGACCGGCCTGTGTCAGCGGCAGTACACCCACACCGCCGGCCGCGCCGAGACCAACCACCACGACATCGGTCCTGGGTAGATTAATTGCCATTGCCGCGCCTCCCCGTCGATGCGATCACCTTGGTAAATGTCGGAATGTCATAGGCCGACTGGTGGGCCGGTGCCAGATTGCCTCCCAGCGCCACATCGTTTTCTGAAACACCAATTCTGACCCCCGGATAGCGCAGCATGTCCCAGCCGATGAAATCCTGGTTGCCACCGTAATAAGGATCGCTGAAAGTCCCCTCGAGGGTGTGACTTCTGACCATGTTGAAGAACCCGCCGCCACTGGGATTGAACCCGGGCACCTGCCCCTGGATGACAGTGAGCAGAACCGTGTCCTGCAACTCTGGCGACAGCACATGAAAGGGGTGTCCATGCAGTTTACGGGCGTAGTCGTCGACGGCCGCCAGGCCGGCGGCGTAGTTGCCCCGGGCCGAGGCATTATCAGAGGCCAGGGATCGATCAATATAGTGGACTGCCCTGGCCTCCCTGGCGCCGGGACCGTTTTCATCCGAGGGCAGAATGCGATCGGTGATTGCCTCCAGGGTCTCAGCCTCGGCAGCGGTTAAGACTTCCAGGGCTTCCCGACTGCGCGGCTGTGCCTCGGGTCGCCCCGGAGCCTGACCTGTTACCGCCTGGGCGGCGGCGCCACTGCCAGCAACGGCAGCACCGACAAGTCCGGCGCTCTTGAGCAGGTTACGTCGCGAAGGGTTGGCCGGCGATTCGTTTTTTTTGTTTGCCATAATTATCTCCGAGCAGAACTGCCCGGGGCGTAACCTGGTAAACCTCAAAATGCTGCTTCACACCGCAACAATTACTCGGAGGTTCAAGTGCGCTCCCGGAATTCCTGACAGCCAGCAGCGTAGCAAATCTTTAATTTGCTGTATACGGCGGTGGAACCGGGCGTCTGCTCAGCCCACGGTCCAGGTATTACCACTGTGCAGCAGCTGTTTGAGATCGCCTCGCTCTCGGCTGCGGATGGCGTCCTGGTGTTCCCTGACATCTTCCACGTAACTGTCTTTGCGCGCACTGTAGAGTACGCCGACCGCCACTGGAAAATCCGGACCGCCCATGGTGCTCAACAACTGGGCGATGACCTTGCTGCCTTCGTCGTGTACCAGCAGATCATCCTCGTCGATACCGCCCCTGCCCAGTTCTACCACTTCCAGGTTCAGCGTCCGGTTGTTGAGACGAATACCCTTGTCACGCTCCGTCCCGAAAATAAGGGGTTTGCCATGTTCCACTGCGATCCGGCTATCAGCCGCGCTCTTCTTATCTTTGACTTTGTCAAACACACCATCGTTATAAATCGGGCAGTTCTGCAGGATCTCCACGAACGAGGCGCCTTTGTGTTCGTAACTGCGTCGGATACAGGAAGTCAGATGCCTGGCTTCGGTATCAATGGACCGCGCGACGAAAGTCGCTCCCGCCGCCAGCGCGACTTCACAGGGTGACAACGGCAGATCTATCGACCCGGCAGGCGAAGAAGGAGACCTGGTGCCTTTCTTTGATGTAGGGGAATACTGCCCCTTGGTGAGCCCGTAAATTTCGTTGTTGAACAACAGAATCTGCAGATCAATATTACGCCGCAATACATGCAGCATATGATTGCCACCGATACTGAAACCGTCTCCATCACCGGTAACCACCCAGACATCAAGTTCGGGATTGGCAAGCTTCACGCCGGAGGCGATAGCCGGAGCCCGACCATGTATGGTGTGGAATCCGTAAGTATTCATGTAATAGGGAAACCGGGAAGAGCAGCCGATACCGGAAACGAAAACCTGGTTTTCTTTCGGCGCACCGAGTTCCGGCATCAGCTTTTGCACGGTTTTCAGGATTGCATAATCTCCACAACCCGGACACCAGCGAACTTCCTGATCAGTCGAATAATCCTTCAGTGTGAGTTTGGGTAATGCCTGGTTCATTTCAGTTACCTAGTCTCCGCGAATTCCTGGTGGATGGCTGCCATGATTTCACCTATTTTGAACGGTTGTCCCGATACTTTATTGATGCCTTGCGCATCCAGCAGGTATTCGGAACGAATCAGCGAGATCAACTGCCCGGTATTCATTTCAGGTATCAGTACCCGTTCGTATCCTTTCAACAACTCGCCGAGGTTCTTCGGCAGTGGGCTGAGATAACGCACGTGGATGTGAGCCACATCCAGGCCTTCTGCACGGCAGCGTTTTACCGCCTGGTGAATAGCGCCGTAAGTGGAACCCCAGCCAACCACCGCGAGCCTGCCGGTCGACCCGCCCAGGTTTACCTGCTGCAGCGGGATATCCTCGGCAATACCCTGGATTTTGGCCTGCCGCAGATCAGTCATTTTCTGGTGATTGGCCGGGTCGTATGAGATATCCCCGGTGTCATAGCTGCGCTCGATACCGCCGATCCGGTGCTCCAGACCGGGCGTTCCCGGCCTGGGCCAGACCCGCGCCAGGGAAACTGCATCCCGCTGCGAAGGCCGGAAATCCTCCACCGGCTGCTGAAATTTGACAGGAAACGGCGTCAACGAGTCCACGTCGGGTATTTGCCATGGCTCGGCCGCATTGGCCAGGTACCCGTCCGACAGCAGCATGACCGGTGTCATGTATTTGATGGCCAGGCGCGCTGCCTCGATCGCCACATCGAAACAGTCCGTGGGGCTGCTGGCGGCGATAACCGCGATTGGCGTATCTCCATGGCGACCGGCCAGGGCCATGTTCAGATCAGACTGCTCGGTCTTGGTAGGCAGACCGGTTGAGGGTCCTCCACGCTGGGTGTTGACAACTACCAGGGGGAGTTCCGTAGCCGCCGCCAGGGCGATACTTTCCGCTTTAAGCGCAATGCCGGGGCCGGCACTGGAAGTCACGCCCAGATTACCGGCAAAAGAGGCACCTATCGCGGCGCAGGCGGCGGCAATCTCATCTTCAGCCTGAAAAGTACTGACCCGAAAATTCTTCCTGTTAGCCAACTCATGCAACAGATTGGACGCCGGCGTAATGGGGTAGGAGGCAAACAGTATATCGATTTCAGCCAGCTCACTGGCAGCGATCAGCCCCCAGGCCAGCGCCGTGGTGCCGGTGATATTCCGGTACGTGCCTGGCGGCACTTTCGCCGGAGGAATCTTGTAAACATGGATACCAGAGGGCAGCTCGGCGGTTTCGCCAAAGGCGTGCCCGGCATTGAGTGCGGCTATATTGGCTTCGGCGATTTCCGGTTGCCGGGCGAACTTCTTTTTCAATCCCTCGATAGTGGCCGACCGGTCCCGATCGAAAAGCCACATGACCAGCCCCAGCGTCCACATGTTCTTGCAACGCAGTGCCGCCTTATGGCCGAGGTTATAGGGCTCAACGGCTGCCAGTACATGCTTGGATATGTCGATGGCCAGTACCCGGTACTCATTCAGAGAGCCGTCTTCCAGGGGATTAGCCTGATATTTGGCTTTGGCGAGGTTTTTCTCGGTAAAAGCGCCGGTATCAATGATTACCAGACCGCCATCAATAAGAGTTGGCAGATTGGTGACCAGCGCGGCCGGGTTCATCGCCACCAGCACGTCAATCGCGTCACCGGCTGTAGTGATGTCATTGGAGCCAAAATAAATCTGGAAGGCTGAAACGCCAAACGTCGCGCCGGCAGGGGCCCGGATTTCAGCGGGAAAATCCGGAAAGGTCGACAGGTCATTGCCATACAGCGCAGTGGCCTGGGTGAAATTGGCACCAGTCAGCTGCATGCCATCACCTGAATCACCGGCAAACCGCACCACTACGTCCATCACCTTGGTCTCATCCAGGTGATGCTCGTCCAGTTTTTCTTCAACCAAATCCATAACTCAACCTTGCTGCGCCATTCGATGGGGAACGGAGGCCAGGTACCGGGCCGCAATCCGATCCTCCCTTAAAAGTCCGGAGAATCTATTCCTGGCCGCAAAAATCCTGGCGGTATAAAAAGAGGCGGGATTCTAGCAGATTATTATTGCCTGGTCTGCACGCTTACCGAGCCAAAGCCCTGCAATACAGAGGGTTTTTGCGGTGCCCGAGCAGGCGGGGCAACCCAGGCACAAGGTTTCCGCCGGTACCAGTACCGGCCCGAGCCCGATCGCCGTCCAGTACAGCCCCGAGTGCGAAAACGCTTGCTGAATAATCCGGTTGCGGGCTGGGTAGTTTCAGACAGCGGGCAGTAAGAACTTGTTCAACGTCTCCGTGTATGATCTGATCCTACAGCCACCCGGCCTTTACAAAAACACAACACAGGTGCAGAGAAGCAATACATGGAATCTTTTAATTGGGACGCACTGGGAGCACTGGGAGATTTTCTCGGCTCGATCGGGGTTTTTATTTCGTTGATTTACCTGGCCCTGCAGATGCGGCACACCGCAGCGGAAACGCGCGATGCCAGCATCCATTCTGTGATGGAATTAGCCATCCAGTTTCGAGCCGAATCCTACAACGGAGAACTGGCCGAGATCCGCATGAAGGCCGCCATGAACGAAAGCCTGACTCCCCTGGAGACACTGAAATTCGAAGGCTATCTTTCGGCGCTGTTTGAACTGAACGAACTGGTTTTTGTGCAATACCAGAAGAAGAAGCTGGACCCGGAATATTTCGAGGCTTGGGGTCGGCGCCTGCAGGCAGCAATTTCGGTACTGCGCATCAAGCAATTCTGGAACAAGAGCAAATCCGGTTACCGTAGCAGCTTCGTTCAGTACATTGACCAGATGATTGAAGCCGGAGCCTGATCGATAGCAACTGCTCGGATAAAAACCAGCAGGTCAGACAAAAACCAGCAGGGATTTTGCCTCTTCCTTGGCTTCATCGAGACTGGTGGTCTGGGATGAAAGCAGATTTTCGAGAAACCGCTTGCTCAGATAATTCTGGATATGGATTTTTACTCGCGCCTTCACGATCGGCGGGCTGATAGGCTTGCTGATGTAATCCACCGCGCCGGCTTCCAGGCCCCGTTCTTCGTTAGCGGAGTCGCTCATGCTGGTGACAAAAATCACTGGAATATCGGCAGTGGATTCATCGGCTTTCAGAGCCTGGCAGACTTCGATTCCGTCCATTTCCGGCATCACCATATCGAGCAGCACAATATCCGGTGACTGGACCCGGGCGATTTCCAGCGCCTGCTTGCCATTGGTCGCCACACTCATGACATAGTCGCCTGCCAGTACATTTGACAGAATTTTGATATTACCTGGCTCGTCATCGACGATGAGCACACGATTTTTTCCGCTGCTGGGTAGTTCCATACTGAGTAAGGTCGCCTTTTTGATACCGGATATTGCGTGGCCGCGTATAATAGCGCCCAATCTAATCACAAGCCAGCGGGTTTGTCTGAAGGCTCCGCAGAGCATTGAGGTAATTAATCAGTGGTTCCTTAAGTTATGATAGACAATCTGAGATTACCCACTTAAGAAAATAAAAAGGATCAGGCGGAATGACAACTGCGTTACAACAGGTGAGTGAAGAAGCGCGGTTATTCTCCCGCCTGACCCTGGCCACCACTGTACTGCTGGCAATGGTAGATGCTATCGCCATCACCATGGCGTTGAGCTTTGGCAGCCCGGTAGCAAGGCTGATCGCGCTGCTGGTCACCTTTGTGCTGCTACCGCTTTCGATCGGGTCGCATCACGCACTGCGGTCGGACCGCCTCAATTTTTCCGTATCGATGAACCTGGCGATCTGGTACGTCCTGGCGCTCGCCGTGATCCTGGTTGGTGCCCGCCTCTATTCCGTCATGCTGGTGTGCGCAATCATGCCGGTTTTGATGTCCATGCCCTTCGTGGTCCCCAGGGTCCTTCAACGTATTATCGCCATCTCGCTGACTTTTCTCCTGACCGGGGGCATCGCCGCCAACTTCCCACCTTTTGTCACTCCGACTGTACCGGACAATCTGATGTTCTATGTGGATGTCGGCATGAGCTCCGTTCTCGCTGTCGTGGTCATGATCTCCATGTGGCAATCCGGTGGCAGGCTGGCGGCTGCCGCTGACGGCATGCGCAAGGCAATCGTCAAGTTACAGGAATCAGAGCGACTGCTGGAAAGCAAGGTCGAAGAGCGAACAGCAGAGCTGGAACATGCGTTCAGCGAGATATCGGACATCAACCAGATTGCCAGCGTCGTGAATTCAACACTGGACGTGAACAAGGTTATGGACACGCTCTATGGCGAACTGCAAAAGAAATTCACCTTCGACCAGATGGGCGTGTTCCTCATTAACGCCGAGGACGGCCGCCTCTACATGACCCAGGAGGCGGGAAAACCACTGACCCCGGCCCTGCAGGCGATGCTGGTCGAAGAAGGTCTGCCGCTGGACGCGACCAATACCTTCATTGCTGCATCGGTAGTTCACCGGCAGACTATCTACCTCAAAGCGGTGAACGCAGAGGAAGTGAAATCAGCCGGTGCCGGCGACCAGCGCATCTACCGCATCAACCCAATGAAATCGTTCCTGCTGTGTCCGCTGACTGTTGAAGAAAAGGCAATAGGCTGCATTTTCTTCAATGCCAGCGCGGCGCCATTTGATCTCCACAAGGATGAGATAGATTCCATCGAGCGGTACGTGACACAGCTGGGAACCGCAATCCGTAATGCCCAGCTGTTTCAGCTGGCCGAAGAATCCCGGCGCGAAGCCGAAGCGGCCAACCAGACCAAGGGAACCTTCCTGGCCAATATGAGCCATGAGATCCGCACACCGATGAATGCCATCGTTGGTCTGACCGGCCTGTGCCTGGACACCGAACTGGACAGTAAGCAGCGGGATTATCTCACCAAGGTAAGCGGTGCCGCTAACGCCCTGCGCACCATCATTGACGATATCCTGGACTTTTCCAAACTGGAAGCCGGCAAGATGGAGATCGAGACCATTCCGTTTTCCCTTAACGAGGTTCTCGATAATCTGGCGACCATCTGCATGGTGCGTTGTCAGGCCAAGAAACTGGAACTGGTTTTTGACCGCGACCCACAATTACCGGACCTGCTGGAGGGAGATCCCACCCGGCTGGGGCAGATTCTGATCAACCTGGCCGGCAATGCCATCAAGTTTACCGAGCGTGGCCATATCGTGGTGGAGATCAAGCAGATTGCCAGGGCGGGGGAGCGGGTGACCGTGCTGTTTGACGTACGGGACAGCGGCATAGGCATGACACCCGAGCAACAGGGCAGACTCTTTCAGTCCTTTTCACAGGCCGACAGCACCATCAGCCGTCAGTATGGCGGCACGGGGCTGGGATTAGCTATCTCCCAGCAATTGACCCAGGCCATGGGGGGCGCCATCGAAGTACGAAGTGAACCCGGGGTAGGAAGCAGTTTTCACTTTACCCTGGAATTTGATCTGACAGAGAGTGACAACCGCCCCCTCAGACACGAGTCCGCCCCGCAAAGCCTCGACATCCTGGTGGTGGATGATAACGAGCCGACCCGGATAATTCTCAGGGAGTACCTGCTGGCCTTCGGCTACCGGGTAACACTGGCGGAAAGTGGTGAACAGGCTCTCGAACTGATCCAGGCGCAGAAGCGTTTCGATGTGGTCCTGCTGGACTGGATGATGCCAGGGATGACCGGCCTGGATGTGGCACTCGCCATCCGTCAGATGCCAAGCCCGCCGAAAATCATCCTGCTGTCCGCCTGGACCCTGCCCAGCAGCGAACACCTCGATCGGGTGGATGCCTTTCTGACCAAACCGATAAAACCCTCTTCGCTCCAGGATGCCATCCTGCAGATCTACGGCATCGAACTCTCGAACCGGACCCGGCAGGTTAAAGCAACCACCAGCCCGGGCGACCTTGCCTCGATAAAAGGGGCAAAGGTATTGGTGGTGGACGATTCAGACATTAATCTGCAGATCGCCTGCGAGTTGCTCAACAAGATACCCCTGGTCCACGATACTGCCAGCGATGGTGAGCAGGCCATCCTGAAAATACGGGCCGGTCACTACGATGCCGTCCTGATGGATATCCAGATGCCCGGCATGGATGGCTATTCCGCCACCCGGGCGATCCGCAAGGTTATCAGCGCGGAAACGCTGCCGATTCTGGCGATGACCGCCAACGTGATGGCCGAAGACAAGACGCGAGCACGAGAAGCCGGCATGAACGGTCACATCGCCAAGCCGGTTGATCCGTCGGAGCTTTACAAGGCGCTGGCAGAATGCATCCCTGCAGGCGACTACAGCGCCAATCTGCTGACGCAGAAAGCGCAGGCTGTCACTTCCGCGTCGCCCGAAAAGCATACGGCGCTGGAGACCGGTTACCCTGGACTGGATACGATCCAGGGATTGAGTCGACTGGCGGGGAATAAGCAGCTCTATCTGCAGCTCCTGAAAGATCTGCTGGATCAGTATGCCGACACCGCCTCTGTGCTGGCCGCTCTGCTGGCAGAGGATAAAAACGACGAAGCCAGAGCCACGGCACACAAGTTGCGTGGCATCGCCAACAACCTGGGCGCCTTCAACATAGGCCGCAGTGCACAAGACATCGAGGAATTGATTCTCACCGGCGAAGTGGTGAGTAACGCCAGGATCACTCAGCTCGCCGAGGCGCTCGACGAAGCGGCAGAGTCAGCCCGACACCTCATTAATACCCAGCCGGAAACGGCAGCAACCAGCGATGGCGAGGGGATGGATCCCGCTGCGCTGCTGGTGGAGCTGCACCAGGCGGTACAGGCCTCGGACCCCTCGGCGATCGAGCTGGTCGATCAACTGCTGGCCACGCAGAAGTCGAATACCGAAATCATCCGGCTGCTGAATCGCTCCCGTGAAGCGCTGGACAGTTTCGATTTTGCCAGCGTACAGCCTTTGCTGGAAGAAATCGGAGAGGTGCTGTCAGCGTAATATGGTAACGACCCGGAAATCCATACTGGCTCTGCTGCTTCAATTATTAGTCATTGGGTCAATAACTGGAGCAGAACTGGAAATCAGCAGCCTGGACGAGCCCGTCTCTGTCGCTGGGGAATGGCGCTTCAGGCCGGGAGACGATCCCGCCTGGGCCGGCAGGGATTTCGACGACAGCCAGTGGGATCGGGTAACGGTACCGAGTCAGTCTCCCGAGGGGTATCCGGGTCACAGCGGCATGGGCTGGTACCGCACCACCCTTCAGCTTGACCTGACGCAACCCGGTCTTTCAGACACCGTGAACAACATGGCCATTATGCTGGGCGCTGTCGAGAGTGCTTACGAGATCTATGCGGGCGGGCAGAAGCTCGGCGGAATCGGTCAATTGCCTCCCGAGGCAAGCCCGCGCTACAACCAGCACGCCATTTATGAGATCCCTCCCACTGCGCTGAATAACCGGGGCGAACTGTTACTCGCATTACGAGTCTGGCGCTATGAAGGCATCGGTTCAGGCGGTGCCAGCGGGCCCTACGCGGGACCCTTTCTACTGGGCAAGACAGCAGACCTGAGTCGGCTCGCAACGGAGCGCAGCCTGGTCCCCAATATGCTGATGGCAACCCTTTACCTCGCCATCGGGCTGTACCACCTTTTTATTGCCCGTCGCAATCCCGCCATGCGGGAGTTTTTCTGGTTCGGCTGGTTTGCCATTGGCCTCGCGCTGTATTCCATGGAAACCAGCCAGTGGCGCTTTAACCTGGACCTGGCGTTCCTATGGCACTTAAAAATAGAATATACGGCGCTTTTCCTGCTGCCCTTTCTTGCCATCGAAGTACTGTGCCGTATCGCCAGGATTCCCCTCAACAGGGCAATGCGCAGCTTCAAAGTTGTTTTCCTGTTGTTTGCGCTGGTGGTCGCTGTAATCCCGACGTTTGCCATTCATTATCTGACCCTGCCCTACTTCCAGTATCTGGCGGCAATCTGGGCTCTTTATACTGCCAGCCTGATGGGCTGGCATGCCTATCGGGGCAACCGGGAAGCTGCCGCGCTAACCGCCCTGTTGCTGATTCTGCTGATCTCGCTGATCAATGACATTTTCATGAACGGTGCCTTGCTCGGTACTGCCACAACAATCAATATCGTCTTTGCCATGACCGTGTTACTGATGGCGGTGCTGATGGCCAACCACTATACGGCAACCCTGGCCAAACTCGAGGTGTCCGTGGAAGAACACACGGCAGACTTACGCCAAAGCAACCGCAAGCTGCAGGAAGCCAACGCGATCAAGGAGCAGTTCCTTGCCAATATGAGCCATGAGTTGCGCACCCCGCTGAACGCGATCATCGGCCTGACTCATCTGGGGCTGCAGACCGGGCTCGACGATCAGCAACGGGACTACCTGACCAAAATCGACGCCTCGGCCGCCAACCTGAAAGGCATCATTGACAGCGTCCTGGACTTTTCCAAGCTGCAGGCTGGCGAACTGCAATACACCAGTGAGGCCTTCGATCTGCGGCGCCTGCTGAATGAGCTGGAATTAGCCGCTCGGGAACAGCTCGGTGAGCCGGGTGATCTGACCATCAGTTTCGACTGTGATGACCGGATTCCAGCCACCTTGCTGGGCGACGCCAGAAAGCTGGCCACGGTATTGCGCAACCTGATCGGTAACGGGATCAAGTTCACGAGAAGGGGCCGGATCGCAGTGACTGCGGAGATTATGGAGAGCACCGCTGCCACGGTGCGAATCCGCTTCCGGATAACCGACACAGGAATCGGAATTGCCGAATTGCACCTGGAAAAACTGTTCGAGGGCTTTCAACAGGCCGATAACAGCTTTACCCGAGCCTACGGGGGTACCGGCCTCGGCCTGGCAACGGCGCAGCAACTGACGAACCTGATGGGTGGTGAAATTCAGGTCACCAGCACAGAGGGTGAAGGCAGTGAATTCAGTTTTGATCTTGACTTCTCGGTACCTGAACAGTACGCCGCCCCTGCGAAACTGGAACACACCCAGCCTGAAGAAAAAGAAATAGATCTGTCCCCCATTCGGGGAGCGCTGATTCTGGTTGTGGACGATTCAGAAATTAATCTTCAGATAGCCAGCGAGATTCTCAGGCAGGCCGGTTTCCGGGTTGACACCGCCAGCGACGGAAAACAGGCCGTCGCCATGGTTAATCAGCAAGCCTATGACTGCGTGCTGATGGATCTGCAGATGCCGGTAATGGACGGATTCACGGCGACCGAGTCGATTCGCGCCAGCGGGCGTCACGACGCACTGCCTGTTCTGGCAGTAACCGCAAATTTTTCCGCTCAGGACCGTGCCCGCGCGACCCGATCCGGAATGAATGATCACATCCCGAAGCCCATCAACCCGCAGCAGCTGCTCCGGCACCTGTTGCAATGGATTACGCCCGGCGATCGCGCAGCGGCGGAACCCCAGGCGGAGGACGCCAATCCCGCCCCGGCCGAACTGCCGGAATTCCTGCCAGGCCTGCGAATCAAGGAAGGTCTCAACCGGGTTGGAGGGAACAGCCGTCTGTACCTGAAACTGCTCAAAGACCTGGCGACTGACTACCTGAATTGTGCCGAAAGACTGAAAATCATGGTGGCAGAGGGACAGACCGAAAGCGCCAGCCAGCTGGCACACAAGTTACGAGGCATCGCCAATAATCTGGGTGCCGACGCTGTCGGCGAACTGGCGGGCACTCTGGAAGGAAAGCTGAAGAATGGCGAGGAGCTGACAGACGAGGTCCTCGTCGACCTTGAACAGCGGCTTCAGGAACTGCACCACTCCATAGAGAAAGTCCAGGTGGCCGGTGCCCCGGCCGGAGAATCCCGACAGCTCGATCAATCCGGTTTTACAGCCCTGCTGGATCAACTGACGGAGGAAATCGCCGGCAGCAATCCTGCGGCTGCCGATACCGGCGAAAGTCTGCTGGCCGGTCTGCCCCCAGGGGCGCCCGGTACCGCTGAGTTACAGGCCTTGCTGGAAGCGCTCGATGTATTTGATTTTACCGTCGCAGCACAGCATCTTGAGGCAGCCAGATCTGCATTGAACTGAAATTGGAGTACCATCATGGTCCCTGACAATAACGCTTCGCTGAAACCCGGCAAATACCGCCATTACAAAGGAAACCTTTATGAGGTAATCGGCGTGGCACGGCACAGTGAAACCGAGGAGGAACTGGTGGTGTACCGCCCCCTCTACGGCGAAGGCGGGCTCTGGGTAAGACCCCTGCAGATGTTCACCGGGACAGTCACGGTAGACGGCGGCGAAGTGCCCCGTTTTCTATTCCAGGGCTAAGTCAGCCTCCCCGCGCAGTCGAGCATCTGAGATTCTCACCCGGTAGCTTTTCATCTCTTTGGGTAACATCCATCCCGTCGCTGCCGATCTTAAAGACTGAGAAAGCACAGATTAACCGGCTGTCGAGCAATGTGCCCTGCAGGTGTCCTGGTTCGCACAGACCTGCTCGCTGGATCGCCTGAGGAACCTTTCGCTAACGGAAGCTCTGATTAATTACCACAACGCGCTGCATGAGTCTGCCGGGCGCTGCTGCCAGGCAACCTGGGCAGGGAATGGTTGCTCCCCTGCCAAGCGCGACAACGGCGCAGGGGCACCCGACAGGCCCCACCCGGCGGAGCCTGGCCGGCACCACTGCACCGAGTTGGTAATCAATCAGAGCTTGCCCGGCGAGTACCGCCAGTTAATCCAGGCTGTGAAATAAAACACAGTCGCGCGCCCACAGACCAAGGTATTTTTCCAGAACAGTTATGAAAAACTCAGCCCCACGCCTGGCCAGAATACTGCACCATCCGCTTGCCCGCCGGGCTTTCAGCCTTGGGGGCCTGTTATTGCTGAGCTGGTCGGTCACGGCTATGGCCAATGGCAATCTGTCTCCCTGCCAGGTCGCAGCCAACGGAGACTTTCTGCGTGCCGACGGCCAGGCTCGACAGCCGTGGAGCATCAAGGTCAGGGAACAGCCGATTGTTTATGTGGAGCGCTGCCTGATGGACCACCTGCTGTCCTTCTTTCCCGAAGATTTTCGCAACAGCCGCTTCGGCAGCGGGAAAAAGTTACGCAGCATGGCCCAACCTGCCGCCTGGAAAACTGCCGGTGGCGATTCGATTCTTACGCTTTCACCGGCGTCCCGCTTTCAGCTGTCCGCTGCGATCATGTACGTGGAAAGCCAGTTTCATCCGAACGTTTCGCCCAGTTCGGCAGGAGCCATCGGTGCTTTTCAGGTCCTGCCAACCACCGGCCAGCAGATGGGCCTGCCGCGGGTGCAGGATCCAAGCACCAACCTGCAGGCCGGCCTTAAGTACATACTGTATATCGAAGAGCAGATCGCCAGGCATTGCGGCTTCGAAGAGGCAGGCAAGGAGCGCTCGACACACTATCGCAACCTGATTGCGGCCGCCTACAATGCCGGGCCCAATTACCTGACTTACCGCAACGACCTCGGCAAGACCTGCCAACTGGAATCTTTTCCGGCATTCACCCGCACAGAATATGTAGCACGTTTCCAGCGCGCCCTGGGCTACCAGTATCTGCCTGCGTACCTGCGCTACAACCCCGGCAGGAACCAGTAACAATACAGGGGACAGACCACGTTTTTCTGCAGAAGTTGTGGTTTATCGTGGGTGATATTCTATTTGTTGGGGAAGCTTACCCTTGGCCAGCGAACGGAGCGGGGAAGGATTGACAGACCGCCAACCCGTTCAGATTAAACGTGGTCTGTCCCCTCCCTCTTTGGCAGCTGCGTCACAGGCAAACACCACGGCCAGCGCGTAGAAAGGCGTGAAGAAACGATCCCAGCCGGGCACTAACGGAAACATCAGAAAGTAGACCAGCAAGGTCGGCGGGATGACAGCCATAACCCCCAGAAGAGGCGAGCGCCTGGCTCCTGGCAGCAACGCCGCGACTGACCCAAGGAGCAGAAACACCGGCAGGACTGTATTCAGCGTGGCACCACTGGCCAGGATCTGACCCATTGCAGAGGCGAGCACATCCAGGTAAACCTGCGCCGAGAAAGACTCGTCAAAGCTGTTCAGATCATAAATGGGGGCCACGAATGTATGATGGAACAGCCTCCACCACTGATGGCCGTTGCGGATGGCGATAGCCATGTAAACACTGACACTGGCGGCCAGCGCAAAACCGATCGGCGCCAGGCTTCTGTCAGGACGCCAGTTGTTCTTCCGGCAGGCAGACAGCCCCATCACAGCAAGCAGCGACGCCACAAACACGATGTTATTCAGTCGTACCGCTATAGCGAAAAGCAACAGTCCGAAACTGGCGGAACGCCACTGTCGGGCGGTCATACCATACACGGCCAATAACAACACAAACGCAGAAAGATTATCCGGCACCCCCACCCGGGAGATGTCGACCAGTCGCGCCGAGGGGATGAACAGAGCAGCAATCCCCAGTGCCGGCCATGCGCCTGTCAGGGGCTGGACCCAGACAAACAGCAACAGGACGATAAGCAGTCCCGGTAGCAGCGACAGCAGCATGACTGCGGAAACCGGCTCCAGCCCGAAAACGTCCAGCAGCCTGAGCAGCCAGATATAGCCGGGCTTGACCTGGTACAGCGGGAGCTGACTGCTGAACTGCAAGGCATCCTCGGCCATCCGGGCAGCGTAAGGCCCGCTGGTCAGAAACTCATAGGCCGGTGCCGGCAACGTCGCCCGCAGTTGCGCGTAGGTTGCCCGGTGCAGCGTTTCAGGATCTGTCTGTGCGTCGGCAAGCGTGGTTGCCACATAGGGAACCAGATCCCAGGTGTAGAGAGGAGACTCGAGCGCCGTCAGCGCCATGGCCGCCAGCAGTCCCGCGAGGAGGATAGGGGGGGCGATTGCATTCACGTCCAGTCTGATCTTGGGTGCCATGGAGTGGAGTACGCCTTGAGAGCTTTTCAGTATTGGTGCTTTACAAATTAACCAGGAAACAGAGATTAACTGCTGCAACGCTGTGGGTAATTAATCGGAGATTCCTCAGGGTCTGCTCACACTGGTTTGTCGTAGACAGTGCTCCAGCTTGAGGAACCCCTGATTCGCTCCCACGATGCTCTGTCCCCGCTTGCAGCTGGCTGGTCAGGCCCATCGCCGCCGGCCTGCATCGGCCTGACAGGGCAATTTACCAGAAGCGGTGTGAAAGTGCGCCAGTAAAACCGGCACGACCGCAGCGCCAACCCGGAACAGCAGGCATTTATAACACTATCGCAGGCGATCCGTAATCCTTTTCCGACCACTGCGCCAGGAGATTGCCGGCGCCAATTCAACCAGAGTTTTGGCGCATTTAACCGATACACTATAGAACCCCTGATTATTTACCGGCACGTCGGGTTGCCCTACGCCAAAGAGAAACAGCCTCTTGTCAGTGATTATCTATTACGACGGCAACTGCCCGTTCTGCGATCGCTACGTGCACTTCATTAAACTGAAGGAGACCGCCGGATCGGTACAACTTCAAGACCTTCGCCACGACGAAGAAGGTCGCCGCGGTCTGGAACGGCAAGGCTTCAACCTCGACGAGGGCATGGTTGTCGACCTGGACGGGAAACGGCTTGGCGGCGCCGACGCGGTCAATGCTCTCGCCCTGCTATCGACGCCAGTCGACACTTTTAACCGCTTCAACCGGGCTTGACCAGGCTGTGCTGCTGGGCGCTGCGCTGGCGCTGTTTTTTCGACCGGCATCGGCACGCCTGTTGTGGTTGTTAATGGTGGTCAGTACCGTGAGCGCTGTCGTGCAGGCACCGGTACAATCCAATCACACCCTGATCAGGAATATCCTGCTGCTTGGATACTGGCTTTCGTTCTTTACCGCCTGGGCCCGGGGCAGTGACTGGCAGGCAATCTTCCGGCGCTTTGCACCGGTTGGACAGGGCGCCCTGCTGGTCATGTACTTTTTTGGAATCTTCCACAAGATCAATTCCGATTTTCTCAACCCCCTTACCAGCTGCGCCGTGGCCCTGTGGCAGAAAATGCCGGTCCCGTTACGCTTACTGGAAGGGCCAATGGTTGACTACTCGGCGATTTACGGCACTTTTCTGGTTGAAGGCGCTCTGATCGTCATGCTGCTGTCCCGTCGACTGAGACATATCGGAATAGCCGGCGGGATTCTTTTCCACATGCTGCTGGCCCTGAGCAGTTACGCCATGTACATCACCTTCACCGTGCTTTCCATTACCCTGCATTCCCTGTTCATTGGCAATGAAGCCGCAAAAGCCATCGTCAGCTCACCAGAAATGCAGTCGATCCGCGCCCGGGCAACCGACCCCATGTATCTCCTTGCCTTTGCAATCACGGTGGGATTAATGATGCTGGGGGGCATTTACGGCGCCTACTCCCTGGTGACGATCCTGCTGTTACCGGCAGTGCTGCCATTCTGCTGGCTGGTCTTGCGCTACGGAAAAGCCCCCGGGTCGAAGACGGCAGTCCGCGGTGCTGGCCCGGGCTTGCTGGTGGGTGGACTCACGACACTGCTGCTGTTTGTTAACTGCCTGATGCCCTGCCTCGGACTCAAGTCGGCGCAGGCGATTAACATGTTTGCCAACCTGCGTCTCGAGGCGGGTATCAGCAACCACCTCATCATGCCGGTTCCCGGCCCCACTGCAGCCCTGGCCCTCGGTAAGCCCCACAACGGGCCCCGGCGGATTGTGCAGCGCACCATTCCGGGGAGCGCGTCAGCCTCAGTGCACCCGATGAGGTCGGACATGCCAGCTTCCCTGCTGTCAAATTTTTTCCAATGCCCCGGGATTAAAGGCTCGCCGCTGAATTGACAGCTGTGGCGTGGGTTTTGCTTAGGCAAAACAGATAGTGCGCCTTGGCGCCATTGGCATCCTTGATCCTGTTATCCGTCACCCCGGGAGACTCACTTGAACGAACAAGCTCTTAGCCGCCGTGCGTTTCTTAAATCGGCCACAGAAAACGCGAAAAATTCGCTGCTGGTACTGACAATCCCCTCTTTGCTGGCGGCTGGCAAGGAAGCCCAGGCGGCCATGGAGTCGGCCCGACCGTTCTCAGCATTGAGCGCCTGGGAGGCCAGGGAATATGCCGCCATTGCGGCACGAATCATTCCCACCGACGAGACACCCGGTGCTACGGAAGCGGGAGTGATCTATTTTATCGACAACATACTGAGCAGCAGTCGCGCAGAGGTACTACCGACCATGCGCGAGGGCCTGGCTGAGCTGCTGACCACCTGCAAGACAATTTTCGGCAGCGCCACATTTTACACACTGACAGCCGAGCAGCAGGATTCACTGCTACGGGGAATCGAACAAACCGCTTTCTTTAACACCATGCGTTATCTGACCGTCGCCGGAACGTTTGCTTCACCCGCCTACGGTGGCAACCGGGATCAGATCGGCTGGCAACTGATAGGTTTCGAGGACCGTCACGTCTGGCAGGCACCCTATGGCCATTACGACGCCGAATACATGGCAACAGGAGAATAAGCATGGCACAGGCATCCTTTCCAACCCGTGAAGAAGTGGATTTTGTCGTGGTTGGCTCCGGTTCTGCCGGCGGAATCGTGGCCCGGGAGTTGTCCATGGCAGGCTTTTCCACGGTCGTTCTGGAACAGGGCCCCTATCTGCAACCGTCCGACTTTACCCATGACGAATGGGCGGTGACTGAGAACGAAGAGCTGGTCTGGGGCCCCCGCAAAGGGCATCCCCAGACCTTCCGACGCTACGAACACGAAAAAGCCGAAATTGCCGACCGGGCCGTATTGGGTTACGCGCACAATGTCGGTGGCAGCAGCGCTCACTACTCGGGCAACTTCTGGCGCCTGCGTCCTATCGATTTCATGGAACGCTCTGTTCGGGGTGAGATACCTGGCACCAATTTTACCGACTGGCCGATCACCTACGAAGAGCTGGAACCCTACTACACCAGGGTGGAGTGGGAGATCGGCATGTCGGGCCTGCAGGGGCCATGGGACCCGCCCCGCTCCAGGGACTATCCACTACCGCCGCTGGCAGTCAAATCCTCGGGCGTTCTGCTGGAACGGGCTGCCAGGAAACTGGGCTGGACGGCTTATCCCCAGCCCCACGCCATCCTATCCGGCACACTCAATGGCCGACCCGGCTGCGTTAACTGTGGCTTCTGTCTGGGCTTCGGTTGCGAAGTGGGCGCCAAGTCGTCCACCGCCGTGGCAATGATCCCCGAGGCTCTGGGGTCCGGCAATTGCGAGTTACGTACCGGCTGCACCGTGTCGCGGGTAGATACTGACAGCAACGGCCGCGTAACCGAAGTGGTTTACTGGGAGGAGGATGGCACTGTTCAGGCTCAAAAGGCGAAGGCCGTAGTGCTATGCGCCAATGGCGCGGAAACCCCTCGCCTGCTGCTCCTGTCCGAATCCAGCCGCTTTCCGGATGGCCTGGCCAACGGCAGCGGCATGGTGGGTAAGAACCTGATGTTCAACGGCTCGTCTTCTATCGCCGGCCTGTTCGAGCACCCGATCAATGCCCATAAGAGCGTCCCCACCACCCGGGTAATTCACGACTTCTACAGCATCGACTCGAGCCACGGATTCTACGGCGGCGGTGGTATCGATGCGCGCCATCTGTCGCGAGGTTTACCGATGGCTTTCGCCATGCGCGGCAGCCCCTTTGGTGGCGCGAGCTGGGGTAGCGAATTCAAGCAGAACCTGGAGCGGGAGTTCTCACACACCTGCTCATTCAATGGACATACCACCAGCCTGCCATTGTCCAGAAACAACGTGAGCCTGGATCCCGAGGTTAAAGACAAGTGGGGCCGGCCCGCTTTGCGCACCACTTTCATGAATCATCCCGATGACTTTGCCACCATGAATTTTTTCCTGGACCGCTCACGGGAACTGATGGAGGCCGCCGGGGCCATCAAGATTTCCAGCGGCAACTACGCGGCCAATGGCCAGACCGGCGGTGTGCACCTGCTGGGCACCTGTCGCATGGGAGACGACCCCGCCTCCTCGGTGGTGGACAGATACAATCGCGCCCACGACGTGCCGAACCTGTTCATGGTTGACGGCGGCAGCCTGGTCACCTCCGGGCGCGGACAACCCACCATGACCATTATGGCGCTGGCTTTCCGGGCCGCCGATCATATGATCCAGGCTGCGCGGCAAGGGGATATCTGAACATGTCATAACCGGTTCGGCGAAGGCAATGACACCCTTGAAGGACTGGATGGAAACGACCTGCTGGAGGGTGGCGACGGTCTCGATCATGCGCTGTTCAGTGGTTTGATGGCGAATTTCTCAATACTCAATAACCAGCGCGAACTTACTGTTAGCGGGCCGGCTGGCGCCGGCACAGACAGATTGATTGACAACGAACGTCTGCACTTCGACGATACCTCTCTCGCCTTCGATCTGGATGGCAACGCCGGCATCATCGCCAAGGTGCTCGGCGTGGTACTGGGTAAGGATGACTGGTACAACAAAGAATACCTGAGTATCGGGCTGAACATTATCGACAACATAGCTATCGACAACGCAACCCTGATGCAGGCGGCTTTCGATGTGATCCTTGGCGTCAACCCAAGTAATACAGAAGAGGTCAATCTGATCTATGTCAGTCTGGTGGGGCAGACCCCATCCCAGCAGGATCTGAGTGCTCTCACCGCGGACCTCTTAGACAACGGTGCCTTTACTCAGGGCAGCCTGGGCGAATTGGTCATGGATCATAAACTCAATCTGACCAAGATGGATTTCGTCGGCCTGACTCAAAATGGTTTGGAATACACGGCACTTGGGTAATTGAGTTGGCTTCATGTGTAGGAAGCATTAGGGCCACCTCCCACGAAATCCATTCAATTTCCACTTCGATGTGTTAAGGTTTTCCGCATGGAAGACGTGCCCACACTCTGTGAGGGGTCTTTCCATGGGTACCCTGTTTCAAGAACTGAAAAGACACAGAGTCTGCCGAGCCGCTGCGGGTTATGCCGCGGCAGCCCGCCTGTTAATTCAGATTTTCGGCTTAATGCCACCCTCTTCCGGAGAGTCACTCTATGCCAACCAAGCCATTGTTAACACTCTCCTTACTGGATTTTTCTTGATGCTGTTTTTGGCCGGATCGTTCCGGTTGTCGGCTTATCGCGCGCAGATAACTCCAGGCCGTGAACAAACATTGACTACTGCGGTCGGCCTACCTGATCTACTGTCACATCTTCTCGCTGCGACAGGGGGATACTAGCAATGAGACCACGACTGCTAATTTTCTATATTGCGCTTTGTGCCCTTTCACTGATTTTTCCTATAATTTTCGCCCGAACCGGGACCGTGCACGAATATTCAACTCTCACGTGCATTTTAGTTGCGGTTTTTTTCTCGCTGGACGCCTTCGCATGGTTTTTGTCTCGAAATCATGAATCAGAGGATCCAGTTCTCAATGCGATACAAACCACCCGGGTTGCATTAATGACCGCGATTGTCGTACTGATCAACTATGTGGCTTTTCGCAAACCTGGCCCAGCAGTTCTTATGGATTGGCATTTCTGGATATTCTCGGGCTGGACAGGATTTTGCCTGGCCTATGCATTGTTTTGGTTTTCGATACCCAGAAGAGATCTACTACTGCTCGGCCACGTCGTACGCACATGGAAGATGCGGCTGCCAAAGCTCAGGGTTGCCAATCAGTACGGTGTTCTGTTTGTAATTTTTGCGGTGCTGGAATTTGGGGCAGTGGTCAGCCCTACCCCTTTTGATCTCAGCAGAGAGGCGGACTTGCTTAACTTCGTAATTTTAAGTGCGTTCTCGGTAGTCATTTTTTGTCTCGTAGGACCGATATTCTGGATAGCTGCCAGGTCCTCCTACACCATGGGAGACAATTGCTTCCTGAGTTATTCGCGCAGTGATGGAGAGCAAGCCCAGGCAATTCGAAGTGGCCTGGAAGCACGGGGTCTCGGTTGCTTCCAGGATATCGAGGGGGTGCGAGCTGGGGATGAGATATCTCAGACGCTGGGAGAAGCTATTGCGAATTCCGATGTGTTCATTCCCCTGCTGTCCGAAGCGAGCCTGAAGAGCTCCTGGGTAAGGGACGAGATCTTTCTTGCATTGCATTACGCGAAAATGAACGGGTCCCCGATAATTATCCCTGCCAGAATTTGCGAATTAGGGCCGGTGGAGGAATGGGTGAGCGAAGGAAATGACGTTGCCGCACAAATCAAATCAATGAACATTTTCAACCTAAGTATGCGCGACGGTGCTCTTGAACCTGAAGTTAACCGACTGGTTGAATCCATTAGACGAAAAACAAAGCCAGACATTCGCTATCTGGCAAGAGAACAGCCCGTCAAAGTCAGGAGTATTGAATGAATTCTAAGGAACCTCTGATTAATTCCCAGAGCATTGTGGTACTTAATCAGAGGCTCACTAAAATGCGCGGCGGCAAGAGAGTTTTGGCCCCCTGTGAGATGGTGCCGGTAATAGGAGTCTATATTAAATACTATCTTTCTGTTTTTATTGCATTTATATAAGTTAGGTTATGATTGTTGTTACTACAAGTGTAACTAAAAGTCTTCGCTACCCCTACTTGGCTGCCGCCTTCTTGACAACTTGCCTACCCTGGGGTATCGCTTGACCTGCCTTAGGGGTCACTCCGGCCCGTAGGGTCAAAGTCGCGGCTGCGCACCACCGTTATGCAGAATCCCAGGAGATAGGTCGCGATCTGTCGCTTCCCGTCTACGATGGGGGTTATCGCTGGCACTTGATTAAGAAGCAGCGCGCCGTTTATCAAACTGCGCGTATTTGCGATGATAGTAGTCTCAAGAACGGCGTCGGCAGGATTGTACGGCCTCTAAGTAATCCGGCTTCGAGTACCCGTATAGGTTGGGGTCCCCCACGATTTACACCAGAACGCCGTTGACTCTGTCCTCGATCATGGCCTCGGTCGCGGCGTGAGACCGATCCTGAATCACGAACTCGGGGTTTGCCGACCGGTGGAGACGTGATCAGGCACACCATCCGCGTCGACGTCAGGCCCGCTGATCAGCTCTGCGGACGCCTCCGCCGTGGACACGATCAGCTTTGTTCCCGAACGAGCGGTGGAACATAGTAGGTAACTAATCCCACTTGTGCGGGGAAGTCTGGAAAGCGCCTGCAATAGGCTTAAATTTGCACTCAGCCAGTCCCATCTAAAATCTTTATCATTCGCTCTAGTCTATCGCCATCTAGAGGCTCATTTGCTTTCATTTTTCTCAAAATCTCGGCTTTTTCTTCCTCGAAATTTGGGAAATGACCAACTCCAGTCCCATTTTCATCATTATTCTGACTCGGTGCAGAACGCTGTGCTGTTGATGCTGTTTGAGCGCCTAGCTCTGACGTTCTTTGCTGCGCCAAACCTTCCCTCACTCTTTCACGCATTGCTTCTTGTTCTGCCTTCAGTCGCATTTCCAGTTCGCTTGCTTCTCTTTCGTTTGCTATAAATTCTGCTCTATCCATTACCAATTTGTCGTAGTATTCTTTCGAGATTTTTTGAGATTCTTCTCTTTGGTTCATTTCCTGATCCAATAAATCGAGAGCCTGCCTATTGGGATTCTCTTCATAGGATTCTTTTCTTTGCTCCTGGAGATCAACTTCCCGGTCAACCATAAGCTTTGCTCCAAGGGATGATTCGCTATATTCCAGCGTAATTTGGTGTGGTTCGATTTCTGGTCTATAGCTGTTGCACATCCCGGCTGGATTCTTTTCAGTGGGAGTGCATCCTTTCTCTTGAAACCATTTTGTGGTCAACGGCAAATCTAAAACTCGGTTAAATTTTTCTAGCGTTTCACTATCAATTACTTCCACCCAATCAGGATTGAACCTGTAGGCTTTCATGGAAGCATGCTCTTGGTCTACCAATTTTCTCGCTTCTCTAAGATCACTTTCTGTGACTTCAGCGGATACCTCTATACTTGAGGAGAATAGAAAGCAAATGACGACTGCTGTGTATTTCAACATCTCTATCACCCCTGTTCCACATAATAAATTGCGTTTCCTGAATTAATCATTCAAAGGATCTATTCCAGTATTTCTAGGAGGAGACAGTTCACGAACTCTAATCCCTGCTGTCCCTGTGTTGTCCCAGACTCTACATGCCTTATCTAAAATAGAATCTAATGGATCAAAACATTCTCGAGGCATAGTGTAACCAACATTCTTCCCATCAGCTCGTTGTACCCATTTCCATGGATTTAGACAACGTCCATCTTCTGCAACATATGAACTTTCACGTACGGAACTTACTTCCAATACTAAGTCTATACGGCCGTGCCAAGGCGATAGCGCACCACCACCAACGGCATAAAGTGACAAATCAACGTGATCTAAATGGGTTGTTGTTTGATATCTAGCATTGGAAAAATCATTCATAACTACCCGATGCCGACAATAGACGTAGCCCTTAGGTATTTTTATGCTTATTTCGTCCTTACAGTATTCATCGGTTCTAGCCCTACATTCGTACTTCGCGAACTGATAAATGTCTGCCGAACCTGTATCCGCTCGAGCGAGAGCATCTTTGTATGATATATATCCAGTAGGATTTGGCGGGAAGATTTGTAGAGTATTGACATCATTTAGACAAATCTTCTCCATCCCACAAGGACTTTCGGCGTCAACAACCACATAGTACGGGTCAGACCCGAATACTATAGATGAAAATATGTCTTGACTTGCGCAATAGTTTGCGTAACCAAGAAGAAAAATCACAATCAGTGGCTTTCTGAAATCAGACACAAAAACCTCACACTTAACCCGCTACACCCCCAACACTATTAACAGGTTGATCAAAAACAAAGTCCATATGAGTAAAGCTATTCTTAAGACCGATAAATCCGTTTCTACTTAGAAACCATTTTCCGTTGCCGTTTAACCCATTGGTAAAATCCGTACCAAAAATCACAGCCCCGGAATCTGTTGAAGTCCAAGTGATGCTTTCACCAACCAGATTACCGGTTTCTAGTGGTCCACCACTGAAGAAAGTGGGACCGCTAAACTGACTAAAATTGACAACCTTTATAATTGGAATACCTGTTGTATTTGCGATCAATCCGCCAAGGTCGTTTGTTGAACACAGCAAGATGATAAGTGGTAGTAGCCTTTTCATTGTGTGTCTCAATTATCTATACGGCGCTTGTGTCATAACCATTTTTCTGTCTGGCCCTGAACAGCTCGCAGTAATCGCGCCATCATTTGTCCACACTTTAACAGTGTATAGAATTCCTGTATCTACGATGGTTCTTACCGGATACGACCCACGCAATTGCGACATAACGCCCTCAACCACTGTCTTACATTCTGTAAACGATAATGATCGTGATTGCAATTCCCTGGCCGGACCCTGTGCAGGAATTTGACCAGTTTCCACCATGCGATTGAGTTGACTCGGCGTATATGTTTTCTGTGCATAAGCAGCAGTAGACATTGTCACAATTAGTGCCGTAAAGATTATTTTTTGCATACATTTACCCCTCATAGACAGAACCATCCTATACCCTCGAATTAGCGGAGTGCAAACCGAGAGTGGACTTGGCTTGATTTGGGGCAATTAAAAGAAGGAAGGCAGGATTGGTTTTCGTTGCTATCAATATGCGATCAATCGATTGAGATCAAAATGTCAGAGGCACCTAGATATAGGCGTAACTCATTGATTTTGCGTGCTTCCAAGAGATTACAGACAGCCCATAGTGGCGCATACACAGGAGAACATCAATGATCAAACACCCGGATTCGTAGCCAATTTCATGGAAGTTAACAAGGTGCTGGTCTGCAGTATCACGCACTTAAAAGTTTCATTCCGTCGCTCCGACCAGTTGATTGTCATTACACGGAAATACTGTATAAGAATACAATATTCTGAAGGTCTACCGAAAAAAATTTGGGTGTAGTACTTCAGACCTGAGGTCTGCTGTTGAATTGCAGTGGATTTAGACCCAGGGGTCAGTTTTAAATGCAAATCAACAGCATCGACGATATCGTGCTAAGGCCCTTGGCATACAGAGCGAGGATCTGATCCTCCATCTGAGTGAATCGCCCCGGGTTTACCGGAGGGTCTAATTCTTGAGAGGATAGACCCTTATGAAGAAAGGAACAAGATATTCACCAGAGTATCGAGAGCGCGCTGTCAGGATGCTGTTTGAACAGCAGGATCAACACAGCTCGCAATGGGCAGCGATTAATTCAATAGCCGCAAAGGTTGGTTGTACGCCTGAGACGTTACGTAAGTGGGTCAAGCAGGCAGAGATCGATCAAGGCAAGCGAGACGGCTTAACTAGCGCAGATCGAGATCGGCTTAAGGAGTTGGAACGGGAAAACCGAGAGCTTAAGCAAGCCAACGAGATTTTGCGCAAGGCATCAGCTTTTTTCGCCCAGGCGGAGCTCGACCGCCGACCAAAGAAATGATTGCCTTTGTCGATGCTCACAAAGAACAGTACGGAATCGAGCCAATGTGTAAGCAGTTGCCGATAGCTGTCTCAACTTACTATGAGCATAAAGACCGGGAATCTGATCCAGACAAAGAATCCAACCGATCAATACGTGACCGTCACCTTAAGCCTGAGATCCAGCGTGTGTGGGACGAGAACCAGCAAGTGTATGGTGTCAGAAAGGTCTGGCGGCAAATGAAGCGCGAGGGTTTTGTCATTGCTCGCTGCACGGTAGATCGGCTGATGAAACAGCTTGGCATCCAGGGTGTAAGTCGAGGTGGTGCCAAGTGCTGGACGACTATCAGCGATGACAGCCAGGACCGGCCCTCTGACCTGGTAAACCGTCAGTTCGTTGCTGAGCGGCCTAACCAGCTTTGGGTAGCGGACATTACGTTCGTAGCCACCTGGTCAGGGTTTGTCTATGTGGCGTTCGTGGTAGATGTCTATGCACGCGCTATCGTCGGCTGGAAGGTAAGCCGATCACTTAAAACAGAACTGGTACTGGATGCCCTGGAACAAGCGATCTGGGCCAGGAAGGAGATCGACAACCTGATCCACCACAGCGACCGGGGCAGCCAGTACCTGTCGATCCGTTACAGCGACCGCTTGGCCGAAGCCGGCATCGAATCTTCCGTAGGCTCTGTGGGCGATTCCTATGATAACGCTCTGGCCGAAACGATCAACGGCCTCTACAAGACCGAGGTCATTCGCAATCCAAAGCGTGGGCCCTGGAAGACAATTGACGATGTTGAATACGCTACCCTGGAATGGGTGGAGTGGTTTAACAACAGGCGGCTGCTGGAACCGATAGGAAATATTCCACCGGCTGAATATGAAAAGCAGTATTATGACAAAATTGAAGAGTCTGCGATGGCGGCATGACTCAAACTAACGACCCTCCGATTTTCCCGGGGCGATTCAGAGTGAGGCGAGTCTGGCCCTTGCGGACAAATTGGGGATCAAATGAGCCCGAGCGGACGCGGGGTGTGTCAATCTCGGGTAGTGCCTCAGTTTGAAATTTCCAGCCCTCCTGAATTAGACCCCCGAATCTGCTATGCTTAGCGGTAAGTATAGGAGGATTAGGCATGACAGTCCCAGAAGACGTTTCTAATTATATTACAATCAACAGACCGAACGCCTATTGTGATGACTGCATACAGGCCGCGCTTGATTTGAGCAGACGGCAGCAAGTACAGCAGATAACAAGCTCGCTTGGCCTCTCGGCGGACTACGACAGGAACGATGGCATTTGCTCTACCTGTGGATCTGAGAAAAAGGTTATTCGTCATGCCTAAAGGACCCAAAGGTCAGAAGCGACCCGCTGACGTGATCGGCAACGCCGTCAAGATTGCCAAGACCGCCACCCATGAGATCGAGGACGAGATAGACGAGAACGGGAAAAACAAGGCTGCTCAGGCGCTGGGGCGCAAGGGTGGGGCTGCTAGGGCTAAGACGCTTACGAAAGAGCAAAGGGAAGAGATTGCTAGGAAGGCAGCACAGACTCGCTGGAAGAAGACTTCTGAGTAATATCTAGCTGCCCAATTTTTTTCCACCTAGCGCCCTTCTTGTTGGTGCGGACTTCAGTAATCAACACTCCTTCGCAATCAACCCTAATTTTGTTTTTTCGCAGCGGGAGAAAAATTGCAACCGAATCTCGTCCGTGCAATTCATTAATTTTCCCTCCAGCTTCAGCGCCAATAGTTATTGGCTTCCCGTCATGTTCTGGAATAAACTGCGTCCTAACTTCGATCGAGAAGTCGTCTTTAGCCTCTCCTACTAGACAGACCGTAAATTCAAAAGTGATTGGGAATTCGCTAAAAAATATTACATTGGATAGTAACCCGATTACAAACCCCTTACCAGTAACTTCAACCCTATAGTCGTCACAGTATAGTGCTTGGTAAAATTTGAAGCTAGGTTGCGGCATGATCGTAATAGCGCTTTGTGCTTTCTTCCGGTGGTGCGTAAGTTTTCAAATCAACGACATTGCTTAATGGCATGGTAATCGCGTGTTCTGGCTCTGTCTCCTCGATTGGAATGACGCCAGTATCTAGTTCAGCGCCCATCGCAAGCAGAAGGTCACTGATTGTGTCTAAAGTAAGATTGCTTGGACGCTTTAACCAGTTACTTACTTGTGACCCATCTTTAGAAACCAATTCGGCCAGCTTTTTCTTATTTAGGCCCTCAGTTTTTGCAAGCTCATAAAAGCGATCCAGAATGTCATGATAAACATTATTCTGGAGCCTGCGCCTGTAATAATACAAATCCCTAGTGCTCATCTGCTTATTTAAAATATTGTCCATTCATTGCTCCAGAAACCAAATTGTTTACGTCACTATCTATTATTGGATTATAGGGCCCCATCAAATTCCTGATTTTTGCCTTAGTCTCTCTTTTTGCCCTTATCCAGTCTTGTGATTCAAATGGCCCAAGATCGTTTCGCATTTCTAAATGTGTTGCGATAAATAAATCTTTCCCCATGAACATTCCAAACACTCTGATATGGGGGTCCCAAACACTTCTAATTTCCCAGACACCACAGCCTCTGGGGCTTAATCCAAAGAGATATTCTGGGCCAAGTTGCCTTCGATTGACATAGACCTCTAGGTCAGCTTCTAGATCAGCAAATCTTTGTATTTCGGCTTCACTCGATCTAGGTGCGCGCAACTCGAGCCAAAGGCTTTCGCTGAGATAGAGTCGCCTCAGCCTAAGATCTCGACTGGATCTTGGGACAACCTCATACAGCTGCCCCCTTTGTGTTCTGTCCATTATAGTTGCTAAAATTGACATATATGTCAATCTCGATGATGTCGAGTAACCGATTTCTGTGGACTATAGTTCAATTTTGTGAGGCAATCCAAGCGACAAATATTTGATATTATTGCTTGACGCTAAGCATAAAAGTTCATATTCCACAGGCATGAACAAGTTGCCTGTAAAACAACGCGCCCAAATCCTCAACATGCTGGTTGAGGGTTCTTCCATGCGATCAGTGAGCCGAATCACTGGCGTTTCTATCAACACGGTCTCTAAGTTGCTGATTGATGCCGGAACGGCTTGCGCTAAATACCACTATGAACACGTCAACAACGTCAAAGCCAGCCGCATCCAGTGCGATGAAATCTGGTCAATCTGCTACGCCAAACAAAAGAACGTGGAGTCCGCGAAGGCTGCTCCTGAGGAAGCTGGCGACGTCTGGACTTGGACCGCTCTTGATGCCGACTCTAAGCTGATCGTGTCATATCTGGTCGGAGGTCGCGATTCAGGCTACGCCCTGGAGTTCATGGACGACATCAAGCGCAGGCTGCGCTAACAGGGTCCAACTGACTACAGACGGCCACAAAACCCATCTGGAAGCAGTAGAGGATGCCTTCGGTGCAGATGTTGACTACGCCCAACTGGTTGAGCTGTACGGAGCGGCACCGGAAGCATTCAAAGGCCGATACAGCCCTGCTCATTGCACCGGCTCAATCAAGAAGCACGTAACTGGCAACCCTGATTTTGACCATGTTTCCAGGTCACACGTAGAACGCTCTAACCTGTCTATCCGCATGGGTAACCGCAGATTTACCAGACTGACAAACGCGTTCTCTAAGAAAATCGACAACCATATCCATATGCTGTCGCTGTACTTCCTGCACTACAACTTTTGCAGGATTCACAAGACAATTAAAGTTACCCCTGCAATGGAGGCTGGCCTGACTGATACCTGCTACGATATGGGATGGATTGTGGGTCTGATCGACGATGCCGCCCCGGCACCTGCAAAGCGCGGACCATACAAGAAGAAAAATTCAAACTGAGACACTACCCAATCTCGACTTTTCTTAATTCATTGCAGAGCCCATAATGGTGTCCTCCTTAGGAAACTAACCAGTTATGGGCAGTTACACAATTCTATTTACAGTCTCCGACGGGACTCAAATCGGACTTCCACACATAAAAGCATGTAGCTATTTTGCGAATTACTCAGTAAGTAATAGTGATGATACTCTCCGCAATAACTCTCCCCCCCACTCCACAAAAAGAGAATTCTCAGGAAAAAGTATGACGCCCAGCCATGTGGTGAACAAGGTGAATAGAATGGCGAAGGAACCATTTCTTGCCCAACGAAAAGCCCATTGCCCATACTTCTTAAGTCCGTGTATGATTGTCCCTGGGTCTTGGTGGTCCGTGAGAATTTGATCCCCCAACTCTAGCACGTCTGCCAATATTTCTTGAAGTTGTACTGTTACTGAGTTGCCAGAAGATTCTGACCTGAATACATCTCGCCGCTTTTGTTCTATAGTCTTTAGCCTTGTCTTTAACTTGCTTGGCAATATTCCTTGATCGTACTCAATTCGATGTATTGATCCCAAAATTTGATCTCGCTTGTGCAGTATGGCAATTTTGAGACAATCTCTCTTTGCGCGCCTAATATGGCTTTTTGCACTTTCAAGCTCTTTCTCTGGGTCGTCAGCTTCAGACGATAATGCTCGTGCGAGATGCGTTAATGCATTTCGCAATTCATTATTTACTTGCTCAGGGTGGGTTTCAGCAATGGCTATTGTTAAGCCGTAGATTTCTAGAAAATCTTGGAGATAAATGTCGTGAATTATTTCCGCAACATTCCGCACTAAATCGTCATTCATGATAGCGACAATTCATAGCGACCAAGGTTAGCGAAATGAAGCCAACCTGAATCGCAAATCGGTAACCCATCTTTTAGCTACCTTTCCGCTTGCTATGTGAGCGCTGCCAGATACTTTGACTAGCCCTGCTCGGGGAAAAGACACAGGAAGATCACCCCTTTCGTTAGCGGGGTTGATGTTGTTATCCTTCATATATTTGCGTATTCGTTGGCGAGCTATTTTAGATCTTTCATCCATTTCAGACGAAGCCTCTGCATTATCTAACTCTAAAGTCTCGGTACAATCATCAATCATGTAAGCCCACCGTTTGAAACCTAGCTTTTCTTTTTTTTGGTCTCTGCTTACTACTGAGTAAATCCCTTAAAGGCCATTTAAGGATGTAGTTCTCGCCTTCTCGACATTCGCTAAAACGAACCATGAAGTCCACAGGCATGAAGTATATGGCCAGTAGTCTTCCCAAGGCATGTATTCAAGCCCAGCCATTTCGACAGGGCTGCAGAGTATATGTCTTCAGAAAAAACTAAACAAGCCAGCTTGACTAGTATTGAGACCACGGCCAGCAACAATACATCCAGTCTTAAAATTGGTAGATGGGGGCAAATCAGCCCTTAGCAGAACTCCGTCCGCTTTAATCATTTCGTATGTCCTGCAATAGTGTAGAAACGATATATAGTCTCTAGCCTAGGTAAAAATACTATATATAGTCATGAAATGTACACCCTGCGCACAACAAATCCTTTGACTAGCATATCGGCATACTCTTTTTTTCTATAAATCCATTTATACCCCATTGTATTTTATATGTATTTATCTAAAGCGAGACCATTCCCTAGCAACCAGATGGAGCCTTGCCCCTACACTCTCCCTTATTCATCCTTGAAAATTTAACATAGAGGATGATTGT
The DNA here is from genome assembly GCA_041395725.1 of Gammaproteobacteria bacterium. Lineage (NCBI taxonomy): Bacteria > Pseudomonadati > Pseudomonadota > Gammaproteobacteria > Gammaproteobacteria bacterium. Next base: position 2,605,788 of record JAWKZW010000001.1, on the reverse strand, counting down.
TATGATCAGTATGAATTTCCATGCCTCCATGAGCAATGAGGAGTTACTAGCGGGTGAAAACCGCCATTTAATTATTGAACAGTCCAGGAAGCTGGCCATGGCCGCTGGCTTAACCAAGAGCAGCGAGCAACTTATGGAGACCTGGGAAAAAGACCCAGAGACTTATACGACCCTACTCAAGGGCGCAATTGCTGCATACGAGCAGAATGAATTGATTGAGGAGTTGCTGAGGGGCGCTGTTACACGGTTAGTGAGTGTTGTGGATACAGACGACCTCTCAGCCGAATTATTCCAAAGATGCGCTGATATAGCCACTAGCAAGGCCACCGAACCCCCTGGGGGCTTCAGTTAACCACAGGATGGGGTATAGCACCCCGCTGGAGATTCGGAGTCCCATCGAAATTAAGAACACTCAGCCAGGGGGGCTATGTGCTCGACCTTATGGGTGGGCATGAAACTGTAGTTAAACAGTCCTATTTAACACTGTGTGGCAGATACTAATTACTTTAAAAACAATAAGTTATGCCTTTAAGAATACGGGTGTACGTTTTGAAGTGTTCTGCCTGGTACAGATTACCAACCGATTGTCAGCTGGTTTCCAGAGAGATTTCGCAGCAATGCGCATGCGCGTGGCTGGTTTCCGAATCATATAAAACGGTTTACAGTAGGTTTTTCAGTTTATAAGAAGCAGGAAATATTCAGGATGGGTAAGCCGCTTTACATTGAGTTGAACAATGAGCAGGCATGGGCACTAACGGAACTTGCCAAACGTATTGGCTGGGAAGAATTACGGCAGTTGTCAGCCGATGATTCAGAATGCGAACCCATGCAGGCAGCAGTTGCCAAGCTGGGCAAGGAATTATCAGAGCAGGGTTTTGAGCCACGTTAGGGAATGGCGGGTTGGTGTAACGGAAAATCCGGCTGATATTAGCAATAAATTAGGAGACAACAATGACCAAAACTACCTGTACTTTTCCTGCTCTCTTCCTCCTTGCCTGTACTGCCAATGCAAATCCTGGCTCGGAATTACTGGATCGATTGACTCCGGCAGAGCGTGCCAATGCCCTGGCTAATCTCTTACGGCAAAGCGACAGATCCTGCAGTACTGCAACACGCGTATTCAAGCAGGGGGCTGATAGAGACGGTGCTGTGTACTGGAATGTCGAATGCTCAAACGGGAACGCTTACGCGATTCAGATAAACAATGACGCGGCGGGTACTACAAGAATGCTCGAATGCTCAATCATGGCTTCCATGGGAATTCCGTGCTTTACAGAATTTGAGAGTTAGTAGTTGCAAATTACCCGGGCGCTTTCACTGCGGGTGACAGGTAGCCCGGCGTCCACCCTATGGGAAGCGGCCAGAATTCCGTATGGCGGCGGGTCCTCCCTGGGGCATCCAGGTACGGGTGACAGGTAGCGCAGGAAACGCATTGTGGCTGGTTCCCTGAAATGGGGTTGGGGTTGGTGTTTAGAACCTATTCGTTCATATTGAAACCCTTTAAACTCAATGGTTCTGGGCGGTCATGTTATTCGGTGACCACTGAGCACGGTATCCTGAATCGCCCGCATACCCATGGCAATGAGTACCTGGGCTGATTGTAGGCCTGCGTTGAACCAGTGGATCAGGAGGCCCTCTACTCTTCGACAAACCTTCCTTGCTACAGGCTGTCTAGCGCTCTCTGACGCGCGTTTTGATACTCCTCATCACTGATCAAACCCTGATCGCGGAGATCATTCAATTCTCTTAACCTATCGGATAATTGAACAGTCTGACTTCCCTGCGCCTGAGCACCAGTACATTAACCGTTGTAAATTGAGCTTAAATGGGAAATTCTCGCATCAATAGAATCTTGATTTTTGTTGGCACGAACCTCGTTTACAATGATCCCTGGCCAAAAAACAATTGCTAAGCCAACATTTCTACCTGTAATTCCTGAATCATCCTTCACATCTTCAAAAGTTGCGCCTAACTGCGCGAGTTCAGTTTGAAGTGCAGCACAAGACTTTTCCTCGTCACCTGCCTGAACAGTTTGAACAGCCCTATTTCCTACGCACCCACTAACGACAACAGACACCAATAACAGCAGTAGTTTTTTCATATGTTTCCCTCTCTGCTGCAGACTACACCACTAAGTTCGTGACAGATAGAACAATCTTCTTAATCCGATGCTGGATATTTACAAACTCAATAAAAATACTAAATATCAACAGGTTACCGTGCAAATAACACGTAGATTAACCTTGTTTAACAAGACTTTGCGTTAGCTATTATTAATAATTTCAATGTGTTAGTGATTAAGATTTAGACGGGGGCCGGGGGGGCTTCATTTCTAAGCAATCGTTTCAGTACCCTGGCGCTCATTCAAAAGAGAATTATAAAAAATAATAAATAATAATTTTATATTCAACGTGTTACGCGGTATTCAGGTGATAATGGTGATCCACAATAACCATTTCCCTCTGAAGAAATTTCAAGACTCGTGCTCGTATTGCTAAATAAATGCCCTTTTCCTACGTGTGCAGAATTGCCCTTTTATGACGTGAATGTACTTAAGCTTGACCTGACAGCCAATGTCGGCTTTCATCGATAGCAGACACAAGGTCGATTACAACAATAACGACGGCTCCTGGCCGAAACCTGCTCTACAAAAAGAATAACCAAATAATGAATCAAGAAATTCCTTGGAATAGATTTGCCGTTGAAGCTTTCGTTATTGTTAGCTCTATATTATTGGCGTTTTCGATTGATGCTTGGTGGGATAATCGGAGTAGATTGAATACAGAAAGAGACTATTTGACTGCTTTGGTTACGGAATACGATGAAGGGCTTAGACGATCGAATGCTTATTTGCGTATTCTGCCCGAGCGACAAGTGGTCATGAATGTTGCCGTAGAATTAATTCAAGAACGCCTTCAAGGTAAAGAAGTAAATTTGGGTGCAACATTAAGCCAAATACGGGCAATGCCTCGACCATTCGAGTTTGAGCGAATCGCAATAGACAACTTGTTAGGATCTGGAGGATACCAATTGATTTCGGACCCGGTCGCAAGGCAGTTAATTACATACATCGAAACTAGAAAGGCCTATTTCACAACAGCAGATTTATTGCGATCTGATTTTTACTATGACTACTTCACAGGAATTGCAGTCGATAATAGAGTGAAACGAAATGCAGAAAGTAATCAGTTAGTGCCGATTTCAGATTCTGAGATCGGACTGCAGCGGCTGAGCAATATCTTATCGGTCATGATAGAAAACAATGTAAACGCCGTTAGCACTATGAATGGAGTCCGAGAAGCCATTTCTCAATTCTTAGTATATTCGGAATCTACGTTCGGAATTACCAGCACAAATTAGTCTCTAGTATGCTAATTGGCAATGGTGAAATGTCGGCTTTTGGCCGATCTCGGCCATCACATAGCCCAGGTTCTCAGAGTGGCTAATGTCAGCTTTCAGGAGGAATCCAGACACTCCCTGTAAGATCTAGCCTGAATCACTTCGCCTAATATGTACACAAATGCCCTTATTTCCAGGCATCCAATCCCCACAAGCCACTGTAGCCTTCCCGCTGAAGCATCCTGTAGAGCTTTCTGCATGTAAGCGGCCGGTAAACCCATCTTGCTAGCTCAGTTTGATCCACCGATAGTGTCCACCTATTTTTAAGTGGACACTATCATGAATGAGCTAAGCGTATTCGCTACACCTGTTAGGCGTCGAAGAATTTCCCCGGATTTCAAACACAAGATTGTCGGAGCTTGCAAAGAACCCGGTGCGTCTGTTGCGAGAATCGCTAGGGAACACGATCTTAATGCCAACCTGGTTCACAAGTGGATTCGTCAGGCCAGGACGAATACGTTACCAGCAGTCACGCCATGCCTATCTCAGAGATGTGCTGGCCAGGCTACCGACTCAAAAGGCCAGTCGCATTCATGACCTGTTGCCACACAACTGGCAACCGGAATAGCAAGATGAGTGCGCCGGCTGCTTACGTTTAGGTCTCCATTTCAGAGGTAGGTTGGCTCGTTCACTTTTTAGTACCTGGACAAAGTGATCACCGGAGTGAAATTCAAAGACGGAGCAGAGGTTATAACAATTAATTAGATCGCCACTTGATTCGGTGGCTGAAGCACCAGTTTTGACAATAACTCAATGTTACCCAAAGGAACTTATAAGCGTAGCTTTAGTTAAAAATATGTTGATAGAATCACCTAAAGCAAGTTTACCGCGCTAAATCATTCTGGCTGTTGCTTACGTAGTCTAGGAGACTGGTCAAATGCTAAAAGCAATTCTTAAAAAAATAAGATCATTTCTGATGGATCAAACTAATCTCAAGATTCATCAGCTCAATGAATACACAACAGCTACCTCTGATCAGTTTGTTTCTATACAGCAGAAACTGCTGTTAAGTCAGGCTACGGATTCTGATCGGCCTTTAAGTGACTATGGATTCTCAGTTTTTTCCGAGTCTGATGAAGATGGAATATTGCTACGCATATTTGCCATTATAGGCTTTAGAAATAAAGTCGCTATTGATGTTGGCGGTGGATCAGGCCTGGGTGGGAGCAACACAGCAAATCTAATACTTCATCATGGTTTTGACGGGCTACTAATTGAAGGCAATAATGAAAATGCAGAGTATCTGAGAAAAATATATGGAGAGAAGCGGCAAACTCGCCATTACCCACCAAGAGTGATATGCGAGTACGTTACTACTGCGAACATTAATTCACTTTTCACTGACAATAGTATAGCTGGGGAGGTTGAACTTCTCTCCATCGACATCGACAGTATCGATTATTGGATATGGGAAGCTATAGACGTTATCAGTCCAAGGGTGGTCGTCGTCGAAATTCAGTGCATCCTCCCAGCAGATGTATCTTGGACAGTACCTAAAGACTTTTGTGAGACTGTGTTCGAAACGATAGACAATAGGCGATATGGAATTTACAACAGTGCGTCTCTGAGGGCCTTCGAAAGACTGGGTAAATCAAAGGGCTACAGATTGGTTGCAACATCTAAATTGGGATTTAATGCATTTTTTCTTCGGAATGACCTGGGGATTGACAAAATTCCGGCCATTTCTGTAGATGAGTGTTTAGACAAACCATTTGTGAAGTGGGCGCAAAAAACATTTTATGGAAAGATTAAAGATTTGGACTGGACGGAAATATAGATCTGGGCACTTGAATCAGTGATGTTGATTCAAGTGCCCTAGTGACTAACTTTCAAGGATTTTTGCACTGAATAGCGGGCCCGCTACTGTATGCTGCTGCCGAGATTAGTCTATTACAGTCTGCACGGATGAACGGCCTTGATCCTTATGTATATCTCAGGGATGTGCTGGTCAGGCTGCCAACTCAGAAAGCCAGTCGTGTTGTCACATAACTGGCAGCCGGAATAGCAGGGGGTGATGGCCGGACGCTTACTTCTGCATGACCAAGGATTGCCTCTTGACGTCTTGTACCCCTCTTTGTTCAGAGTGCTCACAACAAACCGATAACTCGGCCTACCAAACCTTGCCCAGCGTATTCGCTTGATTCTCTTGATTACTCTCTGATTAGTACGTTGCTGCTGGCTCCTGGCCCTATTTAACTCCCACTTTAAAAAAGAAGGTACGTGGCTATAGTAGGAGTGTCCTCAATATGCACCCTGTGAATTAAAGATCGGACCTCTCTGGACAACATCAGGGTACGGATATGACCCTGTGATAGAGTTTCTAAAATCACAGGGTATATATTTGACCCTATGCAGCATTCTGAGGGTGCATATTTGACCAGTTGGCATTAGTTTCTTTCCATTCGTTTGTTGGCTTCATATCCTTGAAAGGAAGCCAGTTCAACTTCCAAGTTCGAGACTTGCTCTGTGTTCTGGAATTGAAGAAAGATTCCTCCATCATAGTAATAAATCCTTTCTCCTGGAGCTCCTTGAATGAGTTCTGCGCGGTCCTTTTAGCACATGGTATTTTCGCCATCGCCTCACGCACACCATATGCTACGGGCCTATCATTTCTCCAGTGAAGATGTAACAAGATCATGAGAGTCTTTGACTGCGCCGAAAGGCTTAGATAATTACTCGACTCAACCAACGGTCTTTGGATCGCCAGCACACCACCTGCCTTGTCAAATGGGAGCGATGTTTTCTTGGGCCTGCTCATGACTAGCAGTCATCTGAAAGGCATCGACAGCCAACTATCTCTGCCTCATGCGCAAATTTCTGGCCTACTTCACCTTCTCCGCGAATAGCAAACTCAATCGCTTCCCGCTCACTTTCTGCCATCACAGTTACGGGCACATCTTCTGAGTGGCTATTTAATATGAGGTATCGCGTTAGATTCATTGCTTCACTCCAAGAGTCCCATTTATGCCCTGAAATTCGCCTGAATTGACCCCATACCAGCGTAATACTGATTCAGGTATAGGTTGGGTAGTCTTGGGTCTTATTTCGTGCAATGCGCACGATTTGACACTACAGAGAGTGACTTGTTGTCTCCAATTTCCTGGGGCAAGGCCATCTACCACGCAATCGCGGCAGTTTTGATTGATCCTCTCACGGAGGCTACTCATCGTCGCCTCCTTGCTTCTCAAGCTCTAAAATAAACTGATTGATGTCTTCTGCTCGCCACACCGTAGTACGGGGGCCCAGCTTAATAGACTGAGGTGCTTTACCAGTGGATACCCAATGCCACCAAGTTGAACGACCAATAGGAATGAGCTGTAGAATTTGAGGTAAGCGTAAGTAACCTGAGCAAGTTATTTCTGAAGGCAATTCACTTTTCATTTTCCGTCCTTAATCAATTAATGAGACGGTTATGAATTCTATTGAATCTATAAAATACCATAATTGGGACAATTAACTTTTTAACTTCAGGAAACTGCCAATGGGGAATACTAACTAGAATTTTTTATTTAGTGCCACCCCCTTGAGCCTCAGCGGCGCCCTCAAGATACAATTTAATATGCCATTTGCCGGAGTGTAGCTCCCTAAAATACGACTCAGCGCTATGTATGTTCTTTGTTAACCTTATGACTTCTCTTACCTCAATGTTGCTGTCAAAAGCTATTGAGGTAGTAGATGCAACGATCGCGCGGCACTTCTTTCCTGTTTTTCGATATAGCAATGTTGATAGAGCACGACAAAAATACTGCCGAATCGCATTTTCACCTTGAACGTGCGCTCCAGAGTAAAGTGGGTCATAATCAACTTCATTTAGCGAGTCATAAACTTGTTTAACTGAAAAGTATGGGTGCAACACGCCACTATAGAGCATGTATGATAAACCGGGAGCGTTTATTCCGATCTCATTTGGGTCGATTTCCGTATAAGACTTAAATGCCTTAAATTTGTAATCATGGAACCAATGGCCGTAATTAGTTGGCATCTCCTCTAATTGCTCAAGAATTCTCTTTAAATTTTTGAGCAATGATTGACGCCAGGCTTGTGCAGAGGACTTATTAATTAGTACATCTCTTGGATGGATACATGAGTCAAGAATTGCCGCTGCAAACCAAACCTGCCCTTTAGTTGGATTTTCTTTATTCACAATTTCACCAACTTTTTGCCAAACTTTTCTTAGCTCCTTTGATGCAAGACAAGCGCTTAATCTCTTCAAATTAGCAATCACTCGTTCTTTATCTGCACTCTGCCAACTTTCTAAGTCTCTCGGCTCCATTTCGAAGTCGGTTAAATTCGTCGTCATTAACCAGAACTGTGCATATTCTTCTAGAACCCACAATGCTTCCTTTGTTATCCAACTAGGATATTTATCAACCTCAATTGTGTGAAACCGCTTTGGGGGAATAGCCACTTAATCCTCCAAAATTGGAGCTTAAAACGATAATTTTGATTATTTTGCGCTTAAGGTTTAATAAAAATAGAACCTCAGCCAACTGCTTTTTATACAATTCTTAGGGTTCGCTGAGATAGTTTTGGAATGTCACCGCTTGCCGCATCAAGAATGTGCCTGCTCCACCACACCATCATTTTTCGCCGCTGTTCCAAGTATTCAACACGATTATATATTGCCCTAACCGCATCTTTGCCGACTCTTGATTGGGCAACTTCTATTATATCGGGCGAGAACCCTTGTTCGTTAAGCACTGTACTGGCTAATGCCCTGATACCGTGAGAAACAAAGACACCCTGATACCCAAGTCGTTTCATTGCCATATTGGCCGTCTCGCTGTTTATGGCTCCTCGTGGTTTGCTACGTGAAGGAAAGATAAATTCTCGGTGCTGGCTGATCGGCCTCATGGTTTCGAGTATATCCAAAGCCTGATCCGAAAGGGGTACAACATGCGGCCTACGCTTCTTCATTCTCTCAGGAGCAATCTTCCAAAGCTTTTCATCAAAATCTATCTCTTCCCACTTGGCATTGGCACCCTCAGAGGGCCTGCACATAGTATGTAATAGCCAGAGGATAAGGCACTTGGTGGTGATCTCATGATTGGAGCTTTCCAGCTTTTGAAGGAATCCTGGGAGCTGTTCTGGCCGAATTGACGGCATATTGCGGGAAACCGGGGTTTTGAATGCCTTCCCTATCCCTGAGAGCCTGTTAGCGTCCACAAGGCCAGCATTCGTGGCATAGGTCATCACCTCGTTCAGCCAACGGCAGAGCTTCCTTACAGTCTCCAGAGCTTGCCTGTCAGCGATCGGTTCAAGGATTTTGATGACTTCCGGAGCGGTAATTTTGGAAACCGGGATCGGTCCCAATGCCGGCAGAATATGAAGCTCCAGCGCCTGAGTAAGACGTTTCCTGTAAGACTCCGCCCAGCCGTCTTGCTTTACCTTAAGCCACTTACGGTAAACAGTTTCAAAAGTATTTTCGTGTGCCTCCTTGCCCTTTGATTGCTCTTCCTTGACGTGGTCCTTGGGATCGATATTGTTCGCAAGCAGCCCCCTATATTGGTCCCTTAGCTTCCTGGCCTGGGCGAGAGTCCTGCCCTCTTTCGCACTGGAGTAAGGGCCGAGACCAATGTTTGTACGACTCTTAGTGAAGGGCTTGTAGTAATTAAATATCCAGACTTTTGAACCGCTGGGTTTTATCCTTACTCCCAGACCATAGCCATCCCAGATGGTGTATTCCTTTTCCTTGGGCTTGGCCTGCTTGATCTGAGTATCGCTGAGGGGCTTAGTTTGACGAGGCATAGTAACACCAGACTGAATCTGTAAATGGGTGTAACTATGCATGTTACTACAACTTTAAGATGGCACAAGTGAATCTAAGACTGCGTAAGACGAATAATAGCGCAATTTATAGGATTTACTAGAAGCGTGAGACTTGAATGGACATGCCGAGATGGGTGTTTGGTGCCGGTAATAGGAGTCGAACCTACGACCTTCGCATTACGAATGCGCTGCTCTACCAACTGAGCTATACCGGCATGGGATTCTGCACCCGGGTCCAGGCGGCAATTTTACCCGATATTGTCACCGACTGGACCCTGCCTGACCTGTTATGGCATGTTCACCGGTAGATTGACAGATGTTCTCTGTCCCGCGAGGGCTATGAAACGTACAATACGCCTTACTTATGACCAGATCCTGCTGCTCCGGTGAAGTTGTTTCGCCACCGGGAAACGCGGTCTCTGTGCCCCAGGCACGCAACAGAGCTGATTTTCATATCTCTGTGACAGTTGTGGCTTTAGCTGCCTGGCTGCCCGAAAGTTCTCGAATGCGCCAATTTCAAAAGGCGCTACAACCGCTGTCACGCCGGGGCTCCAGCCGGTATTTTATTGATTCGGCTTCATTTTTCTAACCTGCGGCAGACTGTCTCGGCAGGCGGATTTGCTACTAAAAGTTGCAATTGAGCTGTTTTCAATTTCCTCACCTTCTGTTTATACTTTCGCCTCTAGATTACCAATGGAGCCGGAAACATGTTTAAAAAACCGATATTTACAAGGGCTGCCAGGGTATTAGGCGCTCCCACTATCGCGCTTTTCCTGGCTGGCACAGTCTCTTTGAACGCCAATGCCCAGGATCCGTTGAAGGACGAGTATCCTGATTTGGCCAAGCTGTTCAACGCCTTCGACGTGACGGAGGCTGCCATGTTTGACGAACTGGCAAAGATCAACAACGATCCAGCAACGAGAATTGCCCGCAACCAGCTGGAACTGCATTTCATCGAAATGGCCAGCATGAACGACATGGGGCATGGCGGCGGACACGGTGGTCACGATATGGAAATGCTCTCCGGTGGCGCCTATGACCAACAGGAAACTGCCAGCCGTACTGAGCTTTACCGTATGCTGCAGGCTGATTATGCCGACGACGTAGTTCAGAATGCTTTCTTTAACAGCGAAACCATCGATCGTCATACCGCCGTGGTGCTGACCCGGGGCCGCCAGTTCAAAGACCGTCTGTACGAAATTTATGTCGATGATTCTGTTACCAACAAGCAGCGGGCTGTAAACGCTGCCGTTGAAGACTATCTCAGCGACGACCGCCACTCCGTGGCGCCAATGGCAAAGGACTACACCCTGCTGGCTGAACATCCCCATGCCACGGCGTTTCTGACTGCGTTCCCCAAGCTGAGCGGCCTGCACTGGGCAAATTACTGGCTCAGCGTAGCCGCCTTGGAATCTGTCATGGTTGAATACACCGACAGCCAGTTCCGCAACACCATGGATACTGTCATGGAGCGGTACTGGAACAAGGTGGGATCGGAAGGCGGTATGACCATGTTTCCCGCGCCGGTAGAGCAGCCAACCGCCGCGGCCATTGCTCCGCACCTGTATAGCTTCCATCCCAAGGCGTCCATTATTCTTGACAACCTGGGCATGCTGGAAAACATCATCCTGGACATACTGGCCTATCCAAATCTGGAAGATCGCCAGGCGGCAATTGGTACGGTCGTAGCCGAATTCACCAACAAGGAGACCAACCTCTCCCAGGACTACGACTACCTGCTGGCGGCATTGCGTGGTGGTATTTACAACCAGGGCGGCCCGGCCATCGGCGAACTGGATCGCTCAGAGCGGAATCGATCACGTGACGAAATGGGTCACATGCACACCTCGATCATGTCTGTACCCCAATAAAACCAGGGGCCTCTGGGTCCCGGTAGTACTGAAAAGCACCAGCAAGCTGGTGCTTTTTTTTTTGTCTCAGATCTGAGCAGCTGAATTAAAGATATCCTCGTATTCCGCACACAGGGGAAAGCGCTGGCGATTTCACCCTGATCTACACCCACCCGGCTACCGCATCGCCTGCAGCAGGTGCCGAGGCTACAAGTTCAGTCGGGAACCATTGTCTACCGCCAGAGCCAGGGGATCGATAGCTAACGCGTAATGCATAGCGTAGTGGCTCCAACCACCCGATTACCCCACCCGGAGCCTCGCTTTATCAGACTTGCGCTGCCATAGGCCAGTGCCCCTTACCCCTTCTGGATTGGAGAAAGACAACCGGCCAAACTACTACCCCAGACAGATCAACAGCTTGTCGTCCCCCCCCTGTCCGGCCTGTTCAAACAATGCACCAGATGGGTCTACTGGGCTATCACCGGGAAGAGCTGGAACACGCCTTGTCTTTTCGTTCATCTTGGGAAGGTAGAGCGCACTGAAGGTTAAACGGAGTACAGAAAAACCCGTCGAGCGCTCTCTGGTCAATTACCGCAACGCCCTGCAGGAGTCAGACAGGCACTAGCGCGAGGTGTCACGGAAAGAGCAGGTATTACCCCCTGCCAAGCCCAACAACGACGCAGTGGCGCCTGACAGGCTCTCCCCGGCGGGGCATTCAGATCATAGTAGTTCCAGGCGCCGCCTGAATTCCTGCATGATAAGGTCGTAGAGTTCCTTACCCAGAAACCAGTCCTCGACACCACTGTCTATATTTGGATTGTCATTCACCTCGATCACATAACCCTTGCCATTGACCTCTTTCAGATCCACGCCATAGAGCCCGTCTCCAATGGGACGAGACGCGGCAAGGGCTGCATGCAGAATAGGTTTCGGCACCTCGAAGGTTGGCAGGGTATCAAAGGCACCGCTGACCGAACGGCTCTCACCATGGCGATAAATCTGCCAGTGCTTCTTCACCATGTGATAGCGACAGGCATAGAGAGGCCTGTTGTTGAGAATTCCGATGCGCCAGTCGAAGCTGGTGTAGAGGTACTCCTGGGCCAGCACCAGACTGGATTGTTCGAACAGCTTCCCCGCTTCGATACGGAATTCTTCCAGCGTCTCCACTTTCTTGACGCCCCGGGAGAACGAACCGTCAGGAATCTTGATCACCATCGGCAGACCCAGTTCCTGCACCGCCGCTTCCAGTTGCTCGGGGTGATCCCGGTGTAATATCAGGCTCCGGGGCGTAGGCACACGGTTAGCCTGAAACACGTTGGCAAGATAAATCTTGTTGGCACAGCGGACAATGGATTGGGAATCGTCGATGACCACCAGCCCTTCTGACTCGGCCCGCTTGGCGAACTGGTAAGTGTGATGATTGACTGCCGTGGTCTCCCGGATAAACAGCGCATCGAACTCCGCCAGCCTGACGATGCCTTCCGGCCCGATAACCTCCGCATTGATGTCCGACTGGCGAGCAGCCTTGATAAACTTGCGAATTGCGGCTTCATCACTGGGCGGCATCGCGTCTTCCGGATTTACCAGTATTGCCATGTCATAGCGGAGAAAGCGGGTTCCGCGGCTTTCTTTCCAGACCCGGTTGCTGAATCGCCGCAGCGCCTCGGCAAAGAACGTCTGTTCCTCATCATCAAGATCCAGATGATTGCCCAGCCGGAGTGCCGTGATTTCTTTCCGCTCATCAAAGCGCAGTGTAATCTCCAGGATAGGACAGGGAAAGCGCTCGAAAAGCACTCTGGCCAGTGGCTGAAAGCTTTGCTCTTTAACCTGACCAAAACAGGATTTGAGCAGAATCTCCTGCCTGTTTTCGGCACCCGGCTTTACCCGGTTGAGAATGGTATTGGCAGCGCCAAGCTGGATCCCATACAGGGCCGGCGAACTGAGTTCATTGATGATCCGGCTGGAGGGGATGACCTTGTGTGCGCGCGCCTCGGAGAGCAGCGAGCAGTAATAGCCCTCGCTCAGGTAACCGTAGTCGCTGCACAGGTTGATTATTCTGACCCGCTGCTTGGGCTGCAGGGAAAGCGACAGGTAATCATCAACACTGATGACCTGTTCACTGGGGTAGTAAGGCGCCCAGTCTTCGGATCTGTTGAGAACTATTAACACCTTGGACATCAGTGGAATCCCCGCCTGGGATGAATTTGCGGCCAGACTATAAGGTAAAAATACGATGCAACCTAATAGATTTTATAATTTCCCTGCTTAACCGGGCGCTGCCGTTCAAACGGGATTTACGGCGCATACCGACCCCCTCAGACTATCGCTGCTCTATACTGCCAGCCAACGTTGATACCGATCAACAAAAGCGTAAGATGAAGGTGCTAGCTTCAAGAGAGAACCCTTTACTGGAGCCGTCATGAGCAAAGATCCGGGAGTTCCTCCCACCATTGAACTGGACCCGGCTGAGCCTGTCTGGGAACGTTTTTACTCGGTGCACCCGCTGGTCGTAGTGGGCACCAGGGAAGAAAGCGGCGCTGCCGATCTGGCCCCCAAGCACCTGGCCATGCCGATGAGCTGGCAGAACCACTTTGGCTTTGTCTGTACTCCAGCCCACAACACCTATCAGAACATTAAACGTACCGGGCAGTTTACCGTCACTTTTGTGCGCCCCTCCCAGACCGTACTGGCCAGCCTCAGCGCCTCGCCGCGCTGTGATGACGGCAGTAAACCCATCGTCCAGTCATTGCCTCTGTTCAGAGCCTCCCGGGTGGATGGTGATTTTCTCCAGGATGGCAGCCTGTTTCTGGAGTGTGAGCTGCATCGACTGGTGGATGAACTCGGCGAAAATTCCCTGATAATCGGCACGGTCATCGCCGCGCGGGTCGCTGAAGACGCGTTACGCAAAAGTGATCTTGACGATCAGGAACTGATCAGTCAAGCACCGCTGCTGGCCTATCTGTATCCGGACCGCTTTGCCGAAATCCGGCAAACTTATCAATTGCCGTTCCCGGCAGGATTTAAACGATAAAACCATGACGCCAGCAAAACTGATTCTGGAATACCTGGAAAACCAGCAGCAGGCCATGGTCGATCTGCTCATGGCACTGGCGGTAATCGAATCTCCCTCTACCGATCCCGCCTCCCAGCAACCGCTCCGCAGGCGGCTGAAGCAGGAATTCGAGGCGCGCGGCTACCGGGTCATCCTGGTGCCCGGGCGCAACTCCGGAGGCCAGTTATATGCGACTCCACACAAGCGCGTCAGCGGCAGTTCTACACAGCTGTTACTGGGACACTGCGACACCGTCTGGCCTCTCGGCACACTCGAGACTATGCCGGTCAGCCTGGAGGCAGACCGCATGCGGGGCCCAGGCATTTACGACATGAAGGCCGGCCTGGTGGAAATGCTGTTTGCTATTCAGGCCATCGAAGAACTGGAGCTGCCAGTGCCGGTTACGCCAGTCTGTTTTATCAACTCCGACGAGGAGATCGGCAGTCGCGAGTCCACTCGCTACGTGCGAAAGTTGGCCAGCCTGGCTGATCGCTGCATGGTGCTGGAACCTTCGCTGGGCATGGAAGGCAAGCTCAAGACAGCCCGCAAAGGCGTGGGTCGCTTTGTCGTGAAAGTGAAGGGCCGCGCAGCCCATGCGGGCCTGGACCCCACTGCCGGCGCCAGTGCCATCCTGGAGCTCTCCCATGTCATTCAAAAACTCTTCCTGCTCAATGACTACGAGAAAGGTATTTCCGTCAACGTCGGCATGATCGATGGGGGCGTAAGACCCAATGTTATAGCCCCTCAGAGCAGCGCCATTGTGGATGTGCGAGTAGAAAGTCAGGCTGACGCCGAGCTGATCGAGCGAACCATCCATGCCCTGCAGCCGGAGACACCAGGCGTCAGCCTCGGCATTGAGGGCGCCATCGGCCGACCACCGATGGAACGCACTCCCGCCAATCAACAGTTCTGGTCGCTGGCAACTTCATTGGCAGGGCAGGTGCCATTGACGCTTTCCCAGGGCACCGCCGGCGGTGGCTCCGACGGCAACACTTCCAGCCTGTATACCGCCACCCTGGATGGCCTGGGTGCCGTGGGAGACGGTGCCCACGCAGATCACGAATTCGTATTTGTGGATCAGTTGCCGGTCCGCTGCACCCTGTTAACACTGCTGCTGCTGGCACCGCCCCTGACTTCCACTGACCAGGAGTAATCCCCATGACCCGCTACCTGTTTACCTCAGTCACCCGGATCAGCGACCTGGCGAAGCAGGATTTTGAAGTGGCAAAACTCGATCGCGAGCGCTGGCAGACCGGCGACTACATCGTAGGGGAAGTGACTGATGCGCACTGCACGTATCGGAGCCTGGAGTTACCTTCCGGCCGCATGATGGAGGCCATGGAGGGAGACCTGGCAGTGGGCAGTCTCGGGGCCCGTGCGGCAACTCTGGAAGCAGTCGGTGACTGGCGTGCCATGGAGTCCGACGATTTCGAGGCACTCACGTCAGCGGGCCTGTTCGGCAAAACCACATCCACGTCGCCATTCCTCGGCTCGCTGCTGAAATTGCGCTACCGCGGTCACGTCCTGCGAGGCGGCGAGCCGGTGACCATGACCAGCTGCCTGCCTGACCTGCCCCACCGGGATTTCCAGATCCCGGTCGTCTTGATCATCGGCACCTCCATGTCAGCAGGCAAGACCCTGTCCGGGCGGACCATCGTGCACCTGCTGACCCAGCAGGGCAAACGGGTGGTGGGCGCCAAACTGACCGGGGCCGCCCGCTACCGTGACGTGCTCAGTTACGCCGACGCCGGCGCGACAGCGGTCTTTGATTTCGTCGATGCGGGCCTGCCATCCAGCGTCTGTCCCGAGCCCCTCTATCGCACCCGCCTGGATTACCTGCTGTCGCGCATCGCCGAGGCCGAACCGGATGTAGTGGTTGCTGAAGCCGGCGCTTCACCCCTGGAGCCGTATAATGGCAAGACAGCTATCGAGGTACTCGGATCACGGATACGCTTTGAATTACTGTGCGCTCAGGACCCCTATTCCGTCCTGGGTGTCAGGAATGCTTTCGCCAGGGAACCGGACCTGATTTCCGGCGGCGCGGCGAATACCAGCGCGGGGATCGAACTGGTCCGCAAACTCACCGGTCTGCCCGCACTGAATCTGCTGGACCCCGGCTCTCACCGGCAACTGAAGGACATGCTGCTTGCCGCCCTGAATTGGAACGCAGGTTGAGGCCCGCCTGACTGTGTTCGGCAAAAGAGCTTTGACTGGCAACAGAAAAGCCTCTACTCTGAAACTCGTCTGAAGCGACCGAAACTGTCACATCCCGCCAATGAATACCCCGCTCATCAATGCCCATTGCTTTGTCCATGGAATGACCCTTAACGGAGACGGGTCTGCAACGCACCTGACCGAGGTCGTCGATCCGCAGAAGCCCCAGTGGCTGCACCTGGATTATTCCGAAGATGACTGTGCCAGCACGCTGCAGGAACTGGGGGTGCCCGACAACATCATAGAAAGCCTGGTGCGAACAAATACGCGGCCGCGGGCACTTGTGGACCAGGCGGGTTTTCTTGTATTCCTCCGCGCGGTGAACCTCAATCCCGGCGATGACCCCGACGACATGGTCTCCCTGCGCGTATGGCTGGAGCCTCACCGGATTATCACCGTCCGACAGCGGCGGGTGATATCGATGCAGAATATCCGCAAGGAACTGGAAGAAGGAAAAGGCCCCGAATCCATACAGGGGTTGTTTGTCTGGATCATTGACCGGCTGGCTGACCGGATCTCGGAGTATGTTGACGAAATCGAAGAACGGGTGGGGCATTATGAGGACGACCTGGACAAAGCCGACCTGGTCAAAACCCGTGTCGAAGTCTCCTCGCTGCGCCGCCAGGCAGCCGTGGTAAGACGCTACCTCGCTCCCCAGCGGGATGCCCTTGATTCTTTTTACCGTCAATCGAGAAACGTTCTGGAAGAAGCGCTGGTTTTCGAATTGCACGAACAGACCGACCGGATCGTACGCTACGTGGAAGACCTGGACCTGGTCAGAGAACGGTGCCTGGTGTTACAGGAAGAGCTTATGAACCGCATTGCCCAGGAGCAGAACGCCCGCATGTACGTACTGTCTATCGTCGCGGCCATCTTCCTGCCGATTTCGTTTGTGACCGGGTTGTTCGGCATGAACGTGGCCGGCCTGCCGGGAGTGAATGAACCCCTGGCATTTTCTCTGGTTGCCGGGACCATGACCGTTATGGTAGTGGGCACACTGACTTATTTTCGCATCAAGAAATGGCTCTGATCCTGCCCGCGCCCTTGAAAAATTATCTGTGACTCCTGTCCCTTAATGTCGTGACGGTAGCCGGGAAATTACAGGCGCGGTAGCGGCAACTCACCATTTCTCAGAATTCTTCCCCATACCCTCTCGCCTATTCGATAAGCCTCCTCCATGATGGCTGCCTCATCTACCGTCAACACTTTATGGTCACGCATGACGAATCTGCCATCCACCATGACCGATTCAATATCGGACGGCTGGCCATTGTGAATCCAGGCGGACAGGATGCGCCCGGCAGGAGTCAGGTGCGGCTTCAGGGTATCAAGCACAATCAGGTCGGCGCGTTTGCCGATTTCCAGAGAGCCGATGCGATCCGCCATGTTGACTGCCTGAGAGCCACCGCCGGCGGCATCCGCCAGCATGTCCTCAGGCTGGGGAAGCGTGCCAGGCACCTCATCGTTACGCTGAATGCGCTCCAGGGAGATGGCTGTTTTCATCACATGCAGCATATCTGTATTGTTATTGTCGGTGCCCAGGGCAATAGTACAACCGGCCTCACGCAGGGCTGTGATCGGGGGATTGACACCGCGATTAGCAGCCATGGCAGCCTGGTGGGTAATAATCGTATTGGTGCGGGCCAGTGCGGCGATTTCCGACGCGTCGCAATACCTGGCGTGGGCCGCGAACAATCGCGGACCCAGAAAGCCGTTGTTATCCAGGAAGATCGCGGGGCGCATACCATGGTAGCGCAACATGAAATCAACCTCCGCCTGGGACTGGGTCATGTGGATCGTATAACCCAACTCCCGTGCGTCGGCGAACTCCCTGACATCCCGCAACAGTTGCGGTGACGACAATTCCACCAGGGCGGCGGCCGGAAAGACATTGACCAGCCCATCGTTGGCGCCATGCCAGGCACTGTACAGGTCACTGATACGCTGCATCCCTTCTTCCCGCAAGCGATCCGAAAATCTCGGCGGCACACTGTTGGCCAGTCGCGGCGGCGACATGGGTCCGTCAACCGTTTCAATATCGCGCACAGACTCGGCAAATACCCAGCGCTGACCGGTTGCCGCCAGGGCAGCCGCATCGCGAGCGATACCCCCGACGTTCTGCACCATGGTCGTGGTACCTGCCCGCAGCCCTTCCAGAGCGGCTACGACTGACATCAGACTGGTTTCGTCAGTCGACAGAAGACTCTCCGGGCTTTCCGGCAAAGCCAGGCTGTTGGGGAAGCCGAAGTCCTCATTGAATCCCTTGGCAATGGTCGCGGAAAGGTGTGCGTGACAATTGATCAAACCGGGCAGCAGGGCCTTGCGACTGCCGTCATAGACCTCCGCACGGGGAAACCTGGCCAGGACCTCTTCCGTGTCTCCAATAGCCGCTATAACTCCGTTCTGTACCGCCAGCGCCGTATCCCGCAAAGTCGTGCGGTTGATGTCGTTGGTGACCAGCGTAGTGTGGGTAAACACGACCGTTTCAGAGCTGGTCTGGGCTGATGCCAACTGACCGGGCAGTAACCCGGCGCCCAGCGCGGCGGCAGTACCCTTGATCAGTGTGCGGCGGCTGACAAGCGGTTGATCCTTGCTGCTGGTGTATTTCATGAGGCGTCTCCCTTTCCTGTTAATTTGCCGACCTGCCTACCTGCTTGATCTCTTACTGCCCGGCTTCCTGACCTCGTTATTTTCTTACTACGTAATTTACTACTGCGTGACTTCCCTGCCGGGCTTCTTTATTCCGTTACTTTCAAATTCTCGTGCTTTCGTGCTTTCGTGCTTTCGTGCTTTCGTGCTTTCGTGCTTTCGTGCTTTCGTGCTTTCGTGCTTTCGTGGAAAAGTGTCAACCTTGCTGACCGGAGAATGCAATATATTCAGGAGACTGCATCGGCACTCATTGCTGATCAGCCCGATAGGTGACTCGACCACCCACAATGGTCATCCTGTTTTGACTGGTCAGTATATCCTGCTCGGGCACGGTCATCAGGTCTCGATCGAAAACCGTGAAATCCGCGTACTTGCCAACCTCCACCGAGCCACGCAAGGTCTCCTGAAAGGCGCCGAAGGCGGGCCAGATGGTGAGCATTTTCAAAGCCGTCTCGCGGGACACCGCCAGCTCCGGGTGCCAGCCTGAGCCTGAAGTGCCGTCGAGCCGCTTACGCGCCACGGCGGCGTAAAACTCGATGCGGGGATCCCCCGCCTCTACCGGCGCATCGGAACCTGCCAGGATCATCAGACCCCGATCCACCAGCTGTTGCCAGGGATACGCGTACGAGAGACGATCGGGGCCGAGTCGGTCAGGGGCGAAATTCAGATCGCCTATTCCGTGGCTGGGTTGCATGGACGGCAATACCCCCAGTTCGGCAAAGCGCTGCTGATCGACTGGCGGAATTATCTGCGCATGCTCGACGCGCCAGCGCAGGTCTGTGCTTGCCCACTCGTCAGGAGGAACCGCCGCAAAGGCCTCTTCATACCAGTTCAGCACCGAACGTACCGCCCGGTCACCAATGGCGTGAGTCTCAACCTGAATCCCCTTGCGCAAGGCCTCCTGCAGAACCGGCACCAGTTCCTCTTCGGTGGTCCGGTTCATGAACCCGTTATGGTCAGCATCAGCGTAATTCTCAATCAGCGCCGCGCCCCGCGACCCCAGGGTGCCATCGATGAAGACCTTGATGCCCCGCACATCGACCATGTCGTCGGCAGTTTTTTCCCTGCCGCGCTCAAGCATGGTCGCCGCCTGCGACACCGGAACCGCCGCATACACGCGATGGGCCATGTTGCCCTCACGGTGGATTTCCTGCAGCAGACGCACCAATCGATATTCCATGCCGGCGTCCTGAGTCTGGGTCCAGCCCATCATCGCATTGGCAGCCAGGCCTCGCTCCAGGTTGTCCTTGAGATAGGCGTCGGTGTCCTCGGGAATCAGTGCGCGGAACACATTCATGGCGTTCGCCAGCACATACCCGGTAGGCTCACCGCCAAGATCCCGCTCAAAGCGCCCCCCTTCGGGGTCGGGAGTATCCCGTGTCACGCCGGCCAGCGCCAGCGCTGCCGAGTTCACCAGCGCCGACACACCATCCGCTCGCGGCATGAATAACGGCTTACCCGCGCTGAAGGGATCAACATCGTACTTGTTCAGAAAGCGTCTCTCGTCTTCCCATTCCCTTTCTATCCAGCCCCGACCCAGTATCCACTCTCCTTCGGGCACGGTATCCGCCCAATCGGCAATGGCCTGCACGGTTTGTTGCAAGGTCGGGATTCCAAACAGGCTCAACGTCTTGGTCCGGCGCCCGACCCCCTCCAGGTGCTGATGACTGTCGGTAAAACCGGCAAACACAGTCCTGCCAGCCAGGTCAATAATCTCCGCATCACCGCAAAGGTAGGGCTGCACGCCCTGGTTGCTGCCGACGAACACGATTCGACCATCCAGGACAGCCACCGCCTCGGCAGTCCACTGGGCATCGTTGGCGGTGTAGATTGTGGTGTTGTGCAGAACCAGATCGGCAACTTCGCAGTTGGATTGCGCAGCTGCCACGCCTGGCAATAAAAGACTTGTCAGGCTGAGCAGAAGAGCCAGGTGTTTCATATTGATAATTCCTTACAGAGTTCGTACAAATCTTGCGAGCAGGTTAGCATGATTCCTGTTTTCTGCCGACGGCCAGCAAGTCTTTTACAATCTGTCTCGCAGCAGCCATCCCGTCCGCCTGACAGAGCAATACCCCCTGGGTAATCCAGCGGAGCCTGCTGGCATTTACTGCTCCTCAGAGACCGGGCTTAGCTCCAGCAGTTCGACCCAGTTGCCGTCCGGATCTTCCTCCATCGCGATGGTCACCCCTTCACGGATAACCTTCGGACCGACCAGGATCCGGTGACCCGACTTTTCGATTACCTGCACCGCTTCTGCAAGACCGATGATGTGAATGGTCCAGTACCGGTATCCGGTCGCAGCCCGGATACCACCGGGCACAGCATCGGCGGCTGGCCGGGGCTGCGTGTCGATGATTTTCACCACGCTGTCACCCACCTTCAGACGATGCATGGTTCCTCCACCAGGCATGGGAATCGTCGCCTCCAGGGGCAGACCCAGCAGGTGTTGGTAGAACTCCAGCATCGCCGCGGGATGCCGGGTAATGATACCTATATCGATGGCCGGTTTACTGATTTTCAATGACATGCTGTATCTGCTCGAGGGTGGAAGTGGACTGTCAGCCAGCAACTGCCTGCCGGCTTTCTGTTTCGTGATAGGCAATGGACAGGGCAGCAACCAGCACAACCCCGGCGATATTTGCCAGCATGCTGGAGATCGGGAACGTGAAAGGAATCCGGCTTATCAGACCGACCGGTATTCCGAACAACAAGGGCATCAGGAACACAACACCCAGCATCTGGAGTTGACAGGTGCGAGTCGCTGACCAGGAATCCTTGAAGGTATAGTTTCTATCAACAGAAATTGCCGGTAAGACCAGGGAAAAGCGGGCAAGCAGCCAGAAACTGAGTGCCAGGGTGACTAACCCCAGAAACGGAATGCCCGGCAGAAACTGCACCACGATCGGCAGCCACAGCAGCATTGCGAGAATAAGCATGTGGACCGCCAGCGACGTCTCTCGAGCGGTCCAACGGGTAATGCCCCAGCGCCCTGCCGCGACAGGACCGAGCAGAATGAGACGGTGGGTAGTAACAGTTAGCAGCACTACCAACAGCAGAGAACAAAGCGCCGCCAGCAGGTCAACCAACGGATTCTGAATCAGCAGTGCCAGCAATTCCAGCAGCACCAGCCCGGCGACAGGCATCAGCAGAGCCCGCATCAAGGCTGCTCTGAGCTGTATGACGCTGGCGATAGAGCCGAGAAATATTTTACTGAAACCCATGAGAGCTGACAGAGACTCACTTACACGGAACCACAAGGCTATCCGCGAACCGTAAACGTGTCCAGTCTCGCTACCGGCGGCTCACTCATCAAAAAGCACGATAATTGGGGTCTGTCCCTCGACTCGGAGGTCACAAATCCTTATAGTACGCCCGCCTGATCCGGCTCCTGCCGACTTCAGCTCCATTTCAGCACTCAATTTCCAGGACTATCCCGTGATCTCCACCGCCAATATCACCATGCAATTCGGTGCCAAACCCCTGTTTGAGAACATTTCCGTCAAGTTTGGCGAGGGCAACCGCTACGGATTGATCGGCGCCAACGGCTGCGGCAAGTCCACTTTCATGAAGATCCTGGATGGCAGCCTGGCGCCTTCGGCAGGCAACGTGTCAGTCACCCCCAACGAGCGTGTCGGCAAGCTCAACCAGGACCAGTTCGCCTACGAGAAATACAGCGTCATCGACACGGTTATCATGGGTCACCGCGACCTGTGGCGCGTCAAGCAGGAGCGGGACCGGATCTATAGCCTGGAAGAAATGACCGAAGAAGACGGCATGCTGGTTGCAGAACTGGAAACAGAATTTGCCGAGCTCGATGGCTACACCGCCGAGAGCCGGGCTGGTGAACTTCTGACCGGTGCCGGGATCGCGCCGGAGTACCACTTTGGCCCCATGAGTGAAGTGGCGCCGGGCTGGAAACTGCGGGTGCTGCTGGTTCAGGCCTTGTTTTCCGACCCGGACATTCTATTGCTTGACGAACCGACCAATAACCTCGATATCAATGCCATCCGCTGGCTGGAAGGCGTTCTCGTGCAGCGCAAATCGACCATGGTCATCGTGTCACACGACCGCCATTTCCTGAATGCCGTGTGCACCCACATGGCAGACATCGACTACGGTGAGCTGCGCCTGTACCCCGGCAACTACGACGACTTCATGCTCGCCTCGACGGCGGCGCGGGAACGCCTGCAGTCCATCAATGCAAAAAAATCGGCGCAGATTACCGATCTGCAGCAGTTCGTAAGTCGCTTTTCGGCCAACGCCTCAAAAGCAAAACAGGCCACTTCCCGGGCGCGCCAGTTGGAAAAAATTCAGTTGGAGGACATTAAACCGTCATCCCGCGTCAGCCCCTATATCCGCTTCAAGCAGGACAAAAAACTGCATCGTCAGGCATTGACTCTCGAACACTTGAGCCATGGCTATGACGACGAACTGCTGTTTAAAGACGGTAATATGATACTCGCCGCCGGCACCAGGCTGGCGATCATTGGTGAGAATGGTGCCGGCAAGACCACGTTTCTGCGTTGCCTGGTGAATGAGCTGCAGGCAAAGACAGGGAAAATACAATGGGCGGAAAATGCCACCCTCGGGTACTGCCCCCAGGACAGCAGCACCGATTTCAACAACGACCTGACTCTGTTTGAGTGGATGAGTCAATGGCGCAAACCAAGCCATGATGACCAGATTGTCCGGGCGACATTAGGTCGGTTGCTGTTTTCAGCGGATGATTTCCAGAAACTGGTGAAGGTCTGTTCAGGTGGCGAGAAAAACCGCCTGCTGTTCGGCAAACTGATGATGACAAACCCCAACGTACTGGTCATGGACGAACCCACCAACCACATGGACATGGAAGCGATCGAGGCCCTGAATCTGGCGCTGGAGCACTACGAGGGTACGCTGATCTTTGTCAGCCATGACCGGGAGTTCGTCTCCTCACTGGCGACCCGGGTTATCGAAATCAAAAATCAGACCCTGGTGGACTTTCAGGGCACTTACGATGAGTACCTGGCGAGTCAGGAGGACCTGAACAAAGCCGCCAGCTTTTAGAACAGGCGTCAGGAACACCTTTTAATAAACAAGATACAGAAAGCTGCAGGGTGGCACAGTGACACCGTCCTGCTGTCTTTCTACTCTGAACTCACTGACGAGGTGCCTTGCCGCCGGCCTGTCAAGGCGAGGCAACGAAGGCAGTGAGCTCGCCTGATAGCCAGAGCGATTCCCTAATTAATCAGAGGTTCCCTAACGAGCCAGACCCCGGTGTAATCGTAAACAGTCTGCCGGGCGGCGTTAAGAAAATGTTTCTGCATTCGGCTTGGCGAAGAAAACACAATAGCGCCACCCGGGGACATGACCTCCGGGGCAGTGATCTCGATCAGGGTACGGGCGCCAGGGATGGGTACACTCGGATCAGGCGGATCGCTGACGAAACCGATCACACCCATACCCCGGTTGTTGAACGGCATCGGCCCCAGCAATTGCACCAGCGACTGCCAGTGGCGGTTCTGATCCGAGGACATCGGTGAATACAGTGCATAAGCGCCGAGCCGGCCACCGTTCCCATTGACGTGATTGAGCACCAGCGCTTCGATCTGTTGCACGCTGGCCAGCTGAAAGTCGGCAAATTTACCGCCGGGTCTGGTCTCCGCCAGCATCTCCTCCACTTCATAGCCCGCAGCAGCGGTCAGCCTCAACCATTCCAGCCCGGTATTCGGATCGTAAATGAGGAGCCGGTCACCTTCAGTAAGGAGGTCGTAGTTTTCCAATGGCAGGGTTAGCTCGTAGGCCCGGCTGGCGAGGGCCGAACTGGCAGCGGTGTTGCGAACCTCAACCACTATCGGCTCTGAAGGGACCGGGACACGCCCGCTGCGGCCGGTGTGATCCTGAACCAGCAACTGCAGATCGCTCAGGATCAGCTGACCATCGAACAGGGCATCGTTTTCATAGAAATAGGTTCCCATCAGGTAAGTGAGCGATTCACCCGGCTCAAGTCGGTGTGCGCCGGAAAGGATTGCACTGTCTGACGGCACGGGCAGGCATTCTTCCATGCAGGGCACAAACCGGAATGACCTGGCGTGCTCTCCAGTCACCCGGCCAAACCCAAAGACGACCCTGCCCCCATAGAGGTTGTTGAAAGTCACCGGGCCAGAATCGTTATTGGTCAGCGTGGCGTAGATGTCGAATGCGTCGCCGGCATCGACTTCGTCTACATAGTCAAACTGAAGCGCCAGTGCAGGCTGCAGCCTGCCCGCTGTCGGGCTCGTCAGATCCAGGCCATCGAATACTGAATAATCCCCGTTGCCATCGGCAGTGACCAGCCGCACCAGGTCTTTGTCGGTGTAGTACTCCAGCTGCCCGTTGTGGTCACCCTCGAAATTCAGCTTCAGATTGATTCTGCTGTTGGCGATCTCCGTACCAACCGGCGTCCCGGCAGGGACAGCAACCGCGAAGGCCTGGTACTCCAGGGATTCACCGGGACGCAAAGGAAACTGGCCGCGCAACACACATTCATCGAGCCTGCAGGCAGCCGAGCGGGACATCCCGGACTGCAGCCGTCCCCAGTCCCGGGACGCTCTTAGCTGCTCTCCGATCACCGGCGGCCTGGAGCCGTGCCCGCCGCCGGATACCCGGGAGACGGTCAGGCCCGAGGCAGGCGGATTGACGATCTCCACTACTATCTGCTCTATCTCGCCCGGGGCGATAAAGCCCACGGGCTCAAGCAGGCGGATTTCGATGTCGGATTGCGCCCTGAGCGCACCAGGGAGCAGGAGGCCCGGAATAAGGCCGAGAAATGACAGGGTTGATCGAAGCTCAGGCCACATGGCTCACTCCCGGGACAGGTCAAGGCTGTCACGTAATTTACGGGAGAATAGGAACGAGGGTCAACCGGTGGTGTCTCAATCTGAATTTTTTGCTCCCGCACGGGTTTAATTCTGGACTGCGTCAGGGCCGGGACATCTGGTTCTTGCTGTAGTCCTTTTCAGGTTGCTTTCAGTGAGTGTTTTTTTGGAGTCCGCACCAGCCCGGGGAAACCTGGCGACGAAGCAACGCGCACCCCTCCGGGGTTCCCTCCCTCGGTCGGGAGCCCTGAAAAACGGTCTCCCTCGGTCAGTCGGTGCTGCGTTTTGATCGCTCCGTCGCCAGGTTTCCCCGGGCTGGTGCTCAGTGCGAATTTCAAAACCCAGCGTATAAATGAAGGGCGTAGCAGCTCGTCCTTGACTCCATTGCTTGTTCCTCGAATTCTAACCACTTCGGTCTCCTTCGAAGTCGCTTAGTGATGAGTGCCACTCAGTGTCGAGGTAAGGCCAGAGCATTGTGGTAATTCATCAGAGGCTCCTTAGAGTGAAGGCACCCGGGACGGGCGCGGTCCGCAGTCCGCAGCCTGCCGACCACGCCGCTCGAAGCCACTCCACGTCAGCATCCAATCTGTGCCCACTCAAAAGATGCCTGTCACACGGTAAACGCACTTAGAACACTGGTAACAACCTCCCAGGCGAATATCGCCATGATCCGCCAGAAAACCCAGTACCCGACAGTCCCCCTGATGGCCCGCTGCGCCTTTGCCAAATGATCCATTCTTTCCGCATCAGGCTGCACCGGCAGGCCATCAATGACAGACTGTGAAATTGCGCTTGTCGTTCATGTCACTAGGTAAATCAAGGATTAGCAGGGTATTAATGAGCTTTAGAGTATAAAAACCAGCAGTTGATACTACCAGTTACTTCAGACTACTGTATTTTTACACTGACCCCATTTATTCTTCTGGACCCATTCACCAGACACTCCATTATTACGAGAAAAGGCAATTTGATCATGGCAAAGTCTTTGGCAGACCAGTTATTGAAGGCGGGTCTGGTCGATCAGAAGAAGGTAAAAACCGCTCAGCAGGAGCAACGTAAACAGAACAGGAAGCCCAAGCAGAGAAAAGGCGCTGCGACGGTTGATGAGACCCAGGCCAGGCTGGCGCAACAGCGCGCCGAGAAAGTCGAGCGGGACAGGCAGTTGAATCTGCAGCGCGTGGAGGCCGAGCGCCAGAAGGCCATGCGTGCCCAGGTCAGGCAGATGCTGGACAACAGCGGTTCCCGCCCAAAGGGTGATATCCGCTTCAATTTTACCGACCCCTCCAGTAACAAAATCAAACAGGTTTATGTGACCCAGAAGGAACAGGGCCAACTGGCTGCAGGCGTGCTGGCGATCTGCTTCAACGGCGAACATTTTTTACTGGTACCGCGCAATATCGCGGACAAGATTGCCGAGCGGTTTGCCGATGCTGTGGTTTTTCTGGTGGATAAGAATTCCTCTGACGATTCAGACGACGATCCCTATAAGGACTACCCGGTGCCGGATGACCTCATGTGGTAGCTCCGGTTGGCTCTTTGCCACACCCCCTGACCCTCGGGTTTACCGCCCAGCGCCGAGCCAGGCGGGATTTTTGCAGTTAGGCCCGAAATCGTTTACTGTCTGCTCCGTTACTTAGACAGCTGATCGTCGCGGTGGGCTGGTATCTTTATTCTGGAGCATTTGGACATGCTAGACAGCTTTTACAACTTCAGCAAAAAGCGCCTGTTCTGGTACTTGGTCGCCGGTTATTTCTTTCTGATGGAACTGATTGCACTGTTTTATCAGTACGTACTGGATTACTACCCCTGTGCCCTGTGTGTACAGGTGCGAGCCTGGATCTGGGGGGCGACCTTTACGGCACTTGTCACTGCTATTGTCCATGACAAGTTCTGGTTACGCTGGGCGGGCCTGACGCTGACCGGGCTGTTTCTTAGCGGCGGCTTCTACACCAGCTGGTACGCCTGGGGCGTAGAAAAAGGGACCGTCATTTCCAGCTGCACCATGGGGGCGGGGTTTCCCGAGTTCATGCCCCTGGACCAATGGATTCCGGTACTCTTCCGGGCGGACGGCTTCTGCGGTCAGTCTCCACCCATGCTGTTCGGCCTGAGCATGGTCGAAACCTTGCTGATCACCATCGGCATCCCTCTGCTCGTACTGTTGCTGGTGTGGCTGCTGAATTTCAAAGTCATGTTTCAGCATGCGGATGATTAACAGACGGTAGAAATACCCTTTCAAGGCAGGCGTTACGATGTAACGCCGGCATCCCCTCTGACCGCCAGCACCTGCTGGACGAAATTTCGTGCCCCTGACCGGCGCGCCTAGTAGAAGCGGCCTTAACCGCTCCGGCTTGCGGTGACCCATGCAAGTGGACTGCCAGTTCCGATGGCCGCCGGCCTGCTTTCAATAATCTGGTGGATCAAGGGAATCCTCACTGCTGCTGTTGTGGTGATACAATCCCTGCAGATCTCCAGCGAGCCAGTTATGGAAGAGCTAGACCCCCTCTACATTGCCCGGGACCGCATAGACGAAGCGGCCAGTTTCGTACCCGGCCTCAAAACAGGTCTTATCGAGTTCTTTAAGGCGCCGAAGCGGACCATCAGCTTCTGCTTTCCCGTTGAAATGGATGACGGGTCAGTGCAGACTTTTAAAGGCCACCGCGTGCTGCATAGTAACATCCTGGGCCCGGGGAAAGGAGGTATCCGCTATCACCCGGACGTGACACGTCACGAAGTGATGTCGCTCGCAGCCTTGATGACCTGGAAGTGTGCCCTGGTTAATCTGCCCTTCGGAGGCGCCAAAGGCGGCATCTCTTGCAACCCAAAAGAACTCAGCGAAAGCGAACTGCGCCGAATAACCCGCCGCTACGTTTCAGAGTTAGGTGAAAATATCGGCCCCTATACAGACATACCGGCACCCGATGTCTACACCGATGAACAAACAATGGCCTGGGTATTTGATACCTACCAGGCCTTTCACCCGGGGCAGAATAACCGGGCAGTTGTAACCGGCAAACCGATTGAATTAGGCGGGTCATTGGGACGACTGGAAGCGACCGGGCGGGGCTGTTTTTACGCGGTTCAGCGATTTCTTGAGCGCATGCGCCTCCCTGACCTCCCCTCAGTTGCAGGGCAGCGGGTAATCATACAAGGCTATGGCAATGTTGGCAGCACTGCGGCACAGGCGTTTCAGGAAGCAGGCGCTCTTATCATCGGCATCAGTGACTCGGCCGGTGGAATTGTTCGCGAGGAAGGCCTTGACCTGGTTGCAGCACTTAAGCACAAAGAGGCTGAAAAAACAGTAGTAGGGACACCTGACACCCGCACAGTAACCAACGACGATCTGCTGACCACAGAATGTGATATCCTCATACCGGCCGCATTGGGTGAAGCAATCAATGCAAACAATGCCGATCAAGTTAAGGCGAAGCTGGTCGTGGAAGCCGCCAATGAGCCGGTCACCCCGGAAGCAGATGAGATACTGGACGCCAGGGGCATCTATGTGTTGCCGGATATACTGGTCAATGCCGGCGGCGTCAGTGTCAGCTATTTTGAGTGGATACAGAATCTCGCCAACGAACGCTGGCGAATTGAAAGAATCAACAGGCAGCTGGAAGAAACCATGTTCGACGCTGCAGACCGGGTTGTAGAGCAATGGATAAAACTCAACAACACTGCTAACAAAGAGTCCAACAGAACGATCAGCCTGAGAACTGCCGCACTTGTCGCTGCCATCGAGCGGGTCGCAAAGGTTACTCTGCAACGGGGAGTCTGGCCGTAGAGTTGCACGAAGGCGCCGTAGACAAGATTTCAGGCTGCCTGCTAACCTCATTATTGCTTGACCGGCAACGATCAGACGGCAAAGGTTCACAGGGCCAAAGCCCGAGCATGACATAAGCCCGGTGGAGCGTTGTGAGAAAATTGCCGGGATTCATGAAAGCACAGGCAGAAACTGATTTCCTCAGCCCTGACACCATCATTGAATTTCCTGTCAGGGGTTACTCGCTTTCAACTTCAGGTAACCCTCCCCTCATTCGGTTGCTGAAAAAAAGCGATCAATTCCGAGCAAAGAATGTGACTGAGAAGCACGATTGGCGTTTTTTGTGAATGATCCATACTGTACACTTCGGAACGCGTTATCAGCGCAGCACTCAATCAGGGTTTCCTGGCATCCCCTCACTTCAACAGATACTTTGACGGCAAGTCTGATCTATCGTGACACACCCAGATAAGAACAGCATTAAGGGAAAAGTCGCCAGTGCGGGCTTGCCAGAGGCGCTTCCTGCAATTGACGAGGCACTTCGAAAAACAGGAATCGACCCGGACAGGCTTTCCGTATCCAAGCTTGGGCTGCGATCTCAAATTGCGACTATTCCACCGATGCTGCGGAGACTGCTCACAGGCACTTTCCTGTGGCTTCTCTTGCTGTTGGCCAATCTGTATGTGATCCAACCACCAGAGTTCCTGCTGGCGGCAATGGAGCTGCTTGTCGGCCTGATAATTCTGCAGGCTGCCTGTGGAGTTCTAATCATTGCCACCGAACGACTGGCATCCCGCTTTAAGTGGAATCATTACATCGCGGGGACTCTGGCCGAAATTTTGTCTACCACGCCGGAACTGGTGGTGATTGCCTTTATAGTGCCTGTCAGCCCGGCTACTGCATTTATTATCAGCGTGATCACCATTTACAACAATGCATTGGTATTCAGCCTGTATTCCTTTTTCTTACCAAAAGACAAACACGGTAAATTTCTGATGCCGACCCCGATCACAGAGGCGGGCACTCAGATACTGATTGGTGGCGGCGCAATGGGTCTCATACTCGGACTTGTAATGCTGACTTTCAATGCGACCGTACAAACCAAGACCGGATTCAATCCTCTGGACCTGGCGTTCTTCAGTATCATTCTGCTGGTGATCTTTATTGTCTACCTCTACAAACTGGTAACCAGCTACGCCGAAGAAGAGGCGGAAGTTCGGGAACAGCTGGCAATGTCGGAAACTGATATTGAGCAGCGACTCGACATGGTTTATCAGAACGTGCAACCCAGTTCGTACACGAATATTGCCGGATTGTTTCTGGCCGGCATATTGGGTGCTGTGATAGGCGGGGAGCAGATATCAAGCTTCGCCTCAACGATGATTGTTGAACTCGAAATAAATGAAATTCTTACAGCCCTGATTCTGGCGATTTTTGCAGGTATGAGTGAATATGTAATTCTCTGGCAGTCTCACAAAAAGCAGGAGTATGGCATCGCCCTGGCCAATGCTTTTGGTGGGATCACCCAGGTAATGTTCCTCGTATTACCCTTCACTTTGCTGACAATTGCTTTTTACCAGTTTTTTATCAATCCCACGCACCCAGAGTTGCCTCTTGAGTTTTCACTATCAAGCATCTTTTTGCTGCTGTTCCTTTTTCCTACCTTTTACACCCTGTCTTCCTTGTTGGAGGAAGACCATACCCTGGGTTTGCTTGACACTACTATTATGACGGGGATATTTCTTTTTCTGATCGTGTTACTGGTGACGTACGGAGGCAGTAGTGGTTAAGGAAACACTGAACAGATGCCGTCGCGCACGAGTTGACAGCCTGAATTCCATTCGTACGCCGCGAGATTGATCTATCACGCCGACAGATTCCTTCGCCACTGTCTACTACGGCGCTCGACGCAGGGCGGTATTGAGAAAATAAAACAGCAGACCGCTGCCGATAATTCCCAGACTGAACCAGCCTTCCACCGGCCGATTGATCAGGGTAAACACCAGGGTCCAGCCGATCAATGCCAGGTAGATCAGAGGCGGCAGGGGATACAGCGCCGTGCGGAATGGTCGTTCCAATTCAGGCTCACGGTAACGAAGCACAAAAACCCCCAGCACCGTTACAAACGTATTCAACGCCAGAGTGAAACCGGAAAAGACCAGAATTGATTCGAAGGTCGAAGAAAAAATGAATACCAGCGCGATGGCGGCCTGGGTGGAAATGGCTCGCGCCGGAATGCCATGACTGTTGGTCCTGCCCAGAACACGGACAGCTGGAAAGTCTTCACCTATCACCTGGATAACCCGGGGTCCGGCAATAGTCATGGCACTGACCGTGGAAACCAGCAATAGAGCCAGGGTGATGCCGGTAAAGCGACCGGCAATCTCCCCAAAGGCAGACTGTGCGGCGATGGCACCCACCTCCACCTGGCCTGCCAGGCTGTCCATCGGCGCCGCATACAGAAACGAAAAATTCAGACCAAGATAGAGAACGGTGACCACGGTAGTGCCGACGATCAGAATCCACGGCAGGGTGCGTTGCGGGTCCTGCAGTTCACCGCTGAGATAAGTGGCGGCGTTCCAGCCGCTGTAGGCAAAGCTCACGTAGATGAGAGATACAGCAAAGGTACCACTCAGCAGCATGTCACCGTCACCGGCCTGGGGCAGGAAGTTAACCGCTTCAGGTGAATCAGCTACGAATACCGTGCCTACGATGAACAGCACAATAATAGAGACTTTCAACACCGTGAAGAGCATCTGGGCACCACCGCTGGTGCGATGACTGGTGCCATGAACAACAGTCAGCACTATCACCAGGCCCGCTGCCAGAAACCTTTCTCCCCAATCACTGAGACCACCGTCGGTGATAGTGCCCGCATAGGCCGCGAAGGTCATGGCGGCCAGCGCCATGGGACCGGCAAATCCCACGGTACAGGATATCCAGCCCGACACGAAGCCGGCACCGGGATGGAAAATGCGGCTGAGGAAGTTGTATTCACCGCCCGATCGCGGCAGTGCGGCGCCCAGCTCAGCGTAACAGAGGGCCCCGCACAGCGCCGCCAGGCCACCTACCGCCCATAACATGAGGATGACAAAGCCGGAACGGATATCCAGCAACTGAAATCCCAGGCTGGTGAATACGCCCGTGCCGACCATGTTAGCGATAACCACGGCGGTGAGGGTTGGGTAACGGAATTTTTCGAGTCCCATTTGATGACAGCCTGATCGTAAAGTTGAAAGAACCTTCGATTAATCAGAGAACCTCTTGCAACTGATTAACTACCGCGATGCGCTGCGGCAGACTGTCGGGAGCTGCTGCGAGGCGTCGTGCCCAGGGAATGATCACTCCCTTGCCAGGTTCGGCTATGAAGCAGTGGCACCCGGCAGGCCCCGCCCGGAGGAGCCTTCAGACACAGGGGCTGGCAAGTGACCGTCGCCCGCCGCTTTCTCAGCTTCAGCCGGAGAGGATACCGGCCACCAGAAATCCCACTGACGCAATTGCTGCCGCGATCAGGGCGTAGGGCAACTGGGTGCGAACATGGTCCACATGGTCGGTGGCGGCCGCCATCGACGAGACGACTGTGGTATCGCTGATGGGCGAGGCATGGTCACCAAAAACCGAACCCGACAGCACCGCGGCCAGGAACAGCGGCAGAGAAACCTCCAGTGATATGCCGATCTGCATGGCCAGCGGAATCATGATGGCAAAGGCGCCCCAGCTGGACCCGATGGAAAAGGAGATCACGCAGGAAGTCAGGAACAGGATGACCGGCAGCAGGCTGACCGGAATGGCGGCTTCTGCCACGCCGGCTACGTAAAGCCCGGTACCCAGTAGATTCGCCACGTCCCCCAGTGCCAGCGCGAAAAGCAGAATCATGGACACTGGCAGAAGGCCCCCGGCCCCGCGCAGAAATATTGTCATTAATTCCTCGACCGAGAGGCGCCGGGCTGACAGCGTCAATACCCAGGCGCTGGCCAATGCCAGCAGCACGGCCCAGAGCACCGAAGTGGAACCCGATCCAGCGCTCAGATCGCCATCACCGGTAACAAGCAGTGAGACCGGCATGGAAATAACCATTACGGCAATCGGTACGATCATGTAGCGGGCTTTATCAGCCGGTCCGGACTGCTCGGTTTCCTGCAGCAAGGCCGGATCTACCATGGGCGTGGTGCCAGGCCAAAGCAGCATGCCATTGCGGGTTCGCTCCGCGGCCTTCTTCATAGGACCGATATCGATACCCCGCGCGATGACGACAGCCACCAGCAGAATCGCGGCAATGGCATAAAAGTTCAGCGGGATGGACGCGATAAAGACATCGACAGGGTTCTCCACCATCGCCGAGGTCAGCAGCGTGAGCACCACCGCACCCCAGGCATTGAAGGGCAGCATGATACAGACAGGGGCCGACGTGGAATCGATCACGTAGGCGAGCTTTTCCCGGGACAGCTGATAGCGATCGAAAAGCGGCCGCGAGATGGCGCCGGCCACCAGCAGGGTAATGTTGGACTCGATGAAGATCACCAGCCCCGTCACATAGGCCAGCCACTGCGCACGCCGGGGAGAATTAACCCAGGCGCGATGTTCCAACAGATGAATAAAACCGCGCACACCGCCGGATTTCTCTATGGTGCCTATCAGCCCGCCAATGATCAGGGTAAATACCAGCACCCGGGTATCCCCGGCATCGCTGAAAACGTTGATAACCCCATCGATGGCCTGCGCCAGGCCGGTCAGCGGATTGACGCTGTTCAGGATACAAAAGCCCAGCCAGATGCCGATGCCCAGTGACAGAATCACCTGGCGGGTAATGATGGCAAGGGCAATGGCCAGCAGTGGGGGCAGGACTGAGGCCCAGCTCGGTTCAGACATAGTCAGCTTCAGCAAGCGGTAAAATCAGAATCCTGGCAATTCAACACCTGGCCAGAACATACCAGGGCAACAAATTATCCCGAACACCCGCCAAAGTCCAATTGTCTGGTGCCGCAGCTGGCGAAGGCACCGAAAGCGCATGCACGGACGCACCAGATCGGGGCCTTGCTCCCGTCAGCGCACCACCACAGGCAGCCGCAGGCCGGCACCGGCATGAAAATGGACAAGCGTCTGTTTTCGGGATAACTTTTCAGGATTCTTTCGGGACACCGGCAGAATTACGCCGAAATTAATTACCCGCGGCGCTAAGCTAGCTGATCGGGATATCACTCATCGGGCGCCGCTGGATGCCCCACCATGCAACTGAGGAACTTGTTAATGCGCAGATTATTCCCCGCTCTTGTCGCCAGTTTCACCTGGGCGCTGCCCAGCCTGCTGTTTGCCCAGCTTCCGCAACCTGAATGGGAAACAGTGGAAGAAGAGACCCTGACGCATTTTCGCACCTTGCTGCAGTTCGACACCAGCGATCCACCCGGGCGTGAATTGCCGGCGGCGGAATATCTGCGTGATGTACTGGAAGCGGAAGGCATTCCCGTTGAGATGCTGGCGGTGGACCCTGAGCGCCCCAACGTGGTGGCCCGCCTGGAAGGCTCCGGCACCGAAGAGCCGCTGCTGATCATGGCCCATACCGATGTAGTTAACGTGGACCCGGAAAAATGGACATTCCCTCCCTTCAGCGCCACCGTGGACGAGGGTTATGTCTATGGCCGTGGTGCCGTGGATGACAAGGACAACCTGACCGCCGCGCTGATGGTGATGCTTTATCTCAAGCGCCTGGAAATACCCCTGGCACGTGACGTGATATTTCTGGCAGAGTCAGGTGAGGAAGGCGCGACCCAGTACGGTATTGAATTTATGGTCAATAACCATTTTGACAAGATCGATGCGGAGTTCTGTCTGGCGGAAGGCGGCGGTGTTACCCGGGTGAATCGTGAAGTACAGTATGCCTCGGTGCAGACCGTGGAAAAAATCCCCTACGCCGTGGAGCTTGTTGCCACCGGCGTGGCAGGCCACGGTTCGGTCCCGCTGCAGACCAACTCGGTCACCCGCCTGGCAAAAGCCGTGGCGGCAGTCGCGGACTGGCGTTCACCGGTGCGCCTCAACGAAACCACGGCAGCCTATTTTGAGCGCCTGGCCTCCATTTCCCCCGCTGCGGACGCGGAACGCTACCTGGCGGTACTGGACCCGGGACTGGCGCGGCAGGCGGATGAGTATTTTCTGGCCAACGAGCCGCGCCACGCCTCCATGCTGCGCTCGTCGCTGTCACCCAACATTTTCGATGCCGGCTACCGCATCAACGTCATTCCCTCGGAGGCCCGGGCCCAGGTGGATTTTCGTGCCCTGCCGGATGAAAACATTCCGGAGTTTCTGGACCAGATTCGCCGGGTCATCAATGACCCGTCCGTGGAAGTCAGTCTCGGCGAACGCAATACCCGCCCGCCCGGTCAGGCGCGGCTGAATACGCCGGCTTTCTCTGCCATCGAGGCCGCTGTTACCCAGCACTACGGGGTCATCACGTTACCTACCATGAGCACTGGCGCGACGGATATGGCGTATCTGCGCAATGCCGGCATTCAGTGTTACGGCATAGGACCGGCCATCGATCGTGAAGACGGGCCGCTGGGTTTTGGCGCCCACAGCGACCAGGAGCGTATCCTCATCAGTGAACTGAATCGCTTCGTCCGTTTTAACTGGGACCTGGTAGTGGAACTGGCGGCAGAAAAATAATTTCCCGCGGCCCTGAACAGCAAGCAAGGATGTCATAAGCCACATGGAACAACTGGAAACCCTGTTCGGCGCCTTTTCCGCATTCATGTGGGGCACACCGCTTATCGTCCTGCTGGTCGGTGGCGGTGTCTTTTTCATGTGCCACTCCAGGCTGCTGCACTTCCGTTACCTGGGCCATGGCATCGATCTGCTGCGGGGTAAATACCACACCGATGACGCATCCACAGCAGGAGAGGTCAGCCACTTCGGGGCCCTGGCGACAGCACTGGCCGGCACTATCGGGCTCGGCAACATTACCGGCGTTGCACTGGCCATTACCCTGGGCGGACCCGGTGCCGTGTTCTGGATGTGGGTAACGGCGCTGGTGGGAATCACCACCAAGTTCTACACTGCCTCGCTGGCCATTCTCTATCGTGGCCAGGATGACAGCGGCAAGCTGCAGGGCGGCCCCATGTACGTGATCCGGGAAGGGCTGGGACAGAAATGGCTGCCGCTGGCCTGGATGTTCGCGCTCGCGGGCATGCTCGGCACCCTGCCGGTATTTCAGATCAACCAGCTGGTGCAGCTGCTCCGTGATGTGGTGGCCATCCCGGCCGGGATGGTCAGCGCTGACAACCATTTCCGCTTCGACCTGGCCGTTGGCGTAACCCTGTCAATCACCCTTTTTCTCGTCGCGGTTGGTAAGGTGAAGCGGGTTTCAGCTGTGGCCGGCAAGCTGGTACCTGCCATGGTGATTTTCTATTTCGCCATCACCGGCTTCCTCCTGCTCAGCAATTTTTCTGAGATACCTGCCATGTTTGCCCTTATTTTTACCGACGCCTTCAGTGGGGAAGCGGTATCCGGCGGGGTGATCGGTGCCGTTATTCTGATCGGCGTGCAACGCGGCGCTTTTTCCAACGAGGCCGGCATCGGCACCGAATCCCTGGCACACGGTGCTGCCCGGACCAATGAGCCCACTCGCGAGGGGCTGGTGGCCATGCTGGGCCCGATCATCGACACCCTGATCGTGTGCACCTGTACGGCGCTCGCGCTGCTGGTCACCGGTGTCTGGCAGGGAGATGCCACCGGTGTCACGCTTACCTCCCAGGCCTACGAACAGGTGTTCCCCGGTGTGGGCGCTTACCTGGTACTGACGATGGTCCTGGTTCTCAGTACCACCACGGTGCTGACTTATTCCTACTACGGCAGTAAATGCATGGGCTTCCTGTTCGGCACTCGCTCGGAAAAATACTATTTATGGGGATACATGGCACTTGTTACCGCCGGCGCCGTGGCGTCCCTGGATGCGGTGATCAGCCTGCTTGACGGTGTGTACGCCACCATGGCGATTCCCACCATGTTATCGACGCTGCTGCTGGCGCCCAGGGTGATGGAAGTCGCGCGCCGTTACTTTACCCGTCTGGACGCAGGCGAATTTGAACCGGAGCTGCTCAGCCCTGGGGAACCGCCGGCCGGCAACTGACAATTCTGAGCCTTCTGAGCCTTCCGAGCCTGGAGTGTCTGAAGAGCCTGAAGAGTCTTCAGAGCGCCTTCGACGGCTTTACCCGTGCAGTCACCAGCCGGCTGCTGGCGCCAATTCCTGCTGACTGACTGACTGGCTGGCCGACTGGTCAGCATGGCCTCACATCGCCGTCCAGCGCATTGCCCTTCCCCTCGGTTCCCTCCCCTGCTAGTCTTTGGGGCCATAACGAAAAGAAATCTCGGCTTAATCAGAGGTTGCTGAGAATAATAACCGGGAGATAGAGTGTGTCACCAAAGCACCTGAAAGCGCTGCCCACGAGCGGGCGCAAGCTGTTCCAGTCCATCGGGCATTGTAGCGGGCTTCCTGTCGGCCTTTTTACACGTCTTTCAGCCATTCGTCTTCCGATGCACCTTCCCATTTGCCTGTGCGCCGCCCTGTCATGGACCGGTTTCGCACTGGGGCAGCCCGCCGAGCCTCAGTTACCAAGGCAGATGGCCTGGTCAGCCTATAACCTCGGCACCACCGGTTATAACCAGGCAGTCGCCATCGGTGCCATGCTGCGGGAAAAATACAACGTCACCTTGCGGGTCATTCCAGGTCAGAACGATGTCTCACGTCTGCTGCCCCTGAAATCAGGTCGCGTTGATTTCACCGCCAACGGTGTAGCCACCTATCTTGCCCAGGAAGGCATGTTTCAGTTTGCCAACCCCGAGTGGGGCCCGCAGCCCCTGCGCCTGCTGATGACTTCCAATGGCCTGAGCAACCAGGCGGTGGCCGTGGCGGCAGAAACCGGGATCACCAGTTTTGCCGAGTTGCGGGGGCGCCGCGTTCCCTTTGTGCGGGCTGCACCGGCACTGAACATCTCGATGGAGGCATACCTGGCCTGCGGGGGTTTGACCTGGGACGATGTCATCCGGGTGGATTTCCCCGGTTACGACGCCAAATGGAATGGCGTGATCAATGGCGACGTGGATGTTGCCTTTGGAACTACCGTGTCGGGACCCCCTTTCCGCCTCGAGGCCTCACCGCGGGGCATTCTGTGGCTGCCGGCACCTCACGATGACGAGGGCTGCTGGCAGCGGATGCTGGCCGTGGCGCCCTATTTCACCAAGCATATCGCCACCCGGGGCGCCGGCATCTCGGACACCAATTCCCACGAGGCCGGCACCTACCCCTACCCGTTACTCACCACCCTTGATACCCAGGATAGCGACTTTGTCTACTCCCTTACCCGGGTAATCAATGAGAATTACGACGACTTCAAGGACGCCGACCCAGGGGCCATAGGCTGGGCGCTGGAACGCCAGGTATTCGACTGGGTGGTTCCCTATCATGAGGGTGCTGTCGCGTATTGGCAGGAAATCGGCATCTGGACCGACGCACTGCAAGCCCATAACCAGGCCCTCATCCGTCGCCAGCAAGTGCTTGCCGCAGCCTGGGCGGAGGTTACTGCTCAGCGCATTCGCGACCAGGATGCCTTTGTCGAAGCCTGGCATGGTATACGTGCCCAGCGACTCGAGGAAGCCGGGTTCGATCCGGTCTGGCGCTAGTGTCCAGAACGCCAATTGATCTGCCAGCACCGCTACGGTGGCTCACCGGCGCTGCCGCGGTGGGCAGTGCCTTTCTGGCCATGGACGCCCTGCGGCTGTTCTCCGACAGCCCTCTGCTGGATTTTGTCATTACGGTACAGAACCACTACTACTACGCCCTGCTGGGGCTGCTGCTACCGCTCTGCTTCCTCATCTACCCACCGTTCCCCAGAGCCCGACGCTACTGGTACGACATTGTACTCGCGCTGGCGGCGTTAGCGGCCTGCGGGTTCTTTTTTACCAACGCAGAGACCATGCTGGATTACGGCTGGGAGTTCACCGCGCCAACCTATGCGGTGTGGATAAGTTACCTGCTCTGGTTGCTGATTATGGAAGCAGTCCGACGCAGCGGAGGCTGGGTACTGTTTTTCCTGGTGCTGACTTTTTCTCTTTATCCGATCGTCGCCGACAAACTGCCAGGGCCGATTTCAGGCATGGCGTCCACCGGGGCCGAGACCGCTGCTTACCATGTCATGAGTATCGAAAGCATCCTCGGGCTGCCCTTTCGTGCCTTCGCAGAACTGGTCATCGGCTTCCTTATCTTTGGTATCGCCCTGCAGCATACCGGTGGCGGCCGTTTCTTCATCAATCTGGCGTTTGCCCTGTTTGGCCATGTCCGGGGTGGTTCTGCCAAAGTAGCCATAGTGTCCAGCGGCCTGATGGGTTCCATGAGCGGCAGCGTTATCACCAATGTGTTGACCACGGGCCAGATGACCATTCCGGCCATGCAGAAAGACGGCATGGAAAAAGAGTATGCCGCCGGCATCGAGGCCTGCGCCTCTACCGGTGGTGTCCTGTTGCCACCCATCATGGGCTCAACCGCCTTCGTGATGGCCACCTTTCTGAACGTCCCTTATACAACGGTCGCTCTGGCCGCAACCCTGCCCGCAGCGCTGTATTTTTTCGGACTTTTCGTTCAGGTTGATGCCTATGCGGCGAGAATGGGCCTGGTCGGCACGCCCCGTGATCAACTGCCCAGCGTGGCCGAAACCATGAAACAGGGCTGGTTCTATATCGCCGCCTTCGGCGTGCTGGTATTCCTGCTGGTCTATCTGCAGCGGGAAGCGGTGGCGCCTTTTATCGCCACCGGCCTGCTGCTGGTATTGAATCAGCTTTCTCCGAGTCATCGCTGGAACCTGCAGAATACCGGGGCATTTCTGGTAGCAACAGGAAAATTACTGATGGAACTGCTGACCATTATGGCAGGCGTCGGTCTGATCGTCGGCGCGCTTTCCATTACAGGGCTGTCAGGCACCCTGGTGAACGACCTGTTGTATCTGGCTGGCGACTCCACCCTGTTGCTGCTGTTAATGGGTGCCTTTACCAGCTTTCTGCTGGGCATCGGCATGACGGTAACAGCCGCTTATGTGTTTCTGGCGATTGTGCTGGCACCCGCCCTGATCCAGGGTGGGCTCGATCCCATGAGCGTGCACCTGTTTATTCTGTACTGGGGGATGCTGTCTTTCATCACCCCGCCGGTCGCCCTGGGGGCTTTCGCAGCAGCCAGCATCGCCGGGGCATCGGCCCTGGCCACCGGGTTCAAGGCCATGCGTCTGGGCAGCGTGATCTACTTTATCCCGTTCTTCTTTGTGCTGGACCCGGCACTGATCCTGTCGGGCAGCTGGTGGGAGATACTGCTTTCCACGGCCACCGTGGTGCTTGGCATCGTGCTGATTGCAGGCGCCCTGCAGAGCTACCTGCTTGGCGTGGGTTTTCTGGATCGGGCCGGATTACCGGGCACTGCGGGCCGGACACTCACCGCACTGGGTGGTGGGCTGATCGCGCTACCGGGCATCGTGGTCTTCGGTGTCGACCTTGGGGACGCAACACTTTTTATCAGCGGCAGCGTGATGGCGCTGGCGGGAATACTGCTGAGTCGCCCGATGGGGGAAAGGCAGTCCCTGGCTGGTGCCTGATACCCGGAGATCGAGGTTGCCCTCCTGCTGCTGGAAATCGCGCCTGGCACTTCCACACCGACACAACAAAGGAAATTAACTGACAAGCAGAATTTTTTGCATAAGAATAAGGGACAATTTCGATTGCCCTCGGACTGCAAACGATCGCGGAGAAATAAAATGTTATCCATGGCGAAATTCTTACCGGTCAGACGAATTTTACTTCTTGTCCCTCTGACGCTCCTGGCTGCTAGTACAGGCATGCCAGCCTCTGCCCAGGACCTGGAGAATGGTCAGCAGCTGTTTCAGACCCTCTGCTCCCGCTGCCATGGCATTCTCGGTGAAGGCGGCGAGGGACCAAGCCTGAAGCGCGCACAGCTTACCCACGCGCCGGATGATGAGACGCTGGTATCGGTGATCGTGGGTGGCATCCCCGGCACCGGCATGCCAGGTTCGCGTCAGCTGCGGGGCAGCGATGCGCAGGATGTGGCCGCTTATGTGCGTGGCCTGGGGCGGTTACCTGCCGAAACCATGCCGGGTGACCCTGTCGCCGGACAACTGGTCTATCAGAGCGTCGGTAACTGCAGCAGCTGCCACATACTTGATGGCGTCGGCACCGGCATCGGCCCGGAGCTTTCGCAGGTGGGCCTGCGGCGCAACGCGGCCTACCTGCGGCAGTCGGTGATCACCCCGGAAGCCGACCAGCCACGGGTGGTGGACCGGTTTCGCGGCACCCTGAGTGCTTTCCTGACTGTACGTATCGTCTCCGAGTACGGCACCTACGAAGGCATGCGCATCAACGAAGACGAATTTACCGTGCAGATGCGCGATGTGGCGGGCGACATCTATTCCTTCGACAAAGCCGAGTTACTCAGCTATGAAAAGGCATTCGGGCATTCCTTTATGCCGGGCTACAGCGCCGCACTGAACAATCAACAGATCGATGATCTGGTGTCTTACCTGATGAGCCTGAAAGGAGAGTAATCGTGCAGTACAAGAGCTTCAGTTTTGTGACCCACTGCTTTCTGGCCGTCCTAGCCCTTGGAGCACTCCCGGTCAATGGGGATACCGACTATCAGGCGCTGCTGGCCGATGAGATCAATGGGGCCGACTGGCTGTCCTACTCCGGCGGCTATCGATCCTATCGCTATTCCCCGCTTACCCAGATCACGCCGGCCAACGTGGACCAGCTCAAGGTGATCTGGGCCTATCAGATGCAACCCACCGGCATCAGCGGTGCCGGACTGCAGGAAACCACTCCGCTGGTCGCGGGCGACATCATGTACCTGACCGAATCCCCCAGCAGCGTCACCGCGCTGGATGCCCGGACCGGCCGTGTGCTGTGGCATTTCACACCGGACCTTTCCAATGCCGTGCTGAATATCGGCTTCCCCCGGATTAACCGCGGCGTGGCCCTGCTTGACGACACAGTCTATGTGGCCACGCTGGATGCCAGGCTGTTCGCCCTGGATGCCGGCACCGGTGCCGTGCGCTGGCAGACCACTGTTGCCGACAACGACGTGGGCTTCTCCCTGACTCTGGCACCCCTGGCCCTGGACGGCAAGATCATTGTTGGCGTCAGTGGCGCCGAGGCGGGTGTGCGCGGGTTTGTTGATGCCTATGATGCAAAGAACGGTGAACGCCTGTGGCGCACCTTTACGGTTCCCGCACCCGGCGAGCCCGGCAGCGAGACCTGGCAGGGCGATGCCTGGCAGACCGGCGGCGGCTCCACGTGGCTGACCGGCTCTTTCGATCCGGAGCTCAATCTGCTGTACTGGACCACCGGCAATCCGGCCCCGGACTGGAACGGCGACCTGCGACCTGGCGACAATCTGTACACCTGTGCGGTACTGGCCTTGAATCCGGATACCGGCGTAATGGAATGGTTCTTCCAGTATACGCCCCACGACACTCATGACTGGGATGCCAACCAGATTCCGGTTCTCATCGACGGCGAGTTCGAAGGACAGCCGCGCAAGCTGCTGGCTTTGGCCAATCGCAATGCCTTCTATTACCTGCTGGACCGGGAGA
Organism: Gammaproteobacteria bacterium; assembly: GCA_041395725.1. Lineage (NCBI taxonomy): Bacteria > Pseudomonadati > Pseudomonadota > Gammaproteobacteria > Gammaproteobacteria bacterium. The sequence goes on along the minus strand of JAWKZW010000001.1, from coordinate 2,562,628 downwards.
CCGGTGAATTTCTGCTGGGTGAGGAATACTCCTACCAGACCTGGGCGGAAGGCATAGATGACACCGGCCGACCAATCGTGCTGCCCAATACCGAACCAACCCGCGAAGGCAATGTAGTCTGGCCCAGCCTGCAGGGAGCCACCAACTGGTTCTCACCGTCGTACAACCCCCAGACAGAGCAGTTTTTTGTGTCTAACCGTCGCATGGGCGCCATGTACTTCAAGGCGGACGCGGAATACCAGCCCGGCAGCCCGTTTCTTGGTGGCGGCGAACAGGCGTTTGACGGTGACGACGCCTCCGGCGCCATCATCTCCCTGGACGCCATGACGGGTCAATTGCAGTGGGAATTCGAACTGCAGACACCGCCCTGGTCCGGCGTCATGGCAACCGGCGGCGGCCTGGTGTTCGGCTCCAGCAACGAGGGCAACTTCTTCGCCCTGGACGCCCGGGACGGCAGCGCCCGGTGGAGCTTCAACACCGGCGCCCATGTCCGCACCAATCCCATGGGATTTTCTGTGGGCGACGCACAGCGAGTGGCGATTATTGGCGGCCAGACTCTGTTTGTATTCGGACTTGATTAGCCACCCCAATAAATGGGGTCAGAGCTGCCAGCTCCACCGGCAGCTCTGGTGAGACCCTGGGCAGAGCCCGTTGCAGGGTTATGCCCTGGCTTCGGCCTAAAGCAACTCCCTGCCCAGCCTTCCCCTGGGCACCCGCTGGCCCGCATCAAGCACATAGTCTGGCCCGATAGAACTGACAGTCGGCGTTCCGCTGCCGCGCATGGTGATTTGCAGTTCGCGGTTGAGCAGGTCCAGCACCCGCTCCACCCCGGCCTGTCCGAAAGCGCCGAGACCGAAGCAATAAGGCCGACCAATGCCCACCGCTGAAGCGCCCATGGCAAGCGCTTTGTAAATGTCGGTACCGCGACGGAAGCCGCCATCGATGATGATTGGTAGGCGGCCGTTCACCGCAGCAACAATTTCCGGCAGACACTCGATGGTCCCGCGCCCGGATTCAATCGCTCTGCCACCATGATTTGAGACAACGATCCCGTCCGCACCATACTGCACAGCCAGCGCCGCATCCGCACCGACCTCGATGCCTTTGATCAACACCTTCATGCTGGTGACTTCCTTCATGCGCCCGATGACGTCCCAGGTCAGAGACGGATCGTTCAACCCGACGCCGCGCATGTTCAATCCATCAAATATGGGTTTGGCCTGCCCGGTGTGGCAATTGGAACAGGTGCGAGTGTCTTCTCTGGTCAATACGCTCTGAGTTTCAGTATTTCTGCCACCGGGCAAGTCGATGGTCAGGCAGACTGCGGAGCAGCCGGCAGCCTCGGCCCGCTGCAGCATGGCCACGGTGTATTCCCAACGATTGGTCGGATAGAGTTGGAACCAGATTGGCGCGCCCCGCGCTTCAGCCACCCGCTCGATGGCCGTCGACGCCTGGGTGGACAGGATCATGTGGTGCCCCTTGGCGGCAGCAGCCCGGGCCGTGCCGAGTTCCGCGTCCGCATGGTAAGCACCCTGACTGCCCACCGGACACAGGAAGATCGGTGAATCCGCCTCTACGCCCAGGACGTTCACCGACATGTCCACCTCGCTAACGTTAACCAGCCTGCGGGGCTTGATCTGGAAGCGTGAGAACCCCGCCCGATTGGCCCGCAGGGTCAGGTCACCATCCACACCAGTAGCCAGATAACCGAAATGCGCCGGCGGAATCTTTTCCCGCGCAACTGCTTCCATTTCAAAGACATTGATTACCTCGGAAGGATCGGTGAGCCGCTCGCCAAGGGTTTCCTCAACCTCCTGCGCAAACGCAGAGTACTCCGCAAGCAGGGGGCTGGCAGCCAGAAATCTAAGAAAAGCTCGACGATGGGTCATATCTCCCTCCGGTAATTGTTTTTAATACGAGGCGCCTGAACGCCCGGGTTGGACAAAACTAGCCGTGTCCCGGAACTTTGTCCAGTCCAAGTGTACAAGGAGCCGACCTGGCCTGTTGCGAAGGGAGCTGCAGAGAGAGTACCTGGCTTCGAACCAGATACTCTCCGGCAGGTACTGACAAATTAACCGGGTTTCTGCCCTGATTGTGGCATGAAACCTAGCAGAATGTACAAACGACACCGCTTTCCACCTGAAATTGTACAGCATGCAGTTTGGCTTTATTGCCGATTTAATCTGGGTCATCGGGACATCGAGGATCTGCTCGCCAAGCGCGATATTTGTGTGAGCTACGAAGCCATTCGACTCTGGTGCAATAAACTCGGAAATTTGTACGCACGCCGCTTGAAACGGAGACATCAAGGTTACGGTGATACTTTCCACAATGATGAACTCTTTGTGAAATTCCGAGGCGTGCACCATTACCTCTGGCGAGCCGTAGATCAAGACGGTGAAGTCGTCAACTTATTTCTACAGAAGAAACGTGATGGCGCTACTGCCAAACGATTTCTCAGGCGAGTCCTGCAGAAATCCAAGGGTGCACCACGAAAGATTAGCACCGATAAATTAAGCAGTTATGGAGTCGCACATCGAGAGTTAATGCCCGATGCGATTGACGATTCGAATCAGTATTCAAACAATAAGGCGGAACTTTTTCATCAACCAACTAGAGTAAGAGAACGCGGAATGAGAAAGTTTAAATCAGTGTCACACGCGCAGCGGTTTCTGGATGTACATGCTGCAGTTTACAATCTGTTCAACTTGGGGTGCCACTTAGTTTCCGCCAAGAATTATCAGTTGATTCGGTTGCGTGCTTTTGCGTCTTGGGAATGGCCGGTGTCAATATAGAATGAACTTCTTGCACTTTCTTATCGGCTAGGGCTGTTAACTTATCAATGCACCCGTGAGAGCTAGTTTGCCAGTTTCCCTGGCAGACTGCCTAGTATTTGATTCGCACCTGTGCCGCCAGCTACGACTACCTGTCGGAGAGTGGCCCGGAATCAGCAGACCGGTTCAATCCCGGTCTGCCTCGCTCGCGCGCACCCCGGCCCCGGCAGGCGTCAGGTAGAATGCCCTGCCCGATTCGAACAGTTCCACGACGGAACGGCCATCGCATTGCGCCAGATTGGGAGCATTGAGGACGCCGTCACTGCTGACGATGATCACCACCGTGTTTGCGGTCAGGGTCTTGTATAGCGTGTCGCCGTTGAGGGTGCGGGCGCTGACGTAAAAGACCAGTTCCTCCCAGGGCGTTAACCCGGTAGGGTCCCTAACCGAGCAGACCACCGCGTCGGGAAACCCGTCGACTATTGCCGCCCGGCTTAACTGCCAGGGAGAAAGCACCGCAAGTAACAATAAAATCACTGCCATTTGATTACCGGTCACCGTAGCCAACCTCCCCTGGTGATTACGCAATTGCTGATCGCACATCGGCCCAAAGTGTGCTTACCCTGATCCTGACGGTCTGCCAACCCTGATGATCGCGGCAGATACTCTGAGTATACGCTAGTAGGCAAATCGGGGACACTCACAACTTAACAACTTAATTCGCTGAATTCTGGCGGTGTTGATTGGCGTCATCTAAATTGACCATATGCCAAGGACGGGCCGATTACATATTCCAGGCGGCGGCTGCTACCATCTGATTGGTCGCGGCCTGGAACGCCGGACTCTATTCGAGGATCCTATCGACAAGCAGGATTTTCTGGATCGACTCGGAAAGAACCTGGATAGAACCCAATGTCAGTGCCTGGTCTGGGCATTGAAGGAAGACTGCCTGGGCCTGGATCAAGCTACTTTACGGTCCAGGGAAGATTGGACTCTCGACAAACTGATACGCTGTGTCTGTGCCCTCTGTGATATCGAGGAGCAGGCTCTGGTCAGAAAAACGAGAAGCAACGATTGCTCAAGAGCGAAAGCACTGATTTGCCTCTGGGGAACAAGTGAACTCGGGATGACCACCACGGAGATCGACGAGCAGCTGCAGATATCTCAGCAAGTAGTTTCCAAATGGATCAAGAAAGGTCAATGCCTGGTGGAAAGCTCCAACCTTAACTTCCCCGACTCCGCGGGTTAAGTTGTTAAGTTGTGAGTGTCCCCACCTCCACCTTACCCAAGGAATTTCCTGGAGTTGCGAATAACCCGGGTGATTTCCGGGGCTAATGATTGGGTCAGACTGCTGAGAATACCCGGCGCGTCGTCACGGCTGCTTGCGAGGTGTTCATGCTGCGTTGTTCCCTTGAACGGAATGACCAGCTTACCCTTGTCGCTGACAATGCCCAGGTCGCTCCAGGAAGCTACTACCGCATGACTGTGCGTCTCAGAATTAAACAAGGATTCACCCAGGCTATAGTCACTTAAAGGGTTTGTAACTCCCAGTGTTTCCAGCAGCATGCCGGGAATGTCCATATGGCTGGTTAGTGTGTCAACCGTCCCGGGTTTAACATCCGGGTGGCAAATAATCATTGGCACATGGATCTGTTCGTTGGAAAAACTCGAATTATGCCCCCAGCGACCATGTTCCATAAATTCCTCGCCATGGTCCCCGGTGGCGATGACAATGGTGTCTTTCAATCTGTCATTTTTTTCCAGGTAGTCAAATACCCTTCCAAGCTGTGAGTCCAGGAAATTAGCCGAGTTGACGTACCTGGAAAACATGCCATCTATCATTGGCTCGAGACTCTCCGCTTTGAGACCAATGTAATCCAGTGAGCGCAGGTAATCCTGTCTAAGCGCCTTTTCTTCCGGGAAAGAATAGCGGGCGTGGGTGGCCTCATAAAACACAAAACCCATAAAAGGAAGGTTCTTATTTCGGCTATCTATTGCATTCAACAGCATGTCAGTATTTCGTATATCCCGTGTCCAGGGTTCACCGTCGTTGGTTTCAATCAACAATTCAGAGGGTACTGTCCGAAACACAGTTTTATCCAGCTCCGGGTAGGTGAACCGGGAACTGGTATAGAGAAAATACTGATAATTGTACTGATCCAATACCTCCATCAGAACCGGCGGTTTCTGCTGGCGTAAAAAACTATCCCAGTAGCTACCATAGAGGCCGTAAAACAAGGCGAATAGAGCCTGGCGCGTGCAGTTTCCTCCAGAAATATGCTGGGTGAAATTTACCCCGTGTCTGCTGACGAATTCGGTTGAGAGCGGCATTATATCGGGTTTAAAGATATTTTTTTCGCGCAGTGATTCAGCCACCAGGAAAATAATATTGTAGGGCTTTTCTACTTTATTCAAGCGGATATCCGTCAGGGGATAGCTAACCAACCCCTCGCTTTGCATCTTCATGCTGATGGCTTTTTCGCGTGGCTTTACCTTATAACCGACCGACGAGAGGAACTTATTCATCTTCATGGGCTGAAAAAAGATCATGGAGTCTGCCAGTGACATGATCGGCCCATAAACCTGTGCGTAGGCCAGGCTATACATAACTCTTTCTCCCAGCGTCAATATCACAAAGCCACTTAGCACCCAGGACCAGTGAGCGTGCAGGTCGTTTAGTATTACCGAGGTTGCAAGACAGGCAGCAGCCCCTCCAATGAGCGTTACCAGGTAACGAGCCACCAATGCCAGGTTAGTCTGGTCCGCACCTATAGAAGCAAGCCCCCCAGGTGTAGTCAGAAGATTCCATACGAATCCGTTAAAATGAAAGCCGTACAGGTTGTAGAGTCTGCCGTTGGCATGAAGAAGCGCAATAGTGAGCATGCTGAGCATCACCGTGACCGTCACTTGAAGAACAGGCCATCGTTGTGTGAGCCAAAGAATAAACAGGGTAGGCAGCAGATAGATAAAGGCGTAACTGGATATCAGCAGAAAGCGGTACAGATAATCTCTAAGATTCTGACACAGCGACTTGGGCAGGCTGTTGGAAAGGACTGCTGCGGTAAAACACCAGGTACAAAGGAGATAAACGTTACTGTTAATGTGCACAACAGGGCTTCTCTTAATTTAGGGACAGCTAATTTAAGGACAGCTGGCTGCCGCGAGGAATGATGTCCTTGTCACTGTCATAAACAGCTGTCTGGATTTCCATCAGGCCGAGAACAGTGTGGAAATAGTTATCATGGGACAGCTTTATGTCTCTCATGGCAGCCAATGCCGAGCGATTCGTCTGGTAGTTTTTCCCCAGCCAGAGTATCGAGGCGACATGCTTTTGATTGTCGGGCGCAAGAAGATAAGGCAGACCGTGCAGGTAGAGCCCGCTTTCGCCCAGCGATTCGCCATGGTCGCTCATGTAGTACATGGCGGTTTCAAAACCGTCGTCGTACTTTTCAAGTAGTCGAATTACCTGGTCGAGGAAGTGGTCCGTGTAAAGGATGGCGTTGTCATAAGCGTTGACAATTTCGGCCTGGCTGCAGGTTTCCAGGCGATTGGACTGGCAATAGGGTTGGTAAACAGCAAACTCGTCCGGAAAGCGCTTGTAATAGGCGGGGCCGTGGTTTCCCATCTGGTGCATGACAATAACGATGTCACCTTCCGGCCGCTCTTGAATAAACTCATCCAATCCATCCAGCATGCCGATATCGCGACATTCCACGTCACAAGCAGGGTTGCGTGCGGAGGAAGTGAAATCCTCAAAGGTAATTGCATGCGCAACCCCCTTCGAGTCGGAATTATTGTCGCGCCAGAGAACGTGAACCCCTGCGTGTCTCAGCACGTCCAGTAGATTCTCCTGGTGTTTGGCATCATCAAGGTCAAAATTACGGCGTTCTTGCAGGGAAAACATGCAGGGCACCGAATAGGCGGTGGCAGTGCCACAGGAATAAACGTCGGTAAAGCTGACTACGTCACGCTTTGCCAGCATCGGGGTAGTCTGACGCTGGTAATTGTTCAGGCCCAGGTGGTCTGATCGCACTGCCTCACCGACGACCAGCACAATCAGTTCCCGCTGCTGGTCATCAACCGGAATATGTGCGTCAAGACCTAGGCTGGCTATTTTATCGCTGCCCTGCCCATCCACGGCTGCGTTGAGGAACCGGCCACCCGAGTACAGTGCTGTTACCGGATTGGAATAGTAGCGAAGTATCTTGTGCTCACGAAAAAAGCTTGCGTAGTAAGGGGAAAAAGGCAACAGGCTGACGACCATCAGCACCAGAGCAAACCCTGAGAGTTTCACCCGATTCCACACTTCGCGCGGAAAGCTTTTGCAGGCAACTTGTGTATTCAGTACCAGAAGTGACGGAAGAATACCGAGAAAAAGCAGCTGGACAAACAGCCAGGGGCTGATCAGGTCGCCAACTTCCCTGGCATCGGTTTCGACGACATTGGTCAACATGGTCGCATCAATGACAATGTTATAACGATTCATAAAGTAGCTGGCGCTGGCCGCGGTCATAATGACCAGGACAAGCACCGGCTTGGTCAAGAAACGAATACACAGGACACAAAGCAGCAGAACAGTGACCGCGAACAGAAAGACACAAAGCGAGGCCATGAACCAGAGGCTGCCAGGTTCAGTGGCATAGACCTGATAGGAATTGCGGAAGAAAGCCAGATTGTAGAACAGGGTGAAAAAGGCAGCTGTCAGCAAGATCAAGTTGCTGATAGTGACTCTGAAGAGCGGCTTTCCAAGTTTCAAAGGCGACATTACCCTACAGTGATTTTCTGCAGAGTAAGAGATAATCCTTAAGGAACCCTTATGTGGCTCTCAAGCCCCCCAAGAACTCTGAAGGATGCCCTTAAGAAGTTCTTAATCAAACCGGTATACAGTTATCCTCATGTCACAAATCCCTATAACCCCGGCCTTCCTGCGGAGCCATATTTACTGGCCGCTCGCTGCTTTCCTCGTGGTTTTGCTCACTATCGAAGTCGGCGGTCTGGACCTCAAGCTGGCGGATCTGATCTACAGTGTTTCGGGGAACAGCTGGTCCCTGCGTTCTGCCTGGATCACCAATGACCTGATACACGAAGGGGGCCGGAACCTGGTCGGCATCGGGGCACTGCTATTGCTCGGTCTGTGGTTGAGCAGTTGCTTTCTTGCCAGGTTGAAACCCTGGCGCAAAGGCTGGCTGTTTATTCTGGTCACGGCTTGCCTGGCGGCGCTTTCGATCAATATTCTGAAGCGTCTTACCCACACTGATTGCCCCTGGGATCTGCTGCGCTACGGGGGCTCGGAACCCTATGTAGAACTGTTTTCGGCCCTGCCTTCCGGCAAGGAGCCCGGTGCCTGTTTTCCGGCTGGTCATGCCAGTGCCGGCTGGTCCTGGTTCGCTCTTTATTACTGGGCGATGGAGTACGCAGACCGCTGGCGCAAGCCAATGCTGTTTGCTGTCCTGCTGGCAGGCTTTGTTTTCGGGGCTTCTCAGCAGCTCAGGGGCGCCCACTTCATTTCCCATGATCTATGGACAGTCGCACTATGCTGGTTCCTGACCACAGGGCTTTATCTGGGTTTTTTTCACAGCCCATATCTTGAAGAGCCATAACTGAATCTGTTACCTTTTGAGGCCAGAAATAGTGGCTTTTCTGACTCCCAGGAATTGGACCAGATTTAACTATTATTTTAGGAACCTCTAGTATCAGGCTTGTTTTAGAAAGTTTAGGCTCGTCGAAGCAAGCTGAATTAAGCAATGGCTGGAAAATCAAGACAGCGCACCAGCTACAAATTTTTAGTCAGGTTTTTCCAAGGAACCTCTGATGAAAAGAGTTGGCAACATATTTGCTGGGCTAACCGGCTTGTTGTTTTCCAGCTTTGCATTCCCTGCCGAATTTTTACCTGCACAATTCGGTGATTTAGCGGAAAATTTCATTGATCGCCTTTCACTGCCAGAATTAGACGAAGGGCAAATGATGTTAGTTCGGTGTGCTGGCAGCATTAGCAACAGGGGTAAATTTTCTAGCGCTGTCTGCTACGAAAATGAAGATCAAACCAATCTTTCTAAAAAAGCAGGCGCAACGATTTTAAGGGCTATGCGAGTCTCTAGAATACATCCTGCACTAGTGGATGGAGTACATGCCTGGGTTTGGTATAACTTTTCTGTGTTATACAAACAAGACGGTCCAGAACAGTCGATTCAAGTGGTAGACAATCATTTAATTAACGCCGATGTCTATGGGATGAATTATACTTCGGCGCAACGTTATGACAGAAAATCCTGGCGATGTAGATTTCGAGGCAAAAAACATCACGCTGTATTGACAGCTACAATTTCCGCATCCGGGGAAATTACCGAAACCAGCTTAATCGGAGATGAAGCTATGAGCAGGACTTGCAGGGATAGTATTGTTCACGCAGTCGAGCAGAGTAAATTCATTCCTGCAACAATCGAGGGTAAACCGGTTTCTTCAACTTATGCAGAGATATTCTTCAACCCTTAGAGGGTACGACAACTTAGGGAGCCTCTGATTGAACCCGAATCTCCCCTTATTAAGAGACAACACTCTGGCTGATGAGCTGATCTTGTCTTGACGCTCTGACAAGCCCGTTGAGGATTTTTATCCCCAACGTACTACCTTCATAAATCCCACAATATTCGAAGTAGAAGTAGCAGAGGAGCAACTGCTGAAGTCGGATCTGCAAACATCGCTCTCCCAATCTGAAGGCCAGCTTCCCATAATCGCCGAGAGCATGGTCTCTCACTCAGACCACTTCTGGTTTCGGATGCTCACTCTTATTCGAAAATGCTCGCCCCGTAACCAACACGAGCGGCAACAGCAACAAAACCCCGACCAGCGCAAACGCCATCACTCCATTCCATCCGCCGGTCGCCAGCAGAACCCCCGCACTCAGCGAACCTACCGCCTGCAGTCCAAATACGACAAAATCATTAAATGCCTGAACCTTAAACCGTTCGGCATTTCTGTAACTTTGTGTTAATAATGTTGTGCCGCCGAGAAACAGAAAATTCCACCCGATACCTAGAAAGATCAACGTGCCAAAGTAGTGGATTATCTCTGGCTGGCCCCAGCCAACGATAACGCATGCCAGCATAAGAACGAGCCCTACCTTGATTATCCTGAGCACGCCGAACTTCGAGATCAACAGGCCACTTAAGAACGAAGGCAAATACATGGCAAGAATATGCGTCTGAATAACCCGGGCAGTCACCCCCAGTGAATGCTGATCGACTTCATGCATGCTCAACGGGGTCGCGGTCATTACCAGGCTCATAATGCTGTAAGCAAGAGCGGCAGCAGCAACCGCGAGGATCAGCTTCGGCTGACGAAGAATCTCTCCTAAAGGACGCGATAAACCATCGCTTTGGTTAAAGACGCTACTCGTGTTCCTGTAGAACAGCAGCAGGATGAAAAATGACACCGACAACATCACAGCCAGGCCCAAAAACGAACCAGCATAGAGTGGCAAACCTTCTACGTCGCTGAACCGGGAACCCACTTCAGGCCCAAGCAAGGCTGCCACAATCCCTGCCAGCATCAGAATGGACAGGCTCTTCGGAACCAGTTCACTCGGAACCGATTCAGCCACTGCGAACCGAAATTGTTGAAGAAAAGCAATGTAGTTTCCGATCAGAAAAGAGGCGACGACGAAGAGCAGGAAAGACTGCAGGTAGATGGCCTGGGCAGCAAGCAATGCCCCAATAACCGCCACAGCAGTTCCGATAAGAAAGCCGGCTTTTCTGCCAACCCATGACATCAGGAAGGACGCAGGTATTGCTGCACTGGCGATACCGGTTATCTGAATAGCTATGGGCAGCGTCGCCAGGTTTGGCGACGGGGCGATCTGTGCACCCACCAGCCCGCCCAGTAATACGAGAATGGGTGCGGCAGTCTGACCAAAGCACTGCGCGATCATAAGGACAATTAATGTTCGATAAGTCGGCAAGAGGCGGAATCTCACTGAAGTGGTGCTGACCGTGTGGCTTTGTCTGGCAGGCTGTTGAAAAACCAATGAAGCGACAACTTTTCTTTGACGCCGGTCCACTATGATACACTTTAATCACTTCTAACTATTAATCGGTTTTTTCTCTTTGGGCCGTTCTTCAGAAAGCTCCTCAGCCAGCACCAGGCCGACTGTCAAAGCGAATTTCTTGCGGACGGCGACATCGCGATTAACGCAGCTACTCAAGCGAAGAAACGCCCGTTCGCTTACCCGGTTCGTATTTACGCTGCTAACGCTCGTCACTTCGTTTGCGGTGATCTTTCGGCTCTTGATGCTCTATGAGGGACAGCAGCATTCCTGGCTGACCGGCTTTTATTGGACGCTCACTACCATGTCCACGCTGGGCTATGGCGATGTTGCATTTGTCACCGACATCGGCCGCATCTTTTCCATGGTGGTCTTGCTGTCTGGCATTATTTTCATGCTGGTGTTACTGCCATTTACCTTTATCGAGCTTTTCTATGAGCCGTGGATGGAGTCCAGAGCAGCCCACCGGGTTCCGCGGACTGTGCCAAAAGAAATGCAGGAGCATGTCATCCTGACTTACTACGATCCGGTAGTCATGGCATTGATCCCAAAGCTGGTTCAGTTCAAGTACCCCTACGTGGTGATACTTCCCGAGCTTGAAGACGTCCTGCACTTAAGCGATCAGGGGGTTAATGTTATACACGGCGAGTTGAGTGACCCTGACACCTATCAGAAGGCGGGGCTGGAGAGAGCCGCCCTGGTTGCCACAACCCGTCAGGATATCGCCAATACCTCCGTGGTGTTTACTGTTAGAGGTATTACGCCCGATATCCCGGTAATCTCCACGGCAAGAGATAACTCGGCTGTCGAGGTATTAAAGCTTGCCGGCTGCAACAGGGTGCTTGACCTTACCCATTTGATGGCGGAAGCCCTGGCGCGTCGTGCGATTGGCGGTAAACAGTTCAGCCATATCATTGGTCGGATTGATGATTTGCTGATCGCAGAAGTCGATGCCTCGCAAACCACCCTGGTGGGGATGGGATACGGTGAAGCCCAGGCAAGTACCAGTGTGAGCATCGTCGGCTTCTGGGCGCGAGGTAACTTCGAGATCGGGCAGCCAGAAAGCGTAATTGATGCCAACACCGTACTTGTAATGGCAGGCTCGACCCAGCAAATAAAGCAATTCAACGCAGGTTATAAGAACGACACAACTCAGAAAAAGTGGGCGCCGGTGATAATTATTGGCGGCGGGCGAGTGGGAAGAGCCACTGCAGCGGCCCTGAAGCGGCGGAGTATCGAATCTGTAATAGTTGAGAATTTGAAAGAACGAGTACTGGATCGCGAGAAGTACATTCACGGGTCAGCAGCGGATAAATCCACCCTGATAAAAGCCGGCATAGAAAGCGCGCCCACTGTCATCATCACGACCAGAGACGATGAGACCAATATCTACCTGACGATTTTCTGCCGCTTGTTGCGCCCTGATATCCAGATTATCAGCCGCTCCACATTAGAACAGAACGTGGCCGGGCTGCACCGCGCCGGATCGGATATTGTTATGTCCTACGCTTCGATGGGGGCAAATGCGCTATTCAATTTGCTGCAGCGCAGCGATTTGCTGATGATTGCCGAGGGCTTGAACGTTTTTAAAATACCGGTACCAAAAGGACTGGCAGGCAGAACACTGGCCGAAGCAAACATCCGCCATCTGACTGGTTGCAGCGTGATAGGCATTGATGGCGATGAAAAAACCATGACCAACCCCATGCCGGATTCAATCCTGCCGGAAGCCGGCGAGATGGTGCTGATCGGAACCCCTGCGGGCGAGGCCGAGTTCTTCAGCGTATTCGGGTCCAGATAGAGAATTCTTACCTGCCACTATAAGAGATGAGTTGCCATTCGGCCATTCTGCCAGGCCGATTGTACGCAGCAACCGCACGTCCAACGGCACATGTTCCGTGTCACCCCTCACACTCACGCCTTTTACCCTGCCCCTCTAATGATCGACGTGGTGCCTATTGAGGCCCCGGGCACCAACCCGGGCCGGCCCGCCGCTTCCGGCAGGCATACCAATAAGTAGCATTATTTGATACTTTCGGTGTGATTTATCGCTACAAGAAAGAGATTGGTTTCATACAGTGGTCGTTATCCCTAAGCTGCAACGCACTCAATCCGGACTCTCCGGTTGCCTGAGCGAGGAGCTTCACTATGTTACTCACACGACGAGTCAGCCGCCGCCCTGGCTATGTCGGCGCTGGCAGCGTAGACCTGGCTTTTTTCGCGGTACTGGCATTGAGCCTGGGTGCCGGTCTTGTGTCAGCACGGCGTCGTGTCTAAGGAAGGCCTTATCATGCCGACTGTAACAGCCTTTCTGTTTATTCTCGTCGCCCTGGGCCTTAATGGCCAGCCCGCCAGTGATCTGTTCTGGTTCAATCGTGAGATGATCGAGGCTGGTCAGTGGTGGCGCCTGCTGACCGGACATCTGGTTCACTTCTCAATGCCTCACCTGCTGCTCAATGGCCTCGCTTTTTATCTGTTGGCCGGACAGATCAGAAAACTGGCTGGGACGGAAACCCTGCACCGGTTACTGGCGCTGTTGATGAGCGGTACGGGCCTTGGCCTCTACCTGCTGGTCCCGGCCATGATTCAATACGGAGGCCTCTCGGCCATAAATTACGGGTTACTCGCCTGGCTGGCCCTGCATGACAGGAATCCGCTCCTGGCCCGGGCATCCGGCAAAGGGCGGAGCAGACTGCGCGTTCTGTTCGTCGCATTGCCGGTCGGCCTGTGTGCCCTGCAGTGGTGGCAGGGTCTGAGCGTTGTTCCCGGTCTGGCCGCAGGTGACGGGCCGGCCGTGGCGTGGCAGGCCCACCTGATTGCGATCATCCTGGCTGTAATGGTGGGCCGGATTGTGGCACCGGGCAGTAAGCGAGAGATAGTCGTAGCGGAACCGCCAAAAGCTGGCACGGCACCTGAAGGCAACGTGGCGATCCCCCACCGGACTCCACCCCTATCGACCCGGAGACTTGATTATGAGTGAAAGCAATCGCCTGATCGAAGCACTTAAACGGGAACTGCGCAGCCAGGGTAAAACCTATGCCGATCTGACCGATGTCCTGGAGCTCTCGCACGCCAGTGTGAAACGCCTGTTCGCAGAGAAGAACTTTTCGCTGCACCGTCTTGAGCAGGTACTCCAGTTTCTGGGCCTCGAACTGGCCGATCTGGTGGCCGCCATGGAGAAGGACACTATGCGGCTTGACGAACTTACCACGGACCAGGAGCGCCAGCTGGTGGCGGATGAGAAACTGCTTTGCACGGCGCATGCCCTGCTCAACCGCTGGGCACTTGACGAAATTATCGCCACCTATACTATTTCGGAGTCCGAAGGCATCCATTACATGGCGCTTCTCGACCGCATGAAATTACTCGAGATGCTCCCCGGTAACCGCTACAGGCTACTAGTGTCCAGGAAATTCCGCTGGATTCCGGGTGGTCCGATTCAGAAATATTTCGAGAAACAGCTGCAGGGTGATTTTCTCAACGCGTCTTTCAACCGCGCCGATGAAAAAAGGGTATTCATCAGCTCCATGCTGTCCCAGGGGTCCATCGCCGCGCTGGTGCGCAAACTGGACAAGCTCAGCAACGAGATAAACGAGCTGCATCTGGAAGATGAGAAACTGCCCCTGCGGCAGAAACGTGGCATCAGCACCCTGCTCGCTACCCGGCCCTGGGAAACCCGGGTTTTCACTGCCCTGCGTCGCCCGGTTTGCGGCTAGACCACCGAGGATTCTCCGATGAGCGGGAACAATCAGTTCAAATTGCTGGGACAGAGGCGCTTTCTACCGTTCTTCCTGACCCAGGCCCTGGGCGCCTTCAATGACAATATTTTCAAGAATGCCCTGTTGATCCTGATCGCGTTTCGCAGCGCCCGGGAACTGGGTTTCAACACCGGAATCCTGGTCAACCTGGCGGCGATCCTTTTTATCCTGCCATTCTTTCTTTTCTCATCCACTTTCGGCCAGTTCGCCGATAAATTCGAGAAATCCCGAAGCATCCGCACTATCAAGTTTATCGAGATTCTGATCATGCTGCTGGCGGCGGTCTCGCTGCTGTCAAACAACCTCGCTTTCATGATCACAGTGCTGTTTCTGCTGGGCCTGCAATCAGCGGCATTCGGGCCGATCAAACACGGCATTCTGCCTCAACATCTTAAACGTGAAGAACTGACCGGCGGCAACGGCCTGGTGGAGATGGGCACCTTCCTGTCCATCCTGCTCGGCACCCTGCTGGGCGGCATACTGGTTTCCCTGCCGCAACATAGCGTAGTGTGGCTATCTGTAACCGTGCTGTCGGTCGCAGTCGCCGGGTACCTGGCCAGCCGCCAGATCCCCGAAACACCGGCAGTGGCACCGGATCTGCAGATAAACTGGAACCCCATAAGCCAGACTATCCGCACCTTCAGATACATCCGCACCGACAAGGCGGTGACCGAATCGATCCTCGGGATCGCCTGGTTCTGGTTCTATGGTTCGGTCTTCCTGGCCCAGATTCCCAACTACACACAGTTTACCCTGGGCGGCACAGAATCGGTAACCACCCTGATTCTGGCGGCGTTTTCCGTAGGGATTGGCACTGGCTCAATCGCCTGTGAGAAGCTGTCCAATGGCAGGGTCGAGCCGGGCATCGTGCCAATTGGCGCCTTCGGCCTCAGCCTGTTCACCGTTCACCTTTATCTGGGCAATCCGGGCGACTCACTGTCTCCCAGCCTCAGCGCCGGTGAATTCCTGACCGACTGGCACAATATCCGCATTCTCGCCGACATCGTGCTGATTGGAATCAGCGGGGGAATCTTTACCGTTCCTCTCTACGCCATGGTACAGAACCGAACCGAGCGCAGCCACCTGTCGCGGGTTATTTCCGGCAACAATATTCTGAATGCGCTGTTCATGGTGTTGTCCGGGCTGTATGCCATTGTGCTGATCAGTGCCGGTTTTTCCGTGCCACAACTGTTTCTGATCACCGGCCTGATCAATATCGCCATAGCCCTTTATATCTTCCGTCGTGTTCCTGAATTCATCTTCCGCCTGATCATCTGGCTGTCAATCCACTTCATGTACCGCGTGCGCTGCCGGAACCTGCAGAACATTCCCCATGACGGCCCCTGTGTGCTGGTAGCCAACCATGTAAGTTTCGTGGACGCCCTGGTAATCGCCGGATGCTGCAAACGCACTGTCCGGTTCGTCATGTACTACCGGATATTCAACGCACCACTGCTGGGCTGGCTGTTCCGCCTGGCCAACGCAATCCCGATAGCACCGGCGAATGAAAACCGGGAAATGATGTGCAGAGCTTTTGATGAAATCGACACTGCCCTGGAGAAAGGCCATATTGTCTGCCTGTTCCCGGAAGGCAAGCTGACAGCTGACGGTGAAGTCGATCGCTTCCGCAAGGGTATAGAACGCATAGTGGCCCGGCGGCCGGTACCTGTGGTGCCCCTTGCCCTTAAAGGCCTGTGGCGCTCCTGGTTCAGCCGTCGCCGCGGTAAAGCCTTGAGTGGGCTACCCGGTAACTTCCGCGGCAGTATCGAACTGGTGGCCGGGCCTGCCCTGGCCGGCAACAAGGTGACAGCAGGGGAACTGGAGACCATTGTCAGAGAGCTTCGTGGCCCGGAGCAATAAGGCGTGCGGGTTAACTTAATGGCCTCGGCCGGATAACCGCGAACGACAACGCTGGAAACTCGGGTCAGTACGAAGAGGCGGCAGCAGACAAGAAAACCAACAGCAGGCTGCTTGACTTTTACCCAGGCCCCATTTCACGATAAGCTGGCAAACAAACAACCCGTACAGGCAATCCAGATAGGCTCTTTGCACGGATTCAGTCGGCTTACTGAATCGGATCACCAACAAGCAGGCCTGAGTTGAAAAGGAAGAAATATGCAAGCATTGATGATGAACACGCCGCTGATGATTTCATCGATTCTGAGACATGCGGAAAAGAACTTCCCGGAAGTGGAAATGGTCTCTGTCACGGTCGATAACCCCCGGCACCGGCAGAACTACAGGACTTTTGCCCGGCGCTGCCGGCAACTTGCGAATGCGCTGGAATCATTAGGCGCCAGGTTCGGGGATCGGATCGGCACGCTGGCCTGGAATGATTACCGCCATATGGAGCTTTATTACGCTGTGTCGGGTACCGGCATGGTCTGCCATACAATCAATCCACGCCTGTTTCCCGAACAAGTGGCCTTCATCATCAATCACGCCGAAGACAAGGTCATGTTTGTCGATGTCCTGGTCATGCCTTTGCTGGAAGCGCTGAAGGCGCACCTGCCGAAACTGGAAACCATTGTGGTACTCACCGACCGGGCACACATGCCCGAGTCCAGCTTTGACAACGTGTTGTGCTATGAGGAGCTGCTTGAGGCACAGTCCGATGACTACGTCTGGCCGGAGTTCGACGAAAACACAGCCAGCGGCATGTGCTACACCTCGGGCACCACGGGCAACCCCAAGGGCGTCGTGTACAGCCATCGCTCTACCCTTCTCCACGCCCTGGCCGGCGCTTTGCCGGATGTCACCGGTGCCTCGAATCTTCAGACCAGTCTGCCGGTTGTGCCGATGTTTCATGTCAATGCCTGGGGCGCGCCCTACGCCGCACTCATGGTCGGTACGAAGCTGGTGTTGCCGGGGCCGAAAATGGCCGACGGCGAAACCTTGTGCGATCTGATGAATTCTGAACAGGTTACGGTCTCGTCGGGTGTACCGACAATCTGGCTGGCACTGCTGGATTATCTCTCAGCGAACCAGAAAACCATCCCCTCCCTCGAACGAGTCAATGTCGGTGGTGCCGCCTGCCCCAGGGTAATCATTGAGCGCTTCAGAAACGAACACAACTGCACGGTCTCACAAGGCTGGGGCATGACAGAGACAAGCCCGCTCGGCACGGTGTTTGCCCTGAAGAAAGGCATGGAAGACATTACCCCGGAAGAACTGGTCGACCTGCAGGTACTGCAGGGACGTGGCGTATTCGGCATCGAAATGTGTATTGTCGATGAGAATAATGAAGAACTGCCCTGGGATGGTGTAGCGTCCGGCGCATTAAAGGTCAGAGGGCCCTGGGTCACCAGGGGCTACTACGGATTATCCGATGTGCCGGGTGATGCTGACTGCCCGGTTGATGAAAAGGGCTGGTTTCAGACCGGCGACGTGGCCGCTATAACACCTGAAGGTTACTTGAAGATCACCGATCGCACCAAGGACGTGATCAAAACCGGTGGCGAGTGGGTCAGCTCCATCGAGATCGAGAATGCGGCAGTCAACCACCCTGATATAGCTGAAGCGGCGGTTATCGGCCGGTATCACCCCAAGTGGACGGAAAGACCTTTATTGATCGTCGTTCTACGCGCAGGCAGAACTTTGTCACAGGAGCAGGTGCTGGACTTCCTTAAGGACAAGCTGCACAGGATGGCCATGCCCGATGGCGTCGAGTTTATCGATGAGCTACCCCATACAGCTACCGGTAAGATCAACAAACTTGCGCTACGAGAAACCTATAAGGACTATCAGTTCAGTTAAAAAAGAAACAGTTATAACTAAACTAACCTGTATTTTATCGCTCGTGATTTACAGTGGAAATTGACCTGTAATCAGCGTTTAACCCAGCCGCGCCTCAAGCACGTGACAACGGCTGCTTTCTCGCTGTAGCAAGACCTCGTTTTCACTTGAGGTACGGAGCATGACAGATTTATTCAGTCAGGATAAAATCTTCGCTTCTCGATTCATACCGGTCAAGCGTAGAGCTACAAACCAGACAAAGATCACCGAATAGTTCGGGATTTCCGATAAAATCGATCAGTTACTGAAGCCGACAAGGCAAAATTCCGTCTGAACAAAGTATTCTGGTTCAATTGCACTGTGATGAAGTAAAATATATACATGCTTTTGGGGATTTTACTATGATGCCATCCAACATGGGCGTCAAAAACCTGTGGTGTGTCGAACGCAAACCACGATAAGAGTTGTGCCAAAACCGGCGTCCGATGATTTACTGTCATTTTCGGTCGGCAGGGCCGAATATGTACGAATTTGCAGTTATCGACATGGTAAGTGAAATTGCTGAAGATACACTGGTGACCAGCAAAAAACGAACAAGGCGAGCGCCGGAAATGGCTGAGGTTTACCGTTATGCGTAAAACTGCTGCGCTTATCATGCCAGCGCTGAACGAGGCAGACTCAGTTGTTGAGACCCTTGATTCTGTGTTTGCCTCAACACGCCTGCCTGATG
The DNA here is from genome assembly GCA_041395725.1 of Gammaproteobacteria bacterium. Lineage (NCBI taxonomy): Bacteria > Pseudomonadati > Pseudomonadota > Gammaproteobacteria > Gammaproteobacteria bacterium. Next base: position 2,543,590 of record JAWKZW010000001.1, on the reverse strand, counting down.
AGATTATCGTGGCAGACGGGGGCTCGAGTGATGAGACGGTCGCGCTGGTTGAACGATATGCTGATCGTGGAGTGTCCGTTAAAGTGATTGGCAATCCAAAAGTATATGCCGGTGCAGGGCGCAATGTTGCCGTTTCGCAAACGCAGTGTGATGTAGTGCTCTTGTTGGACTTTGGGAATGTAGTGGACCCGTGCTGGGTTGAACACATGATGGCAGCCTATGAGCGGGACGGCAATATTGATTATGTATGTGGCATATTTTTGCCGCGTGTGCGCAGCGATTTCGAACATTGCGTAGCCTGCATACACTACCACCTGGAAGCCTTGGTGGACAGGTTACCGATTGCTCAATTGTTACAGGAGGTGCCGAAAGACGTAACCCCAGGCGCGTTGAGTTTTTCGATAACGCGCGCGATGTGGCTGAAATTGAAAGGCATGCCCGATTGGCTGCGCGCTTCCGAGGATAATCTATTTGGACGTAAGCTCAAGGCGTTCGATCCAGCTTTTGACGTTGCTGTTGAAGCCCGCCAATATCACCATATGCGCTCCAATATCCCGGATTTCTTCAAGCAGCTGTTCACCTATAGCCGTGGTCATGCGCGGACGGGGCATTTGAGGCCGCATTATGTAAAATTTGCGATTTTTCTCCTCGTATTGATCGGCCTGTTGTGGATGCCTATCGCACCGCTGCTCAAGTCAACCGCAATCGTTTCCCTGTTCGCCTTCTACGTCTGGAGAACGGGTTTACGGAAGGTTGTTAGAGTAGATGGTGGACTCAAAAAACTTCGCTATGCCTTTATGGCCACGGCCATTGTACTAGCCCGGGATTTGGGTACGCTGGCGGGGTATATCGTCGGACTTTACGAGTGGTTTTTCGTGAAAGATTATCAAAGGCAGTATAATTTGTATCTTGATGAGATTAAGCTGACTGTGATTTAGCTCGAGGCTATTGCAGAGACTGATGCTGGGATTCGTAATTAGTGTTCTTCTGGGTATTGACACCGCCAGGCAATAATACGCCCTACCTCAAACCTTCACTTCTACCAAAGCCCACCTGGTTTGGCCCACATCAAAGCTCGGTCTCTCGGTTACTTATACTAATGCTTTATGCCCCGGTGTCGAATCAAGCTGATAAGAGATGGCATTGCGAGTCATTGTGGCTTGCAGGTCAAAATCCCACGACTTAATGCATTGCCGGAGACAGCAGTTCCCTTCAGAGGGTAGAGCTTTAAGGTCGATTACAGTCGATTCCTGTAGGGCCAAACTGGCCCGCTTGAAGCCGAATTCATGGTTGATTGTCCTGATTATTTTTTTCCAGCAGACAAGGTTTGCACCAGCACCTTGTGAAAACTATATGCACAAGCAAAAAACCAGGGCTTTTGGAGGGTAAATCGTGGTATTTCTCGCCCGGATTGGCCACGCCGATGAATATATTTATCGCAGGTGAAAATCCCAGCCATGCCTCGGGATTCCAGTTCGTCTCTAATCTTTTCATTTTTGTTGCCATAGGGATAGGCAAATAGTGTAACGGGTCTAGAGATAATTCCTTCAAGCTGATCCAGTGCTTTTGCTATTTCCTTGTCCGACTCCTCTTCTGTGATCAATGATAAATTGGCATGTGTTGCAGTATGTCCCCCGACAACAAAACCGCGTTGCACCAAGTCACAGAGTTGTATTTTGGAAATAAGAGGTAATGTGCGCTGACAGTCCGCTAAATCAACTGCCGCCTGGGTTGCCAACTGGTCGATGACGCCAGCAACTTGGGTCTGGGGCAACTGTTTAATAAGGGCGCAAAGTCGTTCATATGTGTCTATTTTTTGGTGTTCCGTCCCCACATCAACCGATGAGTTGTCGCTGTCCAGCGGACTTGGCAATGTCAGTTGCGATTTTCTTGTGTTCTTTATGATGTAGCTGACTTTCTCCCACCAAAACGGGTCAGGCACATCGAGAAAATCCGAGCAGACAAAAAAAACGGCTGACAGGCCATATTTCTCGAGCACGGGGGCTGCGAGTGAATAGTTATCTTCGTACCCATCATCAAAGGTAATTAAAAATCCGATATTTCCAGTACCGGATTGAATAAAGTCATTAATACCGTCTGGATGAACCGGAGAGAAGTGTTTCAACAGGAATCGCAAATGTGCCTCAAAAACTGAAACGGGTATCCCCCGTTCCACACCGAACAAGCCTACATTGTCTGCCTCAGTTTCGACAATGCGATGGTAGGTTAGAACCAGCAGCAGATTGCTTGACTCTGCAGCACGCTGCCACTGCTTACGGTAAATACCACTGTAGTACAATATCGGACTCAATAATTTCTTGATCATAAACATACGTGTTGATGCCCTGTGCTGCAGGAAATAAGCTGTGTTTCCCTGTGTAATCAAACTGTAAGCGTATTCACACTATTCAGTGTGATGTTATTGGCTCTGTGCCTATCATTTCAATACTTTTGAATGCAGCCGATTAACGTTTCTTCCAATCGGTTCAGTGAAGCAGGGGCATCCAAATGTTGCACGGATAAAGGACCTGCCTGGGAGAGCGTATTGCGGAGTGTGGCGTCACTCAATATTCTCAGAACAGCATCGGCCAAGGCTTTCCGATCACCATCGGGCACCAATATGCCGTTTTGACCATTTAGAATCTCTGCCGGACCCGATGGACAATCAAATGATACGACAGGGGTCGCTAACGCCAGTGCCTCCACTATCACGCTTGGAAATGCCTCAAACCGAGAGCTGCAGATAAGCGCGTCAGCAGAGGCGATAATAGGGTATGGATTTGCCTGATAACCGGCAAAAGTGACTTTATTTTGAAGGCGCAATTGTTGGACCAATTGAGTCAATTTTTTGCGCTCATCCCCCGTACCGCACAATACCAAATGCCAGTCTTGGTGGGTGGGCAATGTTGCCAAGGCATTCAGCAGGACGTCAAATCCCTTCACCCAGTCTAAACGCCCGACGGCAACTAATCGGCCAGTGTGGCATGGCCAGGTGTGAGTGTAAGCCTGGGATAGGGCACTGATTCTTGCCAGTGGGAAAGGATTGTTCTGTACGGTAATATTGCTGGCGTGCGGAGATAGAAAGGTTTGACTAAATTCCTCTTTGACGGCTTTTGAGACAGTTAATATTTTATCTGCGCGAGGATACATTTTCCTGCTGATCCAACATTTTAGACGACCAAAACGCTCTTTCTGTATCTCTCGGGGGACACAGTGAATACTGCAAACTGCTTTCGCTTGCCCCGACGGGGCCAGCAAATTAATCATGTCACAATACCATGCAAAGCTGATGGTCACGTCGGGCTTTAATCGACTTATCAATTTCGAATACCGAAATATAAGCAAGGGCAGAGAGAAGCGAGATTTCTTTTGTAGCGAATAAAGAGGTACCGTAGAGGGAATTGCTGATAGATTGCTGCCCTCTTTATTACAGACGATCAGAATAGGACGGAAACGACTTGCGTCGATTAGAGATAAAAACTCTGTGCACATCTTCTCAGCACCGCCACCAGAGAGATCGGGAACAAAGAAAACAACAGTCAAACGCCGGTCCGCTGCTCTCTTAACAGTTGCGCACTTTTCCATGTGATGTCTTCTGTGTTTAGGCGGCATGATTTTCTCCGAATAACTGCTGCGTAAAATCGGAGCGTTTCAGGGCAACAGATATAAAGATCCCAGCGGCGATCATAGGCCTCTAAACATAGCGAGGAGACCATATACCCGAATCATATACACAGCCACTCTCCAATGACTGGAGCAACGATTCGCCCAATACCTGTGTTACAGGATTGATTTGGTTGAATGCCAAGCCCGGCGTATATTACCAGTAGGCGCCTCGAATTTTTAGCTCTTTACAGACCAAATCATTGATTTCTTTGTTCACGCAGCATTGACTGCTAAATCTCCCGCACCGCTTCCTACTAATTCTAGCTTGAAACGGCCAACCCACGTCCGATGGCATAGTAGGCTATTTCGGCGGCTTCCATTTTCGCAGGTTCAAACAAATTCCTGCCATCGAAAATAACCGCTTCTTTAAGTTCATTCTTTATGGAGTCAAAATCGGGCGCCCTGAAATTTTGCCATTCCGTGCAGATAACCAATGCATCAGCGCTTTTTATTGATTCATCCTTGGTTGATGAAAGAACGAATCCCTCGCAGTCTCCATATATTTTCTTGGCTTCTTCCATGGCTTCGGGATCAAACGCCTGAATTCGGGCGCCACAAGAAAGTAACCCCTCAATCAACACACGACTAGGAGCGTCACGCATGTCATTAGTATTCGGCTTAAACGCGAGCCCCCAGACCGCAAAAGTCCTCCCTCCTAGTTCACCTTTGTAGTGGGCAGATATAATATCGAGTAACTTTCCTTTTTGTGCATTATTCACTTCCTCTACGGCGTTCAATATTTTTGATTCGTAATTGATCTCTCGAGCGGAATTAATCAAGGCGCGAATGTCTTTAGGAAAACAGGAACCTCCAAAGCCACAGCCGGGATAAATAAAGTGATATCCTATTCGAGGATCTGAACCGATTCCTACCCGCACCTTTTCGATGTCCGCACCTAACTTCTCTGCAATATTCGCCATTTCATTCATGAAACTTATTTTTGTAGCCAGCATGCAATTGGCAGCGTATTTCGTTAACTCGGCTGAGCGTTTATCCATGACAAGTAATTTGTCATGATTCCTGTTAAAAGGTTCGTAGAGTTCACGCATCACTTCTATGGCTCGCACGCCTTCCGCGCCGACGATAATCCGGTCCGGCCTCATGCAGTCAGAAACTGCGGCCCCTTCCTTGAGAAATTCAGGATTGCTAATCACATCATAGGTTATCGATACACCCCGCTTTCGGAGCTCATCTTCGATGACTGATGAAACTTTATCCGCGGTCCCGACTGGGACAGTGGACTTGGTAACGACAAATTTGTGATCCTGCATTTGAGCGCCAATACATGATGCTACGACGAGAACCTGTTGAAGATCAGCCGAACCATCCTCATTCGGTGGGGTCCCTACAGCAATAATAATTAAGTTGCTTTGTTTTACTGCCGAAACTGCATCGCTAGTGAAAGTTAAATTGCCTGCCGCAACATTTGAATCCACCAAATTCTTCAGACCAGGCTCGTAAATTGGGATATGCCCTTGTTTCAAAAGCTCAATTTTATTGACATCAATGTCGACGCATTCCACGTGGTGGCCCACTTCCGCCAAGCAGGAGCCGGTCACCAAGCCCACATAACCTGTACCAAATATACTGACTTTCATTAGTTTGTTATCGCTGTTGAGGGGGATTTAGTTAAGTAAATATTCGTGTGTAATTAATCTATCAAGGTCCATTACTCGATAAACCAAGCGGAGAAACGACAGTTAACTAACCGTCGGTTATACCGTATTTATATTCAGTAGGCGTTTCTATCCCTGAAAGCATACATTATGGTGAATACAACGATTTTAAAGTCCATCCAAAGTGACCAGTTCCGGATATAATCCAGGTCATGCGCGATCCGCTGCTGCATTTTGTCAAGAGTATCTGTTTCACCGCGCCAGCCGTTAACTTGCGCCCAGCCGGTGATCCCTGGCTTTATTTTGTGACGAACCATATAAAAATCTATCTGGTTTCTGTATTCCTCGTTGTGGGCTATCGCATGGGGACGAGGCCCGATCACGGACATGTCGCCTTTGAGCACATTGAAAAACTGGGGAAGTTCGTCTAAAGAGGTTCTTCTTAAGAATGCACCTATACGGGTTACTCGTGGGTCGTTTCTTACTGCTTGCTTGATTTCGTTGTCGTTTTCCATCACACACATGGTGCGAAATTTCGTTACCTTTATTTTCCGTCCGCCTGCGCCATAGCGGTCCTGCGAAAAGAAAACCGGACCTTTAGATGTTGTTTTTATCAAGAGAGCAATGATTAACATAGGAAATCCGAAAAACAAGAGCGCGACTATGGAAAGCACAATGTCTTCAGCCCTTTTTAACATCGCACTTGCCCCCGTCACAGGGTTCTCATACAAACTGATCGTCTGCAATTGGCCAACGTTCTTCAATGACGCGCTCATCAAACTGTGAAAAAACAAATCTGGTACTACCTGTACGCTGGCGGTTGTATCTCCGAGCCTGGTAATAATATCTTTTATTCGTTCAGCCGCCGTAAGAGGCAAAACAATAAAAATTGCGTAAAATTCATTGTTCCTGGCTCTGAAGATACAATCTTCAAGGCTCCCAACAAGTCTATCTTCATAAACAGTGTCCAACCGGCTTGAGTCTCTGTCATCGAAAATACCTATCAGACGAAAGCCCAGTTCAGGCTTGGAATCAATTTCCAGAACCAATCTGTCACAACTACCTGTGGCACCAATCACTGCTACCGAGCGAGTATTGATACCTCGCCTTCGTAAACTACGCAAGACTTTCCGGACGGTCAACCGCCAGCTAACAAGGGCTACCGGACAGAGTACAAACCAGGCAGTAAGCACTACACGAGAGTATAGCTCGCTGGTTTTGGAAAGAAACAGGTAAGCCAACACTACCAGCACTGCTCCTATCCAGGCGAGTGATGAGTAAAAAATGATCGGCTTGAAATAACCCGGCCGCCAGTCCCGGTACAAATGAGACGATTCGGCAATAAAGAAATAGACAATCGCAGCAAGTAAAACAACCGTCAGGTACTGAAAGGAAAATGGAACTCCGTATGCATAAGCGGTGAGTAGCAATGTAGCCTGCAAAAGCAATAGATCAACAAGCCGGTAAAAGACTGCTTGGGAGTTGCTTTGTTCCTTGAATATGTAGTGTCGCTGCACCAAAGCAAAAAGCTCCTACTCACACATAAAGTCAAATAAACGTTCACTTATCTTTTGAAGGGAGGGGCACGATTCCATTCGAGTCGCAGTGCACCAATGTTCGCTAATTGAAACGCAGCCAATTCTGGCGATACCTAGAGACATGATCCAGAGATGTGTCATAGTTAAAATCAGATGGCACCAATTTAGAAGTGATTACCGTTTGAGTCAATAATAACTCGCGCTTCTTTAGTGACACGATATAGCCCACACACTAAGGATTTGAGCAGGCCAGGTAACATGTCATTTACCCCTAGCCCTCCAATGCCAAATTTGGCCTGGCCTTGTATGAGCGAATTTGGACAATCCCTTCCCGGTGTCGCTTCAGCTGAGTACAGGCAACACTTTCACGAGATCCGCGATACACTAATACCGCACAAACCCGGCTTTTCCAAGCCTTGAGTCAACAGAAAGATCAGTACCGTAGACCAGTCGATGACAGCATCCAGCGGAAATCCAGGTGTGTCAAACTTATTTACCGGTCAGCGCTCTTTCATGATAGCCGAAGATTATAACTTACTGAAAAAAATAAGGTATTTATTTTTGGCACATTTATGCTTGAACATCAGCGGGAATTTGACCCGCTTCCTCACACAGTGCATTGTTGATACCTAAAACCGAATTCAGTTACGTTGGGAGTTCGATACCCAATGAATGTATGCAATCTATCAAGGTTAAAGTAGCGTGTATGTTCAACGGTAATTCCTCTGAGTGGTTGCCACACCTTCGAAGCGTCGAAGGTATTCCCCGAACTTCTAACACAGACCCCAGCCGCGGGAAAAGTACCTCGAGTATCTACGCAGGAACCGCCAGGAACAATGATCTCAATGCCAACCTGGTCCACAACTGAACCAAACAGGCCGGGCAAGGCGCTGGGCCGCGTGGTCCAAGTGTTAGGTAACCCCGGGAATCATTGTGCTCATACCTATGCGAGGAACCGCGCCAACAGAATAAAGGTGCTGCTGCATGATGGGCTGCGGCTGAAACTGTGGCAAGGGTCGCTACGACTGAAGCGGGGCAAGTTACACAAGGCTGAACTGGCACGGCGAACACCTTGTTGTGGATGTGGAACAGCTTCATGCACTGGCAGCGCCTGAATGAAGCAGGTGTCATCCGTGCGTTGTAGTCCTACAGGAGACACTGAAGCAGCTTACTCAACACAACACGAGCCTCGCTCACTGCAACTACTGCCCAAAGCAGACTATCGCCTTACGGTAATGCTTCTTAGAGCAGCAGTAATTTTGTGAGCCGGTTCAATTACACGCCGGTGCGGGGACCGGCGTGTTGAACCTAATAGAGGCCAGCCTGCTGTCTCTTCCGTGTCTGGTGAGGGGGCGACACTGAGCTCAGAGTATGACCGACTACCGAGCTCACCTGATCCTGACAGAACCAAGCTCGACCCACTGATCGGGCAACACGGAATTGCTGTGCAGCTTGATCATAGGATCTACGGGTGAAGCGTCCCATGTCACAGCGGTATCGATGTAGTAAAGTGCCGGCTCTGTAGTCAAGGCAACTGGAAATTGCTCAGCGAAGGAAATGGTCCCCGGTAACCAGTCTCTCAGAGATTGACTGGATTGCCACTCTTCTGCTATCAGCCCCGAGACAGCTCGAAGCCGATACTTTAGCTTAAAAGGTTTGTACGGTGGAGCAACACCGTTGTTGCTCCACTCGGCATCCACACTCAGGAAGTCTCCCGCGAATACGGTGCGAGCAATGTCATGAGAAACAGGTTCGAGTTGATAACCAACTTTATTTAGAAATTCTGTCAGCGGTTCCCAGAATTCTGCCGGTATTGGTTTACTTCTGAAATTCACAAGCGATACATGATACTCCAGCGCATAATTCAATACACTTCTGAATTGCTCGGGCGTAACTCCTCCTCGATACCAGTCACTGGGATCGCCGCAAGTTTCAAAGTATACCGGCGCCTGCTGCCAGGCTTGACTGACATTTGCTTCATTGTGAACCCTTTTCGGATAATAGGAATCCATATGATTCCACGTGCCGGTCCGATACAGTTTGTCACCAAGGCAGTCAGCTCGCCAACCAGCCCCTTGACCTACTCCGTAGTTGAGAGGTCGGCCTTGATCATAGACTGATCCCACTGGCATTATTAGTTGTGTATTAGGGAAGGCATCAGAGTGCATATTGATAACACTTTGCCAATTGTACTCTTCAGGCAATGGATCCTTGGATTCCCCCATATGCCACTCGCCCGTCATACCGATCAAACCTATGTCGATAAACTCAAGCCTGGGATCTCCATCATATAGCTGCCCTATCGTATCAACGAGCCGCCTTGCCTCGGCAATAAAAACAGGGTCATTAAAATCCGGCATGAAAGCTGATCGCCCATCACTGGCCCGGTATGATGTTCCATTGATTCCCATATCCAAGAGCCAACGCGGAACTCTAGTGCCACCATCTCCGTCGGCCATTATTCGAAACCCGACGGTCTGCCCTCTCGATGCGGCGTGATCAAGAATCTGATCCAAGGCGTCCAGCGAAATATTGCCTCTGGATCCAGGCTCAAGCTCATCCCAATATACCCGGAAATACAAAACGGAACTCTCAGGAAAGTCTTTGAGCGGCAGATCCCCATTAAAGCTGTGAAAGGTCGCCAACCCCATTCCCGGATTCGTGAGATACGGATGGACGACCTTGTCTGCGCTGACATCGGTGCTGCAAAAAAGCAAGAGCAACACACAAACCAATCCGATGGGACTATTCTTCATCATCTCTTGCTTCATAGCTTCCCTCTATGACTACATGATTTCTGTAAATCTGAGCCAGAAAATCAGACACTGACTTCCCCGATTCAAATGCACTCCCTTGGTGCAAGGCTTTAGTGCCCATAGCCGCTGGATGAGAGTGGAGGATGCACTTTACTTCAGGAGCGATGGCAACTTAGTGATGATATTCACAGTCTGGAAAACAAAGCGGTTTACATAGAATTAACGCCTGATCTCCAAGACGCTTTTCGCGCATGGCCTTCATCAAAGCGCTTTGCCATCTGTATAATGGCCAGTAGCCATGGAAGCAATGCGCTGCCAGGTGAGCACCGTGTGCTGGAGACATTCACCACACCCCGGCGATGTTAGATAAACGCTTAAATATTCCATGTATTTGCAGGATAATTAACAGTTTTTGAAAATGTTTAGTGTAGAATTGGAAACTTCTGGGAAATCGCTTATCCGGATTAACCTGGCCATTCCCGCACACTCCGCTAATGGCGGTTATCGGGGAGAAGAATTTAATTCTGGCGAGAAGTGAGATAAACAGGCAGCTGAAAAACTGCACCCGTAACTGAAAATATTCTTCGCATCAGATTTTAGAGCATGCCATCACAGAGGAGCTCTACTGATGCCATCGTGAGCAATGGGATAAATACATTCATCATCTATTGAATCTATTTATGATGAATTCAACATATTTTGGCCTGAAAGCGGGGCTGGGTATTTTGGTATTAGAGTGAGCTGATAATGACAAATCAAAGTCTGAAAACTGCATTTGCGGTCTTATTTATCGTCCTTACGACTGGTTGTGCTAACAGAACATCCCTTCCGTCTGCTGCGCAAGTTCCCGAAGGCTACTATCCTACAGCCCAGGCGCAATCAAAGTTAGGCCCAGGCGACTCGCTTTCTGTTAGTTTTCTCGCCTCGGTTTTCCAAACAGAATCTCCTTATCTCTTATCCGTAGGCGATGTACTCAGAGTAGATGTCTTTGACCATCCAGAATTATCGCGCGATCGAGTGGTTGTACTACCAGATGGCTATGTTTCCCTGCCCGTAGTCGGGCGTGTCGAGGCAGCGGACAGAACAATCGATTCAATACAAAGCGAACTTAGAGGATTGTATATTGCTGGCAACATTGTCAGTCCTGAAGTGGTAGTTTCCGTAGAAGAAAATACCGATCCACTGCTGCCTCTTCTGAATTTGGTAAATCGAAACGGTCAGCACGAGCCCTTGAACTACATTATCGGATACTCCGATACTCTAGATCTCCCCTTTATTGAGCCCGTTACCGTCCAGACAGATTTCTCAACTTTGCAGTCAATGATCAAGCAACGGTATGAGGAATTGTTTGGGTCTCGATTACAGGTAGTGATTCAACTCCAGAAATCTGCACCTTCAGTAGTGTACGTAATCGGAGAGGTTGAAAGACCAGGGCCAATAAACTATTCAGAACCTTTAAACCCATTAATGGCCATTGCCGCTGCGGGTGGATTGAAATCCACCGCCCAATCAGATGATGTAAGACTTTTCAGAAGACGTGAGGACAACTCCCTGGACAATTGGTCTATTAATCTGGAGGGCAGACTGGACCATGGTGAGGCTATCGACGATCAAATACCAATTGTTCCTCTCGACGTGTTGTACGTACCACGATCCGGGATAGCGGAAGCTAATCGTATTGTTGAGCAGTACATTCGTAACATGCTTCCCATACAGTTTGTTGTTGGCGGACAGGTAGTAAGCGACTAATGATCAGAAAAAGACTTAATTTCGAATCCAAGAAAGCGAAAGCTGCCTTCCTAGAGGCGCATCTTGGTTTTAATGCGTCAAAGCTAACAGGCAACCCTGGCGATGGCGTTGTAGTGGGATTCATATCCAGACTACCCGGTGAGGGTGTAAGCACCACTGTTACCGGGCTTGCTAGGTCTCTGGGTGCATTATCTCCCGGCTCGATATTAATAATCGATGCCAATCCTACAGGCACCCGAATCGCGAAGCTGTTAGAATCAGGTGCCAAAAATCCACTAACAAGCGCGTCGTTTGATAGGATGGATTTCAGCATTCTTAATCATCTGGAAACAATTGAGAATGGGGATCTGGCTTTAATTACTATCGACTACGAAACCAGCGAGAACTATTGCTTAAGTGCCGAGTTTGGACAGTATCTAGTCGACCTCAGAGAGCACTACGATACGATTCTTGTCGATATCGGTTCCTGGGATCAATTGGCGCCTGTTTACTGGGCAGATTTTATGGACCATCTGGTCCTGATAATAGACAGTGAGAGAACGACACGAGAATCTCTTGAGGATTTCAAACACAAATTAGATCGAAGCGGACATGAACTTTCCGGCTTTATACTGAATAAACAGGAAAGACCCGTACCAGAATTCATATATCGATCGCTCTGATAGTGAAAGTACACAAAGCCGCAATGAACCGGACCTGAATACCTATGACCAAGCGAGACATTTTTATCTTCCTATTCAGATGGCACCGTCTAATGTTGGGGACGTTTCTATTCATTCTTTCAGTTATTGTTGCTTTACAATATCTACTTCCCCAACGTTACTCAGCAAAAAGTGTTTTACTTGTAGAGTACAATCGGTCGCCCACAATGCGCTCTGACTATACGCAAGGATTGCAGAGTACTGAAACCATGAATACAGAAATTGCCATACTGACATCTGACGCCGTCATCGCTAAAGCAGTGGACGATCTTCGGCCTTTCGAACGTGAGTCGACGCCAAGCATGATTAAAAATCTGACCGATTCCGTTCGTTCCAGCCTGATTTCAATTGGACTTTCTGAAGAAACAAGTCGCAGGGACAGCTGGATCAAGCAACTCCGAAGCAGTGTAAAAGTGGAAGCACCCGTCCAGTCCAACATCATAAATCTGAGCTACGCCAGTGAAGACCCTGTGTGGACTGCTGATATAGTCAACGCAATCGTTTCCAGCTATATCGACCTCCGGTTACAGATTTTTTCTCCCCAAAACACTGCCAAGGTTTATGAGGCACAGATGGATCAAATTATGTCTCAGCTGAAACAGCATAGAAGGGAGCTGGAGAAGCTCGATCAGTTAAATAATGTAGAGGCTACTAATGAACAACGAAGGTCGCTTATACAACAACGGTCGTTGTTGATGGAGCGAATTGTCGCTGCTGACGTGGAACTCGCTGACCTGAGACTGCGTTTTAGTCCCGGCCATGAAAGGGTCCGGAGCGCGAATGAACTTATTTCGACTTACAGACAGGAAATTGAGAACATTGACAACGAAATACGCTTATTGGAGCTGACTCAATCACAAACAGTGCAGATGAGATTGAATATAGAGTCTGAAGAGGCACTGTACCAGGCCTATAAAACCCGCTATGACGAAGAAAGATTGAAAGAATTGGCCACAACTGATCTTGTTAACGTTCGCGTTGTTGAGCAAGCAATTCCTGCGGCAAGACCCGACCATTCAAGATTGTTTTATATTTTACTCGGATCTGCGGGAGGTTTTATATTCGTTTTTGGACTTACCCTGCTGTTTGAATATTTTGACAGGCGGGTACGACATACCCATGTGGCGGAAGAAATTCTGGGCGTCGGGGCCATTGGGGCAATTTCCAAGATTTAAATAAACAGACAACTAAGGACCCTCTGATTATTTCATCAGCACCAACACCGGGGTAGCGGACAACGGAACATGCATTCAAGTCTGATGTTGAAACTACTCTGGCTAACACCTGCCGGACTACTTGTAGTTCTTTTCGCCCTCTTTGCAGGTATCGGGTCACTGATCGGAATGGCAGCTATCATTAGTGTCATTGCCTTGACTTTCCTTATTATTCTCGGGCCTCGTTTTCTTACGATCCTTCTGCTTGTCGGTGTGCCGACAGTATTTGTATTCCCCAATACTGTTCTTCAGAATGTCCCTGTATTGAATACTGAGAGGCTGTTGTTTATCGGGATAGTCGGATTGCTGCTTCTCCCGCCTATATTCAAAACGGGCATTAGATATCGGCTGATACAACCCGAGAAGTTTGGGATCGCCTTTCTGGGGGTTGCAGTTGCCTCCTACATCCTTGCGATTGTTCTTGGCAACTTCCCACCAGATCCCATTCAGGACGGTTACTTTTTTATTCAGTACATCATGGGATTGTCTGCCTTTATGATTGCCCGACGACTGGAATGGCATGAGAAAAGCGTTATGCAACTCATAGATATTATGCTCGTTGTCGGTTTATTCATGTCTGGACAGGCGTTTCTTCAGTACTTTCTGGGAATTGATATTTTTGTCCCAAGTTTCTTGGAAGTTCCCCATGCGGACGAAGGCCGGGTGACGGGCACTTTCGCCAATGCCTCCGAATACGGCGCTGTTGCAACGTGCATATTGCTGCTTGGAATCTATCGACTTGGCTCCACTCGAGATGCTTTGGCTAGATTCTTCGTCCTGATAGTCCTTGCAGCAATAGGGATTGCAATAATATTGTCTAAGACAAGGGCGCCATGGTTGGCCGGTATAGTGGCGATTGGGATGGTCGGAATCGCCGATTCAAGGGTTAGACTTACATTAATTAGTTTGGCTACATTTGGCCTGAGCATCGGCGTTGCACTATTCCCGATATTTCTGGATATCACTGAGTTTCAGGAGCGACTAACCTCTCTTGCGCCGATCGCAGAGAGACTGGCTATCTGGGTGGCGGCAATAAGTATGGGAATCAATAATCCAATACTTGGAATTGGATTTGGACCTGACGCTTTCTCTGCTGCGTTACCTCAATACGCCATGGATTTCTTTGGAATTTCCGCCAACTGGGTCAGTGGCGTAGGTATTCCTCATAACGAATTTTTTCACATCTTCTCATTAACAGGGATACTCGGTATCTATTTGTATCTTGCCATATTAGTATCCATCACACGCTTATTGCTTCAGAGTTATCGAGAAAAACATGACAGGTCCGTTATAGCAGGTCTACTTCCATTATACTCACTTGCGATGCTCGCCAACCTGGTAGTTAATAGTCTTTTCGTGGATACCGGTCCATTCTGGTACCTTGTTTTCTTTGTCTTCTTTTTCCTTGGGGTTTCTGTATCTCTCGTTGAGAAAGAGCGTTCTGGCAGTGTCGTGAAAAATGTCAACTAGTGAAGCGAAAACCATCTCAAGTTACGGCAGCATATATCTGCTGGCCAACATCGTAAATCGCTCTGCCGGTTTTATCTTGATCCCGTTGTATACCTACACGCTTAGCCTTGAGGAATACGGTCTTTTGGCAATAGTCATGGCTGTATCGGATCTACTTGCGATACTCTTTGGTATGGGCTTCACTGCAGCCATGACCCGATTTTATTTCGACTTTGATAATGACTCAGATGAACAAAAGCTTGTAATCAGTACGACTTTACTCGGGTTTTTCGCCCTTTCCTTAATTATTCTTATTTTCGCGTACCCGATCGCAAGACTGACAGTATCTGTACTCTTCGAGACAACTGAATATTTGGGTGTCTTCGTTTTCGCTATCGCCGGCCTGATTTTCACATTATTGTTTGAAGTAGTTGTCGGTTACACTATCATTCAAAAAAAAGCATGGTCCTACTTGAGCATTGCCATTTCCAAAGCAGTGCTATTTATTGCGAGCAACCTTATACTGGTTTTTTACCTAAAACTAGGTGTTCCAGGAGTCATCTACGCTACGGTAATTTCTTTGGGATCCTTGTCACTAATTCTTTCAGTCGGTATTTTGCGAACGGTAGGAACGGGTTTTTCCTTTCCATTGATGAGGGAAATGGTTTCTTATGGTATACCACTCATCCCTGCCTCCTTCGCAGATGCGGCCCTACCGGTAGTCGAACGACATTTTATTAATGTATTGGTTGGCCCCTCTGCTGTTGGGATTTATTCCCTTGGACACCGCCTTGCCTCTATGTTGCAAATGTTCATAGCAAAACCATTCTCCGAGATCTTTTTCGTTCGTCGATTCGAAACTCTAGCCAAAGGGGAAGATCAAGGTGTCTTTAATAGAATACTGCTGGTATTCGTGGCCCTTATGATTACCTGTTCCTTGGGCCTCTCTCTATTTGGTCATGAGATAATCACACTAATATCACCTGAGGAGTACCTTGGAATTATCCCGGCAATACCAGTATTGGGGCTTTGCTTTGTGCTTTCCTCACTTAATCTCAATATTCAGCTTGGAATCATTTATCAGAAAAAGACCTGGACGATCCCTGTTATTGGTCTGGTTGCCTTACTAGCGAGTGTCCCAGCCAATTATCTGCTGATCGGAAAATTTGGCATACTTGGCGCTGCCCTGGCGCTTTTATTGATTAACATTCTGAGAATCGCCACCACACTGACGATTAATCTTCTAATCGGTACCCGCCTGATCAACATTGACTGGCCAAGGGCCATTGCAATAGCGTTTATCGGCACTGCAATAGGGGTACTGGCCATAAATTCATTTCCGCAAGGCTTCAGCATCCAGTGGTCTGTGATAAAACTACTAGTCATCGCCGGCTTTGTACTTTTCCTTTTTGTAACGCCCCTCCTGGATAGGAAAACCAAATTGGAGCTGGCAGCCCTGCGTCGCTGATTTCTTCAGCGGCGAATCTGATGTGACCAAAGCCGGAAATTACAACCTTTCCATTCTTGACTCTTAGTTGGCTACCATTATGCGCATTGTCATTACTACAACTCTCAACAACAATTTATTCCACGCCAAACTGGTACCTCTGGTTCGCTCTAGACCAGATGTGGAATTAGTTGTGGTTTCCGATCGAGAGGGCCCGAAATATGAACGAGTCACGTGGGTTTACCCAACGGGATGGCTGAAACTAATCGGCCGACTGCCAGGCAGATTCCTCTTGTTGATAAATGAGGTCTTTAAGAAAGACTGTAAATTAGTTATGGCCTATAGTCTTGTTCCACACGGATTGTTCGCCGTTATAGTCGCCAAGATCAGGCGTATACCAGTATTTCTTCATTTCATCGCCGGGCCAGCAGAGCTGAGGTTTGCGCACGATAAACGAGTAACCGACAATCGTCTTATCGAAAAAACACCATGGCCAGGGCTATGGGAGAAAGTTGTAGGAATGTTCGCACACGCCTCGGACAGAATCTTCGTTCCTGGCTCAATTACCGCAAAACAATTGGTTCAAGAGGGTATCCAGCCCGAAAAAGTATCTATCCTGCATAGTACCGTGGATCCCAAGAGATATAGCCCGCCTGAGTTGGGCGCCCCGCGTGATATCGATATAGTTGTCTGCGCTCAACTTCGTGAACGCAAGCGCCCAATGTTTACCCTCGAAATTTTTCGAAAGCTTGTCGCAATCAATCCAGATATAAAACTCTGTTGGCTTGGCGATGGCATAATGCACGAGGAATTCAGTGAAAAAATCAATGCGCTGGGTCTCCAGAACAACCTCGAGTGGCTTGAAACCGATAACGTCTCGAGCTATTTCGTCAGATCAAAATTGTTTCTTCTATGCTCTATAAATGAGGGTTTGTCTCTCGCCAGCCTTGAAGCAATGGCCTGTGGCGTGGTACCCATCGTCGCCAGGTGTGGTGATATGGAATATGCAATCCACAATAAAGAAAACGGAATTGTGCTTGAACAATCCGCTTCTGTTGAAAATTACGAAACTTCGATCTCTTGCATCCTGAATCAAGAGCAACTTTGGGAGCGTTACAGCAAAGAGGCTATTCGGGAGATAAGAGAAAATCACAGTTTTGAAGTAGCCGAAGCCCGATGGAGACATATACTAGCGAGTCTTTGAAGAGGTCGGCTGAATTCTGTTTATCGCAGGATGTTGAAAGCTGTCTGCGCGCTCCGTGGTAGCGGTACCGCTAAAGGCAGACTCAGGACATTAGGTACACTCTGAATAATTGATGATTTCAATGCACCTATGATCAATGCAGTCAGCGTTAGACCTTTTTCCTGGTTACTGGCGGCGGAACAGGCGAGATTAGCTATCAGGCTGGTAATTCCAGCTTGATAGCCTGCTCAGCAGGCATACTGAGCCCGTAGTAACCGCTTCTGTTTCAATAGAACCTTCTTAGCCATGACCAGATTGACCAAGGCACAGGATACAAACAAATGATGGGCATTTTTCTCCAGCCCCTTGTACCGCACCTTGGTGAAACCGAACCGGCACTTCATCACACCAAAGAGGTGTTCGACCTTGGCTCGAACCTTCGACTTATTGCGGTTTCTCGATCTGTCGGCTTCGCTGAGCGTGACGTATCGACTGCCTTTCTTGTTAGTGAAATCTTTGGCTCTTGGTGCATTAGCAGCAATGGCATCACCCTGTCCGGTATAGGCCGAATCTCCCCATACACGGCTTTCTTCACCGTGCAGCAAATCTCCCAGAATCACCGAATCATGGACATTGGCGGGAGTAGCTACCACCGAGTGAATCAGCTTGGTTTTGCTGTCTACACCGATGTGGGCCTTCATGCCAAAGAACCATTGGTTGCCCTTGCGAGTTTGGTGCATATCCGGATCGCGCTGCTTTTTCTTGTTCTTGGTAGAACTTGGCGCGTTGATGATGCTGGCATCGACAATAGTGCCCCGGTTTACCTTCAAGCCATTTTCCTTGAGATATTGATTGACCAGATAAAACAGTCGATCTCCCAGGTTATGGCTCTCCATCAAATGGCGGAACTTACAGATCGTCGTTTCATCCGGAGCAGGCTCCTCACCGAGGTCAATGCCCACGAACTGGCGCATCGCGCGGGAATCGTACAGAACTTCTTCAGCGGCAGGGTCGGACAGATTGAACCAGTGCTGCAGGAAATAGATACGCAGCATACGCTCGATGCCGATCGGACGACGGCCAGCCCCTGGGGCTTGGGATAGAACGGCTCGATGGCTTCGCAAAGCTCTTTCCAGGGGATGATCGTTTCCATGTCATCCAGGAACTGTTCCTTGCGGGTCTTCTTGCGAAACTTCTCAAAACTGTCGGTGAGCGAAGTCTGTTTCATACAACCATTAACCGTGTTCAGGGCGATGCTGTATTATCGTTCAAATCGCGAATTAATCAGAGTGTCCTTAGTTGTAGCTTTTCCAATAGACCTCAATATTTCGCCTATTCTTGCCTCGCATAATAACTTTGAAAACGTTTTTCCGTACCCCCGAGTCAATCAAGCACATGCTTCGTTCCCTTTTCTCGCAAGGTGGAGCGTGTTCTCGTTCCTACCCATTCGCAAACGGTTTGTAGTAATACCCTCTGCGCCGAAACACGATTGAATAAATGATCTGCATCTTTAATAATCGTTTGGGTAACCCAACCATTTTCTGCAAAAGCATCTAGCTTGTCTCCAAGCAAACCAGACAGATAATATCTAGACACATCATATTCCGAGCAGACGAAAAACAGCGGCGTTTTTTTCTGGATTAATTCCTCAATCTCTAAACGCACTTTAGAAGATGACACGGATGATTCTTTCGACCGTCGTTGAAAGCGTGCTGCAATCATGCGCCACAACTGTGCGTAATTCACTTTTCCAGTGAACAGATTTCCCCACGCACGCCAACGAAATATTGATTTTTGATAGCGATTCTCCAGGGTCTTTATGCTTGGTTCAGTTTCACCGCTTAAATCCATTGTATTGATCAGTACCGCCGCTACTACACGTGCATCCTTGATGGCGGTCTTAAACGCGCAATAGGCACCCGAACATAATCCAATGAGTATAAATTGCTTAAACCCTCGGCGCTGAAGGTCATCCATAATCTCCTGGGGCTCTGTCGTCGCTATTTCAAAAATAGAAAGACTATCAGCACGCACTGGACTATCACCCAACCCCGACAAATCAAAGCGCACGCTGGTAATACCAAGATTTTTTGTCAATTCGCGAGCAAGCTTTACAGATAAGCGCCCGGGACCTGCTGAGTGAATCATGCCAGCATTTAGCAGAATTACCGCGAATTCTGCTGACGAATCGCCTTGCGTGAGCACACCAGCGAGTGCACGACGCGCTCCGAATAGTGCGGCACTCTCGGTCATTTAGCTTCCCTCAACCATTTCACTATATCTTGTAACCCATGCGTCGGAACAATTGCTTCCAACGGAGCCTGGGCCCAAATATTGGGATCGTCCACCCAGTGCTGAGTAACTCCCGCCAGCCCTGCGCACGTCTTGCACCAGGACATCAGGGCTGAGTATTTTGTGTTACCGATCAGAAACAATGGCAGATTTTTCGGGTCAGGGAGCGATAAGTGCATCGCGCTGGCCTCCTTCATCCATGACTTCGGAAAGGACAGCCCCTTGGCAAAATCAAGACCTTTGTCCACGGGTAAGCCCAGCGCTTTGTCTTCCATTTGCTGTTCATGCTGCCACTCGAGAAGCATTTGCTTGCCATCGAGCACAGGATTCCACCAAACCATATTTCTTACTTCTGGTAACTCATGGTGTGGCAACTGGCTTAGCAAAGTCGCGCCCCATCGTAAGCCAACGACTTGAACGGAAGTACATTGACTTCGATCCAATAACGAGGAAATGGCAGGCTTCAAATCTGCCATCCAGGTCCGTACCGAAATATCTTCGTCCTCTCCAGCAGAGTTACCTGTACCCCAATAGTCAAAACGAAGCACATGAAAGCCAACGTTCGCCAGACGCACCGCTAACTGTCGCAATGCGCGGTGACTCGCATAATACTCTGGACCTGCTGCGCCACAAACCAAAACCGCACCGCAAACCTCAACACCTTGCGGTGGCACATGATGACAGCCATACAATTGGCCTGCTGTACCAGCAAAGTAGAACGGCAGCATTCTCTCGACAATAATTCGTTCTGTAATGATCTCAGTCATTCACGTGCCCACTTATTTCAACATGGCCCTTATCGCTCGACTAAACTTACTAATGAAGCCTTGTTTCCGTTTCTCAACATCTGCTTTACCTTGTTCCCTCTTTTCTTGCAGATTTGTAGGTCCGTGCGCTTCATAGTGCGCGGCAATTTGGCCAACAGTTTGCTGAAATAATTCCCCCGGGTTCAATCGAATTCCCGTCTCTTCTTGAAATTTAGCAACAACTTTCATCGATAATAGTGAATGCCCCCCCAGGTCGAAAAAGTTGTCGTATCGACCGACAGCCTGTAAACCGAGCACATCCTGAAAAATCATAGCCAAGATTTTTTCAAGTGTATATTCGGGTGCGACAAAGGCTTCGCGCTCAACGCCTTGCCCCGAATCCGGTTTCGGCAGGGCTTTACGATCAATCTTATTATTGAGCGTCATAGGATATGCCTCCAACCAAACCCAAGCCGTCGGCACCATGTAATCAGGCAAGTACTCAGACAATGCAGCCTTCAGCACACTGCTATCTATCGCTTCGTGTTCTGCTATTAAATACGCGACCAAGCGCTGGTTGCCAGGCGTATCCTCTCTAAGCAGAACAACAGCTTGTTTTATTGCCTCATGGGAAACCAAGCGCTGCTCGATCTCACCAACCTCGATGCGAAAGCCACGGAGCTTAATCTGTTGATCAAAGCGTCCGACGATCTCTATCTGCCCGTCCCGATGCATTACGGCTTGATCACCGGTACGATACAAGCGGGAAGGCTTGATTAGCCAATCGTATTTCGCGTCAATGAATCGATCTGTTGTAAGGTCCTCACGATTTCGATATCCAGCCGTAACACCAGCGCCTCCTATCCACAATTCACCCAGCACGCCCGGAGGCAATAACGCGCCCTCTTTATCTACGACATATAACTCAGTATTGGCAATCGGATTCCCTATCGTGATGGGCTTATCTGATAATTCCACTCTAGCTACAGCTGACCATACTGTGGTTTCGGTAGGACCGAACATATTCCAAAGTGAGTCTACTCGCTCCAGTAAATCATCGGCCAGGCTGCGGCTTAGTTTGTCCCCCCCACACAAAGCTTTAATCGGCAAGGCGGTTTGCCAGCCAGATTCAATCAGCATTTGCCAAGTCGCCGGGGTCGCTTGCATCGCAGTAATATCACCCTGCTGCAATCGCGACATCAAGGCATCTCCGCTTTGAGACTGAGCCTTGTTTGCAACGACCAGAGTAGCACCCACCAACAAAGGTAAAAAGAGTTCGAGCACATGGATATCGAATGAGATCGTCGTAACCGCCAAGAACTGATCTTCTTCAGAGAGCCCAGGGCAATCCCGCATCGACAGCAGAAAATTTAACACGTTATGGTGTGTAACCTGCACTCCTTTGGGTTTTCCTGTCGACCCGGATGTATAGATCACATAAGCCAGGTCTGTTGATGCCGGAGACGCTTCAGGCGCTGTCTGTGGCATTTGCCGGATGTCAAACGTATCCAGGTCAGTACAAATGGCATGAACCGAAGTATTCGGCAGTTGTACCAACAGGGGTTGTGCTGTGACAACAAAATTGGCGTTGGAATCTTCGAGCATGTAAGCCAGGCGCTCAGCTGGGAACATCGGATCCAGCGGCACATACCCGGCACCGGCCTTCCAAACGGCCAATAACGCCACGATTAACTGCTCATCACGATCAAGCATTACACCAACCAGGTCTCCCGATCCCACGCCTTGCTTGACTAGATAATGCGCTAACTGGTTTGCTTGGTCATTCAATTGCTCGTAAGTTAGCAAACCACTGTCGCCAACGACCGCCTCCTTTTCCCCTTGTGCATTGCAACTTGCACTTAATTGTGGCAGGACAGATGTGTCTTCCGGCAAAGGCATAGCAGTGTCGTTCAGCGTTGCAACCAACCACTGCTGAGTTTCAATTGACAACATTGGGATTTGATTTAATGGCTGCTCAACAGAAGTTAGAACTGCCGACAGCAAATTTTCAAAGTGTTCTTTGAGCGCCATGATTCGCTCTTCATCGAACAGCGCAGTACTGTACTCAAACGCAACTGAAAAGGGTGTATCAGCGCCTTTGTCTGTAATATACAAATTCAAATCAAATTCTGAGAAGTTACGCGGCTCTTCTTGAGCGGACATTGCCAAACCATCCAGTGACAGGTCTGGATCCGGCGCATTCATGTAAGTAAACATCACTTGAAATATTGGAGTCCGACTCCGGTCACGCGGTGGCTTAATGGCTTCTACCAAACGCTCAAACGGAACATCGTTGTGATCAAATGCTTCAAGCACTGCCTGCTTTACGCGCCGCAACAAGCTGCCAAATGTGGGTACATCCGAAAGATCGGTACGTATTACCAAATTATTTACAAATACGCCGACCACCCGCTCCATCTCAACGTCATGACGCTCAGCAACCGGAACACCCACAATCATGTCCGCGTGCCCTGTGTATCGATAAAGCAAAGTCTGATAAACCGCCAACATAACCATAAACGGGGTGGCTTGCTGCGCACGTGCAACAGCGCGCAGCTGACTAACGCGCTCTACCTCTATCGTGAAAGACACCCTTGCACCAGCGACTGATCGGACATCCGGGCGAGCCCGGTCAGCTGGCAGCTCGAGCGGTGCCTCAATGCCTGCCAGCTTTTCTAACCAAAAGTCCATGTGTTCTGGCGTGCTGTTCGAAAGCCTGCGTTGCTGCTCAGCAAAATAAGCATAGGGTTTGACAATAGGCGGTAGCTCTACGGTTTTACCTGAGGCAAATCCGGCATAGAAGGAAGCAAAATCATTGAAAAGCACCGTCATACCCCAGTAATCGACAATTATGTGATGTACTGTTAGCAATAATCGCGTTTCTGACCTTCCGGTCTTAACAACTTGCCAACGAATCAATGGGGCGGTGGTCAAATCAAAAGGTTCGGCAACCTGCTTTTGACGCAAGGTTTCCAGTTCTAGCTGAATATCAACTGATTGCGTCAGATCGACAACCGGTACCGAAATCTCAACTTTTGGTGAGATCTGTTGCATCGGCGTACCCGCCTGATCGACAATCGCGGTACGCAGTATTTCATGTCGATCCACAACTGCCTGCAGTGCTTTGCGAATAGCATCACTATCAACAGAGCCCCGCATCAATAAGCTACCCTGCAAATTGTATAGCCCCGCATTAGCTTCGAACTGTTCAAGATACCAAAGCCGCTCTTGTACAAACGAGGTGGGCGCCAGATATGGCCTTGAACTTTCTACAGCAGGCTGACTGATAAAGCCGATCAAAGTGTTTTTAAAAATGTCCAACAAGCTGGCGATGGTCTCACTCTTGTAAACTTTCTCGCTATAGCCCATCGAAAGGTTTAGCGCACCATCAACAATATCCACCATAACTTCAAATTGAGCGGGTCGCTTCTGATCATCTGCGAAATTTTCTGGAACTCGATTTTTGGAAACGGACCAAGTGTCGTCAGATACAGCCCGCACATGACCTTGATACAAAAAAACTATATCTACGGGAAGCGATCCCATAACGCTCTCGCGAACCGCGCTATCAGCATGCAGGTATCGTAGCAAACTGTAATCCATGCCTTGGTTGGGTATCAAGCTAAACTGCTCACTTACCTCTTCGATCCACTCACAGTCACTTTCCGTTTCTGATGCACTTACAATGAAGGGATAAAGTGAAGTAAACCATCCCACAGTCCGGCTGCTATCAATAGCGACACCAGGCAATTCACGACCATGCCCCTCCAACCAGATCACAATCTGGTCCAGCGCTGCCCAAGATTGCATCGTACGAGCAAGAGCCGCCAATAAGGCCGTTTGCATGTCGGCATTAGCGGAGCGCGTAACAGCATTCTTTAACATTTCAGTTTCAGAAATAGATAACGTAATGGTTTGCTGGGCCGCGTCCACTACCAGATTGGTTCCTTTGGTATTATCTCTCGGTAGTGCTGTGACTTTTCTGGACACTCGATCTGCCCAATAGCCTTGCTGCGCGGCACAGTACGCTGAGTTAGCATACTTATACACTGCGTCACTCCAAGATTGGAAAGAAGTCGCTACTGGTAGTTCAGGCGCCTCTGCGTTGGATAGCCGTGTATACGCTGTAGCAAGATCTTCTGCCACAATCCTCAAGCTTAGTAGGTCCATCACCAGATGATGAGCAATCATTAACAGCCGTGGAGCAGCATTGGCAACTCGACACAGATAAAAAGCCACTGGCAATTCTGACAGTTCCAATTTTGATTGCGCGACTCTGGAAAAATTTTCTTGCTCATCTAGATCATCGAACCGATGCTCAGCAACTTGCACATCTACCTGTTGTTGCACCGACTGTCGCCACTCCTTGTCGGTCAACACAAAACGCATGCGCAATGCATCGTGATGTGCGACAACCGCCTGCACGGCTTGCGTTAGTTCATGTACTGCAACTGATTCAGGCAATGCCAACCAGGCCGACATGTTCCAGTGGTGAGGATGTTGAAAGTTGTGTGAAAAGAACCATCGCTGAATAGCAGTCAATCCAGTTTCACCCGACGTAAACGCCGTTTGTACCGACTGCGAGGGAATCGATACTGTCCCCGAATCGGCTTCAAGAATGCCTAGCAAATCAGCAAATACGGAATTTTGAAATACTTGACGGTTGGTTAACGCAAAGCCTTGCTGCTTTAATCGCGCAACCAACTGAATGACCACTATCGAATCACCACCTGATTCAAAAAGATCATCAGTGTCATCTACCGTTTCGACACCTAGGAGATTCTGCCAAATCTCACGGAGCAGGCTTGCTGTTGTTTTTGCTTCGGCTGGCGCCCCAGTTGACTCACTGCTTGTCGCTGGGACAACAGATTCTGCTACTAGTGCGGGGGCAACACCCAGATAGCGAGTAGAGACCAGTAGCTGCGGCGTAGTTTGCGAAAGTACGGTTTGCAATACCTTGATGCCGGAAGCTACATCAATGCGATCCGCGATTTCAGCATCTTGCGCGGCATTTTGTGCTCCCATGCCAATCGCATCCCAGTTATCCCAGTTTATCGCATACACAGGAAAAGCACCTGAGATCGCGTTGCGCTGAGCAACCGCATCTAAAAACGCATTCGCCGCAGTATAATCCGCTCGCCCAGGCAGCCCAACGAAAGAGGTCAACGATGAGCAAAGCACCATAAAATCGAGCGGATGCCTGGCCAACACGGATAACAAACTCTGTGTGCCTGCTACTTTTGCCTGCCATACCATTTGAATACGTTCACGCGTTTGCTGCGCGATGATACCGCCACCGGGAATTCCCGCCGCGTGTAACACACCGTTGATATCCCCCCACTCTGATGTCACCGAATTCACAACATCTGACAGCTCCGCCTTATTTGCTATATCCAGTGAAAATACTTTTACATTTGCACCAAGCGCTCGAAGGGTTCCAAGCCATTGCTGTTGCTCGATATCTGGTTCAGATCGCGAAATTAGTACCAACCGGGCCTGATAGTTTTCCGCTAAGAACTCAGCGAAGGTACGACCCATTCCTCCAAAACCACCGGTGATGAGATAAATGCCTTGATTACGCAGTGGAGATCTCGGGGTTGCTGGCACGTTAACCGGTGTTGGCTTTAATGCCCAATAGCGGCCAAATCGACACCCATTGTATATGGCATCAGGCTGCCCATTGGAAAGTGCATTCCCTAACGCAACCAGATCCGCTTCGATACAGGTAACATCCCACCACTGTGTATTGATTTCGGGCATCTCGCTCGGCAATACTTGAACAATACCTTTCACCAGTGCTTTTTCCGGTAAAATCTGTTCATTACCAAGAACCGCCTGACTTTGATCAGCTATGACAATTAACTGCCTGGGTAACGCTGCTTCTTGGTCCGCCAGCGCTTGGACAAACGCAAACAGGGACCAAAACCCCTGAGCCTGCGCGTCAAGACCAGACAATTCGCCTAACAAACCCGCATGCAAAACGGTATCGACAGACAAGCCTTGGGACTCTAGTGCTTGGAACAGATGTTGATAGTCCGCTTTTTCAGCAGCACGAATCTGAAAATCAAGTGACTCTGGCTGTGCAGAAAACTTATCAGCGAAATCAACCCTTATCCACTGAGTATCGGTAAAGCCCGCAATGACAGTTTCAATCAGGCAGTCCTTGTCTCGAAAAGCCAAGCCGATTCTCTGTGTTTCGCTTGGGATCACATTGCTCACGACCTGTTGCTGCCATGACGGCAGATAAAACCAGTCGGAAAATGGTGCTTTTTGTTGGAAGCCAGGTGTCATACCAGCTTGTACGACATCAGTTGGCACCACTTTCTTCACCCATTGCGGATCTACCCAGTGCTCATCTCGCGCAAACGGGTACAACGGTAAATGCACCCGGCGTCCTTTGGATGCGTCAGAAGGGTTCAATCCTTTGAAGTCTGAAATCAGGCCCGCAACCCAAGCCTCTGCTATCGCGTTGTCCAGCACCGTGTTGTCTGACTGTTGATTTTTAGGATGGCGAATCGACGCAATTGTTTGACAATCAACCTCATTGGCGATTTGCTTCTTAGCAAGAGATACCAAAGTGTTACCCGGTCCGACTTCAAGAAATACTGCATGTTTTTCTGCAATTACCGCAGCAATGGCATCTGCGAAGCGAACGGTTTCACGTACGTTTTCAAGCCAGTATGAGACAGTGACTTTAGATAATGCCTGCCCTGTAACACTTGAGATCATCGGAACTTTGGCAGGCTGAAACGCGATCTCCTCTAACACTTGGCGATAATCGGGCAACATCGGCTCCATCATCGCTGAATGAAACGCGTGTGATGTTTGCAATGGCTGAGTTTCGATATTGTACTGTGCTTCGATCTCAGTTTTTACAGCGGCAATTTTCTCCACAGGCCCGGATAGCACACAAAAACCCGGCGCATTGATCGCAGCAAGCTGCACTTCTTCACTAAGATAAACGTCAATTGTCGACTCTGGCAGCGGCACTGACAACATAGAACCCGGCGGCATGGATTGCATAAGTCGACCTCTTGCAACCACCATCTTCAATGCATCACTTAAGCTAACAATTCCGGCAATGCAGGCAGCTGCAATCTCGCCGACGCTATGGCCCAACACGGCGGTAGGTACAATACCCAAACTCTGCCAATAGCGAGCCACTGCATAAGAAATTACGAAAACCGCGGGCTGGGCGATCTCGGTTTGTTTAAGTGCTTCGGCAAACTCTAAAGTGTTGTCTTTTGCTTCCGGATAGAGGTAACTCAAGATATCTAAATCATAAGCTTTTAGAAAATCCGCACATCGAAGCACATCCTCACGAAACCCTGACCTTGACTCATAAAGCTCTCGCGCCATGTTCACATACTGTGAGCCCTGACCAGTGAACAACAGTACACATTGCTTAACCAGCTCAAGAGGCTTGCCAGATGCAGCCAGTCGAGGTGTTTGAACTGGTGTGTCTACTACTATCACCCCCCTATATGGAGCTAGTGGTTCACGTCCATTGGTTAAGGTAAAAAATGCATCAGCCCCGGTTACATTGAGAGGCGCTTGCGTATAAGTCTCAGCAAGAGTCGCCATCGCGACTTCCGTTTTAGCACTGAGTGGCAAAAACCATTTTCCAGGTAAAATTGATGGTTTAGATAACACCGGTGCCTGCTCAACAATCACATGCGCGTTTGTCCCGCCAATACCGAACGAACTTACCCCGGCCCTGCGCGTACCTGCACGCAATGGCCAGTACTGGGATTTAGCATTCACGTAGAACGGACTCTCGGCAAAATCTATCGTCGGATTTGGTGATTCAAAATTCAATGAGGGCGGCAGCGCTTCATTTTTCAATGCCAAAACCGTCTTAATCAACCCCGCAACGCCTGCCGCCGCATCAAGATGACCGATGTTGGATTTTATAGATCCCAAGGCACAAAACTGCTTTTCTGGCGTTTGCTCGGAGAAAACCTCAGTTAACGCCGCCACCTCGATCGGATCCCCCAATGGCGTACCTGTACCATGGGCTTCGATATAGCCGATCGAATCAGGCTCAATGTCAGCGACCAATTGCGCACCCCGAACTGCTTCAATCTGACCATTAATGCCTGGTGCCGAGTAACCGACTTTGTCTGCACCGTCATTGTTCACCGCAGAACCCAGGATCACAGCATCAATGGTGTCTCCGTCAGCTAGAGCATCTTCAAGTCGCCTTAAAACAACTACACCAACTCCATCCCCTTTTAAAGTGCCCTGAGCTTTCGCATCAAAAGGGCGGCAATGGCCATCTGGTGAAAAGATCATGCCCTCTTGATAAACATATCCATAACGTTGGGGTAAAGTAATCGATACCCCACCAGCTACCGCCACATCACAGCCGCCAGAAATGAGTTGCTGGCAAGCCATGTGTACAGCAACCAATGACGTCGAACATGCCGTTTGTACGACGATACTCGGGCCCTTTAAGTTGAGCTTATAACTGGTTCGCGTGGTTAAAAAATCAGTGTTGTTAGCGTAACGTGCTTGAAAAATCTCGGCAGCACCAGCCAGCTGATCACTACCTTGCAGATTTTCATGAAAATAATCGTCGACACTGGAACCACCAAAAACACCAATTAGTCCGTCAAATTGGCTAGGCGCAATTCCAGCGTCTTCCAGTCCATGCCATACAGTTTCTAAAAAGAGTCGATGTTGCGGATCCAAGGTTTTTGCCTCTTTCGGGCTGTAACCAAAAAATGCAGCATCGAAGGCTTTGATATCGGAAAGTTCACCATGAGCAGGAACGAAGTTGCTCTGCTCGCGCATCTCCCCAGGCACACCTAGCGCAGATAGCTCAGTATCGGAGAAAAAGCGAATGGATTCCTTACCCAGTTTTATATTTTCCCAATACTCATTCAGATCTCGCGCCTCAGGAAACCGCCCGGCCTGGCCAATTATTGCGATTTCAAACCCTGTTGTTTCTCTACTTGATCCTTTCATTAGGAGATTACTCTGAAGTTTCCGTTTTCTTGGCCCTGAATTAGGCTCTCTGCTGCGAATTCCGATTCAACGAGTCGCTGGAGCTTCAAACACTTTCCGGCAAGCGACGCAGGTGACTAAACCTTTCCTTACTCTGCAAATTAACTTTTATAGAATATTCACGGCATTGCTCAGCGAAGATCATCTTGATGCCATTAGAGACCCGCGAGACCGCGCCGCCTCCGGATTATAGAAGATTTTGAAAGGGGCATGGGCCAATAATGGGGTATCTGTCATCGCTAAAAATAATCTCAGCACCCTGATTGCGATCATAGCTCTGCAGCGCTCCATACCCAGACCGCTCACTCGACGCACTCACTACGCGATCTCGGCAGTGAGGAATGAAATGTTCCAGGATCGACAGACAAATTGGTAAATTCACAAGGGCTGGGGTGTCTCTCAATTCTGAGGGTAATTTGGCCAACCTGGATAGCCGATGTACAGTATGGAATCGAATTGCTAAGGTTTGTGCCGGGCAAATATCTCGAATCGCGAGGGATCATGAATCGGGCGCCCGCCAACACCGCTAAAACGTCTGAAAACCTTTTCCGATTTTTTCCTAGCACCGCTGTATACGAAAGCCAACCACTTATGCCGTAATTGGTAATTTCGAACCCGCTTCGGTCTCCAACCATTACAGTGGCTTCCTTGTCCTGTTTCTTGCGTCCTGCTTTCGTTTGGCAAGATCAAGCATACGTTGTTTGCCCGTATTCGACCTCTCCTTTGCAGCAAGATCGACCTGCTTCTCCGTAGGCCGTGAATTCTTATTAGATTCAAGATAGGCAGCCAGTGTTCGAACTGTAGGATACTGAAACAATTCCACCAGCTCGATTTTTCGACCAATCCTACTCAGCACCTGATGCTGCACTTCAGCCATCTTGAGGGAGTCGCCACCTATATCAAAAAAGTTCTGCTCTATACCAACAACTTCGAGACCAAGTAACTGCTTCCAGATATCAACTATCTCTCCTTCGAGAGTCGATGTAGGATCAGTCACACCAATATCCAATCCAGATCGCGCCTGGTCGGGAACTGGCAGGGCATTTCTGTCGATTTTTCCATTGGAGGTCAGAGGCATGCTGTCCAGGAATTCGATTATGTTTGGATGCATGTATTCAGGCAATTGTCTGGCCAGGATATCCTTTATATCCTGCTTCAGGATTCTTGTGTCTCCTAAAGGCTTGCTTTCTCCGCCACTTCTATCGATTGAGTTCAGCGCTGTATTTAAAACTACGTAGCCAACCAGTTTTCGGTCACCCGGATTATCCTCCCTCAACAGAACCGCTGCATCATCTACTTGAGGAGATTGTCTCAATACATGCTCGATCTCTCCCAGTTCAATGCGAAACCCACGAAGCTTGACCTGGTTGTCAATTCGTCCAATATAGCTAATCCGCCCGTCTACCTTGCGCAGCGCAAGATCACCGGTCCTGTACATTCTGGTGTAAATTCCGCTGCCGTATGGGTTTTCGACAAATTTTTCGGACGTCAACTCGGAAAGCCCGAGGTACCCTCGCGCCAATCCAACCCCGGAAACACATAATTCACCTGGCACACCTGGAGGCACAGGTTGCAACTTGTCATCAACTAGATAAACGGCCATGTTTGGCAAAGGGTATCCAATATCAGGCGAATTGCCATCAGCATCTGGAATGACTTCTCCCATTGTCGCGCACACTGTAGTTTCGGTCGGTCCATACGCATTGATGAATAACCTGGAATCTGCCCATCTATTTACCAACTCCAAACTGCATGCTTCGCCCGCACTGACAATTGTCTTCAATGCCGGCAACTCAGCTTCTGGCAAGACACGCAATACCGACGGAGGCAAGGTTGCCACAGAGATATTCTTGCTAACTAGAAAATTGATGAGATCCATCCCGGGCAATAGCTCGCTATCCTTTCCCAGGCAAAGCGTTGCACCAGCCGCCAGAGTCGTAAATATCTCCCAAACTGAGGCATCAAAGCCAAAACTGGAGAACTGCAGCACCCTGCTATCCGAAGTTATGCGTAGTGCCGCTTTCGCACTACAGGCGAGATTGAGCAATCCCCAGTGCTGGAGCAGGACACCTTTTGGCTGCCCCGTAGACCCGGAAGTAAAAATAGAATAAGCCAACTGTTCTGGCTCTATTTTAATGCGTGGACTAACTACTGGATGAGCCTCAACCATACTCCAATCCTTGTCCAGCTCAAATAGCGATACGCCTAAGGACTTGAACTTTTCTGCCAGCTGTTCCTCGGTAAGAATTAGAGGTGCCTTGCTTTTTCTGAGAATAAACTCGATCCTGTCCAAAGGATACTTGGGGTCTAGTGGAACATATGCTCCCCCCGCTTTCATTACCCCCAGCATTGCAATAACCATATTAGGGTTTCGATTCAGTGATATCGCAACCATGGTACCAATGCCGACTCCATTCTTTTGCAAGTAGCCAGCCAATTGACTGGATTTTTTATTGAGCTCCTCATAACTGATACTTTGGCCGTCATATTCGACGGCGGTCTGCATGGGGTTTCTCTCGGCTTGACTCTCAATTAAAGAAAGAACACTGGCACCATCGAGATATTCCGAGCGTTCTACACCTCGACAGCTCTTAACATGTTCCTGTAGCTCTGGCTTGGAAAAAAGAAGTATTTCTTCGATTACCTGCTGAGGATCTTCCAATATGTTTTCCAGAAGCACTCTGTACTGTTCTGCCATTTGCGCAATAGATTCTTCATAGAACAAATCAGTTGCGTATTCCCAGATTACTTTCAGACCGTTGTCTTGCGCCTCTATTGTGAGATGAAGGTCGTACTTCGAGATCCCCAGATCCGGTTCCATCAACCCCAGCTTGATGCCCGGCATAGGGGATTTAGTCAAGAATGGCTCCCTGAAATCGAAGGCTATCTGAAATACGGGCGCCCTACTCAAGTCACGACTAGCCTGCAGCTTGTCTACAATAACCTCGAAAGGAATATCCATGAATTCGAACGCCTCCAGTGCAGCAGTCCTGACCTCTTTCAACGTCTCGCAAAAGCTGGCTTTCCCGTCAAGCTGCGTCCTGAGCACGAACAGATTAACAAACGAACCGATAAGGTCGTTGAGCTCAGTTTTGTTTCGATTGGCAGTGACAGTACCAATCACAACATCTTCCTGCCTGGAACGACGGTACAAAAGTATTTGGAAGGCCGTTAAAAGTACCATATACAGTGACACGTTCTGGTTCCTGGCATAATCTTCCAAACGCACTGACAATGTAGCCGGCAAATGCGTCAAATAGCGCTGCCCTCGATATGTTTGTAACTCAGGTCTGGGTTTATCAGTTGGTATCTCAAGACCGACACCCACACCCCGCAGCTTCTCGATCCAGTACTCACACTTGGAATTGAAATCCGAACTGGCTTGCCATTGAGATTGCCATCTGGCGTAATCCGAATACTGATAGGTAAGATCTCGTGGCGGTGACATATCTTCTTTACTGTATGATTGGTAGTATTCAAGAAGGTCTCGAAAGAATATCTGAATCGACCAGCCGTCAGATATAATGTGGTGCATGGTCACCATAAAGGTATATTCATTTGGCGCCATTCTTATTAAAAGCGCGCGTAGAAGCGGGCCTTTCTCCAGATCAAACTCCCTACACGCTTCCTTTTTTCCCAACTCACTAAGTTCTTTTTTCTTCGCCTCATCATCAAGCGGACTTAAATCGCAGACAGGCACCTCAATATGAAGTGAGGCAGCTATTTTCTGGATAGGTTGCCCATCTTCCTTTGGGAACGTCGTACGTAGCGCTTCATGCCGCATAATTACCCGCTGAATACTCTCAGCTAGCATGCCCTCGTCCAAGTGGCCCTCGATTTGCAATGCGGCAGATATGTTATACATATGACGTGCCGTACTGAACTGATCCATAAACCACATTCGTTTTTGAGAAGACGACAAACCTAAGGCCAGATTGCCGCTGATAGCCGAATCATCGCGCGCTACTGAAGTGAGCGCTCCGCTTTCTCTCTCAATTCTTTGAGCCTGTTCTTTTAATGTTGGTAGCTCGAAAATATTCCTCAGCGACCAATCTACGCCGAACCGACTGGCCAATTCAGAATTCAGCTTGGTTGCGAGTAGCGACTGACCTCCCAATTCGAAAAAACTCCAGTCGACACTTACTTCGTTAATACCCAGTAAATTTTGCCAAATCGATGCCAGCTGTTCTTCTACAGGCGTAGATGGGGGCACGATACGCGAAGATCCATTTTGATACATCGCTATCAGCGCTTTCCTATCAATAGCCCCGCTATCTGTTACTGGTAATTGGGGAAGATATACCAACTCCGCGCTAATCGAAGTCCCGTAGTCATCCTCTTGCGATATCTGTGGCAAGGACCCGCTCGTCTCACCCGATTCCAGTTCACAATAACAACGCATTTTGATCAGCACAGACGATTCCGACATGCGCGATCTGATACGCTGATTGCAAATATCAAGCCCTACGATATAGTTCCCAGGTTGCTGGCTAAGTATTATCTCCAGGCTTCGCAATGCACTATCAACTGGCATTTCCATATAACCTGAGGCCTGCAATGCGTCCTTAAACTCAAATTCCCGGCTAATACCAGTATCACGCCATG
This sequence comes from Gammaproteobacteria bacterium, assembly GCA_041395725.1. Taxonomy (NCBI): domain Bacteria; kingdom Pseudomonadati; phylum Pseudomonadota; class Gammaproteobacteria; species Gammaproteobacteria bacterium. The sequence goes on along the minus strand of JAWKZW010000001.1, from coordinate 2,509,619 downwards.
TCGCCCAGTTTATTGAGTAAACCCGTGCCCCTTCTTCTCTCCGAGAAGCTAATTGGTCAAGGAACAGGTTCGAAGCACTGTAGCCGCCAATCATCGCCCCGCCGAAAAGACTGCTAACTGACGAGAAACCAACAAAGAAGCACTCTGGATTTCGACTTGCCAATTCCAGCAACGTCTGAGACCCGTTGACCTTCGGCGAGAATAATTGGTCTAAGCTTTCTCTGGTTTCATCTATAACCAAAGATTCGTGATAACTTCCGGCAAGGTGGAAAATGCCGTCAAGTGAAATTGACGTTGAATTCGTTAAAGCCGAGAAAGCCTGCTCCAGCAAAGCTGGTTCGCAAAGATCACTACGAACGTAAAGGACACTGCCTGGTAGTTTTTTCAGCTCTTCGTACTTATTGTATCGCTCTGTATCGGGTTGCAGATCCTCGCGCCCAGTGATGACGATACATGCGTCGTACTGCTTTAGCAGGTAAGAAACCAGGTTGAATCCAACACCTCCCAGCCCACCACTGACCAGGTAGTGTCCATGTGGTTTCAGGCTACCAGAGCCGGCAGTTTGACTAAGTTTTACCCGTTGCAATGCCATGACGTGTCTGCGCCCCGATCGGAACGCTACTTCAACGTCAGGCAAGCCGGAATTCAATTCTTCGATTACACAATCAGATGCCGTAGCACTATCGAATTCACCAACATCCACACTGGCGCATGTAATCGACATATTTTCAAGCGACAGAGATTTGACCAGGCTCAAGATCGGTGCGCCAAGTGACGTGGATCCCTGAAATTTCCCAAAAGAACTCCACCCCCTATTCAACACCAACAGTTTGATGGTCGCGTTGGACGTTGACGCCAGTTGGACCACGGCCCTGCTTCCGCAAACAAACCTATTGCAAGCCGATAAAGTATCAGCATAAAGACCTTGGGCGTTTTGAATTTCAGTATCAGTGGAAGTGAAATCGAAAACTACGACACCGGGCTGAATACCTTCCTCTTGAAGAGCGTCGATCAGGCGCTGATAGCCATCAGCAGTTTCGAGATTATGACGATATCGGAACTTATCCAACTTCTCGAATTCAGTCCCACCTCCGACCAAGATCGTGATGGATCCTGAATTATTCAGTGCCTCTGAAAAACTAGATGCAATGCCATCCATGGCTTCAGAGAAAATAATAACCGCATTAGAATCGTTCCGAGAGATACGGGCGCCACTGCCGGCAGACTTTGTCTGCCAGTCCGGTTGGAAAAACCAAGACGGGACTGTATTCGCATTTCCCAACAACAGGTCTATGCGCTTGACTATTTTTTCAAATTCGCCGTTCTTAAAACGCTCAACGAGCTGTGGCCGCTGAATTTTACCGATCGAGGTTTTTGGTACTTCTTCTCGAGGAAGTGGAACAACATAAGCTGGTAAGATTCCTTCTTCTCGAAAAACCTGGTCCTTGATTTTTCTGATTTGTAACTCGAGCGATCTATCATCAGCATTCAGTGGAGAAAAAAATATGCCAAGGCACTCTGTGCCATCTCCATCCAGGTTTGGTACGGCAATCGCCGCAGTAAAAGACGCCAGTACCCCTTCGACTTTCTCAACTACAGATTCTATCCGAGGCCCCGCATAGTTAACTCCGTTCAGAATAATTATGTCTTTCTCACGCCCAGTGATGGTTAAGCTGCCATTGCGTATCAGTCCTAAATCGCCAGTTATAAACCAACCATCTTTAGTGAAAACCTGGTTGTCTGCATCATTTCTTCCATAGTACCCCTTGAATACGGTTTCACCTTTAACCTGCAGTCGACCCACCTCACCTTCCATCAAAAGCCGGTCATTTTCGTCTACGATTCGAAGACTATCTCCGGGAATAGGGTATCCCACCTCCACGTACGCGTCGCTATCAGACGTGCTTTCGAGACTGAAATCGGTACCGTAGGTAATACCCGAGGAGATCTCGGACATCCCCCAGGCAGGGCACATGACTTCTTTTGCAAGCCCCCATTGACCGAATATCGAAAGAAACTTACGCGCGGTTGACGCGACAACCGATTCACCACCATTAAGGATCAACCTGAGACATGAAAGATCCCAATCCCCTCCGGCCAATTCGTCTTCAATATTGCACACCAGACCAAAAGCGAAATTCGGAGCAAAAGTCACTGTTACCCGGTATTTGTCCAGAAGGTCCAGCCAGCGCGCCGGCTTGGCCAGAATGATTTCTGTCTGGACATGTACTTGAGTACACTGTAGATAAACATCACGAAGGTGAAAGTAAATCAAACCTGAAACGTGATCGAGAGGCATCCAGTTCAGTGTCACCATGTCCTTGTCGAATCCATGAAACTGGACGGAAGCAATCGACCGGGATACAAGGTTTCGATGAGTTAGCGGCACACCCTTTGGCAGGCCGGTACTGCCCGATGTCAACATCATCAAAGCCACATCCCCGCCCTGAGGGAGATGCGCCGCTTGACCATTTTTGTTCTCTACGAGTTGGAGAGTGTCGGTATCTACTATGCGAATGTTTTCCGGCTGAACGGGCTTGAATACTTCATGCAGAATTTCGGCTTGCTCACCACAACTCAGTATAAATTCACAATCAAGTGTTTTATACACACCAGTGAATCGCTCGAGGGTCTCAGGTCTGGTGTCCGTCATTATCGCTGTGGGAACCGGAACGAAGCCGCCCAGGATACACGCCCAGAATGCCTCGAGGAACTTACGATTGTCGCCTATCTGAAATAACACGTGTGTGCCCGGGTTCAGTCCCTCCGCGACTAGTCCATGCATCAACTCCATAGCCCTTTCCAGTAGATCAGAATAACTGGCAGATGATGTGGTACCGTTGGCACTATGGAAATGCAAAGACTTACCAGGAACTGTTTTACTGGCCGCAAACAGCATCTCCACCAAGTTTGATGGAGCGTTTTCTGGAACAATCAGGTCCCCACCAGTGCTGATGGCAGGTACGTCTGTTGCAGACTCGCCCGAAGCAGAATTCCCGGTCGACGAATCGCCTTCACCATTCTTGGCTGTCAATTCAATATCAACGGCTTTCTTGTTACGCTCTGGAAGTAGATCTGATAGGTGAAGTCGGGCGGGTAAATCAGCGGGCTCAACGATGGCAGCGGCCTTCCTAATACCTGCGATGCCGCGCACTTTTTCCTCAATGTGTCCAATAACCGTCTCATTGAATACAGGATAACGCGACAGTGCTGACGCATCCCAATCGCCTTGTTCATCTCGAGGTACGGAGCTGATCGGGATGATCGATAAAGGAGGATTCGGACGGTCAACTAGTGAAGCCAGTTTCTGCTCCAGCGTTTCCTGAGAGTAGAGTGGGCCGGGGACAACATAGACTAACCAATGGAGCTCACCAACCAGCGACTGCCTGCTGACTATCGTGAAGTCCGTGATCAGTGGATCAGACGAAAGCGCTTTGTGGACTTGATCGAGGTCTGGGGCGTGAGTTTCCATTGTTCTGAACATTTCTCCGTTCGTATCGATCCTGACACTATAATCTTGCTTGCTCTCAATCCGCTACATCATATAGTCAGAAGCAGCTTAGACATTGCGCTACGGGTGAAGCGCCATCGACATTCGAACCGGAGGACATAGCAAGACTCGTAGTACATTCGTATTCGTTGGAACATAAATCCAGTCGGCCTGTGTGTCGAATTAGACCAAAGGCACCGACAGTCGACCGATCAGGATTTCGATGTCGGGAAACGTCGTTTGAGTTACCGCTCCCAGACACCCATCGAAAGCAGGATTTTAGGACAAATACAGCAATTAAACCATCACTGCTCGTCACGATTCTCCCACCTGCACCATTAATCGCGGGAGTCAATTGTAATATATTTGACTTATATCACAATAAGTTACGAGATACTTGCGAACAATTGCCGCAGGAAAGGGTCAATATTCCACCAAGCCGACATGACAATCGACTTATATTCAGCCCGTCGCTGGCGGTAGCTGAAATCTTGGCTCGATTTTATTACATCTGAAGTGCCTTTTCATGAGAGTCGTAGTTGTGGATCCTGGATCAAGCTCTGACAGGAACTGCGCCTTGTAAATTCTGAGTCACATCAGAACACCGCCCTAGAACCAAGCAACAAAGGTTTGCTGCCCAGGTAGTCGATCCAGCTGTATCTGCAGTAGCACTAATGCTGCGTAACCCGGCTCCAGAAAACACCGTTGATACATAGACGTGTGGGCAGTTACTCCCTATAATTCCAGGTCGGTATCGGGAATTCGATCGATACTGGTCTCAGAGTTGAAATATCCAGCATCCAATTAATAATCACTGCACTATCTGCGATCACGTGTTGCAGAAATGAATCCGTCATTGGGAGGCCTGCAGTTCATGTTACCCATTCAGGATATTATCGAAGGAGCCGATCGGTATGTTGCTTCTTTAAGAGAAGGAGAAAGCCATCAGTATCGATTCTCAAGCATCGGTGAAGCCGGTCTGATAAGCACATGCCTTGCCGTCATAATAAAGGACCTGACCGGTTCGATAGAAAGGCTGTCTGATGAAGAACGTAACGGCTGGATTGAATACATCCAGGGCTTTCAGGACAAGGAAACCGGCTTGTTCCACGAACCTACGGATGCGGGGACAAACCCTTATCTGCGATGGTCAAACTGTGACTACGCTATATGTGCGTTGCAGATTTTAAATGGCCGACCGATTCACCCGCTCAAATTTCTTCACGAATTAAGCGACCTGAAGAAATTGAACGCTTATCTAAACGAAATAGACTGGTCCAGTGCAGGGTTGGAAAGTAATTTCATCATGTTTTTGCTTGACCTGCTCGAGTACGACAAGGACACAATTGATAATTATGAGGAAGTCCTCAATACGACTTTCGACTATATGAATTCCAAACAGGACCCCGTTACTGGGCTGTGGGGCATGCGGGAGGGTTCGTACTATTGTAGCGGCCTCGCTGGTGCCTTCCATCTCGTTTTCTTCTACAGCTACTACGGCAGGCCACTTAGTTATATGGAAGAAATGATAGACTCGGTATTGCTCTGTCGGTACAGGAAGCGTTTCGTGTTTCCTGAAATTTGGGGCCATCCGTGTGGGGACTTCGACACTATAGACTTAATAGTAAGACTCTCCAGAATGACGGAATATAGAAAAGACGAGCTGACCTCCTGGATGCGGGATCTATATGAAGGTACGATTACTCACCGCCAGGACGACGGCGGTTTCAACTGGGTAAACTTTCGCTTCCTCTCGCCACTGGAAATACCGCTGATTATCGCTCAGGGTTTCAAACAAAACACTCTCAAGAACAAGATTAAGCTGCCACTTAGGACTTGTCGCGATCAATTGAAGTTTCTGATAAACAAACCTGTTGCCTATGAGTCAATAAAAGACCGAGCCGGTACCAGACTCATACTCACGGAAAGTAATATATTTGCAACCTTCATGCGCCTGAACAGCTGTCTGTTTCTTCACAAGGAGCTTAATCCAGACACTCAGTTGAGATTCAAGAGAACTCTAGGTTTGGGCTGGTACGGACTTTCCTGATGCGCATCTTGATGTTCGCCGACTACCCACATGGGTCGATGATCAAAGGGCCGTCAGTTCATACGCTGGCCCTGGCTGAAGGATTAAGGGATCGCGAAGATATCGAGCTATGCATCGTCGACTTCAAAGGCAGATCAGCAAAAAGAGAAAGCCTGAGGGTGGCAGACAATATTCAAGTCAATATCGTACCTGTTCAGTTTCCGCTTACCTATTACAACATCCTAACCGGCTATAGAGCTTATGCGAACGAAATCAATAGCTTCAAACCTGACTTAGTTCACTTTTTCGACTCTCATCAGGTCAATGCATTACGCAGAACAGGACAGATTCCTCACGTTTTGACAGTGCACGGCCATTTTTTCAATGAGCATGGGCTGGTTTCACAGAGCCTGAAGCGCAGGCTGTCTCGCAGCACTTATTTCAAGGAATCGTTTTCCGGATTGGAGCGCGCTGACAACCTGATACTGCTCAGCCGCTATTCCAGTAACGAGGTACATCCCTACACTAGAGCCAGGCACCATTTTTTGTCACAGCCAATTCTGAACGAAATTTATGCCTTGCCCAGAAACGTCGACCCATCAACTGTGCTCAGCGTCGGTAACATTGCAAGGGTGAAGGGCACAGACAGACTGGTCGAAGCTCATGCGTTCTTTCCAAAAGGGACTCGAACACTGATTGCGGGATCTATCCGAGACAAGACGTTCTACAACGAGCTTACCAGAACGATTGAAAAACAGAATATTGAAGGGATTCACTTTTTGGGAGCATTGGAGAGGTCGGGCATTTACCATGCTCTCTCCACAGCCTCAGTTGTCGCTTGCCCATCAAGGCTAGAAAACATGCCATACGCGCTGCTCGAGGCTCTCGCCGCCGGCATACCTTGCGTTTCATTCGATGTCGGGGGCATAGGGGAGTTTCTCACTGATGGGGTAAATGGTTTTCTACCCGGCGATCAGCAGGGTTTTGTTAAAGCAATAACGACACTTATCGAAGATGAGCCACTTCGCCACAAAATGAGTAACAATGCCAGAATATCCGTTCAGGGAAATCGCTCAGGCCCTGTCTGCGAGGAGCTTGCGAAAATATATCGCGAAATCCTCAACTAACCGGTTGTTGAAGAACTTTGTTGATGAAGCTGGCGCAAGGATATTCAGGTATAAGAGTAGAATTTTCTGGCAGTAATTGAGCACCCTACCCGGATTCTGCCGTGCAGTCGTCCATCTAACCGGATTGAATAAGCTCCGCTGTTGTATGACTAAATGGCAGTCAGTGTACCAAGAGCAGTTGAACTCAATAGCCAGTTTACGTGATCGTAGTAGATCGTGTGCCTAAAAAAACACCAAAACCGAAACAAACTGGTAGTGGTTCTTGATCGCACCTTCCCTTATACTATCTACGACCATCAATGAAATGGATGTAACTTGCGTGGAAAGGAAACGAGCCAATATTATGGGATTGGCAGTTGATGCGATTGAGTTCGATCAAGCTGTCGAGTTAATTTTATCATTTGCGGCGACTCGCCCCGCGAACTACGTTTGCGTAAACAGTGCTCAAGACGTTGTTATTTCACAAACCGACAGTCGATTCAGAAACATAGTCAATCAGGCTGACCTCGCTACTGCCGACGGGTGGCCGGTTGTGTGGGGTATTCGACGACAAGGCCTGAATCAGGGCGGACGTGTCACCGGCCCCGACCTAATGTTACGTGTTTGTCAAGAGAGCGTCGCACGCGGGCTCTCGCACTACCTATACGGTGGCGCTGCTGAAGTTCCGGAATTACTTACGCGAAAACTACAAGAACGTTTCCCTGGAATCTCTATTGCTGGCGCCTATTCCCCTCCTTTCCGACCTCTTACACCCGAAGAAGATGAAGAGGTTATTAAAACTATAAACGAAAGCAACGCAGACATACTCTGGATAGGTATCAGCACGCCAAAGCAGCATTTCTGGCTTGAAGAACATGTGAACAAACTCAATGTAGGCGTCATCCTAGTAGTTGGCGCGGCATTTGATTTTCACAGTGGCAGGGTGAAACGGGCGCCACTATGGATGCGGGACCATGGCCTTGAGTGGCTATTCCGGGCAGCCAGTGAACCAAGACGGCTCGGAAGTCGGTACGTGAAATACCTGCCTAGGTACTTCTACCTCAGCATGGCGCAGCGGCTCGGAACTCGCAAGTTCTCGATCTCAGACTGCAAAATAAATTATCCAACAGATCACAACGAGAATCCGAAAATCAACGGAGTATAGGTAACTAGTATGGAACGCGCACTTATAACAGGTGGATGTGGATTTGTAGGAAGACACTTCGCCTCGGAACTTCTTCAGAGAGGTTATTCGGTAACGATTGTTGATGATCTATCCACTGGGCTTCATCCCGACAGATGGCCGGAATTTCTCACCAAAAAGGGAGATCTTAAGTTTATCAACCAGGATGTAAGGACTTATTTTAATGAATCTGCTCAATCTTTTGACTTGATTCTGCACCTCGCTGCAGTAGTCGGAGGTCGGATGACGATCGAAGGCGATCCTCTAAAGGTAGCAACAGATTTAGCTATAGACGCCATGTTTTTTAACTGGCTGCCAAAACTGACGCCAGCACCGAAAGTAGTACTGAATTTCAGCTCGTCTGCGGCCTATCCAATAAAGTATCAGACCAAGGAAAATCAAAAGCTGCTGACCGAGTCCATGATCGATTTCAGCAAAGACATCGGTGTTCCTGACATGACCTACGGATGGTCGAAACTGACTTCTGAGTTTCTGGCGCAGTGTTGCACTGAAAAATACGGGATTAACGTATTGTCTTTTCGACCATTCTCCGGCTACGGAGAGGACCAGGATCTTTCCTATCCATTCCCCAGAATTTGTAAGAGAGTGCTGGATAGGGAAAATCCGATCGTGATATGGGGAAGTGGACAACAAGTTAGGGATTTCGTCCACATTGATGACATCGTGGAGTTTGTACTTGAAGCAACAACCAGAATGAGCCCTGGTCAGTCGATCAACATATCAAGCGGAGTCGCTACCAGTTTTTTTGAATTAGGCAGGGTTATCCAGGATTGTGCAGGCATTGATATTGAGTTGCAAAACGACCCATCCAAGCCAGAAGGTGTATTTTACAGGGTTGGAGATAACGCTGAGCAGCTGAAGTTTTACAATCTGAAAGTGAGCCTGAAAGATGGTATCACGAGATCGCTGGAGTGGATGAGTCGTTCAGGTAAAGGAGACTGATTTTAAAAAAGCGTCCAACTAGTGCCTGTCTCAAAAATCATTTTTTTTATTTATTGGAACTCTTTTTTTGAACAGGCATTTCCTGGCAACGAGTGGGACTGGATCGAATTGCATCATAAACGTGATATCCCTCTTATGGGTTTGTCGACCACCTGGCTCCCATGATGCAAGAATTGGGCTTGGCGAAGACCCGAGCAGCCCTTGACGGTATTTTTCCACTACGCAATACTGTGCGGCCATTTCGCATACGAATCCGGAGAATAGTTTTCTGTTTAAGCTACGTAGGCGAAAAAAACATTTCATTCCCTCAGGGAAACGGTTTCGAAAAATCTGACCTGCCGGGCATGAGGCAAGGATTATGAAGCCATTGATAGTCAATTAGGGTGCCAGACCAAGCATTACATGATCACTTCCGAAAGCCAATCCTCAAATTTACCAGAAGGATATGCAACCTCAAGATTTCCCATCTAAGTGGCTCTTTCCTGTCAAGGAAAATGAAAAGGCGACTATTCAGCTAATTTGTTTTCCATTCGCAGGCGGGGGTGCCTCGGTGTACAGCTCCTGGCAGGAATCGCTAAGTCCGACAATACAATTACGACCGGTTCAATTGCCAGGCAGGGAGAATCGCTTCGGAGAGCCAGCTATAAACAGATTCGAGACGATTCTGGCCAGGCTGGTTTCTGTAATTAAACCTTTAACGAAAAAACGGTGGGCTGTCTTCGGGCACAGCATGGGTGCACTTCTAGCGGCCGAGCTGGTCATTCAGCTCATGGATGAAGGATGTTGCATACCACCAGAACATGTATTTTTGTCTGGAAAATCCCCCCTTCACCTGCCTTCGCAACGACCGTTGATAGGTAATCTGAACGACGATGATCTGCTAACACAATTGCAACTTCGTTATGGTGCCCAAAATACACCTGAACAGAAAGAGCTAATGAGGTTAATGCTAAACACAATACGCGCCGATGTCCAGATTGTCGAAAGCCATATTCGCTCGAAACCCTTATCGCTTCCCTGCCCGATTACGGCAATTCTTGGGACTGATGATTTGAGTGTCACCGTACAGGATATGCAGCAATGGAAGACCTATACCAATAATCACTTTTCCATGATTAAAATACCCGGTGATCATTTTTACTTGCAGAGCTCACGAAAGGAGATTACAGCTTGTATCAATCAGAAGCTTTGCGATTAAGCATGCCGGGTATGCCTAGTAATCCGGACGCGGCGTGGATCCATGTATGGCCTATGTATCTGGAAAATGTGGAGGATTTGGAAGTTGATCTGCTTGACGTTTTAGGTTTACCAGAACAAGACGCGGCAAACCGATTCAGATTCAGTGAACACAGGCTGAACTACATAAAACGACGGGCTTTTTATCGAAACATCCTCTCACTGTACACGGGCGAAAACCCAAGGACAATTTCTTTTTCCAGGACAGCAAAAGGGAAACCTTTCTTACCTTCAAACCGCCTAGATTTCAGCACATCCAGCTCGGGACAGTATGCCTTGATTGCAGTTTCGAATTTCTCAGTAGGAATAGATATTGAGCGCCACAGAGAAAGCCTATGCGGCGACAGGAGTCTTGGCGACCAGTTTCTTTCTCATCCGGAAATTCGAAGATTGGAGACAGCGCCAGAATCCGCAAAATGCAAACTTTTGTTTGACTACTGGACCCTGAAAGAGGCGTATTTGAAAGGTATTGGAACCGGACTTCTTGTAGACCCCAGGAAAATTGCCTTTGATATCGACACCAAGACATTTTTAAAGGCGGCCGCTGCTAAACCCAGGCCGGAACGAAACTGGAACTTTCGACAGCCAGAGCTAGTCACAAACTACTCAATGGCGGTTGCGACCAATCGAAAGGGAGCAGAATTGGAAATAGTTACTGCAGCAATGTCTACTGATTCCAAAATTCGCCTAATAAGTTAAGGAACCTCTGATTAGCTCCCGCAGAGCGTTGTGGTAGTTAATTTGACGTTCCTTCGTACTATTCACCCTTGGCTTGATTCTGCCGGTCTGTCGCTGTACGCATTCTTGTTTACTAATCTCGTTCTGAATTTTCTAACTCATTACCCCAATTTCTCGATTCTTGATATCGAAAGAGGCATCAACGTCACCGGCTGGACGCGGCTTCCAACCGGATGAATCCGGCCAGAGTAAATACCAGGCGGAGAAGTAGGGAATGTAGGCGACGATTCTGCCGCCTCGTCCTCCCGGGTAGCAGCGCGATGTCAGACGCTGGAAAACAGTGATTCATTTGAGCAGTTGCCAACTTTTCCCAGTGGAAGACCGGAGTGTGCCAGCACCACAACAGGGTAACGCCTATACTCCGACAGATGTGCTCGCAGTAGAGATGGGGCAGACCAGACAAGAGACAGCGTTCTGATAGTTGAGCAGAAATATCGAAAGAGTTAAAGTAGCGGTACTCGCGTCTATCATCTCCTCAACACTTCATGGCTGCCTACTCACTCAGGCGGTCATTGTAGAGGAAAGCAGCTCGGCGACTGGCCTCGATTCTTTATCGAACTAATGCCAATTAACTAAGGAACCTACGATTAACTACGTCAATGCGCTGGCCCTCGGACTAACCCACTGGCAAGGCGCATTGCTGTCGGCCTGTCAAGGCAGGGCAACGAAGCCAGCGGGATTGTCTGAAGGCCCCGCAGAGCGTTGTGCTGGTTGATCAGAGGTTCCCTGAATGTCTTAATACTTAAAAGAAGGCAGTTAAAAAATGTCAAGAAAACGTTCACTCGCTGATATTAAAAGCCTCTCGCAATACCTGTCGCTACTGTTGTTCCTTGCCATGGGTAATGCATTTGCGGTACTGCCTGACCCTATAATTCGAAAGCCTGATCAACCCGTGATTTTCCTGCATGGGCTTGGTGGCGACCCATTCAGCTGGTTGTTTGCCGCCACACTGCTTGATGCGAACGACTGGGATTTTGGCGGCCTGCTGAGAACCGACCCGCAAACAAATCTGGTGGAACCGATAAACGCTGGTGACTTCTACGTGGTGGAGTTTTCAGATAATCAGGGGCTTACGCTGGCCGAACAAGGCAACGAGTTAGCAGACTATGTCGACACAGTTCTTGCCGCCAACCCGAGTGCTTCAAATGTAGTTCTCGTTGGACACAGTATGGGAGCGATGGCGTCCCGCGCTTACCTGCAGTGGACCGGCGCCGAGGGTAAGGTGTCCCAGTTAATTGCTATTGGAGCACCGCACGGGGGTTCTCAGCTTACCGTATTTGCTCAGCAAGAGTGCAGTAATGGTAACAATCTGTTGATTTGCGAATTACTTGAAGAAGTCTTGGGCATCGACCCGTTCAGCGCGGGGGTTTCAGAACTGCGCCCCGACAGCATTGCACTTTCCCAGCTTAATGACCTGCAACAGTTTCCCCTGCCTGCGGACGTATACTACACATCGATAATTGGCGACGGCACACCGGTGATAGGTGTTGGTGATGACGGCGACGGTGTTATCTCGACTTTTTACCAGAACCTGGGCAATGTGCCCGGGGTTGCGCAACTTGATCACTTCGCAGTCTCCATCACGGTAGCAGACCGCGCCAGTTGCGATCCAGGATTCACACCCGACCCCGTCTTTGGTATTGACCTGAACCCCTTTCCCAATCAGACCCATACCTGCGAAACAACAGATGAGAATGTGCTACGTGCAATACTGTGGACAATTTTGTCTGGCCCTCCGGCAGCCACTACGCTGGTGCTTGACAGTGATGAACTGGTGCTGCAACAGACTGCAGCGATTACCGTAACGGGGGCTGATCCAGGTGAGGAAGTGTTGTTTGCGGGCGGTGTTGATGGGGCTGGAGAAAATGCAGGCCCCTGCCTCCCACCTGAACAGGGGGCGCTCTGTCTGGATATCCTGAACCCTTTATTGCTTGGCGCTGCTGTCGCTGATTCTGGCGGGGTGGCAACCTTAACTTTACCTATAGATGGAAGTCCGGACGACGTCGGAATGACTGTTTCTTTGCAGGCAATAATCCTCCGAGGCTCAGTTCCGGTCGCTAGTGACGTGGTCACAAGACAAGTAGCAGATTAGTGGAATTTGGCTGAACGGAGTTAGCCTCGATGGAACGATTGCACAGTAAAGTCCTGCGCAGGATTGAGGTGTGTACTGGATGCCGTGTTAGTTGACGTTACGTTGATGAATGTGATCTGCTGCCTGCTTCCTTTCGGTGCTTCGCCTTTTTCTTTTTGGCCTGTTTCTTGTGAGTTCCTGTCTTACCGTCTGCCTTGAATTTCGGTTTGCGCTTCACCCGTCGATCACCATCATCGGGTCTGCGCGGACCGGAAAGCGCTGGGCCGCCTTCTTCACTGTGACGTGAAATATCAAGTGTCTTGCCACTGACCCAGGCTTTCTTTAATTGCCTGAGTATTTCATCCGGCATATCAGCGGGAAGATCCACCGTACTGTAGTCGTCAAAGATCGTAATACGACCTATTTCACTGCTGTCCAGGCCTGCCTCATTGGCAATGGCGCCGACAATGTTGCCCGGCATGACCTTGTTATTGTGGCCCACTTCAATACGAAAGCGCTCCAGGCCTTTCTCCGGTGGCGAGACCTTGCGGGGCGGCCGTCCCTTCTGGCCGCGGGCCGGACGTTCGAAGCGCGATTCCTGGTCCTTTTTCTTATCCCAGGACTTGTCTGCTCTGGGCGTGGAATTGTGTTGTAAAAGCAATGGCACGTCGCCCTGGACAAGTCGCGCCAGTGCAGCGGCGATCTCGATGGCGGACACGTCATGTTCCTGTCGGTACTGCTCAATCAATTGTTGAAAGAAGTCAAGTCGTCCCGCCGCCAGCGTGTCGGTAATCGACTGTTTGAACTGGGCGATGCGCTTATCGTTTATCACTTCGGTTGACGGCAATTCCATCAACTCGATCTTGGTACCCGTCGCTCGTTCGATGGCGCCGAACAGCCTCCGCTCGCGGGGGGCGACGAAGAGTATCGCGTCACCCTGACGGCCGGCGCGACCGGTACGACCAATACGGTGTATATAGGCTTCCGCATCGTAGGGAATATCGTAGTTGATTACATGGCTGATGCGGTCTACGTCCAGGCCGCGGGCCGCCACATCGGTGGCCACCAGGATATCAAGTTTACCCTTCTTCAACTGATCAATAGTGCGTTCACGCTGCGCCTGGGCAATATCTCCGTTCAGCGCAACAGCGGCAAATCCCCTCGCCGAAAGTTTTTCCGCCAGTTCGATCGTCAGGATTCGGGTACGCACAAATACAATCATGGCGTCGAAGGTTTCGGCTTCCAGTATTCGGGTCAGGGCATCCAGCTTGTGCACACCACTCACGGGCCATACGCGCTGGCGAATCAAGTCAGCGGTCGCCTTTTTGACCTTGATGGTAATATGTTCCGGATCGTTAAGATGTCTATCAGCTATGCGCCTGATCTCGGTGGGCATCGTCGCTGAAAACAGCGCCACCTGACGGGTTGGCGGCGTTTTTTCCAGTATCCATTCGACATCGTCAATGAAACCCATGCGCAGCATCTCGTCCGCCTCGTCCAGCACCAGGGTGACCAGCTTGTCGAGCTTCAGGGTACCCCGACGCATGTGGTCCATCACTCGACCGGGGGTACCGACAACCACGTGCACCCCGCGTTTCAGGGCACGAATCTGACCGCTGTAGTCCTGGCCACCGTAGACAGGCAATACGTGAAATCCTCGCAGGTGATGAGCGTAGGTCTGAAACGCCTCAGCCACCTGGATGGCCAATTCCCGGGTCGGCGCCAGCACAAGCACCTGCGGATACTGTTGCTTCAGGTCCAGCCTCGACAGAATCGGCAGGGCAAACGCCGCCGTCTTGCCGGTACCCGTCTGGGCCTGGCCCAGCACATCCCTGCCAGCCAGCATTAAAGGTATGGTCTGGGACTGGATCGGAGAAGGTGTTTCATAACCTACATCCTGCAGGGCCTGCAGGACAGGCGCTGTCAGCTGTAGCTGGTCGAAAGGGGTTACCGCGGCGTCAGTGGTCACATTGAGCTCTTTTTGCTGGAATATCGGGGTTCAAGGTCTCCTGCCGGGTAAGCGGGAGGGCGCGGATTGTACCACAAATTGACCCCTGGCGTCGGTATTACGACAGCCGGACAGGAAGGGACCTGGGCCGCCCCTGTTTGCTGACGTCTGAAACCGAGCGCGAAAGCCGGTCGGGGAATTCTCTCTATTGATCGCCCTGCTGCGGAATCGAAGTAGTGACAACTGGCCCCATTCCCATTATCTGAACAACCACTTCCTCGTCCTTGGCCATGTCGTAGTGGTGGCCTTCGGGCGGCTGATAGAGAAAGCTGCCGGCAGGCACCGGCTGCATGTTGTCGGGGTCGTATACGTCTGACTCAGGGCCGGAGGAAATCCACCAGGTGCCTTTGATCACGGTGATATACCTGGCAGTACTGTGGTAGTGGGGGCGGCTCCCGGCCCCCGGTGGGAAGGTGATGCGAATTACATAAAGCCCCGGTTCTGCCGGGTCACCGACGATATTAATGCGCCTTTCGCCTTCCGGCGGCAGCAGTTTATCCGGCGTGCCTATTACGAATCCATAGGCATCCGGCGCGATAGCCTGCTGGCCCCAGCCGGTTTGCATGGCCATAGCCATAATCAGCAGCAGTAGTCCTGTGAGATACTTATGTCGCATTGATTGTCTCCCTATTGTTCTTATTATGTGTTCTTATTATTTATTTTTGTTATCCGCTTTGTCCCGCTGGCTCTGCATGAGGCCTGTTTCAGGCCGTAACGGCATCCGGCCCCCGCCCCAACCGCCGGGAACACGCCCCTGACCGGCTGTTAATAAACTCTCTGCGTGGCTGCTGCAGCGTCAAATGAAGCCTCAAAATGCTCATTCTCCCTTTAACAGCCGGTTCACTTTTTCGCCGGTTTCCCCTTGCAGCACCTGCCTCAAAAACGCCTTTCACGATCCGCTAGTCTATGGAACCTCTTCCGGTATCGCAATACCCAAAATCCCCGTCGCTAACACTTGTGGATCTTGCTAACGGGTTATGAAATCATTGCCTGCTCCCGATGGCGACGGCTGTAGCAGAAGCCAGGCCCGCGCACCGGCGGTCGGGAATTGATTGCGGCGAACAAATTGCGGCAAATTACAGTGAGGTGTTGACAGCCATGAACAGGCTTCGAGTAGCTTCCATTCTTTCTTTACTCTTCATTCTCGTTGCGGCCCCGACCCAGGCTCAGACCCAGACCCAGTCCTTAGAACCGGAAGTCGGCAATGACTGGCCGATGTACCGGGGCGGCCTGACCGGCAACGGCTATTCGCCCCTCAGCGAGATTGATCCGGGCAACGTGGCGCAGCTAACGACAGCCTGGCGTTATGAGCTGAACCCCGATGCCGGTGAAGGTGCGCGCGCCCCGTCAGCCAACTCCCAGGCTACCCCGATCGTCGTCGGAGGCGTCATGTACCTGCCGGCAGCAGACCGGGTCGTAGCCCTGGATCCCGTCAACGGAACAGAAATCTGGCGCTATGAACTGGCCGACGGGCGACCCTCCCGGCGCGGCGTAGCCTACTGGCCCGGCGGACAGGGCCAGGCAGCGCGCATTATTTTTACCGCTCTCGATCGCCTCCTGGCACTGGACGCGGCCACCGGTCAGCCGGTGCCGACATTCGGCAATAACGGGCAGGTGAGTCTGGCCGTCCCTTACCTGTCGGTGCCGCTTGTTTATGACAATATCGTCGTGGTCGGTGCCAACACACCTCCCGGCGCACCCGGCGGTATTGGCAATCCCCGCGCCTATGATGCACTGACCGGCGAATTACTCTGGGAATTCAGCTCGGTGCCGCAACCGGGACAGACCGGTCACGATAGCTGGGAGGGTAACAGCTGGGTGAACAGGCTCGGTGCCAATGCCTGGCCGTTCTACTTCACAATGGACCGGGAACTGGAATTACTCTACCTGCCGCTGGCTTCGCCCATCCCATTCGCCTACGGCGGGGATCGGGGCGGCTCCAACCTGTTCGCCAACTCGATCGTGGCGGTTGATCTTCGCAGCGGAGACTATGTCTGGCATTTTCAGACCATTCATCACGACCTGTGGGATCACGACCCTCCCGCGGCGCCGAGCCTGTTCACTATCGAGGGGCCGCAGGGGCGGATTCCCGCGCTCGCCATCACCACCAAGTCAGGCTACCTGTTCGTTCTTGATCGCACCACCGGCGAGCCGGTTTTTGACGTCGCAGAAATACCGGTGCCCGGCAGTGAGGTTCCCGGCGAACAGGCGTATCCAACCCAGCCTGTCCCTACGGTAACGCCTCCCATGGCGCGGGTCAGTTACACCGCCGCCAACCTGATCACGGCTGAGCAGACCACTGCTGAACACGCCACGGCCTGTGCAGAGCTGGCACGGGAGAACGGCCTACTGGTCAACGACGGTCCTTATACGCCCTGGGTTTACCGTGCCGCCGGCTCACCGCCCCGCACCACCCTGCTGTTTCCCGGGCTGGCGGGCGGCCCCAACTGGGGCGGCGTCGCTTACGACCCCGGCTCCCGGTTGGCGTTTGTGTTTGCTGCCAACCTCGGGACACTGGGTTGGGTTGAAGACGCGTCCGCTGGCACAGAGATCGGGTATCAATTGGGCGGGCCGCGACCGTCCGCCTTCCAGGTGCAACTGAATGGCCAGAGCCTGCCTTGCCAGGCACCCCCCTGGGGGCAGTTGAGTGCCGTCGACACCACGACAGGGGCACTGGTCTGGCAGCGGGCTCTGGGGGTCAGCGAGACTCTGCCCGCGGGTCGTCAGAACACCGGCCGGCCCGGGCGGGCGGGCGCATTGATTACCGGCAGTGGTTTGCTGTTTATTGCTGCCACCGATGACAACCGCTTCCGGGCCCTGGAAGCCAGCAGCGGCAACCAGCTGTGGGAGACTCAGCTGAACGCACGAGGCAATGCCAATCCCATGACCTATCTGGGTAATGACGGCAGACAGTATCTGGTGATCACCGCAACGGATGAGGTCGTGGCGTACCGGCTTCCGTAGCGGCTCCCTGATCACGTCACGCAATGTTGGTGGACAGCTCCGCCAGCTGGCTTGCTGCACTACCGCGGGCATGCATCAACCTGTCAAGGCAGGAATACTTCACCAATCGGTCGCCGCACCGACATCGGCATCGGCGGCGCCTTACCGAAGCGGAGAACGATGTCGGGGCGGCGGCCCGGCATCCCCAGCCACTCAGCAAAAGCCGGCCGCACCGCCGCAACCTCGACCGGCATATTCAGATGGGCATGCCGAACACCAAGCAGAGTGGCCTGTAAGGCGAAGCGTTCGACACTCCGCCCTGCTTCAATCCAGCCCGTGGGGCTTTCTTCACGTGCAACAAACACAGCAAGACCCGCGGAACATCGCAACTGCCGCGCCATCTTTCTGAGTTCCGGACCTTTTTTGAACAGCAGATTAAATAAGAGTGGCCCGAGCCAGCCGGGCGCACTGGGATTGCCCGATGTAATACTGAGCAGACCATCACAGGTTTCCAGAGCCATTCCAGGATTGAAACGCAGCCACCTCTTCAACTCGTCAGTAAACGCCTGGTCTTCTATCTGCAGGGCATTCGCCCGCTGCAGCACCACCAGCGCCTGTTCGAGTTCAGCGGGTTGCCCGGGCCGGTTTAAATCTGACTCTCCCGGGGGCATAATGCCCGAAAATCGATAGCTGACCTGAGGTGGAGACTGTCCGTAACTATGAACTGGCTTTGGTATCTCACCGGCGCGCTGATTACCAGCGTTGCGGCTTTGCTGCTCTGGCGCGGCAGCGACAAGCGCGCCGAGCAAAGAGCCTGGCGGCACCTCACAGAGCTGGCCAGCGCACCACAGGCCGTTTACACACCCGCTCTCGTCAAAGACCTGCCGGAGCCTGCCAGACGCTACTTTAACTATACAATTCGTCCTGGCGCTTTACTGAAAACGGTCATCGAACTCCACATGACCGGTGAGCTTGGTCTCGGCACCCGCGATGCACCCAACTATCGGCCCATGCGCGCACAGCAGATCCTGGCCCCGCCTTTTGGACTTGTCTGGCGGTTGTGGGCCGGCCCCATCAGCGGTTCAGACGGAACCACACCCGAAGCGTCCTGGACACGTTTCTGGCTTTTTTCTCTGCTGCCCCTGGTTCGCGTCGGTGGCGCGGACCACCATCGCTCAGCCTTCGGGCGTGTCATAGCGGAGGGGGCCTTCTGGGCGCCGGCAAGCCTTCTGCCGGGCGAACACATAAGCTGGGAGCCGCTTGGCGAAGACAGCGCCCGGGCGGTGGTGGTCTTCAATGGCTTGCGTCAGTCGGTGGACATCACTGTCGCCCCGTCGGGTGAACCGACCAGGGTACTGATCCAGCGCTGGAGCAATGAAAACCCGGGCAAAGTCTTCCGCACGCAACCTTTCGGTGGATATCTTTCTGAATTCCGGGAATTCGAGGGTTACCGTCTACCGACCCGGGTTGAGGGCGGCAACCACCTGGGAACCCCGCTCTACTTTCCCTTTTATAAAGCCCACGTCACGACTATCCGTTTCCCAGCACCGCCAGCCCCTGAACGAACTGATAGCCCGATTCAGTAAGCAGCCACAGAAATACACTGCAATTCATCAGCACAGTAACCCAGAAGACCAGCCGGAATTCCCGCTTACTGGATTTATGGCGAAGTTTCTGTTGGGCGAGCAATGCCCCCGGCCAGCCACCGAGCAGGGACAATACATGCAAGGTACTTTCCTGGGTGCGCCAGGCGCCCTTTTTTGCTGCCGATTTATCCAGGGCATAGGCAAAATAGGTAACCAGGCTGAGCACCGGGTAGAGGCCGAAAACCGGCAGCGGGATTCTGCCGAGGAGTGTTACCACTGTCGCCAGAGCCAGGAACACCGCCGCCAGCCTGATCTGCAAACGGGAGCGATTATGTGGTGAGCTCTTCTTAACGCCACGGTTAAGACGATCACCAGATAGCGTGGCGTCAATGGCACATGGCCTGCCCTTTTTATCCGTGGCAGGCGTGTACGTAACAATCCCGTCGAGACAGGGCCGCCGGGCAGGATTTCGGAAGGCGCTGATATGAATAAAGATCCGCTCACCCCCTGTCATGGGGGTGACGAATCCAAATCCCTTCTCATCGTTCCAGGTTGTTAATCTTCCTTTGCTTCGCAAAAAATGGTCGCCTCAGCGCTGCCAGACTGAATTAGCCACAGGCCCTGTGGTATGCATCGACCACCTGTCCAGCGCCTTGAACACCGCGCGTAGTGAAGTACCCCTGAAACTGCCGTGATAGCGGTCAGATTACTTCCTGGCCTGACACCTGGTCTCAGTCAACTCGCCGGTTGATCCTGCGACCCTGGCGGTCAAGGCCGCGATCAATACGGTCGCCGCGACGATCAAGGCGCCGGTCGATCACATCGCCCTTGCGATCAAGTCGATCCGACAGCCGTTCCCGTCCAGCCAGGTCGGCCTGCCGTGACTTACGGTCCAGCCGACGATCGATCCGGTCACCCTGCTGGTCCAGGTGTCGCTCGATACGATCACCGCGGTTGTCCAGCCGTCGCTCAATGCGATCCCCGCGGTCGTCGGTTGCATCAGTCTGGGCCATCCCCGCCTGGGAATAGACTGAAAGTCCAAGAATGGCAACTGTAGCTGTCAGTAATTTCATAATCTGTCTCCTGTTACTGTTTTCATCGCGTCGTGCGACATTTTCAGGTGCACTGGGTTTTTTACCTGTCAGGGTTTTCAACGTGCCAACAGGGGACTGGTTGACAGTTGCTTTGTACCGATTGGACGACCAATCAGCCGACATCCCATTAAATCTCTGGCACCCGGGCGTTTGTCGATTTCAGACTGTTTAACCTATACTCTGCGCAAGCGGGTCTGAGTACCTGACCGCCACCTCGGCATTACCATCAATCTTTGAGGAACCCAACGATGCGACATCTTACCCATTTGTCACTGGCATGCCTGACCCTGGTTGTTGCCTTTTCCGGGATGAATCCGCTGCAGGCTCAGACTGACAGCATGCAAGCCCGCGTAAGCGCTGAGGCTGCGGCGCATATGGCTCTGTATTACCGCTACTTCTCGGAACGCAATATGGACGCGATGCCTGATGAGGTCTTTACGGTTCCATGGATGACCTATGGCGCCAATGGCATCAACATGAGCCTGAACCGCGCGGAGGCTCTGGTTGGCTGGCAACGTTCTCTTATCGGTCTGCTGCAGCGGGGGTGGGATCATTCCGAGTTCACAGTCGAGAATGTCTGCGTCCTCAACGAGGGCATGGCGATCGTAAGTGGCTATAACACCCGCTACGCCGAAGACAACACCGAGATGTCCGTCGGCAGTCTGGTCTACTTTCTGGGCAGAACCGACGCCGGCTGGCGCATCACCGGTTACACCAGCGTGGAGGCCGGCAAACTGGTCTCCTGCTGAGGTTTGCAACCCAGACAACACTCAGACTATTCACGCGGCGCGACTCCCGGGTGGCACCTCCTAGTCACCGCGTTTTTCATACCTGCAGACTCACCAGCGCCGAACGCGCTGCGGCTGTTGAGCAAAGGAAACCTTGGATACGCGATGGTGCACAGCGGACACATACCAGAATCACACTGCGCTCAGTAAAACGGACTTCGGACAATATGAACGTAAGCAGCAATTTTGACGGTGGCAATATTTCGGTATTATCCAGCGACAACAGCAATGCTATTCGCCTGGAAATAATTCCTGACAACCAGTCCGAATTTTTCCAATGGTTCTATTTCCGCCTGACTGGCGCCCGGGGAGTTTCCTGCAGAATTCATATTGTGAACGCAGGTCAGGCCACCTATCCAGACGGCTTCAGGAATTACCGGGTGGTTTATTCCTATGATCGTCAGACCTGGTTACGCCATCCAACTGAATTCCGTGACGGGATCCTGAGCATCGATTTTCTGGCGGAGCACGATAGCGTTTATTTCAGTTACTTTGCGCCTTACTCGATGGAGCGACACCATGATCTGATCGCCAGGGCAGCCTGCTCTGGGCTGACATCCCTCACGCGTCTGGGTACGACACTGGATGGGCAGGATCTGGACCTGTTAACAATACAGGACCCCGCGAGCGTTACACCGGGCAGACCATTGAAAAACTGCTGGTTTATGGCCAGACAGCATCCGGGCGAGACCATGGCCGAATGGTGGATGGAGGGCTTACTCGATTGTCTGCTGAATCCGGACGACCCGCTTGCCGGAAGCCTGTTGGAGCAATGCCGCTTTTATGTGGTACCGAACATGAACCCCGACGGCAGTCGCCGGGGGCATTTACGCTGCAATGCCGCAGGGCGGAACCTGAACCGGGAGTGGCAGAATCCCAGCATGGAATACAGCCCGGAGGTTTATCTGGTGAAACAGAAAATGTCTGAAACCGGGGTGGATTTTTTCATGGACATCCACGGCGATGAATCACTGCCCTATTGTTTTATCGCCGGCACAGAAGGCCTGGCTGACTGGAATGAGGATGACCAGCAGGCGCTGGACTTTTTCAAAAACACCCTGGCCGGCCTCAACAGGGATTTTCAGACTGAGCAGGGGTATGGACGGAAAAACCCTGGCGAAGCCAACATGGGCATGAGCACTTCGCAGACCGCCTCACTGCACGGCTGCCTGGCGATGACTCTGGAAATGCCATTCAAAGATACTACGGCGACCCCGGATTCTGAGTTCGGCTGGTCACCGGAACGCAGCAGAAAGCTGGCTTATTCCTGCCTGCAGACTCTGCAAGCTTTTCTGGATCGTCCTTCCCTGAATTCACCCTGGGGAACCTCTGATTGATGATGGTTTTCAGGCGGGCGTATATTGGAGAGAGGGACATGGAGAGAGGGACGCGTTGTGGCTTCGAGCGGCGTAGTCGGCAGGGAGTTCGGTGGGCTGCGGACAGCGCCCGTCCCGGGTCCCCTCACTCTAAGGAGCCTCTGAGTAATTACCACAATGCTCTGGCCTTCAGACGAGTCTGCTGGCAAGGCGCATTGCCGCCGGCATGCGTCGGCCTGTCAAGGCAGTGCAACGAAGCAAGCGGGCTTGCCTGAAGGCCCCTCCGGGCGGGGCCTGTCCTTGATTGCAGCCCACCGAACTCCCGCCGACCACGCCTCGGCGCTAAGCGGGAGCCAACATTCAGCGACTTCGACGAAAACGGAAGTAATTGCTAATCGAATTAAAAGCGAAGCTGGGAAGTAAGCGCGGTAGCGCTCTTGCATCAATCCACCGAGGATGGAATCCCGCACCGAGCCCCACCCCGGGGGAACCTGCCGACGGAGCGATCAAAACGCAGCACCGACTGACCGAGGGAGACCGTTTTCCAGGGCTCCCGACCGAGGGAGGGAATCCCGGAGGGATGCGCGTTGCTCCGTCGGCAGGTTCCCCCGGGGTGGGGCGATCTCAAAAAAGAACTAAAACAACAACCAGAATACCCCCGCCACGGGGCAATCCAGAATAAAACCCATGAATAAGCACAAATTAAGAGCGAGGCACCAACGCTCCCCATAAAATCTTGACACTTTGTAACAGCCATGCGGTGTTTCGCTCAATTGCCGGTACAATCGACCGTTTCTAATCAGTCTGCCCGCCTGGCAGGGCCCCATACCGGAACTGAACAATGATGCAATCTGACCGACCAGTGCATTGGCTCACCACCCTGGCCTCTGTCGTGACCCTGACCCTGGCCTGCGCCTTGTCTCCCGCCGCGATAGCCCAGGACATCTCCGACGATGGCTCCACGGTCATCTATCCCGCCAGCTATTTCGACCAGTGGGTGCCGATTACTGCACAGGATATGCTCAATCGGATACCGGGGCAGACCAGCGGGGGCGGGCCTGGCGGCGGGCCCGGTGGCGGCAACCCCTCCAGCGGTGGTCGCGGCCTTGGCAGCAGCAGCGGCGGCACGGACATACTCATCGACGGCAAGCGCACCGCCGGCAAGAATGCCCAGGCCGGTGGGCTGTTAAGCCGGATACCGGCCGATCAGGTGCAGGAAATACAGATCATTCGCGGCACCTCTGGCGAACTCGATGTCCGGGGCAGCGGGCAGGTAATCAACGTGGTGCTGTTCGAGGCCCTGTCCACTAACAGTATTTCCTGGGATGCAACAGCAACCTTGTCTCAGGACGAGACCGTGACACCTAACGCCTCTGTCGCTCTGAGTGGCCAGAGCGGTGGATTGAACTATCTGTTCAGCCTGCGCAGTAACCCGAACTATACTCACACCGTAACCTACGAGCACAGCATCCTTGCGGATTTTCTCCCCAACGACACCATCGATGAAGACCGCATCAACGAGCGCGACAACAACGAGCTGAGCATGAACCTGAGTTACGCTCTCTCGCCCCGGAGCAGCGTACGCATGAACGCCCTGTATGCAGTGCAGGATTCTCCCAGCACGGTGGATCGGATTACCCGCAATCTGCGCACCACCCCGGAAACCCTAACCGTCGAAAAGGAAGACAACCCCTTCGACCGCGACAACTGGGAGATTGGCGGTGACTACGAATTTACCCGGGACAATGGTAACCGCTTCAAGCTGCTGGGCATCGCCAACCAGAACAATCAGAATTCCACCCGCCAGCGCTTCAAGCTGCAGGACGACGGGCTGTTCCAGAAAAACCTGTACCTGAATACCGACAGTGTGACCGAAGAGCGTATCCTGCGCAGCTCCTATACCATGGATATCCTTTCCGAGCAGAATATTGAATTCGGTGTCGAACGGGCCCAGACCATACTCGATTCCCGGCTCGCCCTGGGCCTGCTCAGCGCCACCGGCACCCCGTCCGACGTGGTGGGGGGGCTGGTGCCTCAGAATATATCCAATGCAAATTCCCGGGTGGAGGAAATCCGCTATGAGCCGTTTCTGATTCATAACTGGACTCTGTCTCCAAAGCTCTCTCTGGAATCTACTCTGCTGTATGAAGTTTCAGAGATTTCTCAGTCCGGTGACGTCACCAACAAGCGTGATTTCACCTTCTTCAAGCCAAAAATGGACCTTCGCTACGACCTGACCCCGACCTTACAACTTCGGGGCACAATCGAACGGATCGTCAACCAGCTCAGTTTTTCCGATTTCGTCGCCGCCAACGATGAACAGGACAACGACCGCAACACGGTTGCCGGCAACGCCCAGCTGCGTCAGCAGACTCAATGGCGTTACAGTTTTAACACCGAGTATCGACTGCCGAATGATGTCGGCGTGCTGAATGGCCAACTTTTCTATGCCGATCACCAGGATGTTATTGACCGCATCGATGTCTCGCCTTCAGACGACAACCTCCAGTCGGCCAATGGTAATATCGGCGATGGCAGGGAGTACGGGGTTGACCTGTCTGCCAGTGTTCGAATGGGCCTGATCGGGCTGCCCAACCTGCTGGTCTCGCCATCGCTGCTGGTACAGGACTCGCAGGTAACCGACCCCTTTCTGGGTATAGAACGACGCTTCCAGTCGCACATGCGGGGTCAGTTCAGACTCACTCTGCGCCATGATATCCCCGAATGGCGGTTCAACTGGGGTTTCCAGAATTTCGACCGTATCGATGGCGGCCTGTTCCGTTACGATGTGGACGACATCGAGTTCGAGATTGGCGACCCGCGCTACAACCTGTTCGCCGAATTAAGAGACAGCCGCGGTCTGACTTACCGGGTGGATGTTCAGAACGCCAGTAACAACGTCAGATGTCGTAGACGAACGCGCTTTGTCGGGCGCATTGCGGATGAAATTCTGGAAGAGATCGAGAATCAATGCAGCAATACGGGGCTGGATTTCAGCCTGAAAGTCAGTGGCACGTTTTAGGGAACCTCTTGGTAATTAGGGAATAGCAACCTTTCCGGGGGTATCAAATATCGCGGTATTCCTGGTCCGGGTTATCTCGTTAACAACGTCAGCAAGTTACCGTGTTTCGCCAGCATGGTGTCGGCCGCAGACCTGTCGGACCTGCATAAGAACCTGAAAGAATACCGTAAAATTACAACGCAGGAGCCGCTGAGCGATTGCTGCCTGACAGCGGAATCCACTGCCTCCCGCAGGTTACAGACGAAATCTCCCGTTACACCAAGGGTGTACTTTGTTACGCTTTCGGTGCTCAGTGTTATTTTCATCCCGCCAGCAACGGGCTTTCGGATTTTTCGCTGCCACCATGACCGCGCAACAGGAAAGAGAGACGCAGCAGCATAAGTGGCACGCAATACCGGCTGAGACCAGTCTTGCGCTATTGAGCAGCAGCGCTGACGGCCTGTCCAGGGCTGAGGCTGAGAAGCGACTCAGCGCTTATGGGCCTAACACCCTGCCAAGAACACCACCCCGCAGCCTGTTGCTGCGTATCTTCTCGCACTTCAATAACATCCTGATCTATGTCCTGATCATTACCGGCTTCATTACCCTCACCCTTAACCATTTTTTAGACTCAATGGTCATATTTTCCGTGGTGGTCGCCAATGCGATTATCGGCTTTCTTCAGGAAGGTAAGGCGCAGCGGGCAATGCTTGCCATTCAGAAAATCCTTGCCATTCGTGCCTCGGTTGTCCGTGACGGTGAGCGTTCTACTATCGAGGGCGAGCAGCTGGTACCCGGCGACATTGTTCTGCTGGAGGCCGGCGATAGGGTTCCGGCAGATCTGCGCCTGCTGACCAGCAACGGCCTGCAGATTCAGGAATCGATTCTCACCGGAGAGTCGGTACCGGTAAATAAAGCTGAGGTTCCTGGTGACGAGAATGCCGCCCTCGGTGACCGGGTCTGCATGGCTTTCAGCGGCACCAGCGTCACCAGCGGCCAGGGCACAGGGGTCGTCGTAGCCACCGGTACCGGGACGGAGATTGGTCGTATCGGCGGCCTGCTGGGCGAAGTCGAGCCTCTGACCACACCCCTGCTGATACAGATGAATCGCTTCGCCAGGTGGCTGACGGCGGTGATTATCGGGGTCGCTTTGTTTCTTCTCGGCTACGGCTATCTGATATCGGAGTTGGCTTTTACCGAGCTCTTCATGGCGGTGGTCGGGCTTTCCGTGGCGGCTATCCCGGAGGGCCTGCCGGCCGTCCTCACCATCACTCTTGCAGTTGGCGTACAGGCGATGGCCCGGCGCAAGGCCATCATCAGAAGGTTGCCCGCCATTGAGACACTTGGCTCCGTTTCCGTAATCTGCACGGATAAGACCGGCACGCTCACCCGTAACGAGATGATGGTTGTTACTGCCCACTCCCGGGACCAGGAATTTTCCCTGGATGGTCTCGGCTATCAGCCAGATGGCCGACTTCGCGTCGCAGACCAGCTGGTCGATGGCGCTGACCACCCTGTTATTGAAGAAATGAGCCGTGTGGCACTGCTGTGCAACGACGCCTCGATCCATAATCGTGAGGGCAGCTGGGAAGTGGAAGGCGACCCCATGGAGGGTGCACTGCTGGCATTTGCCGGTAAAGCGGGCCAGGAACTGAGCCAGGAAAAAGGCGATTGGCAGCGCACCGACGCAATCCCGTTTGATTCCAGCCATCGCTTCATGGCAACCCTGCATCATGACCAAAACGGCCATGGCTTCCTGTTCGTCAAAGGCGCCCCCGAGCAGATATTCTCGATGAGCCAGTTCGAACGAGGGAGTGACGGCTCGCTGCAGCCTTTCCGCTACGAAGCCTGGCATGAAACGGCGGAACAGATTGCATCCCGGGGACAACGGGTGCTGGCACTGGCAGTCAAACAGACAGCACCGGGGCAGACGGCACTGCAGCAAGACGACGTCAAACAGGGGCTGATACTGGTCGGCCTGGTGGGCCTCATAGATCCTCCCCGCCCTGAGGCAATCTCCGCCATCAAGGAATGTCGCAAGGCAGGGATACGCGTCAAAATGGTCACCGGCGATCACAAAGGGACTGCCGCGGCGATTGGCAAACAGATCGGTCTGGAGAATGCGAACGATGTGCTGACCGGCGTCGATCTGGACGCGATGACTGACGCTCAACTCTCGCAGCAGGTACTGGGTACCGACATTTTTGCCAGGACCAGCCCCGAGCATAAACTGCGCCTGGTAATGGCGCTGCAGGAGCATGGCATGGCAGTGGCCATGACCGGTGACGGCGTCAATGACGCGCCTGCCTTACGGCGTGCAGACACCGGTATCGCCATGGGCCGCAAGGGCAGCGAGGCCGCCAAGGAAGCGGCGGATTTCGTGCTGGCCGACGACAACTTTGCGACTATCGTGGCGGCAATACGCGAAGGCCGAACCGTCTACGATAACATCAAGAAAGTGATCAGCTGGACCTTACCCACCAGTGCCGGCGAAGCGCTCGTCATCATTGTTGCGCTTTTAATGGGCTCGACGCTGCCGATCTCTCCTATCCAGATTCTCTGGATCAATCTGATCAACACACCGACGTTAGGTCTGGCACTGGCATTCGAACCCACCGAAGACAGCACCATGAATAAGCCTCCACGTCGGCGGGGAGAACCGCTGCTGGGCAAAGACCTGGCCTGGCATATCGTCCTGGTGTCGGCCCTGTTTGTGATCAGCGTGCTGGCCGTGTTCAACTTTACAATTGAGGCCGGGCTGTCGGTGGAACTGGCCAGAACCCTGTCTCTTAACACGCTGGTGGTGCTGGAAATATTTCAACTGTTTTTTATCAGGAACATTTACGGCACCTCTCTTACCTGGCGGGCAGTAAAGGGGACACGGGCTGTCTGGATCACAGTTCTTGTGGTAGTTATTGCGCAACTCATCATGACTTACCTGCCAGTCATGCAGGCAATTTTTTCAACGCGCGCCGTGCCGCTCCATGCCGGGCTGATTACACTGGCTATCGGCGTGGTATTTTTTGCCATTGTCGAAATTGAGAAGCAGATCCGATTGCGGTTTTTCACCTCCAGAAACAGCACTGCTGCAAACTGATTTACCTCCCGGCATTGCGTCCCGCCCATGCCAGGCACCTGCTCTGCCTCCACCAATGCCGGCGCTGCCAGGCCTTTAATTGCAGCTGAATCGGTGTAATACTGCCCTTGATTGACGGACACTCCAGACCACAAGAATCACAATAATATTAATCACATAATAATCATAAAGAACCCTTCGGTCAGCCGCCGGTTGTCAGCACAGAGCTCTGCGGTAACCGGCCAGGGGGTTCCCAGGGCGGAGATCCTATGAAGAATACGAAACTTATACTTGTCATTCTCGTAGTTACCACCGCGGCAGTGCTGACTCTCCTGGTCCTTAGGGGCCCGGAAACAGAGCAACAGGCTGTCCGCAGCAGTACCGCATTGGCAGATTTCCGCGAGGAGGCTGCGGCTTCCGGGCAGGAGCAGGACGCAACAGCACCTGACGTGGCGGAAAGCGTCAATGCCGACGATCCCTCTTCTGACAATTCGACAGCCCTGTCCAACACGAATAATGATGCGGCAACCCTTGGGGCTGGTAATGCGCCCGCAACTCAGGCTGCCTCGCAAGCCGAAGCAACCGATCGCGATTCTGTCGCCGAGGATGACCCGGCTGCGCCCCGCCTCAGCCAGCAAGTGCTCGAGGTGGTGACCGAGGTTCAGGCACGGCAGCTGGATGGCCAGTGGGAGGAGGCTTTGAATGAAATGAACGCACTCTACCTCGCCTTCGACGAACTGAATCCGTTTGAACAGGCCACATTATTGAATTTTTATACCAATACCTTGCTGCAGTTGGAGATGTATCAGGAATCAATCTCAGCCTTTGACAGACTGCTTACCATCCCCGAGCTTCGCCCTGATGTAAACGCCCGCGCTATTCTGGCCCTGGGTCAGCTGCACAACCGGGTGGACGAGCCTGACGCAGCGGTCTCCTACTACGAGCAATGGCTTGCCTTCACTGCAGGAATGCCGGGGATGGAGCAGCAAACTCAAAGAGTCCAGCAGCTGCTCACCCAGGCGAGAGCGGCGACCGAAAGATGACGGCAGCCGCTCAGCTGGCGTTTCGACTGCCTGTCAGCTGGCGCCAAGGAAATCCGCTTTACCCACCTCTACACCCACGTGACGCAGAATGTTGTAGGTGGTGGTGGCATGGAAATACAGATTGGGGATCACCCATCCGTGCAGATACTCGAGCCCCGTAAAACTGAACTCGCGATCACCGGCCTTGATCGTAATCTGCCTGGTTTCACTGCCCTCAAACTGGTCGGGCTTCAAAGTCTCCAGAAACTCGATCGTCCTGGCTATTCTGGTTTGCAGCTCGTCGAACGTGACCTCTTCGTCGGCAAAACTCGGCACATCAACCCCTGCCAGGCGGGCCCCGGCGCCTTTAGCCATGTCGCAGGCAATCTGTACCTGCCGGGTAAGCGGGAACATATTCGGAAACAGGCGATAACCTGTCATCACCTTTTCATCGAAACCTTTCTCTTCGCTGTAGCTGGCTCCCTTCTTGAGCACACCGGCCAGATTCTGCAGGCTTCGCACTAAGAATGGGATGGAATTCTGGTACATCGATATGGACATGGTAACTCCCTGAAGTCTGATGGTTTGAAGGGAGGCAATCATGCGCTAAAGTGCCCCGGGCTGTCACTAGGGAAACCTCTGATTAACCAGAACCTGCTGGAGGCTGTCGGGCGCTACTGCGCCGCGTCGAGCGCAGGGAATGCCCGCCTGCCAAGCGCCACAGCGACGCTGTGGCGGGAAATCACAGCCGGATTTCGGGGCAGGAGACTGGACAACCCAGGCGCTGGAAGATAGCCTGAGCTCTAGTGTCCTGTCCGATTGATTCGTTGCTTTTCAGCGTGCCAGCCAAGGTTCCTGGCAAGGCGCGCCTTGCTGCTGAAGAGCAGCAACAGACAGACTGTATTCGGATGACTTGAACAACGCCTCGCTGTGTAGCGCCAGCAATTTTTCATTGAGGCTCCTTAAGAAAAACAGAAGAAAAACGGTAAGACTATGAATCCATTAAAATCTGCAATGTGCCTGCCACTCCTCCTCTCTCTCTGCCTGCCGGTAATACCTGCTTTTGGCGAAGAGGAATTACCCCATGCCTACCCACGCATCGGCGTTCGTACGCTGTTCGAGAATGACCGTGTATTCGCGTGGGATGTAACCTGGCTGCTTGACGTGGAACAGCCCTATCACCGGCATCGTTATGACATGGCTGCAGTGTATTTGCGCTACGGTCCCATTCGGGTTACCAGGCTGGACGGCTCGGAGAATCCCCAGACACCGCCGTTCAGAATTCCCAGACCATTCTTTCAGCCCGCCGGCGTTACTCACAAAGAAGAAGTGGTCGGGTTTCCGGAAGATGCACCCCAGCGCTGGGCAATCATGTTCGATCTCAAGGAGGTACTCGGGCGCAGCGCCGACATCCAGCCCGGGACGACAGCGGCGTTTCCTCGCGAAGGCGCGGAGCTGGCCATCGACAATGAACGGGTAATGGAATGGGTGCACGGCTGGGAAGAAGGCGTGGCAGGTGAGCTTGTTACCTACCCGAGAGACTCCGTACAGGTTATGACCGAACCGGGGATTCTGCAATTCACCTTTGAAAGCGGAGTCACCCTCACCGAGGCCTTTGCGGTCGGAAACGCCCGTTTCATTCCGGCCGGGACTGTGCGTGCGGAGAAAGCCGTATCCGGCTCGCCGGCGGCGGTCACGATCGAGCTTAAGTAGCTGACAGCTGCAGAATACTGCTCAGCACTGAGGCCATCCTGTTTACGGACGGCTATCCGGGGGTTTTCGCGCTATTTGCTAGGGAATCTCTGATTAATCAGAGGCTCCCCAAGCTTTCCGCCGTTCGAGCCTGCCTGGCAAATACCGCGGCGTTTGAACGCAGACAAGCTGCTACTGAACTAATACCAATGAACTAGTGCCAATGAACTATCATTACTGGACCACAAAGGTACCGATGTCAGAAAAGCACCTGGCCGCATTTCAATAAATATGTTTAAAATCAGACAGCTGCCAGACTTTCCCGGCTTCATCCCAGGCCCGACTCAGCCTCTCCTGAAGCCTACCTCCTGCGCTCCCGGGCACTGACTGATGGTGAGTTGAAAAACTGCTGCGTTTGCCAGACCTTCGGTAATGAACAGCTCTAGAAGCCCATGTACGCCCGATAAGTTACGCTTTCACATCCGTTCTGCCTCGTCCCGGCTGCGCTCATTACGTTTTTCAGCTGTCCAATTGACGGAAACGTGGCCAATTTACCCCGGCTGCCCGGTCGCCAGGAACAATCACCGCGCGCTGCACTGGACAATCCCCGGCGTGAGAGATACCTTTTGTCCCTCTTGCAAGCGAGACTAACAACAAGGAGAAGCCGTTATGCTGATTACTCGCGTTCTATTTCCCTCTCTGACACTGTCCCTGGCGTTGGCTGCCACAGGTACCGCCAGTGCCCAGAGTGCCAGCCTCATCACCGGGGAAGGCCTGCCCAATCCGAATCCCGTTGTGACCCGCAACTGGGGGCAATTGCCGGCCGGCCGCAACTGGGGGTCCACCGCCGGTATCGACATTGATCCCAACGATGGCCACATCTGGGCGTATGAGCGTTGCGGCGCCAGCAGCTTCGGCGGTGGCGTACCCGTAAACTGCGACACCAACCCGGTTGATCCCATTTTCAAGTTCAATCGTCACACCGGCGAGGTAATGGCTAACTTTGGTGGCGGCCTCATGCAGACGCCCCATGGCATTCACGCAGCCGGCGACGGCAGTGTCTGGGTGACAGACTTTGCAGCCAATGCCGATGGCACCAAGGGCCACCAGGTGCATAAATTCAGCGCCGATGGGCGGCTTCTTATGAGCCTGGGTGTTGCCGGCCAGCCGGGCAACGACAGCATACACTTCAACCAGCCCAATGACGTGATCGTCGGACCCGACGGCAGTATCTACGTGTCGGATGGCCACGACGGCCAGGGCATGACCAGCAATCAGGCGATGGAAGAAGGGCGTGCTACAGGGCGGACTGCCCGCATCATGAAGTTCGCTCCGAATGGGACTTTCATCAAGGAATGGGGTCAGATCGGCGTGCGGCACGGTGAATTCCGCACCCCCCATGCCATGGAATTCGACCCGTACGGCAGGCTCTGGGTAGCGGACCGTGGCAACCACAGGATCGAGATTTTCGACCAGGACGGTAATTACCTTGATTCCCGTTATGCCTATGGCCGTATCAGCGGCCTGTTCATTACCGCCGACAACATGGTGTATGCCATCGACTCAGAATCCGGCCCCACCAACCATGTTGGCTGGAAAAACGGTGTGCGGATCGGGCCCGTTGAAGAGGACCGTATCACCGCCTTTATTCCACCGTTCGAGCGACCGGACCGGGTTGGCCAAGGCACTGCCGGCGAAGGCGTTGCCGTGGATGCGGAAGGCAATGTTTACGCCGCCGAAGGCCCCAACTCCCTGAGCTGGGCGGGCGGTGCCTTTACCAAGTACTCCAAGCGCTAAGCTTCGGTGCTGTCGCGAATAACCCACACCTGCTGACGCCGGTGTGGGTTATTTCTTTCTGAGCCCGCAGAATCTTCTGCAGTAGCTCACTGGACACTGACTGGAACGCACCGATGCCAGGCTACCGTACCGCACCAGTTCCCTCTGACCGGATGCCTCGCGGGATTCCCTACATCATCGTCAATGATGTAGCGGAGCGATT
Organism: Gammaproteobacteria bacterium; assembly: GCA_041395725.1. Taxonomy (NCBI): domain Bacteria; kingdom Pseudomonadati; phylum Pseudomonadota; class Gammaproteobacteria; species Gammaproteobacteria bacterium. The sequence goes on along the minus strand of JAWKZW010000001.1, from coordinate 2,476,278 downwards.
CAGTTTCTACGGGGTTCGGGCAATACTGGTCATCTTCATGACTCAGTATTTAATGAATGGCGACGGTGTGCTGGACACGCTTTCCGAAGAGGACGCCACTTCCTACTTTCACCTTTTCACTGCAACCGCTTATTTTCTTCCCATCATCGGCGCCATTCTTGCCGACGCCTTTCTGGGGAAGTACCGGACCATCATTTTTCTCTCGCTGGTCTACTGTGCCGGGCATTTATCCCTGGCTGTGGACGAGACCCGGATCGGCCTGTTTCTCGGTTTAACCCTGATCGCGCTCGGCTCCGGCGGCATCAAGCCCTGTGTTGCATCCCATGTGGGCGATCAGTTTGGCCAGAGTAATCAGGGCCTGATGTCCCGCGCCTTCTCCTGGTATTACCTGGGGATAAACATCGGCTCCTCTACCTCGTCCCTGCTGATTCCCTGGCTGCTGAATGCCTATGGGCCCTCTGTCGCCTTTGGTGTGCCGGCGGGTTTCATGCTGATGGCCACCCTGACTTTCTGGCTGGGGCGCTACAAATTTGTCCACATACCCCCATCCGGTCCGTCCTATCTTAAAGAGATTACCGGCCCCGTGGGCCGGGATGTAATCAAGCGGCTGGTGTGGATCTACCTGCTGGTGGCGGCGTTCTGGTCACTGTTCGATCAGATGGGCAGTACCTGGGTGCTGCAGGCCCAGCAGATGGACAGAAATGTATTCGGTTACGAACTGCTGTCGGCACAGATACAGGCAGCCAATCCCTTTCTGATTATTCTGCTCATCCCGGTTTTCACCTACATCATTTATCCGGTTCTGGAACGCTTTGTCACACTTACCAGTGGACGCAAGATGTCAGCCGGTATGTTTCTGGCGGCCACTCCCTTCCTGGTGACAGCCTGGTGCGAACACCTAATCCAGGGCGGCGCCACCCCGCATATCGGCTGGCAATTACTGGCTTACTTTTTACTGACCAACGCCGAGGTCATGCTGGTGATCACCTGCATGGAGTTTTCCTACACCCAGGCACCGCGCCGCATGAAATCCCTGGTCATGTCGTTTTTCTACCTGTCGATATCCCTGGGCAACCTCTTTACCGCGGCGGTGAATCAGATTATTCAGAACCCCGATGGCACGACCAAACTGGAAGGGGCCTGGTACCACCTGTTTTTTGCCGGCTTCATGGGCACCGCAGCGATCGCCTTTGCCGTTTATATTTTTTTCTACCGGGAAGAACATATCGTGCAGGAGGAGCAACTCCCTGATGGTGTAGTTGCAATCTGAGGTTGCGATTCGGAGGGGCGATTGAAAGGGGCGATTGAAAGGGGCGATTGAAAGGCGCAACTGAAAGGTGCGGTCAGAAGTTGCGATTCAGGGTCGCGAATCAAATTCGCCTGAAGGCGACGCAGGGGGCGGTGATGTTTTTTCCGGGATTCCTGCATGCCGGCGCCGGCCCCGCCAACACCCGGTAGTAGAAAGGTTACAGGAGCAGCCCCTATGAGCATAGCCCCCTTCAGTTACGACAAGAGCAATGCCCTCTTCAATCGTGCCCGCAAGGTGATCCCCAATGGAATACCGGGTCATTTCAATCCGATTGTACAAAAGCCACATGGCCTGTATCCCTACTACTGCGCAGAAGCTGACGGGGCACGCTTCAAGGATGTTGACGGTAATGAATACATCGATCTGATGTGCGCCTACGGGCCGATGATACTGGGGTACGGGAACCCGGCTGTGGATGGCGCCTATCAGGCTCAGATGGCCCGTGCGGATACCTGCACACTGGCATCACCGGTTATGGTTGAACTGGCCGAATACCTGGTTGATCTGATCGATTTTGCCAATTGGGCTACTTTCGCCAAGAACGGCGCCGACGCCACCAACATGGCTGTTCTGATCGCCAGAGCGGCAACCGGGCGAACCGGGGTTATCGCCATTGAGGGGGGTTACCACGGCGTATCCCCGTGGATGCAGGCACCAGAGCGCGCGGGAATCTTTCCCGGGGATCATACCAATGTTCTGCGCATCCCCTGGAATGACCTGGGAGCCCTGCAACAGGCCCTCGAAACCAATCCAGGCCAGGTGGCTGCCTTCATCAGCTCACCCTACCACCACCCGGTCTACCAGGATAATGTCCTGCCTGAGCCGGGCTACTGGGCTGGCGTACACGCGCTGCTGGCAAAGCATGGCGTGGTATCGATCTGCGACGATGTGCGCAGCGGTTTTCGTATCCACATGAACGGATCCAATGAGTATTTCGGCTACCAGCCGGATATCAGCTGTTTCTGCAAGGCCATCGCCAACGGCTACCCGATCTCGGCCGTAGTCGGTCGCGACAGTCTGAAGGAAGCGGCCGCTGCGGTCTTTCAGACCGGCAGCTTCTGGTTTTCTGCCGGCCCCATGGCGGCAGCATTGGCGTGTCTGCAGGAGCTTTCACGCCTTGATGCGCCGGCTCGAATTCAGGCCACCGGCCAGAAACTGCTGGACGGCCTGGTGGAGATCGCCGCCGGACACGGTTACGAACTGAAAGTTTCAGGGATGGCTTCCATGCCCTACCTGAGAACAGAACACGAAGCCGGCATAGAGTTCCATCAGGCGCTGTGTGGCGAGTGCACCCGCCGCGGGCTTTTTATGACCTCCCATCACAACCTGTTTGTCTCGGCAGCACATACCGACGAAGACATTCAGCGCAGCTGGGAAATATTTGACTCGGCTATCAAAAATGTTGAATTCACTGGGTGATGATCAGCTACAAGAATACTTAAGGAGCCTCTTGTTAACGCTTTGTCACCCAATTGACACAGTGACTTCCGTTGACAGAGAAACTTCCATTGACATAGGAGCTTCCCGTGACAAAGGAGCTTCCCGTGACAAAGAAGCTTCTCTTGAAATAAAAGCCACCCTTGAAATAGGGAATTCCATTGAAATAACAACTTTAAACGCCAGACTGGCCGGAGAGCAGCAGGCCGACAGTAGAAATGCTGAACAGATCCATATTTATGCTGGAAGTCATGAATGTCTGAAATAAAAAGGAGCAAATCGACTATGGCTTTGAAAGTTATCGGTGCAGGCTTCGGAAGAACCGGCACCGCCTCCATAAAAATAGCCCTGGAAACACTGCTGGGGGCACCCTGTTATCACATGAGTGAGGTGCTTGGCCGGCACGGACATGTTGACCTATGGCTGGACGCTGCGGCCGGCAATCCAGACTGGGATGCGATCTTCGACGGCTATGTGGCGACAGTGGATTTCCCGGCTTCCAACTACTGGCGGGAGCTGGCGCAGGCTTACCCTGAAGCAAAAGTACTTCTCTCAGTGCGGGACGCTGAGCGCTGGTTCCAGTCGACCCGGGAAACGATCTTCAGCAGCACCCTGCAGGAGCTGAGCGAGGGCACTCGCTGGGGCGCCATGGTCAAAGCTACCATCGACGACAAACTGGGTTGCAGGATGGATGATCATGACGCATTGATCACCGCGTTCAATGCACACAATGCGGCGGTACGGGAGGGCATCGATCCAGACCGCCTGCTTGTTTACGAGGCAAGCCAGGGCTGGGCTCCCCTGTGTGAATTTCTTGACTGCAACCAGCCCGATACGGAATTCCCCAACGTCAATTCAAAAGAAGAATTTGAAGGAGTCTTCAACCTGCTCAGATCGCCTGCGGGAGCGAAGATAATGAACGGAGAAGGCATCGGGGAACGAACACTGCACAACGATATTTTCAGTAAAGACTGACAGGCGCTGCATCGCGTATGCAATTAAACCGGGGTCATTGGTCCACCTTTAAGGAGCCTCTGATTAATCAGAGGTTCCTTAAATATTCGGTCATCGCGGCGAACAGATCGTCGTCATCAATCACGTCCATCCCGGTGGGTTTTGATCTCGCACTTAACACAACGATAACCACCCGCTCGGCAGGATTCATGTAGATAGTCTGGCCGTGAATCCCAACCGCACTGAAAGCGCCTTCGTGAATCGAACCCGGCTCTGCCATAAACGGCCAGGTCATGTATCCATACGCGACAGTCCGATCGCCGTTGATAACAAATGGCTTCGATGCCTGGTCAACCCAGCCCTCGGGTAGAACGCGCTCACCCCTCACGATGCCATCGTTGATCAGAAAGAGACCAAACCGGCCGTAATCCCGCAAGGTCGCAGAAAACCCGCTGCCCCCGACTTCAACCCCGCCCGGAGATTCCAGCCACCAGGTGGCCGGGGCTTCCATGCCGAAGCGAGCCCAGATCTTTTCCGAAAGGTAGTCAGCAAGCGGCCTGTCGATTGCCGCGCGCAACAGTTCCCCGGCAATCTGAGTTTCGCCGGTGCTGTAATTGAATGCGGTGCCAGGTTCAGCCGCTCGGCCCAGTCTGGACATGACTTCCAGCATGCCGCCGGGCTGCTGGGCAATCTGCGCTTCCAGCAGCCGGCGCCGATCCGACGACGGATCCGTATAGGTTTCGTTCCAGGCCACGCCCGAACTCATATTCAGCACATTTCGAATCGTAGCCCCTTCATAGGCTGTCCCCATCAGTGCCGGCAGATAATCTGTGACTTGTGAATCAATGCTGTCAACAAGGCCGTCCTGAACGGCCGCGCCGATGAGTGTCGCGGTAATCGTTTTTGCCACCGACATTGACATCCACCTGGTCTGCTCGTTGTTGCCTAACTGATAGTTCTCAAAAACAACGGTGCCGTCCTTGATGGCAAGCAACCCAGCCACCCGATTGATGGCCATGTAGTCATAAAGATCGTAAGTATTTCCCTTCGATTCGAATACCAGCGAAAAGTCGGCCGGCTCGCTGCGTGGCAGGTTATGGATCCGGTCACCAGTGGGAACAGTCCTCGACGCGAACAGGCGGTCAATATTTCGATAGGTATTGACGGCCAGATCCGGGAAGAGGGCTCCGTCATACACCGCCCTGACACTGCCAATGGGCTCATTGGCATGGGGATAAGGCTCCTGGCCAACAACGACACAAGAGACCAGCGAAAATAACACGCCAACCAGATAGCCAATCTTCATATTCTTACTCCAATTTTTCGTGACGCGTTGAGAATGAGAGTCAGCGATCCGCCAAATCCCTGACCCGTGCCGCCATGCCGGAAATCACGTCGGCAGCCACAGCGATCTCTTCTTCAACCAGATCATACTGCCGCTCTTCTATGGCTTCTCTAACCCCGGGAATGGTCTTGACCCCATAACCGGTATAAAACCCGGGCGCATAGATATGATGGGTAAACCAGGGTCGGCCTGGCAGACCGTCATCGCGAGTCAGCTCCCGCTCACTGGTATAGAGTAATTTGTTCTCCGCCTCCGATGCAGGCAAGCCACTGGCTGCCACTGCTGCGTAGTCAGTCGCCGCCTTCTGCAGCGCATCCAGTGCGTTCTTCAGTGGTGCGAAGTTGAAATACGGCACTTCCGCTTTTTTACGCGGGGCCACCAGGCTGCGGGTCGGGTCCAGCGCCAGGTTGTAGACACCGGAGTCGATACGCGCATTGGTAGACAGGGTTTCCGCGCGCATGGATTCCGCAAGCTTCTCGATCTCATCCGTATAAAGACTGATATTGTCAGTCAGGCCGGTGAATTCGAAAGGCAGCCGTGACGCGTTAGCCAGACGCAGGGTGGCGCGGCCCGCAACCTGAGCCAGCGCGACGCCATACTCCATACCCGGATCACGGAACCGGGTGTAATGCTCGTAGGTATCGTACAGGGTGTGGTAGCTGCCATCCGCACCCTCACCGCCAAAGGCGATATTCAGCGAGGCAATACCCAGATGCTGAAGGAACGGCGAGTAGTCTGAACCCGATCCCAGCGGGCTGATGCGCATGTCGGCGCGGCTCTTCAACTCGGCGCGGGCGTCGGCACTGCCATTCACTTCGATGCGTGCGCGGCGTCTTTCCGCCACTGACACACCGGTCTGCGGATCCTGCACGTCGCGCATCACCTCGTTGGCCATCTTCTCCAGCACATGACTGCCGCCGATGTTAACGAAGCCGCGGCTGTTACCGTCGGTATTGATGTAAGCCACAGCCCGTTCGTCGAGTTCCGGAGCATGGTGCTCAACCCATTCGGTGGAGCCAATCAGGCCCTGCTCTTCCGAATCCCAGGCGGCATAGACCACTGTGCGCCTGGGCCCATTACCTTCGGCCGCCAGTTCCGCCAGCGCCTTGGCCTCGCCCATCAAAGCCACCAGCCCTGAAATAGGGTCGGCGGCGCCATGGTTCCAACCATCATGATGATTGCCACGAATGACCCATTGATCCGGAAACTCAGAGCCCTCGAGGCGCGCGATCACGTTATAGGCCGGCACCATATCCCAATTGAATTCAAGCTTCATGCGCACCTGTGCCGGGCCGGGACCAAGGTGGTAGGTGATCGGCAGACCACCACGCCATTCACTGGGTACCACTTCCCCACCCATTGCTGACAACAGCGGCAGTGCATCGCGGTAGGAAATCGGCAACACCGGAATTTTGGTAATGGTAGGCGCATCACTCCTGGCCAGACGTTCCGCGTCTTCAGTGGCACCAACAAAAGGCGTCAGGACATCGCCCGGGTAAGTGGGCATATCCATAACCGAGCCGCGCTGCACGGCACTCTCGTGCTTGAAAGGACCATCGGGGTAGGTATCACCCGCGCCGTAACCATCATCCGCCGGATCGGAATAGATAATTGTGCCGATTGCCCCCTTCTCTGCCGCCAGCTTGGGCTTGATACCGCGCCAGGACCCGCCATAGCGCGAGATAGCTATCTTGCCTTCAACGCTGATGCCATAGCGCTCGAGAATTTCATAGTCAGCCGGAGTACCGTAATTAACGAAGACCAGCTCCCCTTCTACTTCCCCATCGGTGGAAAAAGCATTGTAAGGCGGCAGCAGATCGTCAACCCGTGAGGTGCTGGGATCCTCTGGCAATGAGTCTTCTGTCAGCCCGGCCGTGTAACGGGTTGGAGCAATTAACTCCAGCTCCCGGGTGCGAGGCGAAGGGAACAGCACCTGGTATTCAGTGATCTCCACATCGTAGCCCCACTCCTCGAAGCGCTGCGCCACGAAATCCACTACCGCTCTGCCAGCGGCGGTCCCCACATGGTGCGGATCCCGGGAGAGAATACGTAACCATTCATCGAGGTCAGTGGCCGACAGACGGGAGTCGAAATCCGCCTCCAGCTCCAGCTGCGCGGCAGCGCCGGATTCGTCAAATCCCAGCAGAGACTGGGCATTGGCCATTCCGCTGAGGCAGACGCCAAGCCCGATGAACATCAACATACGCAACATAGTGGTTCTCTCCCTAACAAGTCTGCAGATGCAGCCAGTATCATGCCAAAGACTTGTGAATTGCAAACCGTTGCGGCCGGGGTGGTGCCTCTATTTGGATGTCCTGCCGGTCAGGAGCGGGTTGCAGCTTTTTGAGTCGGAGGTAGATTGGGGCACGGGTTGTGGCTTCGACAGGGACGAAAGTGACTGCAAATCTGAACCCGCAATGATGTTAACAAAGGGGAGTCGTCCCTTTCATCAATACACTAAGTTTGGAATTTCGCACCGAGCACCAGCCCGGGGGAGCCTGCCGACGGAGCGATCAAAACGCAGCACCGACTGACCGAAGGAGACCGCTTGCGGGCTCCTGACCGAGGGAGGGAATCCCGAAGGGATGCGCGTTGCTCCGTTGGCAGGCTCCCCCGGGCTGGGGCGGTCTCTAGAAAGGACTCCAATAAGAACCTCAAATCATCCTGAAAAAACTACAGCCAAAACCAACTGAGGAACCAGAAACCTATTCACCCGCGCTGCCGCAACCCTGAATAAAGGAACCTCTGATTAATTACCACAATGCTCTGCGGGAGTCTGTCGGGCGCTACCGCGAGGCGTCGTGCGCAGGGAATGGTCACTCACTCCCCTGCCAAGCGCGACAACCACGCAGTGGCGCCCGACAGGCCCGGATGAGGCAAGGTCGGCCCGGATCTGCACTATCACCTGCAGGCTCCATCCTGTCTTTTCTATTGGGCCCAAGGCACTGAAGATCGGGCGACCTTAGGCGGGCAACTGGCAAAGTCGCAACTCCTTTACTGCTCTGGACGGGAATTTATCCAACCGGCAGTTGATGGATTCCGGAGCCCTGCTAAATGCGCTCTAAGACGATGACATGATAACGGGTATAAGAGCGCTGCAAACAGACCTGCAGCGCAGTACCCCCCGCAAGATTCTGCCAGTAGGATCCGGGCAATGGAAGACGGGTCAGGTAGCTCAGAATAAACAGGAGCACCTTCGGAAACGACCTTGTATAGGCCGACAGGTCAATCGTCTCCACTAGCCGGAATCCCGCCTCACCCGCCAGCGCCAGTAATTCCTCGCGGCTTGGCAGCTGATTGATCTGCCAGCCACGGCGGAACTGCTGAATCCAGACGTTCGCCTCTGGCGGCAGATTCGAATCGACAAAATCATCGCAGATCACAAGCCGGCCGCCCGGCAACAGGGCATCCCGGGCCATGTTCAGGAACTGACCGGGATGCTGACAATGGACGAAGGATTCTATGGCACAGGCAGCATGGTACTTCTCGGGCGTCGTGAACGACTCAAAGCTGCCGGATACAAAGGTCACGTGATCCCCGCAACCTGACCGCTGTGCCCGTTCATTTGCCAACCGTATCTGGCTCTCACTGATACTGATGCCCAGCACATCGACACCCAGCCTGTAATACAGCCATGTTGCGGTGCCACCGACACCACAACCCAGATCTAACACACGCAGGGTATCGGGAAAGCGCTCGGCTAATGGCTGCACAAATTCAGCCACTCGTTCATTCAGGTACTGGAACGCCTGCTCTCGGCTGCTTACGCCCGGCGCCCAGATAGCCCGGTGAATGGCTGCCATATCACCACTGCCACCAAACCGCAGGAACTTGCCGGTATTGGCATCGTAGTAATTGGCAATGTCTGCATCCTTGGCGGGCGGCATAGACAGGTAGCTCGGTGGATTCTGTTGTAATTGGCTGGAGTGGATAGTGTGCGGGCCAGGTCAGGGGCCTTTGCTGAATTCCCGTAGCGCTTTACGCAAGGCTCTCTGATACAAGCAGTCAATCTTGCCGCAGGCATCGCAGTCTCTGCAAAGGATTCCTGTATAAGTCTTAGCTGCGCATCCCGACTCACAGGATACGCAATTATTGACCTCAATTATCCAACCCTGACATCAGATCCAGGGCGCATAGATAATGATAATGCTGGCGACAAGCAACACAACCAGTATCGAACAGGTTATCAATATCGACCAGTCCAACAGCACTCCCCAGATTGACCTGGATTTTCTCTGTCGCGCAGAGGCGGAATCCGGTTGCCTGCCCGGCGCCCGGTCAGCCTTCACCGCGGGGCGGGGCGGGCTTTTTTTTTTGATTTCCTGATTGGCCGCCTGAGATGCGCGGGTACTGACAGCCCCGTTCTGTGCTGGCCTGCGCCGCAATTCAGACACAGGGGCTACCTGGCCGGTACCGGAAGCTGCCCGGCGCTGCGTCTGGGCACCCGCTTCGCGGAGCCGGTTTTCGGCTTCCTTGCGCATAGCCTCTTTTTTCACGTTGCCTTTTTCTTGTTCGCCAGGGTCGTTACGCTCAGGGATGACTTCATCGAAAACATCCTTCACCTGGAAATCGCTTTCCGCAAAACTGTCTCCGGAGGCCAGCTTCTCGCTCTGTAGTTCCTGCACGACTTCGCGCACATCCGCTACGGTGACCTGGTGTCGATCCTCCACAGCACAATGCAGCAGCAGCCGGCTGCAGATCAGATTGATGCGACGGGGGATTCCTTCACTGAACTTGTAAACCAGCGGATAGACCGCTCTACTGATAGCGGGATCACCTCGCCAGCGCACGATTTCAAGGCGGTGACGGATGTAGGCTTCGGTTTCATCTTTCTCCAGTGGCTGCATATGACTGGCGGCAATGATGCGCTGATGCACCTGCTCCAGCCGAGGGCTGAGAATCAGCTCCCGCAACTCCGGCTGGCCCAGCAGAAAAATCTGCAGCAGCGGGCGGGATTCCACCTGAATATTGGTGAGAAGACGCAGCTCCTCCATGGCGGAGACCGACAGGTCCTGGGCCTCGTCAACAATCAGCAGGGCGCGGCGGCCATCTCGATGCCAGGTTTTCAGCTGCCTTGTCAGACGTTGCAGCAGTTCGCCTTTTTCTACCACCGACTCCGGAATGCCGAATTCGTAGGCCACTATCTTGAGCAAATCATCCGCCTGCAGCTGGGTACAGACCAGATTGGCGATACTGACCGGAGTATTGGCCAGATCATCCACCAGGGCACCGATCAGAGTCGTCTTGCCGGTGCCAGGCCGACCGGTGATCATCACGAAGCCTTCCGCCCGCATGAAGGCGTAATCCATATAGGCCCGCGCCTTGGTGTAGCCCTTGTGGGAATAGGCGAAACCGTGCTCGGGGCTCAGCCGGAAGGGCTCGGCACTGAGATTGTAATATTTCTGATACATGGTGCTTCCGTTACAGTCGAGCCCGCAGATCCATTGACCCCGAGCCTGACGAGCTGATCATAACACAGTGACGCCCGGGCACGTGCCCTCCCCGTCTCATCCCCGTCAAAGCCGCCAGTGGTTGGTGCCGACTGCCTGTGCGTCCCGCCGTTGTGTCCTGTCCGGGTTTTCCCGGGGCCCGGTAGAAGGCCTATCCAGGCCCAAGGAACTCAGTCGCACGGGCTGTTGTCAGGTCAGGAGAAAACCTGTAAAGCCCGTGCCGTGGCACTGGTCTCCAGCCACCCGGGGCTGCACAGTCCCTGAACTGGACAGGGAAGTGGTCAGACTAGCCCTGGTCGATTACTATGGCAGTCAGCGCCAGCGAAAGCGAAAGCACTTAGCCCTAACAAACAGGGTTCTGACAAACGCGGTCCTAATAATCGGGTCGATAGACGGCAGGGTAGTACGGCGCGAAATCCGTCTCTGTACGTCATCGTACAGACCACAGCGACCGTATCACGGTTAATGTACTACTCTCGTCAACTGGCTCGTCGACTGGCAATGCCGGTCGGCAGTAACACAAGCGCCAGGTCTTACCTGAATCAGAGCAGCCCATGCCGGTTCCAATCGGACTGATCACATACCTCACAGCGAGTGCCAGCATTACCGCGCTGGCTATTCTGCTGGCATTCTCGAAGCGAAGTTTCACGCTGGGCCCTTCCCTGCTGCTCGCCTGCATAGTTTCGGCCAGCTGGGCTGCCATTGTCGCGTTCAGCACCGTACTGACCTGGCTGCCAGGGACACTGGTGCAACTGAGTGAACTGTTACGCAATGCCAGCTGGCTCTTCGTCCTGCTGCAATTACTTGGACTGCAAAGCAGCGGCACGGCCTGGCTGATCGGTGGCTGGCACTGGCGCCGCAGTTTTTTTGCCGCATCGGCGGCGGCGCTGACACTGATTGCTGTCCAACCCTTGCTGCCAGCAGCGCCGTTTGATGAACCGGGTTTTCATTACCAGCTGGTATTGATACTGTGGCTCGCCGTGGCACTGACTGGACTGGTGATCATCGAACAACTGTACCGGAATGCCACGCAGTCCGCCCGCTGGTCGATCAAATTTCTGTGCCTGGGCCTGGGTGCCCTGTTCGCCTATGACTTCTTCATGTACGCGGAGGCCCTGTTGTTCCGCGATCTGGATGCGGAACTGTGGCAGGCTCGCGGACTGGTCAACGCCCTGGTCATTCCCCTGCTGGCGGTGGCCATCTCACGGATCAGTAACTGGCAGGTCGGTCTGCACGTCTCGCGCCAGGTGGCTTTCCATACCGTTACCATCACAGGCGCTGGGCTGTACCTGCTTGGAATGGCCGCCGCCGGCTTTGCAATCCGTTATCTTGGGGGAACCTGGGGCAGCATGCTGCAGATGGGGTTCATGGCCGCCGCTGCTGCCCTGTTGGCGATACTGTTGTTTTCGGGCAAGCTGCGGTCCGAAATCCGCGTGTTTCTCAACAAGCACTTCTACAGTTATCGCTACGACTATCGCGAGGAATGGTTGAAGTTCACCCTCGCACTGGCGAATCTCAACGACAATGTCGCCGAGGGCATCATCCGCATCATGGCACCGCTGACCAGCAGTCCCGCCGGTCTGCTGTGGGGTGGTGATGACGGTCAGGCCATGCATCTGCTGGCCCACTGGGAAATGCCACCACCTCCAGCCGGCTCCACCCTTGGCCGACTGCCGGAATGGCTGCAACAGGCGGACTGGGTCATCGACCTGCAGGAATGGCGTCGTTCTTCGGATCTCTACAAAGATCTGGAACTGCCGGAATGGCTGCACAATGATGACCAGCTGTGGTTAGTCATACCCCTGGTGTTCCGCGATCAGGTTCAGGCCGTTCTGATGTTGAAGAAATCGTCTCTTAAGAACACGCTGAACTGGGAGGATCGCGATCTACTCAAAACCACAGGTCGCCAGGCCGCCACGCATCTGGCGCAGCATCTGGCCAGTGAGGCACTGGTGGAAGCACGCCAGTTCGACGCGTTCAATCGCCTGTCGGCTTATGTTATCCACGACCTGAAAAACATCCTGGCCCAACAGTCATTGATCGTCTCCAATGCAGCGAAGCACCGGGACAACCCCGAGTTCATCTCCGACATGATCAACACAGTTGATAACTCAGTGAAGCGCATGAAACGGCTGATGGAACAGATGCGCAGCGGCATACGCAGCACCCCCAACAACCTGGTTCCGCTTCCTGAGATACTGCATCAGGTCATTGCCGAGAGAGCTTCCGGCAAGCCGGTACCCCGCGCAGATTTCCAAACAGACGACGCGGCAAAGGCCAGTGTCACACCTGCCGTAACGACAGAGACGTCTGACGAGTGCGTAGTCGAAGCCGATCGGGATCGACTGGCAACAGTATTCAATCATCTGATCCAGAATGCCCAGGAAGCTACAAACGTTAAAGGACAGGTAGTCGTCCGACTCCGGTGCTCTGCCGATCTGGTGACCGTGGACATCGAAGACAGCGGCACCGGTATGTCAACCGATTTCGTCCGTGATCGCCTGTTCCGGCCGTTCGAGTCGACCAAGGGGCTGACCGGCATGGGGATCGGCGCTTTCGAGAGTCGCGAGTACATCCGTCAGCTTGGCGGCGATATCAGAGTTGACAGCACTCCGGGAGAAGGCACGACCTTCTACGTGACTATTCCCCGGCGAACCGGCGGTTTCCCCGCCCCCGCCTCCGGGCAACAGAACTTATCCCATCAACAGACTACGGCGAATCCGGTACAATCGGCGGCTACGCCGGACATGCCCATCGGCAACGAAAAGAGCGAGACATGACCAGACGCGACTCCGACAACAAAGACACCCGTTATCTGCTGGTAGTGGAAGACGACAAAGGTCTGCAGAGTCAACTGCGCTGGGCCTTCGAAGATCACGAGGTGATACTGGCCGGCGACCGGGGCGAGGCCATTGCTGCCCTGCGACGTTGCGAGCCCGGCGTGGTGCTGCTGGATCTCGGGCTACCCCCTGACCCGGGAGGTGTCACCGAGGGCCTGGCCACACTGAAAGAAATACTGTCTCTGGCGCCAGCAACAAAGGTCATCATCGTTACCGGCGACAATGATCGCGCCAATGCCGTCCGGGCCATCTCCAGCGGTGCGTATGACTTTCACCAGAAGCCGGCCGATCCCGAGCTGTTGGCACTGCTGGTGAACCGGGCCCAGCACGTCTATGAACTGGAGATGGAAAACAAGCGGCTCCAGCAGGCCGACGAACACATGCCACTGCGGGGCATTATCGCTTCCAGCCCGGAAATGCTGAAGGTATGCCGAACCGTGGAGAAGATCGCGCCCAGCGACATCACCACTCTGATACTCGGGGCCAGCGGCACCGGCAAAGAACGGTTCGCCCGGGCCCTGCACGAGCTCAGCCCCAGGGCAAAGAAGAAGCTGGTGGCCATCAACTGCGCCGCCATCCCGGAGAACCTGCTGGAAAGCGAGCTGTTCGGTTACGAGAAAGGTGCATTCACGGGCGCCAGCCAACAGACGCCAGGCAAGATCGAATACGCCGACGGAGGCACGCTGTTTCTGGACGAAATCGGCGATCTGCCACTGGATCTGCAGGCCAAGCTGCTGCGTTTCATACAGGAACGGGTCGTGGAGCGCATCGGTGGCCGTAAGGAAATTCCGGTCGATGTGCGCATTGTCTGCGCGACTCACCAGAATCTGGAGGGGCAGATCCAGGTGGGCCGGTTCCGGGAGGATCTTTACTACCGCGTCAGCGAAATGACCATCAGGATACCTGCACTGAAGGACCGCTCCGGTGACGCCGCCGTGCTGGCCAAGGCATTTTTAGCCCGCTTTGCCGCTGAGCTGGCCCCGGGAGTAAAAGGGTTTGACGATGGCGCAATAGCTGCCATCGAACAGTACAGCTGGCCCGGAAACGTGCGGGAACTGGAAAGCCGTGTGAAACGCGGCGTCATCATGGCGGAAGGCAGCCAGGTCACCGCTGCGGATATGGAATTGGACAACAGCGACGAAACTGCCGCCGCCGTGCCGTTGAACCTGCGGCGGATCCGGGAAAGTGCTGAGAAGCAGGCCATCGTGAGGGCGCTCAGCTACACCAATGACAATATTTCTGAGGCTGCCAATCTGCTGGGTGTGGCGCGTCCGACTCTATACAGTATGATGGATAAGTACGGACTTCGAGAGATCAGCGAAGAGGAATGAAGCGCAACCTCTTTATCTCGGAGCCTGTCCCCGTCACGGGACTATACCGAGCGATCAGGGTCGAGTGATTTTACCCGGTGGGAAACCGGTCATGAGTACCGACTTACCCCTGCACCACCCTAACTTCAGCCCCGGCCCGTCGAGCAGCCCGAACTACCCTCTTACGGGATCCGAGCCCCTCGACCTGTCACGATTCACTGTAACTCAGCAAGCAGGCTCCGGGCCGCTTCCCGCTGACTATCGGCAACGCTGTCGTCGCTGATAATTGCCTCCAGTATGGCCACCGCCTCACCAGTCTGACCATTGGCGTGAAGAATGGCGGCACGATTAGTGCGGATACTCGGGTCTGCCGGCGTCGAATCGAGGGCACGCTGATTCAGAGTCAGCGCCTCTTCCAGGGCACCCAGCTCCAGTTGTACCATGGCATAGGTATCCAGGATCTGCGGATTATCCGGCACCAGGGAGTCGGCCCGCTCGATGTGGGTCAGCGCCTGTTGTGGATCGACTTCGCGCATCAACCAGGCCAGGTTGTTCAGGGCAACTACGTTATCCGGGTTGTCATCAAGAAGCTCCTGGTAACGTTTTTGCGACTGCTGTTCGTTACCCAGCGCCAAATATGTAGTTGCCAACTCGTTACGCACCATCTGATCCGCCGGATACTCATCCAGCCAATCCTCCAACAGGCTGATGGCCTCATCCCCACGCCCCTGTGCGCCGACGGCTCCGCTAAGCCACAGAATTGTATAGGTGTTGGGATTCTCTTCCTGCGCTCTGCGCAGCAGCGGCTCGGCCTCGGCGTGTCGATCCATGGCAAGCGCTATGCGTCCTCGCGCTACCAGTACAGATGGGTTTTCCGCGTACTCTTCAGGAAACTGCGCTAAAAGGGTTCCGGCTTCTTCAAGATTGCCCAACCTCACCAGGACATCCACCAACAATGCCTGTAATCCCAGGTTGTCCGGTTGCTCCTCCAGTGCCTGGCGCAGGCGCGCTTCCGCATCGCTGAAATGTCCCCGTGCGGATTCCATGTCGTTCTGCTGCATGGCTATGCGGGCCATGAAAAGATTAGGGCGTGGGTTGTCAGGCAGCTGCTGCGCATAATCCTCCGCTTCCGCCATTGCCGACTCGATGTCCCCCGCCGACAAATGCGCCTGGATCAGTGCTTCACGGACCTGGGTCAACTGGGGTGTCAGGTCGCGGGCCGCCTGCAACTGAGCAATACCGCCCGCAGTATCGCCGGATTGCATTAACGCGGAACCCAATGCCATTCTGGGTTCGGGTGCCTCGGGATTCACATTGATCATCCGCTCGAGCAACTCGATACTCTGGGCCCCACCCTGATCCTGGGCCTCCAGGGCCGATACCAGAATACCCATGGCTGGGTAGTTCATCGCGTCAAACTGAAGAATGCTGCGCGCCACCTCCTCCGCTGATTCCGGATCACCCTGCTGCAGGTAGAGGTTTGCAGACATCAGCTGCCCCTGGAGGTTGCCGGGCTCGGCAGCGAGCAATCGATCCAGTTGCCCCCGGGCCGTAGCCAGATTCCCTTCACCGATGTTAGCCACTGCAGACAGGAAGAGACTGCCCGAATGATCCGGGATTACATTGAGCACGTTAAACAGCGCCGCCAGGGCTCCTTCGTTGTCTCCGGATTGAATCAGCAACCTCCCCTGCAGGAAGCTCACACCGGGATGATCGGGATAATTGCGTAACAAGGTCTGCAGATCATTTCGGACCTGGTCGACCTTGCCCTGATCCATGCGCACTTCAACCAGGCTTAGAAGGTCGGTGAATCGGTAGGGGTTAAGTGCCACCACGCTTGCGTAGCTGGCTTCCGCGTCAGCGAGCGCGCCCTCCCCTCGTTGGATTCCACCCAGCAGACTCCAAGCCTCGGCGTAATCGGGGTGTGCTTCCAGGGTGCTCTCCAGCAACGTGCGCCCATCTGCCACCTCACCTGGGACTGCCAGTTGGAAAAGTGCGCGTGAGGTGGCTACCATGGGATCTTCGGGTGCGACAGCGAACGCCTCATCCACGAGACTCCTGGCGCGCTCCAGCTCCCCGTTACTGGCATAAACCCGCGCAAGAATCACCTGGTAACGGGGTTGCTCGCTGACGCTGGCAAATTCACCCAGCTCGTGCATCGCCAGAAGCCGCTCGGCATCGCCCGACGCCAGCAATGCCCGGGCATACAATATCCGCGCTTCCTCGTCTTCGGTGACAGACAGCGAGCGCTCCAGCTCCTCGGCGGCGACAACCGGATTCTGCTGAAACAGGTACACCTCGCCGAGCAAGCGCCTGCCTGCGGCATTGCCGGGATTCTGCTGCAGCGCAGTCTTGACATCGATCTCGGCCGCCCGGTCTTCACCCTGGGTCAGTGCCTGCCGGGCCCGGTCCAGCAGCTCCTGCTCCGACACCTCGGGCGAACAGGCACCCAGCATAATGGCCAGCAGCAGTAATGCGCCCGAGCGAAGAGCGGTCAGTCGACTCGGCCTTAGGGGGTTAATTTTGGAAATGCAGTTCTTCATCGTCATGATCGACTCCGGGAGGAAACAGTACCCAACGTACAGGATAAAGCGGATCCCTCGCGGGATCAGTGGGTTATCTTACATAAGTTGCCACATGCAGACCAGTTGCGCCCGTTGACATTTGTCCGGACAGGCTGGGGCGTTTCATCAGGGCAGGCCGGTGCCGATCCGCTAGACGGGCACTTTTTCACGCCCCAGTGCAATGGGGAGGGCGTCCATGGTACACCCGGTATCGCTCGCGCACCCCACAGTACCTTTGCACGTTTGCCTTTATGCATCCCCGCACCTTGGTGCCTTGCACCCCCGCACCTTGTTCCCTTCGCACTTTCGCACCCCAGATGTCAGGTATCCACCGCCATCTGCAAGCTGAGATGCTCTACGAGACGGCACACCGCCTCATCAATCATGGCATGGACATCACGAAACCCCTGAGGATCACCGAAGTACGGGTCTGGAATGTCAGGAACAAATGCTCTCGCCCCGGTCTCCGGCAGGAAGTGGCCGAGCAGCTGGACATTGTCGGAAGTAGGGTCAGAAACATCGCCGTTCGCATCACCATGGGTATTGGCAGGGCCCCAGCCCATGTTCCTTATATCCTCCAGCTGGCTGCGGTCCATCACCAGCACGTAGTCGCTTCGCATGAGCATTCTGGTCGTGAGCCGTCGTGAGCGGATTCGCCCCAGGGGCACACCGGCTTCCGTAGCCACCTCTATGACCCTTGGATCGGGGCGCAGACCGCGCAGGGCGGTCGTACCCGCGGAACTCACCTGTATCCGGCCCGCCAGGCCGTTCTCATGCAATCGCTGACGCAGGAGCCCTTCCGCCAGCGGAGAGCGACAGACATTAGCTGTGCAGACGAACAGCACACGCAATTCCGGGCGCGACCAGAACATCAATTGAAACCTCGTGGGCCTGTAATGGATAATAGGCAGATAATTGTATATTCGCACGAACAGTACCCTCTCGGGGAGAGCCTCACAAGGAGATGCAGTGGCATGGCCGTTCTGATTCATGAACTGATAAGCGACAGGGCAGCGTCCGACGGCGACAGACCGGCTGTCATTTTCCGGGACAGCAGCCTGTCCTATTCGCAATTGCACGAAACCATCCAGCGAGTGTCGAACGGGTTACTGGCCACGGGCATCTCCGCCGGTGATCGCGTTGCCGTCTATCTCCCGAAACAACTTGAGACGGTTGCGGCTCTCTTTGGCGCTTCCTGTGCCGGGGCCAGTTTCGTCCCGGTAAACCCCGCGCTCAAACCCAGACAGGTCACCTACATTCTCCAACACTGTCAGACCGGGGTTCTTGTCACCTCGCTGCAGCGGCTCAAACTACTGGCCGACCAGGTGACGGAGTGGCCGGACCTGCATACCGTCATCGTCATCGATGAGAGCATCAGCGAAACCGTGGCGGAACAGGTGCGCCGGGCTCCGTGGATACAACTGGACACCTGGACCAACCTGCTGTCGGCCCCCAAGAAACAGCCTCACCGGCGCATCGACAATGACATGGTGGCTATCCTTTACACCTCCGGCAGCACCGGCAACCCCAAAGGCGTGGTCCTCTCACACCGCAATATGATGGCCGGCGCCCGCAGCGTGGCACAATACCTGGAAAACACCGCGGAAGACCGGATCCTGGCCATACTTCCGCTGAGTTTCGATGCAGGCCTCAGCCAGCTCACCACGGCGTTCTGTGCCGGTGCGTCAGTAGTGCTGATGGACTATCTGCTCCCCCGTGATGTATTGAAGGCGATGGTGCGTTACCGGATCACCGGGCTCGGGGCGGTACCGACACTGTGGAACCAGCTGGTGCAGCTGGAGTGGCCCGAAGAGATCGCCGGCACATTGCGTTACCTCACCAATACGGGCGGCGCCATGCCCGTAGCCACCACCACCGCCCTGCAGCAGCTGTTGCCGGACACCAGCATCTACCTGATGTACGGCCTTACCGAGGCATTCCGCTCCACCTATCTGCCACCGGACCAGGTCAGCCAGCGGCCGCGCTCCATCGGCAAGGCCATTCCCAATGCCGAGATCCTGGTTGTAAACGAGGCGGGTGAGCTTTGCGGCCCTAACGAACCCGGGGAGCTGGTGCATCGTGGTGCGCTGGTGGCCCTGGGCTACTGGAACGACCCGGAAAAGACAGCAGAACGGTTCAAGCCCTCACCGGTGCAGGACAGTAACCTGCCGGTACCGGAGCTGGCCGTCTGGTCCGGCGATCAGGTGACGCTGGACGAGGAAGGTTACTTGTTCTTCGTCAACCGCAAGGACGACATGATCAAGACCTCCGGTTATCGGGTGAGCCCCACAGAAATCGAGGAAGTCGCCTACAGTTCCGGCCTGGTTGCCGGCGCCGCTGCGATGGGGGTCCCGCATACTGAGCTTGGGCAGACCATCCTGCTGATAGTCACTCCCGTCGATGGCTGGGGAACAGGACACGATACTCTTCGGGCAGAGCTGTTAAACTACTGCCGGGCGGAGCTCCCGGGTTTTATGCAACCGGCGCAGATTGTCGTGCGCGAGACCATGCCCCATAACCAGAATGGCAAGATCGACCGCCGCGCGCTGGCGGACGAGCACTGCAGATAGGATCTTGGGCCAGTATCCGACAAGATAGGTGCTCTAGCGCACATATAATGTCATGGAATCCGGCTACCTTCTCCACGATAGACGGGGATCACCCTTATCGAGTGGCAGCCAGAATGAGTAAACTATGCAGACTTTGGTATGTACTTTGATATTAAGAAGTTAGGTATAGGTAGTCAGAGAAAGATATTTGCAACAACGGTTTTGAGCCGACGCCTGAATTCAAACAGGTTTTGCCCGTGAGGAACAGAGATATGATCGCACAACCATTTCTATCATCCATGTGTCGTTGCCTGGCGCTGCCCGCTGTCCTGATGGCAACATTGATTCTGAGCGCCTGCAGCAGCAGCCCCGAGACGGTTCCGCTGACCGAACGCTTCGATCCACCCGATTACAACTACATCATTGGCCCAGGTGACAGACTCGAGATTTTCGTCTGGGGGCAACAGGAACTCAGTTCCTCCAGCATCGTGCGCCCGGACGGCAAGGTCACTACGCGCCTGGTTGAAGACATGGAAGCCAGTGGCCGAACACCCACGGAACTGGCACGGCAAATCGAAGAAACCTATGCCGAGTACGTTCGCGATCCCATAGTCAGCGTAATCGTGCAGGGCTTCGTCGGAGTGCCTGAGCAGCGGGTCAGCGTCATCGGCGAGGCAACCGAACCGAGAACTGTCCCCTTTTCCCGCCATATGACCCTGCTTGACCTGATGGTGGCCGTGGGCGGCATGACAGAATTTGCAGCCGGCAATCGATCGGTACTGGTGCGGGCGGAAGACGGGCAGTACCGCTCCTATGGATTGCGCCTGGATGACCTGCTCAGGGACGGCGACATTTCCGCAAATATGGCCCTGCGGCCCGGTGACATCGTGATCATCACAGAATCCTGGTTCTGATCCATTATCCGTTCAATTGAGATTTCAGAGTACCTTAAGGTAACTCACTAAGAGGTTAAAAAGAGAAAGCCATGCAGGAAACACTAGCCCTACTGCAGAGCTACATTTTTGGTATCTGGCGACACCGCTGGTCTGCCCTGGTGATTGCATGGCTGATCGCCATTGCTGGCTGGGTATACGTGTCCCGGATGCCTGAATCCTATGTCGCCAACGCCCGTGTCTATGCCGACACCAGCTCCATACTGGGGCCGTTGATGCGGGGATTGACGATCACACCGAATCCCAATGAGCGGATATCGATGATGAGCCAGACTCTCTTGAGCCGACCTAATCTTGAGCGACTGGCCCGGATGACTGATATGGATCTGACTGCCACAACGGAGGCCCAGCAACAAGCTGTAATAGGGCAGCTGCGTGGCGCCATCCGGCTGAGCGGAAATCGGGGCAATAACTCACTGTACTCCATTTCAGTGACTCATCGGGACCGTGACATCGCAAGACGTCTTACCCAGGCAGTGATTACAGTATTCATTGAAACCTCGATGGAAAATCAGACCGCTGACAACTCTGGCGCGCAGAACTTCATCGAGCAGCAGATAGCTGAGTCAGAGAAGCGTCTGGTAGAAGCCGAGAGTCGCCTGGCGGATTTCAAGCGGACCAACGTCGATATGCTCCCTGGCGAAGCTGGAGACTATTACAATCGACTGCGGCGCGCCAGAAGCGACCTGGAGGCCGTGCGCCTGCAATTGCGGGAACTGGAGAGCCGCCAGTCAGAGCTCAATCGGCAGATCGAAGGGGAAGAGCCTGTTTTTATAGCCAGTGGCGGCAGAAGCAGAGCAAACTCTGCGCTGGATCAGCGGATCCAGAGCCTGAAGGTACAGTTAGATCAACTGCTGACCCGCTACACGGAGCGACATCCGGAAGTCAGGCGCACTCAAAGCCTGATTGCAGACCTGGAAGCAGAAAGACAGCAGAACCTGGAAGAAGCTGCTGGCATGCCGGACAGAAATATCATCACGCTGTCGGACAGCCCCATCTATCAGGGCATGCGCTCCCGGCTTGCAGAAACACGGGCTCAGGCTGCCGAACTAAAAGTCCGGGTTGCTGAATACGAAGAAAGGGTCCATGAACTGGAAGCCCAGGTGAATCAGATTCCGGATGTGGAAGCGCAGCTTACACAATTGAATCGTGACTACGATGTGCTGTTCAATCAGCATCAGCAGTTTCTGCAAAGGCGCGAATCCGCACGCCTGTCAGAAGATGTGCAGCGTAATGCCGGAGATGTCACGTTCCGGGTGATCGATCCGCCTTTTGTGCCGCGCCGACCCAGCCAGCCGAACAAGCCCATGCTGAACGGCGGTGTGCTGGTGATGGCACTGGGTGCAGGGGGCGCTCTGGCGCTTCTGCTGACACTGCTGTTCCCCATCGTGACCGATCCCCGAATGCTGACTCAGACAACCGGAGTGCCACTGCTCGGCAACGTGACCTACAAGAAGACACAGGCGGAAACCCGGAAGGAACTGCTGGCGCTGGTCGCTTTCCTGTGCTGCGCAATGGGGCTGGTGGTTGCCTACGGAGCACTTACAACCCTGCCCGGATTGATCGGCTGACGACTGGCAGCTTACTGAACTATCACGATGAATTAAGGAAGGGACATGAGCACCATCGAGAAAGCGCTGCAGACCACTCAGAAACAGCAGCCGGCAACAGCTCCCACTGATGAACCGCCTGGTCAGACCAATGCAGCCCTGTCCCAGGATGACAACGCCGATGTTGTCATCCCATTTGAGCATCTCTATGACAAAGGATACCTGACGCCAACTACGCCACGTGGCGCAACAGCAGAAGAATTCCGGTCCATTAAACGCCCCTTGCTGAGGAATATTTCCGGTCAATCGGCGTCAAGGATCGAGAATTCCAATCTGATCATGGTGACCAGCGCCCTTGAAGGCGACGGCAAGACGTATTCGTCACTGAACCTGGCCATGAGTATCGCCATGGAGCAGGACAAGACAGTGCTGTTTGTGGATGCCGACGTGCACAAAGGCTCAGCCGGCCGGGAGCTGGAAATACCTGACGGAATGCCGGGTCTGATCGACATCCTCGTAGGTGACGCCACACCGGAGGAGACCATCCTGCGTACGTCAATAAAAAATCTGTGCGTTATGCCGTCTGGTGCCCGCCATGAGAATGCCACAGAATTGCTGGCCAGCAAGAGAATGCACCATCTGATGCATGAACTGTCGACACGATATCCGGATCGTGTCGTCATCTTCGACTCACCACCCCTGCTGCTGACCAACGAATCCAGCGTGCTGGCCAGTTTCATGGGCCAGATCGTGTTTGTAGCAGCGGCAAATATCACCCCTCAACATGCAGTACGCGAGGCCCTGGAGCGCATCGGCAAAGATAAAATGGTGGCGTCCATACTCAATAAGGCTCCCAGGCGTCGTTTCAAACTGTTCGGTATAGGTATCGGCTCGGGCTATGGCTATGGATACGGCTATGGGCAACGGAAAGAGAACAGCAAACAGGCATCGGGAGCCCACCAGAAATGAAGCCAGGCACCCCCCTGCTGACCGGCTTGCTGATTGGCGGCACACTGCTATCGCATCATTCTTTTGCAGCAGAATGGGAGCGCAGTGGCGGCGTCTCTCTGAACACCTTCTACTCAGAAAACATATGTCTCAGTACTGACGAGCCGGTAGGGCGCAGCGCCACCACGGTGACACCGACCCTGCGAATAAGCGGTCAGGGAGCGCGCGCCAATCTTTCCCTGAACGCCGCCATCACCTACAACTACCTGGCTGACAGTAGCCTGGAATGCAACGTCGGCCAGAGTGCACTGCTCACCAATCGTCAAGCTGTCATTCCCAGCCTGCGTTATCTTGGTGAACTGGAGCTGGTCGAGAACTGGTTGACACTTGAATCCGATGCAGTTGTTAGCAGGAATCCCATTAACCCCTTTGCAGCGGGAGGCACAAACCGGTTCGACGGCCGCAATAACATCAATATCACCACCCAGTACGGCGCAGGGGCCCGGGTCCAGCGCCGGATTGCCGACAATGCCGATTTGCGCCTGCGCTATTACCACAATGAACAGCAGAACGCCGTCAGCCTTTTCGGGGACAGCAGCGAGGACCGGGGAGAGTTCAATCTGGGCAGCAGGCAGAATGGCAACCGCTTGAGCCTGGGCATTGCCGGTCGTTACAGCAAATTTACTTTTGATCCCAGTGAGCTTAGACCTGCTTTCGACAACACCCTGTCCTCAGCGGAAGCCACGGCCGCACTGCAACTGGTTGCAGGCTGGCAGATCGAATTTCTTCTGGGTCAGGAATGGAACCAATTCATCAGCACTAGCCCTGACATCGACGGTTCGTACTGGGATGTGGGGCTGCGCTGGGCACCCATTGAGCGGGTGAATGTGTCTCTCGGTTACGGCGAGCGATTCTTTGGCCGCACCCCGCGCATGAGCGTCAGCTATCGTCACCGACGCAGCACGGTGGTAGTAGACTACGCACGTTCGCTGACGATTCCCCGCAATTTGCGGGCGTCCAGCCAGGTTTCGGGTGACATTTCGGGTGACATTGTTGTCCCTGAGTTTGACCAGCTACCGGGCGATCCGCTGACGGTAAACGGAGAACCAACATTCATCGGCGATACGCCAATCATCAACGAACGGCTGAACGTCAGGTACAGCTACTCTGCGCGGCGATCCACTATTACAGTCAGAGCCACCGATTCCAGGCAGTTGCGTACAGCAGATTCCGGTGAAGCCACCTTTACGGACCTGAATGTGGTTTTCACCCGGTCGCTGTCAGCCGCGCTCTCAGGGAATATCCGGGTGCTAGTGAGTGAAAGAGAGGGCCAGGGGGGCAATGTGGGATTCTTTGGCCAGAATTCAGAAACCTGGCGCGCAGGAGTTGGCCTGAGTCGCAGCCTGGGCCCCAATACCTCTATGAATCTCGGGTATGACTACACACGCCGGGATTCAGACGCCGATTTCATCTTAAACGCCTTTAATCAGTTCGAAGAAAACCGGGTGACACTTTCGCTACAACATCAGTTTTAGTGTTCGTACAACACAACCAGCCTTTCAGCGACTCTTGGGAAAATCAATGATGCAGCAGAATTATTCCGTCCCTCATATTCTCTGCGTAGTGGGAGCACGGCCCAATTTCATGAAAATCGCCCCCCTGATGCGCGCGTTCATGGCGCCGGGTAGCGGGCTGACCGCCAGTCTAGTGCATACCGGCCAGCATTACGACGCGGCGATGAAACACACCTTTTTCGATCAGCTGCACATTCCCGAACCGGATGTGGACCTGGAAGTAGGCTCCGGTAGCCACGCCGTGCAGACCGGTCAGATCATGCAACGTTTCGAACCCGTACTGGAAGAACACAGTCCGGCGGCAATACTGGTAGTGGGCGACGTCAACTCCACGATTGCCTGCGCGCTGGTAGCGGCCAAAAAAGGGGTACCCGTAATTCACGTGGAAGCCGGCCTGCGCAGCGGGGACCGTGCCATGCCGGAAGAAATCAACCGCATTCTTACCGATCAACTGTCTGACCTGCTGTTCACCACCGAAGCCGCAGCCGCTGCCAATCTGCAACGGGAAGGTATTGCTGCCGACAGGATTCATTTTGTCGGCAACGTGATGATCGACTCCCTGCGCTATAACCTGGCCAATGCGGTATCTGCCAGCGCGACCCTGGCCTCTGCGGGCGCACCACCTGCTTTCAGGGACAACGGCTACGGACTGCTGACTCTGCACCGCCCCTCCAATGTGGATGATCCCGACCTATTAAGGGGACTGCTGGAAGTACTCGCGCAGATCAGCGAGCAGACGCCCCTGGTCTTCCCCGTTCACCCGCGAACCCGGGCCAGGATCAGCGACGCCGGCCTGGACAGCCTGTTGAATAAAGCCGACATCTTATTGCTCCCTCCCCAGGGCTACCTGGAAATGCTGGGGCTGATGGCCGACGCCCGTCTGGTGCTCACCGATTCGGGAGGTATCCAGGAGGAGACTACGGCGCTGGGTGTGCCCTGTCTGACCCTGCGTGAAAACACCGAGCGCCCCATTACCGTCGACCAGGGTACCAATACGGTGGTCGGCACCGACCCGGATGCAATACGAAAAGCCCATGCCGATATCCTCAAGGGGTCCGACAAGGCCGGGCGCCAGCCGGAGCTCTGGGACGGCGCGGCAGCACAGCGTATCGCAGCCGTAATTGCCGACTGGCACAGGGCGTTGAGGGTGGCCTGATGTCCGGCATGAATACCACAGCCCCGGTCAATGCCATGAGTGTGGACGTGGAAGATTATTTCCAGGTGTCGGCATTCGCTCCCCATGTCCCGCGCAGCAGCTGGGAATCGACCCCATTGCGGGTGGAAGCCAATGTGGATCGCATACTGGCTCTGTTTGCCCGCCACAACGTCAAAGCCACGTTCTTCACACTGGGCTGGGTGGCCGAACGTCTGCCGGACATGGTGCGCCGTATCGTAGCCGAAGGTCACGAACTGGCCAGTCATGGCTGGGAACATACCCGGGTAAGCGCTCAGTCTCCGGAGACTTTTCGCGATGACATCACCCGCACCCGGTCTCTGCTGGAGGACATCGGCGGCATGCCTGTGCAAGGCTATCGTGCCGCCAGCTATTCCATCGGCTACGACACGCCGTGGGCTCATGAGATGCTCGCGGATGCCGGTTACCGCTACAGTTCCAGCATTGTGCCGGTCCGGCATGATCACTACGGCATGCCGGACGCCTCCCGGTTCGCCTTTGCCGCAGCGGATGGCCGTATCACCGAAATCCCGGTGACCACGGTCCCCCTGGCAGGCCGCAATCTTAATTGCGGCGGCGGCGGCTGGTTCCGTCTATTCCCCTATAACTTTTCCCGCTGGGCCCTGCGGCATGTCAACCAGAAAGAGCAGGAAAGCGGTCTGTTCTATTTCCACCCCTGGGAGATCGATCCGCAGCAGCCACGACCGGAGGGGCTCACTGCAAAAACCCGATTTCGCCATTATCTCAATCTTGCCCGGATGGAACCCCGCCTGGATCGGCTGCTGAGTGATTTCCGTTGGGACAGGATGGATCGCGTGTTCTCGGCGGCCATTGAAGCACCGGCGACAGCTCTCGAACAGGAACAGCAGGGAGTGGCCCTATGACTGTAACCGTCCGGGAATGCACGCAGACAGACCAAGCCGCCTGGGACGCTTTCGTGGACCAACATCCCCAGGCCACATTCTGCCACCGCTTTGGCTGGCGCCGGGTGTTACAGGACGCCTTCGGGCACACCAGCTATTTTCTGCTGGCGCAGGAAGTGGACGCCGGGCAGCCGGCCCGGACCGTCGGTGTGCTGCCACTGGCACTGGTACACAGTCGCCTGTTTGGCACCAAGCTCGCCAGCCTGCCCTTCTGTGTTTATGGGGGCATTCTCGCCGAGAACAGTGATGCCGGGGCCGCGCTACGCAAGGCTGCCTGTGAACTGGCAGAGCAGTCCGGCGTCGAGGCGCTGGAGCTGCGCAATACCCAACCTTCGAATTCCGGCTGGCCTGTCAAAGATCTGTACTACACGTTCCGGAAGGAATTCAGCGCCGACCATGAAGCAAACATGAAGGCCATTCCCAACAAGCAGCGGGCCATGGTGCGCAAAGGTATCGCCGCCGGGCTGATCAGTGAAGAAGATGCTGACCCCCATTGCAAACGATTCTATCGGGTCTACTCCGAAAGTGTACGCAACCTGGGTACACCGGTATTCAACCGCCGCTACCTGGAGATTCTGCGGGACGAGTTTGGGGTTGATTGCCGCGTGTTGATGATCCGGGACGGTAACCAGGATGTGGCCGGTGTAATGAGTTTCTACTTCCATGGCGAAGTGCTGCCCTACTACGGTGGCAGCATCGCACGAGCACGCAGCATCAAAGGCTGTAATGACTTTATGTACTGGGAGCTGATGCGTCGCAGCGCCGACGAGGGCCTGAACTGCTTCGATTTCGGCCGCAGCAAGTTCAACACCGGCCCCTTCAAGTTCAAGAAAAACTGGGGTTTCGAGCCGGCGCCATTGCCCTATGAATACTACCTGGTCAACACGGATGAGATGCCGGATGTGAACCCCAACAACCCTCGTTATCGCCGTCTGGTGGAAACCTGGCGACGCCTGCCGCTGCCAGTGGCAAACCTGCTGGGGCCACCCCTGGCCAGGAGCCTCGGCTGATGGCGATCGCGCCCGTGCAACAGACAGAATTGACCGAGACCGAGCCAATGGCAACGGAACAGGGTAAAACGCCGCTGCTTTTCCTCTGCCACCGCATCCCCTATCCGCCCAACAAGGGGGACAAGATCCGGTCATTCCATCTGCTTCGACACCTGAGCCGGCACTTCGCTATCCATCTGGCCGGATTCATCGATGATCCCTCTGACTGGGCCGGTGTGGATGCTCTGAGCGATTATTGCCAGGAGACATTCTTCCGCTCACTCAGACCCGGTCTGGCAAGATGGAAGAGCCTTTCGGGTCTGTTAACTGGTAATGCTCTGACACTGCCCTACTATGCTGACCAGAAGATGCAGCGCTGGGTTGCAGAGGCCTGTGCCACCTACGGAATACGACATGTGCTGGTGTATTCCGCCGCTATGGCGCAGTTCGTACCGTCTGACAGTGAGCTATTCGAACGAAAGGTCATCGATTTCGTCGATGTGGATTCGGACAAGTGGCGACAGTATGCGGAGCAGAAGCCTTGGCCATTGAGTTGGCTGTATCGCCGGGAGGCCGGTCTGCTGCAGCGCACCGAAAAGGACCTGGCTGCGGAATACGACGCCAGCCTTTTTGTCTCAGCCGCCGAAGCCGCGTTATTCCGGCAGCTGTCTCCTGAGAACGCCGATCGGATCGGCTTCTATAACAACGGTGTCGATTTCCATTATTTTGATCCATCCGCTGACTCGGCGTCGATGCAAAAGAACCCCTATCCGGCGGGTTGCCGGGCACTGGTTTTCACCGGGGCCATGGACTACTGGCCCAACGTGGATGCGGTCACCTGGTTTGCCGATGAGGTACTGCCAGTGCTGCGCAAGCGGTACCCGGAACTGGCCTTCTTCATCGTTGGCAGCAACCCGGGCGCGAATGTGCAACGACTGGCACGACTGCCTGGTGTCACCGTGACGGGCCGGGTAACCGATATGCGACCCTGGCTGAAACATGCCCTGGCGGCTGTGGCACCAATGCGCGTGGCGCGTGGCGTGCAGAACAAAGTGCTGGAAGCGATGGCCATGGCGCTGCCGGTACTGGTGAGCCGCAAAGGACTGGAAGGCATCGACGCCCGGCACGGTGAACAGGTGTTGCTGGCCGACAGTACCGACGAGTACCTGACCGGGATCGACGGAATCCTTTCTGGACGCTATCCCGACCTGGGGCCTGGGGCCCGTATGCGGATACAACAGCTATTCGACTGGAACCAGACACTGCCAGAGGTGGTTCGACACCTGGCGCCAACTCTCTCATACCAGTTGGAAGGTGGAGACCCCGGCCATGAGTAAGGATTCCACAATGGCGGCGGTAGCCGGCGCGGGGCACGATAAACGCAGCGCAACCGCCTCTGCCTCTGCTTCGGAATACATCCCGACTGCAACGACACAGTCAGGGATAACACCTATTGCCGGCACCCCTGCCGGTCAATCAACAAATGCCAGATGGGTGGTTGCAGCCGTAACCCTCTATGTTCTGCTTATCACCCTGGTTTTCCACGGCACAGCACTCTCCATGGTAGCAATCTGGCTGCGTTCCGATACGTACGCCCATAGTTTTGTCATTCCACTCCTCAGTGTGTATCTGGCATGGCGGCTACGGGGGAGGTTCAGTGCGCTGACGGTGCAACCGGAGCCCCGCGTGTTGCTTCTGATACTCGGTTTCGGTTCTTTATGGTTGCTGGCCAACATGGTGGACGTGCAAGTGGTCCAGCAGTTTGCCTATGTGGCCCTGCTGGTCAGCGGTATCTGGGCCATAGTCGGCACCGGGGTGGCAAGAACTTTTGCATTTCCACTTGGCTTTCTGTTCCTGGCCGTGCCCATGGGATCCGGGTTGATACCGCCACTGATGGAGTTCACCGCCGACACCACCGAGTATCTTCTGCGCGCCAGCGGCATACCCGTGCTTCGCGAAGGCATGTTTCTCTACCTGCCCAGCGGCACCTGGTCGGTCATCGAGGAATGCAGCGGTGTGAACTATGTCATCGCGTCGGTCACTCTCGGCTTGTGCTACGCCCACCTGAACTACACCAGCCTGTGGCGTCAATCGCTATTCGTCCTGGCGGCCATCATCGCACCGGTGCTTGCCAACAGTGCTCGCGCCTACTTCGTGGTACTGGCCGGCCACCTGAGTGACATGCGATTGGGCACTGGTGAAGATCATATTGTGTTTGGCTGGATATTTTTCGGCGCCGTGATGATGCTGATGTTCTGGATCGGAAGCTATTGGCAACAGCCTGAAGCGACACCCCCGGACGCTGAGAGCGGTGCTCCAGCCACGACGCTGCAAGCCAGCACATTGGGTGGCGCTTTCGTTCTTACTCTGCTTTGCGCAGCCTGTTGGCCTGTTCTTGCTGCTGCCATGAACCGCAGTGGCGATCCGGTCGAAAGCATTGCTCTGTCTATGCCCCCCGGGCAGTCGCCCTGGCAGGCTGTAGACTTGATGGATACCCGCTGGCGGCCGCTTCAACCAGGAGCTGACCGGGAACTTGACCAGGTTTACGCGACTCAGTCCGGGGTTGACGTAATGACAGTTGGACTGCACCTGCGTCAATACCTGCAACAGGAAGAAGGCACGGAACTGGTTGACTCGTCCATCAACGCCTGGCGTTCAGAGTCGGATGACTGGGAGTTCCTGAGCAGTCAAAGCGCGCTCACAGATCTTGAAGCTCCCCGACAGGTGACCGAGGCACGGGTCACACGGGGCAGTGACGACCTGCTGGTGTGGTCCTGGTACCGGATCGACGATAGGCATGCGACCAATCAGTACCTGATCAAGATACTGGAGGCGAAACAGCAGCTCCTTGAAGGCCATCGCCGTGGCGCCCGCATATTCATCGCCACTCAGCTGAATGGGGACAGGGGGCAGGCCAGACAGACCCTGCAGAACTTTATCGCAAAACATCTTGCCGCCATCGAGTACTCCCTGGATACCGGTATTGCCGATAATCCCGGTTCAGCAGATAGAGACTTCGCGATGGAGCCCAACGCTGGCGTGGGGACTGGTGAATGAAGCGGCCGTCACAGCCCCCTCTGCTCGTGCACATCATTTTCACACTGGGCACCGGCGGCCTGGAGAATGGCCTGGTCAACATCATCAACCGCTGCCCTCCGTCTCGTTACCGTCACGCAATCATCTGCCTGAGCCACGCCGAAGAGTTCTCACGGCGACTGACGGCACCGGACGTCGAAGTCATTGAGCTGAACAAAAAGCCCGGCCACGATCTCGGCATGTACTGGCGGCTATGGCGGCACCTGCGCCGCCTGCGGCCAGACATCGTCCATACCCGCAACCTGGCCGCCCTGGAAACCCAGGTACTTGGATTGCTGATGCCCGGCTGCAAACGGGTCCACGGCGAGCACGGCCGGGACATGAACGACCTGAATGGCAGCAACCGCAAATACAACACCCTGCGCCGCTTCCTCAGCCCTTTGATCCACCGCTTCATTGCCGTCAGCCAGGATCTGTCCCAATGGCTGGCAGACACGGTCCGTATTCCTGCAGAAAAGGTTGTTCAGATCTACAATGGCGTGGACACAGCCCGTTTTGCACCACAGGCCAACCAACCGGGCGATGGTAAAGCAGAACTGCCTGACAATTTCCGGCCGCAGAGTAATCGGGTTGTGATCGGCACCGTCGGGCGACTGGCGGCTGTAAAGGACCAGCAGTTATTGTTGACTGCCCTGCACCAACTCCAGACAGAACGCCCGGCATTACGCGACACGCTCCGGCTGATGATCGTTGGAGACGGCCCCGAACGGGCAGCGCTGGAAGCACAGATCGACCGACTGTCGCTGCAGGACCAGGTCTGGCTGGCCGGGGACCGGGAGGACATTCCCGAGCTGCTGCGGAGCATGGATGTGTTCGTATTACCCTCACTGGGAGAAGGCATCTCAAACACTATTCTGGAAGCCATGGCCAGCGGCCTCCCCGTCATCGCCTCTACTGTGGGCGGCAATCCCGAGCTGGTTCAGGAGGGGCGAACCGGGCTGTTGTTTCCGGCCGGCGATGCCGATACCCTGACTGGCGCCCTCACCCGGTTGATCGATGACCAATCCCTGCGCCAGGCGATGGGCCAGGCCGCCATGGCGCACATCCGGCAACATTTTGATTGGCAGCGCACAGTCGAAAGTTACCTGACGCTGTATGATGAGCTGTTGTATCACGGAGCTGTCCGTTCCGGTTTAAGAGGACACTGAGGAAACAGTCCCCATGTGCGGTATCGCAGGTATTTTTGACATCAGGGAACAGCGTCACCCGGACCAGGCCGTGCTGGAGGCCATGAACCAGAGCCAGTTCCACCGCGGACCGGACGAGGGGGCCACCCATATCGAACCCGGCGTTGGTCTGGCGCATCGCCGCCTTTCCATTATCGACCTGGCTAGCGGCCAGCAGCCCATGTTCAGTGACGACGGCACGCTCTGTGTGGTCTACAACGGCGAGATCTACAACTTCCAGAAGCTGCGGCATGAGCTCAAGGCCCTGGGCTATACTTTCAAAACCAACTGCGACACCGAAGTAATCCTCTATGCCTGGCGCCAATGGGGGCCCGACTGTGTCGAGCACTTCCGTGGCATGTTCGCCTTTGCTCTGTACGACCAGCAGCAACAGAGTCTCTTTCTGGCCCGGGACCGCTTCGGTATCAAACCGCTGTTCTATGCCCTGCTACCCGATCAACAGTTCCTATTCGGTTCCGAACTCAAGGTGCTGAAAGCCCACCCCGGGCTGCCACGGCAGCTGGAACCCCGGGCGGTGGAAGACTATTTCGCGCTGGGTTATATCCCCGAGCCCAAGACCATCTATCAGAATGTTTATAAACTTCGCCCCGGGCACACCCTGCTGCTCAAGCGCGGCGCCGGTATGCCTGAGCAGCACAAATACTGGGATATCACATTCCACGACGAACCGGCGCGAAGTGAGGCACAGACTCGGGAAGAGTTGCTCGCGCGCGTTCGCGAAGCGGTGCAGGTCCGCCTGGTGGCGGATGTGCCACTTGGCGCTTTCCTGTCCGGTGGTGTCGACTCCAGTGCAGTCGTTGCCATGATGGCGCAGCTGCAGGACGACCCGGTCAACACCTGTGCCATCGGTTTTGATGTTAAGCAATTCAATGAGACCGAGTACGCCGCTCAGGTTGCCGAGCGTTACCAGACCAACCATGTTGAGCATCGTGTCAGCAGTGACGACTTCGACCTGCTGGACACCCTGGCCGCCCTTTACGACGAGCCCTATGCCGACAGCTCGGCCATCCCCACCTACCGGGTGTGCGAACTGGCCCGGCAACGGGTGAAGGTGGCACTTTCTGGCGATGGCGGAGACGAGATGTTCGCCGGCTACCGTCGTTACCGCTGGCATATGAACGAAGAACGCCTGCGCGGAGCCCTGCCCCTGGGCCTGCGACGCATACTGTTCGGCACCCTGGGGCGCCTGTACCCCAAAGCGGACTGGGCGCCGCGGATTTTCCGCGCCAAGACCACGTTTCAGGCCCTGGCCCGCAACAGCGTCGAAGCCTACCTGCACTCCGTCTCAATCTGCAGTGCGGAGCAGCGCCGGGCCATGTTCAGCCCTGCCCTGCAGCAGCAGCTGCAGAACTATTCCGTGGACAGCGTGTTCGCCGAACACGCCGCCAACTGCACGTCTGACGATCCGCTGGCGCTGATTCAATACCTGGACATGAAAACCTACCTGGTGGGCGACATCCTCACCAAGGTGGACCGGGCCAGCATGGCCCACAGCCTGGAGGTACGCGTGCCGCTGCTGGATCACCCCCTGGCGGAATGGTCCGCCGGCCTGCCTCGCAGCCAGAAACTGCACGGCCAGGAAGGTAAATACGTGCTGAAGAAATCGTTTGAACCCCTGCTGCCCCACGACGTGCTGTACCGGCCCAAGATGGGCTTCGGGGTCCCGCTGGCCAACTGGTTTCGCGGCCCGCTGAAAGAACGGCTGCGCCGGGACCTGTTGGAAGGCGGCCTGGTGAAGACAGGGTTATTCAACCAGCACTACCTGGAACGGCTGGTTAATGAACACCAGTCGGGAATGCGTGATCACAGTGCACCACTGTGGTCCCTGCTGATGTTCCAGGCCACCATCCGTGACGATGATTTCTGTGTGACAGGGTAGGCGGATTCATCATGCGTATTCTCCATATCCTCGACCATTCCATACCGTTGCACAGCGGCTACACGTTCCGCACCCGCAATATTCTGCGGGAGCAACGGGCGCTGGGCTGGCACACCGCCCATGTCACCGGACTCAAGCAGGGCGAGAGCCCGGCCAGTGAGGAGACCGTGGACGGCCTGCACTTTTATCGCACCGCGATGCCGGCCGGTGGCGCGACTCGACTGCCCGTACTAAACCAGTGGCAGGTTATCAGCACCCTGAGCCGCCGGATCGAAGAGGTGGCCGAGCTAGAGAAGCCGGATGTCCTGCATGCCCACTCCCCTGCCCTGAACGGCATAGCCGCCCTGCGCGCCGCGAAGCGGCTGAATCTTCCGGTAGTCTACGAATGCCGCGCGTTCTGGGAAGACGCGGCAGTCGACCACGGCACCAGCCGCGAATGGGGGCTGCGCTACCGCCTCAGCCGTGCCCTGGAAACCCATGTGTTCCGCAACGCGGATGCCGTCACCACGATCTGCGAAGGGCTGCGAGCCGAGATCGTCAGCAGGGAGATAGCAGCAGACAAAATCACTGTCATACCCAACGCCGTGGATACCGGCAGTTTCAGCGTTGGCGGCTCACCCACTGCCAGCCTGCAAGAGCAGCTCGGCCTGACAGGCAAAACCGTCCTCGGTTTTATTGGTTCCTTTTATGCCTATGAAGGCATCCCTCTGATGGTTCAGGCTTTGCCAGCCCTGCTGGCCAGCCATCCGGACTTGCGCCTGCTGTTGGTCGGCGGTGGTCCTCAGGAGGCAAATATCCGCCAACTGATCAGGGAACTGGGCCTGGAGGAAAAGGTGATTATGCCCGGCCGAGTCGATCATGGCCTGGTGCAAGACTATTACAACCTGGTCGACATTCTCGTCTATCCCCGCCTGTCCATGCGGCTCACCGACCTGGTGACGCCGCTCAAACCGCTTGAAGCCATGGCCCAGGGACGCCTGGTCATCGCCTCCGATGTGGGCGGCCACCAAGAGCTGATCCACGACGGGGAAACCGGGATTCTGTTCAAGGCCGGCCAGGCAGAGGCGCTGGTCGGGGCGGTCAATGAACTGCTTGAGCGGCGCGACGAGTGGCAGCGTATGCGCGATAATGGCCGGGCGTTCGTGGAACAGGAGCGGACTTGGAAAACCAGCGTGGCACGTTATCAGACAGTGTACGCAAAGCTGTTATGAATGACGCTAATCAGAAAGCCCAGGAATCGAAAGTTACTATGCACAAGGCACTGGACTCAGTACTTAAGTATTTTGAGATACGGGACAACAAGGTTTATAGCGGTGGTCAACCTTTGTCAGATATAGTCGCAGAAACCGGATCACCACTGTACCTGTACGACCTGAATGTAGCCCGGCAAAAGTACGAAAAACTCCGGGCAGCTATGCCCGCCGAGGTGGAAATTCACTACGCCATCAAGGCCAATCCTCACCCCGACATCGTGGCCTACTTCAAGAATCTGGGTTGCGGCGTTGATGTGGCCTCGAAAGGAGAACTGGAAATTGCTCTGAAGGCAGGTGTAGCTGCCAACAGGATAGGCTTCGCAGGGCCAGGGAAAAGCCCTTCAGAGCTCGAAGCCGCTTGTGCCGCCGGAATAGACAGCCTGAATGCGGAATCGGAAGAAGAGCTTAACCAGGCCAACGCAATCGCTGAAAAGCTGGGCAGAAAGCTGAACATCGCGCTGCGGATCAATCCAGCCTATGAACTCGTGGCGTCCGGCATGCGCATGGGAGGTGGGCCCAAGGTATTCGGCATTGACGAAGAGCAGATCCCGGCTATTCTGCAAAGCTTCAAGCGCTGGCCCAATCTCAATTTCGTCGGTTTTCATGTCTTTGCCGGCTCCCAGAATCTCAGCCATCAATCGATCATCACTGCTTTGGAACAGGCCTTTACCCTGATCGAGAAGCTCTTGCCCCATTGTCCGCTACCCCCCACCATGATCAACCTGGGTGGCGGATTCGGTATCCCTTATTTTGCTACAGACGAAGAGCTTGATATTCAGGCAGTAGGAACTGCACTGCAGACTCTGTTGCAACAGAAACGCAGCCTTTTCCCACAGACCCGGTTCATCGTTGAAACAGGTCGCTATCTGATCGGTGAGGCCGGAATCTACCTAGCTCAGATTCTCTATCGTAAAGAGTCACGCGGCGAGGTCTTCCTGGTATTGAACGGCGGTATGAACCATCAGCTTGCAGCGTCCGGCAACCTGGGGCAGATCATTAAGAAGCCCTACCCTATAGTGTTAATCGACAAGGCCGGACTACCCACGGCTGAGACTGTGAATGTAGTTGGACCTCTCTGCACACCGATCGATACCTTTGGCAAGAAAGTCGAGCTTCCCACTGCCGAGGCAGGGGATTTGTTGGCAGTTTTCTGTTCAGGCGCTTATGGGTACACCAGCAGTCCACTCAAGTTCCTGGGACACGCAGTGCCCGTGGAAAAGGTGCAACCATCGAAACGATAGAGGCATGGTTGGTCACCTCCAGCAACAGAAAGTAGGAATTTCCGGACCGCCCAATTTGGGGGTGGCTTACAACTTAAGGTGTGATCGAAGTCGCCGATAAAGCTGACACTTGTGTGCTATTCTAGCCCGACTGACCGCAATCAGCGCGCCCGACACACCGACCGCGTAAGATTGGTGATCACGACAGTTTTACGCGTGTCTGAAACTATGCTTCGGCGGATGCTCAATTTCCCCGTTGCCCGATTGTTAACCAAGGCATCCATGCTAGCTGCGATAAAAAACATCTTCGAATACCGGGAACTGCTGCGCGTTCTCATGTGGAAAAATATTTCACTGCAGTTCAAGCAGAGCTATCTCGGTATCAGTTGGGCAGTTTTTCGTCCATTGATACTACTCGCCATTTTCATGATAGTGCGCAGTTTCGTCGGCATCGACAGCGGCGAGGTCCCCTACGCCCTGTTAACCTATTGCGCGATGGTGCCATGGATGTACTTTCAGAATGCAGCCAGTGACAGTGTCGGAAGCGTCGTACGTCATGCCAGCCTTGTTAAAAAGATCTACTTTCCCCGGGAAATTTTTCCACTGTCCAGCATGCTATCAAAAACTCTCGAACTCGGCGTCGGGTTCATAATTCTGTCCTTATTGATGGTCTGGTATGATTGGGCCCCAACCTGGCAGGTGCTTTGGTCTGTGCCACTAATTCTCTACACGATGCTCACGGCGCTGACCATCGGATTGGCGGGGGCGGCGGTCAACGTCTATGCACGCGACATGTCCCAGGGCATCCCGCTAATGCTTTCGATGATGATGTATGTTTCTCCCGTGATGTACCCACTCCCACTCGTGCGGGCGGCTTTACTGGAACGACAGGCTGCCGGGGAGTGGAGTGAACTCATCTACACGCTCTACATGATGAATCCGATGGCCGGAGTGATCGAAGGCATGCAACGCGCCGTGTTGCTGGGACAGGCACCTGACTGGTCCACCCTGCTCCCCGGCGCCATTCTCGTCGCAATACTACTCCCGCTCAGCTACGCATTCTTCAAACGGGCCGAGGCCTACTTCGCCGATGTCATCTAATCACACCGTTTCACAAAGCACTTCGGAAGAAAACGACCTGCCAGTCATCGAGGTCAAGAATCTTGTAAAAGAGTACCGTTTAGGTGCACTTGAGGGGTTAAGATCTTTGGGCCGTCGATTGCTGGGCCGCTCAACTCCCACACGCAAGCGCTTCCGGGCCCTCGACGATGTCAGCTTCAGCGTAAGGCACGGCGAAGTCGTCGGGATCATAGGCCACAACGGAGCCGGAAAGAGCACGCTGCTCAAGCATCTCTGCGGAATCACTACGCCGACCAGCGGCTCCGTGACTATAAGGGGAAAAGTCGCACCGCTGATCGAAGTTGGCGCGGGCCTTGTCGGCGAAATGACGGGGCGCGAGAATATCTATCTGAACGGCACGATCCTGGGACTCACCCGGAAAGAGATCGCCTCAAAAGTTGATGACATCATCGCATTCGCCGAGCTGGAGGATTTTATCGACACCCCGGTCAAGCGGTATAGTTCCGGAATGCTGGTGCGGCTCGGTTTTTCGATTGCTACTTCGGTTGAATGTGACTTGCTGCTTGTGGACGAAGTGCTCGCAGTCGGTGACATCAGCTTCCAGCAAAAGTGTATTGATCGTATAGCTCAATACATTCAGGGCCGAGATCGTACGGTACTGATAGTTGGGCACAATATCAGGCAATTGGAGAGGGTATGTGATCGCCTGATCATGCTGGAACATGGGCACTTATTGATAGACGGGAATGTAAGCGAAGTTGCTTCGCGCTACTTCTCGGATGCGCAGAACCAGGTATCCGAATCACATAAATCAGCCTTTAAAGGTCTGACTCCGCAAGAGGCCGTAAGTTTCTTCCGGGTTCTTTCGATTAAAGTTGGCGCTGGAGCCAACGCAGGCCCATCGACACTTACGATGCACTCCCCCATGGAAGTTCGAATCATCTTTCACGTTGATCGAGAATTAACACAACCTGAATTTGTCGTAGGTTTGCATACGCTGGATTTCTTCCAGATTCTCTCAGTTGGAAACGCGGACGATAGTGGCCGACCTAACTTTCAGCCCGGTTCTCACGAAGTGCGTATTTTGATAAGAGACGTACCCCTCCGCCCGGGTATCTATGGACTACGGCTTGCCATTTTCAACGAATTTCGGCAAGTTATTTGGAATGCTGCG
The DNA here is from genome assembly GCA_041395725.1 of Gammaproteobacteria bacterium. Lineage (NCBI taxonomy): Bacteria > Pseudomonadati > Pseudomonadota > Gammaproteobacteria > Gammaproteobacteria bacterium. The sequence goes on along the minus strand of JAWKZW010000001.1, from coordinate 2,437,520 downwards.
AATATCCAGCCTGTCAAAATTGTCGAAGGCGCCGTAGAAGAAGCTCTCCTACCGGGAATGGGTCTTGTTGTTGTGCCGGCTCTTTGGGATTACGCCGCTAATCGCTCTAATCCGTCTGACCAAGCAGATTCGGCCAAGTTGTGACTCTTGGCCTGGGGAGCAATATGAATAATGAATGACTACCTCACTTTCTTACTACTTCTGAAAATCCTGAGCCGATAGCAGGAGGGCGCGCGGTACTTCCATAGACATTCTTAGGCCCTTCGAGGATTACGCGTTTTAGCTATGCTATGCAACAACCTGAATCTTGCCGAGATAACTTGAGCGGTTCAGAATCATAGCCAACTCAACTCGACAAAAAGCGGGTTTCAATAGCACGTGGAATCTGAATTCGTTCGTCTTGTAAAAGCTGCGTGCTAATTGTACTCCGCTAACTTTGATGAATGTAAGAGGTCTTCTATGTTGCCACAGCTAAGCTTATTTCCAACTCAGCAGAGTTGTTTTTAGAAATTGAATTCACAAAATAGTATGGGAATGACAATGCGTGCTATCGCCATAATTGCTGTTCGAAACGAGATTGCATATTTGGACAATTTATTGCAGCACTTAGTTAAGAACAACATAGACTTTGCCATAATAGACAATGATTCCACTGACGGGAGCGAAAAAGTACCTTTTAGAACGGAGTTTCGAAATAATCTGGCTGCATTTGAACAAATAGAATACAAAGGTTATTACGATTGGATCACATTGCTACAAGCCAAGGAGAAACTCTATAAAAGCTTGGATTCAGATTGGATTATTCATCACGATGCCGATGAAATAATGCATTCTTATGTACCGAACGAAACGTTACATCAAGCCATAGTTCGAATTTCTAATAGTGGATCCAATGTTATAAACTTTGACGAATATGTATTCCTGCCTGTTGAACAGGATTACGAACCCAGCTGTGGAAAAACGCAACCTCTTCGTTATTACTACTTCTTCGAGCCAGAACCCCTTAGGCTTATGCGCGCTTGGAAGTCATCCCTTGATGTAAGCAATGTTAACACTGGAGGCCACAAGATAGCAGGGGATGATATAGTGCTTTCAAAAGAATCAATGGCCCTGCGACACTATATTTTCCAAAGCCAAGAGCACGCATACTTGAAGTATTTGGAACGAAGTTATAGCAAAAATGAGTTAAATATTGGATGGCACCGGAACCGGGTTGGCTATTCTAAATCCAAGTACACATTCCCGGATCCTTCTAAACTAGAAAACTTAGCTGATCCAGATGATCGCAACTTGTTACGCCTCAAACCACATAAAGAACACTATTGGGCCTGGCCCGCCCCCCCTCCTCCGTTGTTGAAAAGAATTAGACAGAAAGCTTTCTCTGTTTACAACTCATTTTTCCAAATAAAATGACCAGAAAACGAATCTTTATTCATGCTGGCTTACCAAAAACTGGGACTTCGGCATTTCAAAGTTTGATGTATAGTAATAGGGAAATGCTAGCCAAGTGTGGAATATTGTACCCACAGAATGTTGTCTCCCTTACAGCGCCATACCATAGGTTTTTGATCGAAGAACTTCGTAGCGGTACAACCATGCCTATTTTGGAATCAGTTATCAGTGAAGCTAATTCCAATAGCTATCAAACAATCATATTCTCAATCGAGGGATTAACCGCACACATCGATTCTATAAAAGGAAATAGTTTGATCCATTTTGAGAAACTTATAAGAGGATGGGATCTGTCAATCTTGATAGTTATAAGAGAAAGAAAAGATTGGAGTCTTTCGATGTACAAGCAATGTATAGTTAACCCAAAGCTTGTAAGCTCGGATAGCGCTATCGAATTACTATATTCTACCGGAGTTAAATTCGAATACTTTTATAATTTGGAAACTGTACGAAATTTGTGCGATCCCGTAACTATAAAAATAAAACTCAAGAAAATGTTTCCAATGGCCACGCTTTTATTCGTGGACTATCAGGAATCTTGCCTAGATGACTTAATAAAACTCACAGGACTTGCTGGAAAAGTAAAAATCCAAGATGCTAAACGGGTAAATCTAAGCCTGCCAAGTGCTGAAATTGAGTTAATTCGTAGGGTAAACTCATTGTATGAAGATCCATCAAAATTACTCCTTTTTAAGGCTATCTATTCTAGGACAGGGAATCATTCTCACGTACAACTTTCGCAATACTCAGAGAATATTACCGTAAGTTTAAGGAATAGATTTTTTAGCTTTATTATGGCACTAAGAATTCTCTTGATGATTAATCAGGAAAATCGGCCCTTAACGGTGAGTAAAAGCACTTTTAACAATTTAAAATTCAGAGCAGTTAAAGCCCTTCTTGAATTTGCCTTTACTGGAAAGGCTGGCAACTGCAGCGAGGCATCTAGTTAGCGCTAATCTATAAACAGGTAATGTACTGAAAAATCTAAAAATACGCCACTAAAGGATTAAATGCGTATTCCTGCGATGTTGAACAGTGATTCCTGCTGATCGTGAACACCTGATTCCCCAACGCATCAAATTGCCGGATTTTAAATCCAGGTGTTCATCTTCAGTCAATTCACCGAGGATTTTTCTCATCGACTGGGCTTGCCCCCTATGCTTGTCTCAGAGATGTCTTGACCAGACTGCCGACTCAGAAGGCCAGCCGCATCCAGGAACTGTTGCCACATAACTGGCAACCAGAACAGCAAGGTGAGATAGCCGGACGCTTACAAAGTACGAATCCCCAAGGTCCGATCGAAGAGCGGAGAACCGGTGACTTTTCACGCGGCACTGATTCCACCGTATGTGCGCAAGACAAAATCTCTAGAGGCGGCCGTTCCCTGGCTGTACCTTCAGTTCAGTGATTTGATCCTTTGGCGCTTACTTCGCACAACAGCACCGAGGGGTGGCCATCGGCGGCGAGGGGTCAGTTTAGCATAATGGGCTTTTTCAGCGTACTCCCTCATAGGCATCGAACGACCAAGAGTTTGCCCGCAGGCGTTGTTCGATATCATCAGTTGACAATAAGGTACATAATGTTTTTAAAAGAAATGATGGCGGTCTAGATTTAAACACCTCCTTATTGAAGAGTTCCGCGATCGGCTTATATTGCAACTCGTACCCCAACAACGTTTCAAGCGCCTCAAAAGCGTTCTTATCACTCTCAATAATGGACGAGATCTGCAGCATCACGCATTTTTCTTTGTGAGACTCCTGAAACGCTATCAGCTTCCGATTATATGTCGCCCAGGTTCTGATAGCGTTGAGTAGTCCGATTTTATAAACGTCTTTTTCCGTTTTCCCGGCCCTGTCCACTAGAGACATGACCACTTCTACACAGGGGCGCCAAAGAAGTAGATACTTTAATTCCGGAATAATCTTATCCCACTCTTCCAGGAACAAGGTTGAGCGGGGATCCTTCCATGCCCAACTGTCATATTTGGCATTCCTATTTTCGACCTGATTGTTAGCCTCACTAAGAAACATATCGGAAACCTGCCCCAAGGCCGACTCATTGGTAACAATCCAACCTTTTGACCTGGTAATCTGGCGTAGAATTTCTTTCGACTGCAGATTCGCCAACTCAGCGTCCTCAAAGTGGCCGTATTGGTTCCCCACATCCGGCCCAAAACTCTTCCCGTTATCCGTAACCAGTCCGCATGCACCAAGCCAAGAAGCGACCAGCGACGTACCGGATCTGTGCATACCTGTAATGCACAATACTCTACTCATATTTATTATTCCTTGATCGTCTCTACTTTTCAGCAATACAAAACTCTTTACTGGTGCGCGTTACGTCAAACATACTGAGGTCACTCATCGTTACTTGCGAACATCTGTACTGCAACCAAAACTTCTCAGCAGACGGCCCGAAAAAGCGCACACTGAAAATACCCCAAACTCAAACTAAGAATGACCCGAACTGCTGATAGAACCATTTCCATATTCCAGACCCCCGATAACTAGAAATGACAACGCCCTATCATTATGCCCAGGAACTGTAGGAGTAACTTCGCCAGCTAACTTTTCAACAATACTGTAAATCAACTACGACAGCACAATATGCACGACGAAAATGTTATTTATGAGATGATTGCCCTTGGCAATACGATCCCGCTGATTCCAAATTCAGGGCTGTCGCAAAGCGCGAATTCTTACCAGCGAGGTTACAAGCACAACTTTCAACCTAAAGCCATACCCTTCCAACAATATTAGTCAGTTCCCGTTACGAAGAGTATCGACCAAGAAGCTGCGGATATAAACAAAATCTCCGTCTCATCTATAGTGCGCAGGTGGATCGGCTAGTTCGGTGCCAGTACAGAATAATTGGCTGTAAATGAAAAACCTGGCCAGCAATGGAACTGCAATCAGCACTGCCATGCGATTCAACAAGAGCAAGCAGCCCTTCAACGCTTGCTGCCTTCTCAGAGGGGCCAGGTTACGTAACTGAAAACGCAGCCATCAATGTAGTGGTTCCGTTCGGAAAACCCTGGAACGCAAATTAATCCATAGGATTTCCTAGCAAAGATTGTTGACTTGGGTAGTCATATTCCATTGGCTTGCGAGAGCCAGGCGTTCAACTTTTCAATACTCGGGCTTTCAACTGTTCCAGATAGCCGTGCCCATACTCAACACCTGGTTCAAGATGATTTCCTTCGGCCCATTCATTCCACGACTTAACGAACAGAAAATTATCCTCGGCAGTACGGCGATGACAACGCTCTATCGCCCTATCGAGCATGTTCCCGAAAGCCTCTGGCGTAGAACCACTAAGCACAAGGCCTTGACTACCACTACGCGGCGTATTGTCCCAATTTGGTAATACGCATGGAATTGCAAGGTTTGACGCGTTCTCGGGGACAAAATACTCGATCATAGACCGATAGTCTGAAATCGTTGGCTTATCTCTAAAGTCCAGCCATTTGTTCCGAAGTTTTTCTACTGGATGTTTCCACGGCGTCCAACCCCGCCGTCTGCGAAAACCAGGCTTGTTCACGAATGCGTCAAATCCGAATTCTTTTGCATTCCAGAACGGATCGCCGTGTTCGGCAATAAGATACAGGCCGTCGAAACCGGCATCTTCAGCCATGTTGCGCAAACGATTTGTAAAATTTGCGGATTCTGGCAAGATGTTGGGCTGGAAGATCATGAAGACAGGCTTTCCATCTACGCGGATGTAACGGGGATCACTGAAGGCACGTCGAAGATATTCAAAATGTTGGATCTCGTCCTCTCGGCCAGGGTATGTCTGCTCAACCAGAACCTTTTTGTCCAGACCATGCCAGATACCAGTCCAAGTCTGGTTTGCCCAGCATAGCATGAACGGAAAATCGGGTTTTCCCGTTTTAAGGACTTCATTAAAAGGACGTTCAAGCAGTCTTCGGCCACCCCCAAACCAATAGTGATAGTAGCAGAATCCGGTCACTCCATACTCACGGGCCAGACTGGCTTGTTCCTCACGAGTTTCAGAAACCCTCAAGTCATAAAACCCAAGGTCAGACGGTAGGCTGGGTTGATTGTGGCCCCGATAGAGAGGTTTGGCTTTTGCGACATTCGTCCATTCAGTGAACCCCTTCCCCCACCATTCGTCATTTTCTGGAATCGGGTGATACTGTGGCAAATAGAGTGCGATAACATTAAGATCGTCGTGGGTCATATTACGGACTATGCATTTTAGGTTCAGAGGACTTTCCGGGGCTTGCTGGACACCCCAAAATTTGGCATATAACTTTAAGCGACGCGCCTGTAGTAGGCAAGCAATATACTGAAGAGGTTAACCTGGAAACAGTTAAACAGGTAACACAACCAGTATATTCAGTCGCTGAATTGGCGGATCGACTGGTTACTGGGGTACACAGCCTTCGCGGCCAGACGCCTAGGGAAACAATGCAGCTTGCCCAGAGACTAGGCAATGGGATTCACTCAAGCTCCGGGCGGATTCAAGCGCAAATGCAAAGCGACATTCTTAGGCGACAGGAAATAACCAATGAATGATAAATCTCTCTCTGTCTTGTTAGCTACCAATAGGCAACCCAACTCATACTCCGCAGATCTGGCGCAGTCGCTAGCTCCACACTGCCAACTGACAATGGGTATCGATAACTTCTGGCTACATCTGAAAAGGCACGATATCGTCCACTTTCATTGGCCTGAGGAACTGTTCTCCTGGAGGCACGTTACTGAAAAGGGGCTAAAAGACTTACAGGTATTATTGGAAGGATTTTACAGCAACTGCAAATTTGTCGTGACGATGCACAATTCACAACCTCACTACAGTGACAATCCACTTTTTGGGGATCTCTATAAGCTGCTTTTCGGTTTCGCACACGCAGTTATTCATTTCGGTAACACCAGCATTCAGCTCTACGAGGAGCTATATTCTGACATTGCGCGGTATCAGCCTGAGCCGATCGTACATCGATTGATTCCGCACCAGTCATACCATAATTTGTTGACTGAAGACTCTCAGGCCTCGGCCAGAAAAAAAATGGGGATCGCTAAAGACAGGAAGCTCATGGTGGTATTCGGCTCCATCCGCCATGAGGAAGAAGAGAATCTGATTCTCGATGCATTTGCCGCTGCTAAAGTTCCGCAGAAAACGCTACTGGTATCGAACTGGAGATACTTTCGCAAATCCAGGCAGCGACACAATCCTTTTCTAAAGCTATTCCATAAGATTCAGGAACTACGCTGGCAACGTTCTCAATATGCCCTATTTCACCACGGCTTGGTATCTAACGATGAAATCCCGGCTTATTTTCATGCCGCGGATATTGTTCTTATCCCTAGAATAAAAGTACTGAACTCGGGAATCCTTCCATTGGCATTTACTTTCGGTAAAGTGGTTGTCGGGCCGAATACGGGCAATGTGGGCGAATGGCTGCGATATACCGGCAATCCGGCGTTTGATCCAACCAGTTTGCTTTCCATGGGAAAAGCTATAGAAAACGGCTATAGACTTGCAGATGAGGGTCTTGGCCAGAAAAACGCGAGCTTGGCATCAACTGACTGGCTGCCAGAAAACATTGCAAAACAGCATATACTTCTTTATCAGGCGCTCGTCAGCTAGCGCCCACTTAACAAAAAGCGAGAAAAGAGACTCGATTAATGTGACCCTTTCACTACCGAAACAGGTGCACAGATAGATTCAAACAGATTTAGTGTTCTATCAGCCATCTCTTTCCTAGTATGGCCAGCCAGCCATTGTTCAAGTTTTTGCGTGCATTGAGAAGAGGATTTTCCACCAATCAGCTCTAGAGCTTCTCGCAAACTATCTGCGTCATTGATAAAGTATCCTGCCTCGAGTTGCTTTATCAGACGCGATATTTCGCCCTCTTCCCCGAAACATAGAATAGGTCGTTTTGACGCAAGATAGTCGTACAACTTGCCTGGCAGGTAACGTCTAAGTGCTACAGTTGAGAATAGCAGTAATGCCTGCGAGTCTTTCATATATTTTGCAGCTTCTTTCTTCGATACTTGATCAATTAGCTTAATGTTCTCTCTATGCTTAAATCTATTAACCGCGTTTAGGGCTTTTTGCGACTTTTGCCCTATAAAGACTAACTCAATACGATCCTTGTAATCCTCATACTTTTCAAAAAACTGTTCCATAAATAGTAGAAATGAATCGGGAGGCGTATGATCACCAAGATTTCCAACAAATGAAATTCTAGTCACACCGCCATTGGCCTCTTTTTCTGCTTGCCCATTCGACTCAAAATCATCTGGCTCCCATCCATTGGGTACGACCTTACATTTCTCGCGAACGAGCTTTTTAAAAACACCAAGCTGATGCTCCAATTGAGATTCAGTCGTAAATATGACCAGATCAGCTTTTGAAAGGCATTTTTCTTCCCAGTATTTATCTACGTTGCCAACATCTATGAAATCAAAGGGACTTTCCGTCCATTCATCACGATACTCTAATACTAACTTTGCGCGGAAAAACTTTGCCAAGAAATAAGCCGCAACAAAATTATGAAACACGGGCCCTGTTCCCATGACAATTGAGGGTGGTGAATTACGGTATTTGATTCGCGCAAGGAAAAACGTTCTGGCTATATGAGCAAAACCTCCATCTATCCGTGGGAAAAACCTGTAACTCGGCTCTCTTGTTGACTGTTCAACCCTGAGTACCTCGACCTGTTCCGGTAACGATTTCAGCAGGTAGTTGCCTGCCTCTGTTGGGTCGCCATGGTACGCCCCAGAAATTACATTGACTCGCCAATTCCTCTCCTTTCCGTAGCGCACGAGCGAAACCGGACGATAGACGCCTCCGGATATCTTTGGAGGAAACAGCCAGGCAAGTAGCAAAACTCCTTCTTGGTCAATTTGCTTGCTCGGGTTACCCACGCAAGCCAACAGCCACATATAACAAAATTCCGCATAGCAGATAACTGTATCCCTGATGGTTCGTAAATGATTCATGTAGCTCTATCCAGTTATTCGCGCCTATCCCAAGTTTGCTTAGAGAAATGGGTGCAGCACTTCATCTATTTCAATGTCTGTCCAACAACCAGTCACGCGTCCACATATTTACCTGGTTACGTAGTTCATCACTGGAGAATGTGTGGTTTGCCTTGGGCAATTCCAGCACGCTGACACCACTCTTCTTGATTTGCTGTCGCCATTCATTTGAATTTGACATCAGGTTTCTGAATTCGTCTGCCGTCAGGTCTTTCCCGCTCAGTATAATCAGTAACTCTCCATTGAATTGTCGAAATCCCTTCAACATGCGATCTGGTAGCGAGGCTTTTGCGATGTCGCTTACATCGTCTTCCTGGGCATTTTTTGCTGTGAAGAGCATTTTCCGAATATTACCAAATAGCGACTTGAAAGATGCCCGGATGCTCACTCTACCTTGTAGGAGCTTGAGCCAGAATGCTCTGTTCAGCAATCGTGACAGGTAATATTGCTTAACTATTGCCTCGGCTTCACCTTGTGCAGTTCTTACCCAGGGATTCAGCAAAACAAGCCCTGCAACTCTTGAATCTGTATGTGCGTAGAACAAGGACGCTGAGGCCGCATCACATAACCCCCAGATGACGATGCGTTTTATTTCAGGGACTGATGCTAAAAAATGATTGATGGAAGCATGAATATCATCGGAAATGTCCTCGAATGTTCTTAGCGCACCGCTGCTGTCTCCCATACCGCGGTAATCAAACCGCAATACAGGAAATCCGTTATCGGCCAAGTGGCGTGCTAGCAGCAGGAACTGCCTGTGAGACCCCACCCGATATTGTGGCCCGCCTACGACTACCACTACCCCGGTTGCCTTAGGTATTTGTGGTCTATGTATAATCCCAACAAGTTGCTCACCACGGCACTCAAAGACTGTTGCCTCTTCAACGACCATACAGTTCATTTGCCCCGTAGTATATTTCGAATCGATAACAATAGATTCGGGAGTTCTACCAACTCTGCAGCTGACCAGAATGCGGGGCCGCAGAACTTGTGCAGGGTTATTGGTAGATCAGCAGCAGCCATCTGCTCAACAAGCTGCTTGTGCACGACAGGCACTGGGCGATCCTCGCTTGCGAGCAGCTCAATCCAGTCTATGATTCGAATATTTCTCGCCTGAAAGATGCCTTCATAAATGGCGCTGTTCATCATTCCTTTTGCCAATGGCGGACTCAGGGAATATCCGGCGATTTCCACCGACTTGCCCGACTGTAAATCCTCTTTCAGCGACTTCAGGGTTGCTTTGTCAGGTGTATTCTCAGACATTTCAGCGGCAATACGCAGCCGCAGAAACTGGGACAGAAAATTTTCCCCTTTGACAACAGGTGCCAGAAGAATCAATCTGTCGAGATCTGGAGAATAGCGCTGAATATAATCCGCCGCCAATAACGCACCAGCCCGTAAGGATAGGATTGAGACCGGAGCATCTACTTCCTTAATTAGCCATTGATGGACACGGCGCAGGTCTTCGACCCAGATGTCCCAGGACGCTTCCCCGAAGTCTCCTTCGCTATCGCCGGTACCAAATAAGTCAAAAATTAAGCTCTCTATTCCAGATTCCGCCAATAATTGCGCCAGCGATCGGAACAAGTGGCGCGATTTATTCATCTCTTCTGCAAACGGCGGTATAAAAAGAACAGGGGATGCGCTCTTAACCGAATTTCGTGCCGCAATGCTGAGGCAAAAAATCCGCCCTATTGTGCCATCTAAAAAGAATGGGGTAAGCGCTGCAGTCTTCACGCTCAGGAATTAAGTTTGCTGTCTACAAATTCTACTAAACTCCCTACCGTTTCAAATACTTCCGCATCAATTTCATCATCGTCCACAACAAAACCGTAAGTTTCTTCGAGAGCAGTTATCACCCCTACGACCGCCATGGAGTCAAATTCTGGAATGCCCCCCAACAAGCTTGTATCCATCGTCAATGTACTCGCTTTATCACCAAGCTGAAGCACATCTCTTAATACCTGTCTCACTTCATCAATCGTTGTCATTTATCACCTTTCAGACTTCAACTAACTTATTCAACCACTGCATTCAGCAGTTTCGCCAACTGTTCTGTCCTGGCCTTCCTCGAGTGCGAATAAATCACCGCTTCCGTTGCCAGTGGAGCGCTTCCATTCTTCAATCTTTGTATAAAATCAACCAATCCTGACTTAATTTCCCCACAAGAATCCAGGGGAACCAGTGTATCTATGCCCGACTCGATAATCGTCCTCGCCGTGTCGCCAGATGGGTCGGTCAGCGCAAAAATTGGCCGCTTTGCGCGAAAGTATTCATAGATCTTTGCCGGAATCTGATGATTACAATTTGATGCCTGGAACAATAGAAGCCCATCTGCGTTCAACATTTCTTTCAAAGCATCGCTGTATGGAAGCGGCGGAGCCAGTTCGACAATATCAGCAATCTCATATCGCTCCAGCATGGGTTGAAAAATATTTTCATGACCACTAGCCCTCAATACAATTCCTAGTCTATTGCCATCGATAGCACCTTCGTTTTTGAGCTCCGACAACGCCTGAAAGAACTGGGTTGGATCACGTTCGGACGGATACAACAATCCGCTGTGAAGCAGGGTCAGTTTCTCTGAAGGAGTCGTTTGCGAGGATACTGGGTCTTCCGCGGCAGCAAAATTGTCTTCATCGAATCCGTTTTCAATCACTGTCCATCTGTCTGCTGGGACCTCAGGGTAGCGCTCAGAGTACATCTCCCGGGTACCCGGCGTGGTAAATACAACCCTGGCGGCCATATTCACTGCATCTTTCTCAATGCCGCGATACATATTCCATTTAACCCTGCCCGGCGGATAATGTTCCTCCGTCATCGAATCTCTGAAATCAGCCACCCAGGGAATATTACTGCTGCGATGAAGCGATCTGCCAATCATATGGGCTGTGGCAATAGGATAAGTAGACCATATGACATCTGGATTATACTTACGGATCAATGAGTTGCCAGAGAAAATACCACCCAGCCACCAACTCACCCATCGGTCCGGCAATGCCAGTGCACCCCAATAGCGTCCTCCCAGGGCTAACTGCCGCGCTGTATCCAATCCGAATGCTCGCTTAACAACCAAATCAGGTGGTATATCCTTAAGTTGATTGTCGCTGACACGCTCGTAGGCTCTTGGGTGCACCGTCAAAACAATCGGCTCCCAACCAAAGTCTCTCAGGTATTGCGAGAACTTCAATGTCCTGTGCACGCCACTGCTCGCACCAACAGGCGGGTAGTGATAGGCAATGAGTAAAACCCTCTTCATTTCAAGGTATTCCGCCCTGGCTAGTCAATTTCGCACCAAATATCTCGTAATTACATGAAAGTTCTCATATTATAGCGGCTTTCCGAGCCAAGAATCAGGGAAAAATACGCCAGTATTAATATATTAATTAAAGTGTACGGCTTTTGACTTCTGATTTCCTAACCCAACAACGATAGAACCATAACTTGAGCAAACCAGGCGGCTATTGAGACTACTGGCTATATTGCCTGCCCAATCCTAGGCTTTGATTTCAAGAACGAAAATGGATTTCCCGAAACCTAAAATACCTACCCAGGCAGTCTTGTCAAAAAGCACGTTTAGCCTTAAACGACAAGCTCCAGATTTCCCATCGATACTGGACGCAAACCACAACGTGTTTGTAACCAGCGGTCGCATAGCGATCACTTTGGCATTAACAGACGCGAAAGTTGGCCATGGTGACGCCGTACTGGTGCCCGCCTACCATTGCAGCTCAATGATAGAACCTGTTATTCAGGTCCGTGCTGAACCGGTTTTTTATCGCGTGAACGAAGATACTACTATCGACCTGCAAGATCTGGTAGAAAAGTCCAATTCCGATGTAAAGGCAATATTGGTTACACACTATTTTGGCTTTCCCCAGGATTTACAGCCTGTCCGCGAACTGTGCAATGAGCGCGGCATCGTCCTGATTGAAGACTGCGCCCACGCCTTTTTTGGAACAGCCGGATCCCGCTCGATCGGAACAATCGGCGACTACGCTATAGCGAGTATTATGAAGTTTTTCCCGGTCTATGATGGAGGGTGCCTGGCATCCAGAAATCCAGTAAAGATTCCTGCAATAACCAGTGCGGGTCGAGGGTTCGAAATAAAGTCTTTCCTGAACACCGTTGAAAAATCCCTTGGCTACGGTCGCCTCAATTCAATAGGTTTTTTCTTGAAACCACCCTTGAAATTAAAGGACTTGGTATGGAGACGTTTTAAAAAACGACGCGCATATTCCAGCGGAAGCGCTTCTCTGGCCCCCGGATCATCTGACGGTGGATACGGGCTTGACGCGAACTGGCTAAACAAGAGCATGTCCAGATTTTCGCGCTATCTTATGAATCACAGCAATCACAAAAAAATAGTCGAAGGTCGAAGGCGCAACTATCTGCGCATTCACGAGAAACTGTCGAACTTGCCAAATTGTGAGCCGCTCTATAAAGAGCTACCGGCGCATGTTGTACCCTATGTTTACCCGCTAAAAGTGAAGAATCCGCACGGCGTCTTTTATCCGATGAAAACCAGGGGCGTGCCTATTATCAGATTCGGTGAATTTCTTTGGGATGGAGTTGATGAAGCTACCTGCTCTAACAGCGTTCATCTCTCAAAGACAGTCTTTCAATTTCCCTGCCATCAGGTACTGACGGAATCGGAAATTGACTGGATGACAGACTTGATTGCAGAAATCATCATAAACAACCCGTAGAAATCTGGAAGCTCTAATGAAGTGGTCTTTCCACCCTATAACGCAATTCAGTGACTTTCGTGAAGATTGGAAAAAGCTGAATCTTGCAGGTCCAAAAACGCCATTATTAGACTTACGGTTTGTCGAACCCTGTATTGAATTTTTCTCCAGTGGTTCAGAGAAAATCGCTGTCTGTCAGGTTGACAAGGGCATCATCGCAATAGCAATTATTTTTAGAAAGAAAATGGGGTCCTGGGAGACATTTCAGGCTTCACAAAGCCCTTTGGGATATTGGCTTCACGACAGTAGCTATTCAATTGACGAATTATTAGACACGCTCCAAACATCTATTCCTGGAATCTGCCTGTTATTTGGCATAACCCAGCAGGATCCAGAATTATTAGTGAGACCCCCGCCTTCGAAGCGCTTAAGAACGGTAGACTATATTCAGACAGCAAAGATCAGTATCGGCAGTGACTGGGAAGCCTATTGGTCAGGCAGGGGAAAGAACTTACGACACAACTTAAACAAGCAGCGGAACAGATTGAACAAGGCCGGCATAGAAATGCAGGTTATTGAGATAACCAGCCCTGAGGATATGAAAGATGCAGTAAGGCAATATGGGGAGATTGAATCTGCTGGCTGGAAGCAAACTGCAGGGACCGCCGTCAGCATAAGCAACGCCCAGGGCAGATTCTACACAAAACTGCTCGGTGAGTTTGCTACATCAAACAATGCCAGAGTATACCAACTTCTTCTCAACGGGAAAGTTGCGGCAGTTGACCTGTGTATCGACGATGGCGAAACGTTTATTATCCTGAAGACCACTTACGATGAAACGTACAATTCCAGCTCACCCGCACTTTTGATGCGCAAAGTCTATTTTGAAGAATTCTTTAATCATAAACGCTTCAAAAGCATAGAGTTTTACGGAAAAGTAATGGAATGGCATAAAAAGTGGAGCAGCAACTTTAGACAAATGTACCATGTTAACTACCTGTCCAGGTTTATATCGAAATTCAAGTAATTGTTAGTGAGTTTTCCGATATGAAGTATAAGCCCAATAAGGAACTTGCGATGAGAAACCCGAGGCTAAGTATACTATCCAATGCGGCCGAAGAAGACGTGATTCTGGAGCCTTATCCACATTTGGTTATAAAGAATGCTCTGGATAAAGAGATATTTCAGCAATTGAAAGCAGAGCAGCCAGGCGTCGACATTGTCCTGAACGGAAGAGAAAAAAAAGACACATGGTTTGATTACCCGGCAATACTTGCCTGTGAGAATGAAAAAGTGAGCCCGTTGTGGCGAGAATTTATGGAATACCATACATCTGCTTCGTTTTTCCAGGATATATTGCGCGTGTTTGAAAGCACTATAAAAAAGACTCACCCGGGATTAGAAGCCGAGTTAGGTAAAAAACTTGAAGCACTCAGTTGCAGCCGGCGAAGAACGGGCGCTGCCAAGAATCCAGAAAACCATGAAGCAGATTTATCGATGGAATGTCAGTTCTACGTTAATTTTACAGAACAAGTTCGCGCCGTAAGGGGCCCCCACGTAGACCGGCCCACTGAATTGTATGCAGCCTTGCTCTACTTTAGAAGCGATGAGGACGATTCTGACGGGAGCAATCTGGATGTATGCAAGGCCAAGAACGAGGCCGATCTGTATCCCGGAAAGAACAGAATAAGAGTTGATAAACCGCCAATGGAGGTAGTTGATGGCAAGGTCGATGTGGTTTCAACAGCTGAATATGAAGCGAACACACTGGTTTTCTTTATAAATTCCGAGAGATCCATCCATGCAGTCTCTCCCCGAACAGCAACGCCTGTCCCGCGCAGACACATTAATTTTACCGGTGACTTGTTTAACCTTAAAGGTGAAGGCCTGTTCGAGGTTATTCATACACCAAAAAATAGACTAAAAATATGGATGGAAGAGCAACCTGTAATATGGCGTTTAGCAAATTACCTGTAACGAAGGGGAGCCGCTTTGTTCTACCAGGTACCTGCTGAGTCCGTATTTTAGCAGGCAGCGCGTCGGACCAGAACGGCGAGAGCAATTGCAAGTCGTCTATCCACACGCTGTGGAATTGATAGCCACTCTGACTGAATAAACAGTGACAGAAAATGAAATCAAATCAGACATATATCGTACATAGGCGGATAAAACACCACGCAAAGCATTCAGGTTATAGTTCGGTGTTCGAATATATGGAGTATCCGAAAGCAGAGGGTGGCGTGCTAAGCACACTGATAACGAAATTCCTGCCTAGAGCCATCAGGTGGCGCCTTCACATTCTCAGGCCTCAACAGGTGGGAGACGAGGGTCTGATCCCTGAGTTGACTGCACTATCCACTACTATGTCGAGTAAACCTGGTTTATGTCATTTTATTTATGGCGAAGATACCTACTTTTTTACTCCCATGTGGCAGCACAAGAACAAAAAGGTAGTTGCAACCTATCATTACCCGCCATCCAGACTTGATGAAAGAGTGAATCACGCAGTATTGGACCATCTCGATGCCGTCATCCTCATGTCAGAAAGCCAGCGGGGCTGGTTCGAAAGGTACTTGCCCGCTGACAAAATTCATGTCATTCCACATCATGTTGATACAGATTTTTTCATGCCATCAAGTAGAACGATAGCTGTCGATAAGAGATTCAGTATTATCAGCGTTGGCGGTACCTTGCGGGATATGAAGATGCTGTTGGAAGTTATTCAGCATCTTAATGAGCTTGTCGGACAAGACAGTATTGAATTTAATTTGTTAATACCGCGGTATGAGCGTGAACCATTCAAAGACTTTGTCAATGTTAACTTACTTGATAATATTTCTGACGAAGAACTCCGCGAACTCTACCAGAACTCTTCTCTTGGCTTCATGTCGCTAATAGACTGCACTGCAAACAATGCGGTGCTGGAGATGATGGCTTGCGGGATACCTGTCGCCTGCACCGCATGTGGTGGAATAACAGACTATTTGAAGGAAGAGGGTGCACTGTTATTGCATAAGCAACAGACCATCGCCGAGATTGCCTCTGACATTAAAGAATTATTGGATCGACCGGAGAAAAGAAAGGAAATGGGTGAATTCAATCGTCAATATGCGCTGAACAACCTATCCCTTGAAGTGATAGCCAATCGGCTGGGGGCCTTCTATAGGGAAATTTCAGCCCGCTGATCTGGCATTGCAGGATCACCGAAGACTCGTTCAGACATTGAAAATGTGAACGATCACGCTGCCTCTTGAAGTATTTTGCCACCACTTCAAATTAGTTGTAGATGTTCAACCTGGTCGGTACGGGTGTATAGACTAATTCGCCACCATCCGGCCAGTATGCAACAAAAATTTGCAAATCTATTGGCATTTCAAAGTATCCCTTGGAAAGCGTGAAGTCGTATGTCTCCCACAATACAAGGCTGTCAAATACGATTAGCTGTTCCAGATCCGCTATGATCGGTATCAGCTCTCTGGTCGGTGAAACTGAATAAAGCTGCTCCCCAACCTGAGCTATCAAAAAGATATCGAGCGACTTTCCACGGTGTTGCACTTCTGGCGTGATGGATACCGTAATGTCTAATAAATTCTGTGTAGTCGCGTCCGTATAATAGGCGCAGCCATCATCCCTGGTTAACCCCAGTGAGAAGTTTGCAGCAGATTTCTCACCATCCAGGTAGACGCCGGCCTGTGTCGGTCTCGTAGCATGTTGCAGGTCGGCATTCAGTACCGATTCAATTGCATCAATCTCGGCTGCATCAAACTCGAGACCATAAGCATTCTTGACTGCCACCCAATCTCGAACGTACTCACAGTGATATGCGGAGTCAGGCGGCATCCACAACGCTGGATCGTCAGGTCCTTTGGAACTGTGAGTGCTAGCGCTCACCGTGACGAGAACGTCGGCAAGGAGAGAGTCATTTGCATAGGCAAGTTTCTGATCCTGTAGCCAATACTTTGCACCACTATCGTGGGCTTCCCTTAATGGAACAAGATGGTCAATTTCCAGATCGCCAGGATCTGTGAAATACTCGCCGGTATAGGGATCCTGCCAGAGTCCAGCTACAACCCTGCACCCATCGTCGTCAAACGTAGGTATCTCCAGCGATTCAATGGCCAATACGGCGTTCCTGGTGTCAATACAAGTACCACCAACATAACTCCAGCCAGGTAAATAGTCAGCACTGTCATACGCACTCTCTACAGATGGTGTCTCCACCATGAATTGTGATGGAAAAGCAATTCCCCATACCGGTTTTTCATCGAAACTCCCCATCCACCAGTCAAAATTGCTGGCACCCTTCACGCGCGCCCACGCTTCTTCTGCTCCTTGCGCCTTATGTTTAACGGCATAACTGATAGCGGGCAATAAATTGGCCCAATAATCAGTTGCGCTCGGCTCTTCCAGTTCGCCTGCACAAGGATTACCCAGATCGATCTGATTCCATGCCCAGAATGCAAGCCCGCTCATGTCGGAACCACCAACGCGCAGAGTGTATTTACCCGCTCGGCAGAACCTGTCCTGCAACAAGCCGACCGGAAATTTGTAATTGAAGTCTCGCAGAGCGATCAGATCGCTCATGTCATTCAGGGGCTCAATGTCACTCAGAAATCCGAGCGTTTGCACCCGAAAGTTCTGCTGCCAAGGTCCAATTACGCCCGCGCCATAAGCGTCCGTGTAGTAACTGATGCCCAATTCGTTGTCGCCTGCTCTGGACGCATAGTGCGCCATGTTGTAGGCCAGCCGATTCTTGATGCTGCTGTCGCCAGTCATCGCCGCGTACATGCCCGATGCTCGCCAGCACCACGCTTGCCCACGAGTCTGCCCTTTGTTCAGCCTGGCCTCGCCTATGCCTCCGCCATACCCCCATGTCTGCACGAGGTAACAGGTACTTGCCGTGTGGCCTAGCGTGTCAAGGTGGACGGGATTCCCGGTCAGCAAGTAAGCGAGGTATCCGGTGGACGGAAAGTGCGCCCGCTCCCAACAGAGATTATTCCCGCAGAGCTGCGTTACGCCGCCTTTGTTTTCTCCAAGTACCGACCATTTCCCAAATTTTACTGGTTCGATAATTCCCCCAGTATCGACGTCCCGCCAGACGATCCTGTAGCTTCCTATCGCGTAGGCGTTCGCAACAACAGATGCGAAAGCTTCCTCGCTCGGATTGGCTAAATAAGCCGCATCCCATTCAGGCAATAAACCAATCTGTGCCTGATACCCGGCCGCCCCCATGTTGGCCGTGTGGTTGCCTTTTTCCATCGGCGCATAAACCTGGTAACTGCCCGGTTTGGCATCAGGGCTGAGCGGATAAGTCGGCACCAGCCCGGACTCCATGAGTTGATTGACATCTTGCCTTGCCTTGGCAAACTGCCCCTCGTAAAACTCCGCGATCCAACGGGTATTGCGAGTGTGTGCAATCTGATAGGTTTTTGACTGATCCCCCACCGTCACCGTCGCACTATAGTCTGCTTTCGCGGTGTTGAGATTCACATAGCCGTTTTCAACAGCGATAGTGACGTGTCGCTCGCCTTGACTGAATTCCTGAATGTAAAAAAAAACGAGAAAATCACCTGCCATTTCTCGATACCAACTCTCGACCGAGTATGGCCCAGGTTCAGTATAAAACGCAGTACCCGGTTCAACCGTTAGGCCATCAATATCAACAGAAATGCCGGTTGAACCAGCAGGCTCACCCTCCCCAGGCTCACCCTCCCCTGAATAACCCGTAATAACGGCAAACTTGCACGAGCCATCATTCCACCGTACCCGACAAATTGCCTGCGCATTGGGGTAAGCGGGTTGATCCACCACCCCTTTGGGCAAACCAACCCCCAGGTGGAAAGGGCCGGAGCCCTCAATGTTCAATACTAGATCATAATCCTGGGTACCTTCATCCGGTTCCGTAGCCTCAACTACCTCAGATTCTGGTTTAGGTTTAGGTTCTGGTTTAGGTTCTGGTTTAGGTTCTGGTTTGGTTTCTGGCTTGGGTTCTGGTTGCGGTTCAGGTTCAGGTTCAGGTTCAGGTTCAGGTTCAGAATCCGGCGATTTAGCAGCAGAACCCGCGACCTTATACAGATGTACCGGCTGGTTTATATTAGAGACCCCGATGTAGACATCATAATCGGGGATATACTGCAACTTAGAATACACTCGACTGTCACCATTTAATGGCCCGGTCGTGTGGTTGACAACAGTGTAGGTGGCGGGGTTTGCGCGCTCCCAGACTGTTACGTTTTTACCCCCTTCCCAGAACAAGCACTCAGTTACTCCACAGGCCATCCCCCCGGCGTTTGGTATCTGATTGAAATCGTAAATGTGGCGAGAGCTGCCCGAGGCACTGAACGTCCACAAAAATCCAGAACGCAAATAAGTCACCACTTCATTGCCAAGCGTCTCTGCAAACCCCTGCCCAGCCGGCGGGTTCCTGAATATTTCGTACTGCTGTACTGCCTGTCCATCCTTAAAGTTGTATTGATACAGAGAGTAATTACTGCCGGCTATATATCGTCCATTGTAAATTGCCGACCTGGGGTAATTAAGGCTGTGCTCCCCAAGATTCCGGTAAGACAGCGGCTGGATACCATTCCGAACCTCGGTTTTCGATGGGTTGAACTCATAAAAGTTCTGAATTTCGGAAGAACTGATTAAGGTCTTCCCCACAGGTTCACTGCCGCACGCCTGGGAATACCCTAGATTTACCAAAATGATCGTGCCCGTCTCTGGTATAAACTCAACCCCGTCATAAGTATGGGCAGCGCTTGGCGCGACGGCGGGGTCAGGTACTTGGCAATAATTATTTACCCCTGTGGAGTAGTAATGGGTAAGCCGCGACGGGTCATTTAATCGCTCAAAGGTCCCTTCCTGAATATCATAGGCGTACCACTCATTCCCGTAATAGTCGTTGTGCCCGCCGCCATGGAAATACATGGTCAGACTATCCGGATCAAGCGCCCCACCATTCCATGCGATCATTACCGCTTTTGATCCGATTGAGCCTTTCACGCCGAATGCGTTCGCCTCTCCGTCGCTTAGACGAACGTTATCAAAAACATCATCAGATACTTTGCACCAGCCAGACGCGCCAGCAGCATAGGACGCAATGCAATCAGCAAACCCGCCAGCGATAGGCTTGGTAGTCGTTTCTGCCCCATAAACTGCTTGAGTGCATAGCAGCGTCAAAATTATCAGTGTATTGCGCATTCCCTAACTTCCTAAGCTTATAATTTTTACAACTTGCCAAAGCAGGCAGCCCAAGTTGACTATTCGTAAGCGAAAAGCACTTCGTTAACCAATTCCAGGTTCCTTTGGGTTGCTCCTTTTAAACCCTGAACGCGACGCATGATAGTCGCTTGAAAACCTCCGTCTTTAGAATGTTGCAATAGATCCAAAAACAATTTGGCCAGACCCTCTCGATTATCAGACTCGTAAATCAAACCAGACTTCTTCGTTTCGATGTAGACTGGATAGCTCGGAAATGACTTTTCCCAGCCAGGCGTTACAACTACGGGCTTTCCCAACGACAATGGTTCAAGTACGTTATGGTTGAGCCCGACAAAACACACCTGGGCGACTCCATACATATGTACCAGTTCTCCCAGGGTATCGAGTACCAGGACGCTGACGCCAGACATGTCGTATGACTGCTGCTGCGTTCGGAAAACATGAGACAAATTTCTGTCGGCAAGCAAGTCAGCCAGCTGCAGCATCCTGTCGATGTTCTCGGGATGGCGCGGCGCCAGTATCAATAGCGCGTCAGGGACTTGTTCAATGACAAGTTTAAACGCATCCAATACATATTCTTGCTCTGCGATGTTTGTTACACACCCAGCAGTAATGATCAGGCGCTCAGACGTACTAACGGCTGTCAGCAGTTCGCCCAGGCCATCCTGAGGTTGCGGTAGGGTTACCCCTTGGTCAAGCGCATCAAATTTGATGTTGCCCGTCACAACTACTTTTTCAGCACTGGCTCCCGCCGCCAGGATTCCATTGCGCACCGTTCTGGTCTGCGCGGTGAACAGATCAATCAAGTCTAGATAATCACTGTTAAGAAGCTTTTTTTCAATGCGATCCATAGTGCAACTTGGCATCCCATCGTAAAGCCACCCGTTCAAGACGATACAAGGTGTATTCTTTCGCTTCATCGCATACAACACCCGGTAACTGAACCTGCATGGCGCATCTGACAAGGTACAGGGAATCTCGGCCAGAAAGAAACACAGCGGCGGAAACCTTCGAATATATGATTGAATGCGCCCTTCCATGCCGTGATCAATGACCACCGAACCGGGAAATACCTTGAGCATAGAAGCCTTATAGTGTGGATGATCCGTCAGTAAAACAACGCTGGTTGCATCGCTACCTTTAAGAAACTCAATCAGGAATGGCCTAATGGCATTTAACTCGCCCAAGGTGGATACAAAGATCCAGGCGAAACGGTTCCCTTCGCCAGAATTCACATCACCAAAATGATGGTCAGGATGTTCCTGCCCATGGCCTTTCAGGATATTGCTAGCCCATTCGATAAGCTGGAACAACGCAAACCGGAACCTTTTTCCCAGGGAAATTTTTCCGCCCATAGGTTAAATCCCTGCGCGGACAAGGTCGTGAACCCGCACCATGCCCCGAATCTTCATATCTTCGTTTACAACTGGCAAAACCGATATCTGGGACTTTCTTTGCTCCATCTCATTCAAAGCATCTACTGCAAGGCAGTCCTCATAGGTGATTGTAGGACTAGCAGTCATAATTGACTCTGCGCGCATAGACTCGAGCTCCGAAAAACTGCGTTGTTGCAACGCTCTTCTTATATCACCGTCCGTAATGATGCCGATCAGGCGACCAGTGGAATCGCCAACACATACTGCACCCATCTTGTTAGCGGTAATCGCTGTTAAAACTTCACTGAACGGCCAATCCGGTGATATATAATCTGCTTGCCTGCCATCTCCTATCATGTCCCTTATCCGTAATGTAAGTTGACGCCCCAGTCGACCAGCGGGGTGATTGACAGCGAACTGCTCGGCCTGGTAGTTACTGTGTAACATGACACCTATAGCAAGCGCATCTGCGATACCCAGTGCCGCAATGATACTGGTGGTCGGCGCCAGATTCAGTGGACATGCCTCCTTTTCTATTTGAGCAAGAAGGTGAATTGCAGATAGTTTTGCCAGCTCGGAATCAGCAATCCCTGTAATGGCAATAATGGGGGCTTCACGGTGTTTCAAAGCAGGGGTTAGTGCAAGAATCTCTTCCGTGCTGCCACTATGGCTTATCGCGATGACAACACCGCCCGGACGAACGATACCCAAATCGCCATGGAGGGCGCTTGATGGATCCAGAAAAG
This sequence comes from Gammaproteobacteria bacterium, assembly GCA_041395725.1. NCBI lineage: Bacteria > Pseudomonadati > Pseudomonadota > Gammaproteobacteria > Gammaproteobacteria bacterium. Next base: position 2,415,027 of record JAWKZW010000001.1, on the reverse strand, counting down.
CTGAAGGCTTTCCTGTACTGGTCAGCGTCGCCGCTAACTTCCTGGCAACAAAACCCGACTTACCCACTCCCGTTGTAATGATCAGCTCTGAACAATCATGTATCATTTCTGTTGCGGCCAGGTACTCCCGACCCAATTGCTCAGAAAGGGCAATCAATGTCTCAGCTGCGAGAAGCATAGACTCACGACCCGATTGTACAACTTGCTTTTGCAGTAAATCTCTTTCCATCACCGATCCCTGCACACAAGAACTAACGATTGAAACGGGTATTTTCTTTCTAAATCAAATTGTTATGAGAAATTCTCTATGATAGCGGCGGTCAGTTTCTTTACAGGGAAGCAACACACTTGCATTCTTGCCGCGCACCCACGACGATTATCCAATACCAGAACCATCCGGAGCAAGGAACATGATCACACTGCCGTCATGTCTTGACAGCACTGATGACTACTCTATTTCTAGCACTATTGGCTACCCTTCCTGGGTCAATTGAGCCCCCCTTTTTGCCAGCCGGATAACACCTAGCACCTTAAGCTGTTTCTGAGCTATGCTTTACTGGAAAGTGATCGTCATGCATCAGGCAATCGATCACCCTACCAGCCAATAGTCAGTGGAGTCACCCGTTGAGCCTAGCCGAGTACCGCAACAGTGAAAACGAACGGGCACGCGTGGCGGACCTGATGCGGCTCGTGCCGGACCATCTAGAAACCGCGTTAGACATCGGCGCGCGAGATGGTTTCATCGCAGAACAATTAGCAAGCAAGGTATCTGCCGTCACCGCGCTGGATCTCGAGACTCCCACTATTAGTGATGAAAGAATTCGCTGCATTAAAGGCGACATTACATCATTGGACCTCCCGAACAACAGCTATGAACTTGCCTTATGCGCAGAAGTGCTTGAGCACATCCCGCCTGATAAACTGACCCTTGCCTGCACTGAATTGACACGCGTCAGCAGCCGCTATTTGCTGATTGGAGTGCCCTACAAGCAGGATACTCGAGTAGGGCGCACAACATGCCAGACTTGCGGACAAAAGAATCCGCCCTGGGGCCATGTGAATTCGTTCAGCAAGAGCAAATTGCAGGCGCTTTTCAATACCTGCAATCTCGTTGAAGTGTCATACATTGGCAAAAGTAAAGAGCGGACGAATTCACTGTCCTGCTGGTTAATGGATTTAGCCGGAAATCCTTATGGAACGTACTCGCAGGATGAGCCATGTATTCATTGTGGTGCGACAATAGGACGGCCATGTGAAAGGAAACTATACCAAAGAGTGTTTACCAAAATTGCATTTCTGACCCAAAGACTCCAGAACTTTTTCCTGGCTGAACAACCGAATTGGGTTCATATCCTCTTTGAAAAGAAATCCTTTGACTGACCTGCTTTCTTAGTCAGCGCTACCGGGAAGTTGAGAGTATCAGAACTGGATATCGAACTGACGGGCAAATTGTTTGAGGTAGATAGGAAGCTTGAAGACATCTTTCGAGTGCAGGTAATAAGACGGCGACAAAAGGCCCTTCAGTATATGCGGGTAGATACTCCAGGGGTTGCAACCGGGCGTTTGGTGGATCCCCGCGACGAAATGCATCATTACCTCGCCGAGTTCGCGCAGGTTTTCAGTCGGGTGTACCTTCCTGTGTGGCTTTGATTTCGTTTCGTAAGGGATATCAGCCCACTGAGGGTACTGACGGGCTATCGTCTTTTCATGAAATTCATGATCTAGGAAATATTCCGGTGGTAACCCGGAAAGAAGGTTGTATAGATCTTCGTCAAGAAAAGGCGCCAGCACGTGAGGACGCTGTTGCAGGATGCGCCAGCTCGAAAGCGCAATATGCCGCCTGGTCCGATTCCAGAAAAAGAACTGGCTGACCGGGTTGACTTCCCCCTGATACTTTTCAAGTTCATTCACTATCAATTCCAGCGCAAGCTGGCGGCTGAAACTCGAGTGGGCGGAACGGGAGAGTAATCTGGCCGTATACGCCTCACTTACCATCAGCTCATCGGCAAATTGCTCAAGCTTGCCGCTGCGATACAGGTCGAGACGATGCTGCGAGAGAAATAGGCCTGCTGACAGCACATCGCCCCCGATACCATCAAACGCGGCGTCATATCCACTTGTATCTAAAAAGCGCGCCAGTGGCAGAATCCACGAGTGTTCCAAGGAACAGAAATTAGTCAGCCTATTTTTCTCTTGTTCTACATGGAGAAGGGATTTCCACTGCTCCAGCAAGACGTGATTCAGGCCAAGGCGATCGCAAATCTGGCCGGCAACCTCTGCATCCTCATCAGACTTTGGTGGCCGATGCCGCATCGTGATGCAGGCGTCTGGAACAGCTCCGGAGGCGACCATAGCGAACAGGATGTGGCGAGAGTCACGCCCCCCCGAAAGGGGCACCGCGACCTTTTGCGAGTAGACATTGCTGAACTTCTTCATGGAAGCGCGAAACAATTCGCCATACGCGTCCCTGGCCTGGTCAAGCGAGAGTTTAGGATCTGCGCCACTGGTCGCACGCACCGACGCCAACTTCATACCCTTTAATCCGAAGCGAAGCGTGGCGCCAGGAGGCAGCACCTCAACATCTTCAAATGGCGTCGTATTTCCGAAGAAGGAACCAGCCCTGAGAAATGCGGCAATCGCGGCATTGTTCAACCTGGCGGGCTGACCGTTGCCCACCAGGTCGGCAATAGAGGAGGAAAACTCAAGAGCCCGACCCTCAACCCGATAATACACCGGGTACATGCCGTAGCGGTCATTTTCCAACACGATATCACCATCTTCTAAATACCACTGGACGAATACCCCATTGCGCCCCCTTCCAGCATCCAGTTTGTAGCCAAGCAAACATTCTCTATCCCCATCGATAGCCACCCTATCGCCCTCTACCCGGGCGCGAGTCAAAGAACCTTGGGTTTTCCCTAGGATCAGCATATTCATATTACCCTATCGTCGTGCTGTAAGGTCTGTTTGACCACGATTGCGCCTCACTCGCCGCCTCCACAACCTACTTCGCGCAATGTAATCTTCATCAAACTCGTTCCGAATATACCACTGTAAAGGAGCTTCAGTATGTCAAAATAAATTTCATGTATATGTATGTGATCGAAGGTCGATATTACCTTGAGGGCATTCTGAGTAATTCATCACTTGTAGGCAGACGGAAACTTGGTCTGCGTATCCAACCTGAGTTCCAGCGCAAGATCTGCGAACGGTGCATACTATGGAACCCCTGATTAGTTACCGCAATGCTCGGGGTAACCAATCAGAGGTTCCTTAGCATTAAAAATGCGGCAGAGTACAAATATGACAAAAAAATCCGTGGAACGAAAAATTATAGACGGATCACTTTGGACAATCTTCCTTAATGTGTTTGTCAGGATGCTAGGTTTTATCAGCATCCTTATTCTAGCCAGATTTTTGAACCCACGTGATCTGGGTGTGTATGCTGCTGCCGCAGTAGTCATAGAACTGGTAAATGTCCTGACCCAGACAGGTGTGGAAACCATTCTGGTTCAAAAAGTTCGACTATCTGTATCACACTACCAAACGGCTTGGACAATTAATATTATCAGAGGGGCAATCATATTCTGCATTTTGCAGATTTTTGCTCAATTTTTTATCACTGCCTATTCCAGCGACCCCGGCATCAGGCAGGCGATCCAGGTTATTGCCTTCAGCGCTCTGATCAGCTGCTTCAGTAGCGCCTATTTTATCAATTTCCAAAAGCACATTGACTTCAAAACTATTGCAAAAGTCAACATCATCTGCCGTTTGACAGGGTTTGTAGCAACTATCATAGCAGCCTATATCTTGCGGTCTTTTTGGGCTCTTGTTGTGGGAAATTTTTCCATTACAACGATGAATTTATTGCTAAGCCACAAATTTGCACCGGGCAAGCACCGGTTGACCTTGTCTGAGGGCAAACACTTAATTGGTTCGTCGCGCTGGGTCATCTTTCATGAGGTTTGCGCATTCTTCTCGCTGCAATTTGATAAATTCCTTATAACCAGATTCCTTGGGACGAAATCTCTTGGCATTTACGACGTGGGTTATCAAATAGCAATGGTGCCAATTCAGGAAATCGCGCTGCCCGTTTCCAGGGTCCTTTTCCCTGGACTGGCGAGTTTGGCACATGACCGAGAGGCTTTCCGCAATCTGCTAACATCCTTCCTGGCAGCGATTTTCTATCTGTCTGTACCTGCTGCAGTGGGCTTGTTTCTTGTTGCTGAGCTGCTAGTTTCCAGCTTATTCCCGGTAGAGTGGTTTGGAACCATTGAAGTCATAGAAATACTGGTTGTGCTTGCCTTGGTGAGATCATTTTTTGGCCCAACAATTTCGGCGCTTATGGGTGCAGGTCAATTAGAATTAAATGCAAAATTATCCGCATTAAGCGCATTTCTAAGCCTACTGTTTCTTTCTTTTGGCATGGTTACTTATGGACTCATTGGCATGATGAGTGCGGCTGTATTTGTTTCCGTAATCCGACTATCTGTCTATCTAGGCGTTCTTCAAAAACTTGGAATGTTCAGAATCTATGAGTATTTGACGATGATCTGGCGAGCAGTAATTTCTACCTTTCTAATGGCATTCTGTGTTGAAAGTTACATAAAAATTGAACCAGAGACACTCTCGCTAAATCCAATATCAATGCTCCTGACATCAATATCCATAGGAATGATTTCTTATACTTTCTTTATCACCTTAATATGGGCCCTTTCAGGGCGGCATGATGGTATCGAGTCTAGCGTGATTAATTGGGCAATCAGCCATAAGAAGGGCATGGCGAAGAAATGAAGATTTCAATTTAAGCTGCTTTAGTAACTGGCTTTCTCATTCAATGAATCGGGCGTCCGGGGGACCCGGCGAAATTCGATGTCAGCGTAAACCTGTATGGATTAGTTTGCGCTACTGCCATGCAGCTTCAATTCGGCAACTACCAGCGAACTTAGCACCGACGGCACTAACTTCAATTTGCGCACTTCACCTCTTCCCAAGACAGTCTTCTGTCTACTGCCAATGGCCGGCTTCCTGCAGCTTTCGCTTTAGTCCCGGCAAATCGATACCAAGTCTGGACGCCTGTTCGGCATAGCGACGCGATTCGACGAAGTTGCCTCTGTCAAAGTGGAGCAGGCCCATGTTGTAAAGTAAATTCCCATTATCAGGTGCCAACTCCTCTGCCCGCTCGTACATTTCGAGCGATCGATCCAGCTCTCCGACCCGATGCAAATAAAGCCCGAAAAGCAAATAGGGTGCAGGATCGTTTGGAGTGAAATAAATTGCCCGCTGCAGGTAGCACTCCGCACTGTAACCTTCACGACGCGAAGCAGTCGACTCGCCAAGCGCGAATCGGACAGCAGCATACAACGCCCGGTGGTGATTGGGAAACCGGTTCAAAGTGTAGTTGACATCAGGCATTGGATGGATGGTGCTCTTACCTCTTATCAAATTCTCTACTTCAGGGGTAAAGTGTGCCCCTTCTACTAGCGGCAACCGATCTTTGTGAATTCGATAGTCAAACGGGCCGTACCCCCCTGTAGCGCCTGTGCCAATGTCAGAACAGGCACGACCATCCAGCGACTCTCCTACCCAGGGAACTTGCTGAGCCCCTACTGTTCCTGGAAAGAATCCGGCCAGCAGGTAAATTATCACCGCGGGGAAACATCTATTCGAACGAGCTGAGTTCATGGATTCTGCTCCATACGATAACCAGATTCGTTGACAGCCAACCACAATTCCAACGACATGAGCACCCAAATCAGCTCGCCGAAGTAAGCGGCATGTCCGTCCCGGTGGCTTGCTATAGCCTTATCTAGAAATTGCGGTAAAAATATACGCCTTTCTTTGAGCTTGAGTATATTGTCGTAGGCCAGCTCCTGCAACGGCTTATAGGTCTTCATCCACACACCGAAAGGCAACCCGAAGCCGTGTTTGCTCTTGTCAATCGTTGCCTCCGGCAACCAGCCTGTCATCGCCTGCTTGTAAAAGTGTCTTAATCTGACCTGCTTCGATCCGCTGCCCGGCAGCTTCCAGGACGAGGGAATACGACTGGAGAATTCGACCAGATCATCATCCAGCATCGGATATCGAACGGCTATTCCTACCATAGCGCATGCCTGATCCACCTTGCGCAGGTCATTATCGGACAGAGTGACCTGCCAATCCAGGAACAGCATGCGGTTCAGCGCTGATGCGTGGCCTGGAACCTGATAGATTTCGTTCAACAGCTTCAGAGGGATGGCCTGTTCCACTTGCTGTAAAAAAACTGAACTGAATACGTCATCCGGGCTGTTCTGCTCCAGAAAACTGTAGTACTGGAGGCGATCAGGCAACGGAGTATTGGCCTGCCGAAGGAAGCTTCGGCCCTTGGACACCAACGGTAAATTGTCAGGCAGGCTCCTCACCAGCGGCTCAATCAGCCCCGCGCGCAGCCATCGCGGTGCCCGTCGATAGTGCTCGAATACCCGCTGGCTTGCGTAACGCTCATTGCCCGCAAAAAGTTCATCACCGCCGTCTCCGGCAAGCAGCACATCGACACCATCCCTTTTTGCCATGCGGGCACAGAAGTAAGCTGGCAGCACGGAGGAGTTGCCAAAGGGTTCGTCGAAAGCGGCAGCGATAGCAGGCAACGCCTGCACTACTTCATCCGGAGTTAGATAGTGCTCATGCAGCCGGACCCCGAAGTGCCGCGCCGCAAGGCGCGCAAACGGCATTTCATCATAGCCCTCGGCGTCGAAACCGATTACATAGGCATCGGCACCACCGCCTTGAACCTCACTAAGCATGCCCGCGACAGTCGAGCTGTCCAGGCCGCCGCTCAAAAAGGCTCCAACTTTGAGGTCCCTGTTTGTGCTGGCGCCCCCCCCATTCTGCTCGCGCGAATCACGCGAGATACAGCGCTTTACCGCTCGCTTAAGGCAGGTCCTCAGTTCCTCATGCGCTGTGGGCTTGGAAACGGAGCGATTCTCATCAAAATCGGGAACCCAGTAACGGGAGAGATGTGGGCCCTGCCGCGTCAGTTCCATCACCGCAGCAGCACCGAGCTTGTGGAAACCGTCAATGACAGCGCCTGGCGCCGGTACCATATGGAAATAAATATAGTTGTAAAGCGCTTGTGCATCCAGTCCCACATCCGCAGCGTGCTCACGGAGCCTCGCAAGACTACTGCCAACCAGCACAGCATTTCCGCTCACGCGATAATAGAGAGGTTGGCGGCCCATGCGGTCGGTGGCCAGCAGTATGCGCCCTTGCCGCCGATCTACAACGATCGCAGCCCAGCGACCCTGCAGTTGCAGCAGACCTTCCCTCCCATGGCTATCATAGAGAGAAAGCAGGTCGGTTGCCGTGATCCGACTGATATCTCCGGTTGCGGAATCCGCAACAATACCCGGCTCACCGATGATTGAGACCATAAGGTCATGGTCACGGTGTGCAACATCCTGAGAGAGGATAAAGGACTCTCCCAACACCATGCCTTCAGCGGGGCTCCCCGGAATCTGAACGGCTACGCTGTCTTCTGGCGCAGCGTCAATAGGCAATTGTGCCACAAGGACGTCAGAGGGCCTAAACGGCGCGCTCGTGCAGCGCGGCACCTCATACGGTTGGGTCGTTGAGTTCATATCCTGAATACTCGGGGGTGCAATTCGAACATGGAACTGTAACCAATGCTGTTCCACCCCTCTGTTCGATAACAGACAATTTAACCTTTCAGCGCTGACCACCTGCACCCGGCACAGTCAATTTCTGTAGGATGGCATGCTGTTCTGGTGGTGGCGCAAATAGCCGATAAAGATTCCGATCATGCCGGGCTTCGCTGCCGGCGAATTCTCGAACCAGATCAGCGGCAAAGCCAAGCCTCAGGTGCATAAGAATGGCCGGGGCATTGACCCTCAGACAAAGACGCTTCGGCCCGAGAACCCGATAGCCCATGGTGCGCCGATAGAAACCTGTATGCCGGGGGTGTACCTCGGCCAGGAGGTCGGTCCGGGCGAATACTTCCCGGGCCAGGATAAAGGCCACATTGAACAACGCCCCGAGAACTTCAAGACTGGCTGATTGTGGATCGAGTGCCAGGCGTGTGACTTCACAAAGTCGACCTCCGCTTGCTCGCAGGATATTGGTTTCCCGGGGATAGAGCAAGTCGGAGAACAAGCCGGACAGTGAATCGATTCTCAGCGTGAGCGTGCCGACCACCTTTAGATCTAACGCTGCGGCGATGGTTACTTTTTCGCTACCGCTGTCTGCATGGGCTTCACCGGATGTACCCAACCCACGAGAACTGTACCGGCCAGCCACGAGCAGGTCCACCTCGTCACGCAGCTGACCCGCTTCACCAACCAGTCGAACCTGATAGCCTCTTAACTCGACCGAACTCTCCGCGTTAAGAATCCGCCTCGCTACCGGGCGGACTACTGGCTGAGGTCGTTGGTCTGCAGCGACTCCTCCAAGCGCAGATCGCTCTTGCCTGACGCAATTGCTCATGGCAAGCACTGGACTATACCCCGTCTCGTGTATTTGTGGAGGATCATTTCTAGGCCCTACATTAAGACTGAAGTACACGGGCTAATCCTTTGCTGAGACCACAACAATATCAATAAGTTCCACGGCTCCAGCTGTAATCGTGGTCCTAACAGGCCCTTCTCATACTGCGCAGAGCGAACCTTCGCGGCGTGAATACTTCCTTGAGGTTGGTAACGAAAGCCATTGATTTGGTGCCTTTTTCATGAAAAGCGGAGCTACTTCACAGTGCATCTGGCCTTTTGGGTCGATACTTCCCGACCACAGTGGCTGAACCCATCAAGCAGAAACGGTCGGGAGAGGCTCTAGAGCATGCGTTCAACACCCATGCTCCTGAAATGAGCGCAAGAGGTAGGGTCAGCCGGATCTCAGGCCAACAAAGTCAGGTGAGATAAATCGATGGCCGCAAGGAGCCAGGAAAGTAATGAATGAAAGGAGACTGTCATGCGTGCCATACCCTTAGTTTCGGCGCTGCAGCAAAATCAACTTCTGGCAGCCATACCGGCCGACTCGCGCAGTCGCCTGCTCCCTCACATGGAGTTGGTGGAGCTTCCTCGCGGCAAGGTGCTTCATGAGGTCGGTGAAAAGATAGATCATGCCTATTTCCCAATTGGCTCTATCGTTGGCATCGTCGCCATGCTCGAGAATGGAGACTGCACGGAGGTTTCCATGGTGGGAAATGAAGGTATGGTCGGAATCTCAGCCTTCATGGGTGGCGACACTATCCCCCGACAGGCGGTCGTTCGAAGCGGCGGATATGCCTATCGCTTGCCAGCGACACGGCTCAGACAGGAATTTTCCCGTCACGGTGAAATGCTTTCTCTGTTACTGAGCTATACCCAGACCCTTTTCACGCAGGTGGCACAGACAGCCATCTGCAATCGTCACCACTCTATCGAGCAACAGCTGTGCCGCGTATTACTTCAGTCGTTTGATCGGGTGCACGGCGATGAACTGGAAGTGACCCACGAAAACCTGGCCACCATGCTCGGCGTAAGGCGGGAAAGCGTTACCGAAGCCGCCGGTCGAATGAAGAGCCTGGGACTGATTGAATGCCGCCGTGGCCGACTGAAAATCCTGGACCGCCCCGGCCTTGAAGCGCTTTGCTGTGAATGTTACAGCGTCGTAAAGGCTGAAACCGACCGACTGTTACCACGCTCCACTGCCCTTCTCCGCTGGAAATAGCAGCATCTGCGTACGGCATCGAACAGATTGGACGTGCTGTTCAGGGGTTTACTGCACACCCTGAATTGAAAATCCATTCTCCTCCACCGGGGGTATTGCAGTTTGCAGGTGCTACCTTCAGGCCGACATACAAATGCTATGGTCCGGCCCGAGCAAAATCTTGTTCTAGCCGGGCTGCCAGTTCATGCCCGGGCTCGGCTTTTCCCCTGTCTCGATCTGATGACGCTGACTGTCGGGAACTGTCTTCACGAACCTGGTGAAACTCTGCGGTACATCTATTTCCCTGTCGATTGCCTCGTGTCATTGGTGTATGACATTGGAGGCGCTGTTACTGGTGAAATTGCGCAGGTCGGGAGGGAGGGTGTTATTGATGCCTCCTCACTCCTGGGCGCAATAGAGGCGCCTAATCGAGCTGTCGCGCAATGTGCCGGTTCGATTTACCGTCTCCCAATCAAGGTGTTTCGCGATGAGTTCGATCGCCACGGCGAACTGCTCAAGACTACGCTCTACTACACGCAATTCCTCATTAGTCAGGTAGCACAGACAGCGCTATGCAATCGTCACCATACGGTCAGCCAGCAACTTTGTCGATGGCTGCTGAGCGCAACAGACCGAATGGAAATTCACGAACTGCTGGTTACCCAAGAGCAGATCGCCAAATTGCTGGGGGTTCGGCGGGAAGGCATCACCGGGGCGGCTGGCAGGCTACAGAAACTGGGCGTGATTGAATACGGGCGTGGCAGGATTGAGATTCTGGACCGGCCCGAACTCGAAAGACTAGCCTGCGAGTGCTATGACAAGATGAAAAGGGAACTAAAGGCACTCCAGATGGCTTCGCGACCATAGTCCGCACAACCTGTTCGCGATTATGCCTTCGCTAAAGCCCGCAAATATTGCAATCCAGGCGACCGTGTCAGTCAGCGTAGTATCGCTGCCATGTCAATGAGTGACCGGCAATAGCGATTACTCGCCTCTGAACATCTTCGGGCAATTGTTGCCGCCAGGCATTGGCGGTACGCATGGGATCCTTGTATACACTATAGTAACGGTCACGGTGCGTGGTCGTGCTGGCGCTCAGGAAGTCAATCGTCTGCTGCGCCAGATCCAGCCCAACCCAATCATACAATTTTTTTGCTTCATTCAATGGATCAGCACAAAACTGCTCATAGGAAACCGCACACACATTAGATAAACCATCACTATCCTGCAATGCCTTGTCGTTTGTGAGCACCCATTGCCAAACGATCCGCTCCAGCGGCGGTAGACTGCATAAATAGTCCAGCGAGACGCCATGACGAGAAGCCACTTGGGTACCTGCCAGCAGCTTCAGGATACCGTGGTCTTCACCGATGCTTTCGTTGTCATCGAACTGCTGCAGCGAGCGGCCTCGCAATACCGATCCGAGGTATCCACAGGGATGACGGACAATTACTACATTCCGACTGTCGGGCAGAGCCGTCGCGAACAGCCCCATACGTGCCAAGGATTCGATGGACTTGCTTACCAATACTGATCGCTCTACTGAAGAGACTGGCAGCCATAAAGGAACAGAAACTCTTAATGATAGCCGCCCGGCAACTTTAACTGCCGTGACCGCGCCTCGATTCCAAGAGCGTTGCAATAGATTCAGATAGTTCTTGTGGAACTGCGGCAATGTGGCGGATATTTTCGCATCACGGATACCAGCCAGGCCCTGCACGAAATCCCGCAATTCTCCATGGTGCTGTGCCCATACGCCCGGCTCCGGTGCCCAAGGCAGGTGGTCCAATCGACCGTAGCTGTCCGGCTCATGTCGGTACAGGGTATTGGGATGACTGTCAAAGATCTTTGCCAACCAGGTTGTACCGGATCGCGGCATACCAAAGAGCAGGACCACTTCGGGACCGCGGTGCTCTGGGTTTACGCTACCTGCTCCAACATTCACTTCGATCCCTCAAGAAAACATTCCATGGACACCCTTCAGATCCGCTCGCTTACCAACTCACCGTTGCTTCTCACTTGCCGATATCCGAATTGGCTGGCTTCCTTCTCTGTGCTTGGCAGAAAACTCCACCGCAACATCGTCATGACCGCTACTGTCCCAATGACGGCATACAGTAAGTCAAAATACGCCAGGCTCACGTTCAAGCCGGTAATACCATAACCCACCAACGAAAGAGACAGCGCATTGGAGAGATACCGAAACCAGTCCACACCATATTGCTTGCCCAACCTGGCATTCTTCATAGTATTGAACAGGGCTGTCAGAAGCATCATTCCAAAAAAGAACAGCCCGACAAAGCCGTGATCTCCCAACACCTGAAAATAGATATTGTGAGCTGCTTTTGGTCTTAGCCCCTCAGGAATAGGCCTAGTGTAGACAGGTCCAAATTCAGGAGTTCGCGGGGCATAATAGTTCCAAACTGATCGATCCGTGACCGACCTGAAGCCGCCGCCCGTCACCGGGTTGTCCAGTGCAATCATGGTCGAGATCTTCCAGGCCCAGAGACGCCCAATGAATGAACCGTCACTCTCTGCGGCAGTTGACACAGTACTCTGGCGTGCTTTCCAATCGTCCGGCGCACTTTGATAAAGAACTGGCAACGCCAGGATCACGAGCAGTGTCAACGCCATTTTGTGGTTGGACTTGAGCCAGAATGCAATGCCCAGCACACAAAGGCCGATAAACCCGCCCCGTGAGTAGGTGCCGACGATACTGACTATATTGAGCATCAATAGCCCCCATAGCCCCAGGCGCAGCCATTTATGTCTAGTTATCTGGATCAGATAGATTACCAGTGGAATACACATGTTGATGGCCACCGCGAGATCATTCCGATCAATGAGTCGCCCGGCCTTCCCGACTATTCGATAGCCGCCACCGGACAGGATGAATTTGACCGCCTCCATCGCCGCATAGGACGAAAGGGCCAGGACAATGGCCCATATTAATGTGTCAATATGAAGTCGTTTACGGAATATCAAGACCATGAAAACGAACAGCAATAAAACTTTGAAGAATTCTTCTGCGTCTCTAAGTACCTCGCCTGAATCGGATCGTATGTGGAAGGCGGTACTGAGCAAAGTCCAGAATCCAAATAACAACACCCAGGCAGTGATACCTGTCATAGGTAGAGATTTGCGCTTTATCACAAACAGATACGATAAAAATGTCACCAGCACTATTGTCAGATTGAGCCTGAAACTTTGGGAAAATCCCCAAGCCCAGTTGGCCGGTGCAATTAGCGCGATCCAGATCCAGGCTGCCACCCCCAGATACGGACGCCGAAAAGAGTAGTAGGTCGCGACGAACAAAAAACCTACCATCAACAAGTCACGCATTACTCTTCATCCCGCTTATCGGACCAGTAAAACAGGTAGCAGATGCTGCAGACCACCATCAATACATACAGACTGTCGATGTCGATGCCGATCATGTACGATTACCGAAAATTGGTGGTTTTAGGATTGGCTGACGCTGAAACCCAAGATTAGTTTGTCAAAGCCACTATTTCAAAGCTCCGAACCCAAGAGCCTGTATTAGATTACCCGCAGTCTGGTAGCCTTCTTGGAAATTCCTCTGATCATTCGAAATTAGGAATTTATCCTGCAGCATATGCGGTACCGGCCTGTCCCTCTGTGCGATAGCACACAGAGCTTGTCGGTTGTATCCATTCTGGGAGCGCCGGTTCGCTCCTCGGCAAACGAATAAAGACAGTCAATCAATGCATGCATGTGATGAATCTCTGTCTTACACTATGGCGATTGTATCAAATAATCCCTGGCAGACCTTAATTCAATGAAGGTTTTCGACAAAGCGAGGTACTAGCAGAGCATGCGAATTCTGACTTTTACCTCATTATTCCCCAACAATCAGTACCCCAACAGTGCCGTATTCATCAAGAACCGTATGGCGGCAGTCAATGACATTCCCGGCGTGGAAGTCAGGGTTGTCGCTCCCGTGCCTTGGTTTCCACGCATTATACCCGGCGATGGGCGCTGGCAGCGACTGGCAAAAGTGCCGGATCAAGAACGGATTGCTGACCTTGACGTGCAACACCCGCGATACGTTGTGACTCCAAAAATCGGTATGTCTCTATACGGGAAATCCATGTACCGGGGCAGCGTCCGAACCGTCGAGAAACTCTACAAAGCATGGCCATTTGATCTGATTGACGCACACTATGTCTATCCGGACGGGCTGGCGGCTATGCTGCTGGGCCACAAGCTCAACATACCCGTTGTAGTGTCTGCCCGCGGAACTGACATGAATCTGTATCCCTCCATCCGCAGTATTGCCCCACTTATTAAGCAAACGCTAAAACAGACTTCCCATCAGATCGCAGTCAGCCAGTCACTGGCGGAAGCCATGTGGGGCAATGGTGCTGCCAGGGGTCGAGTCGCCGTAATACCCAATGGGATAGATCCACAAACAATGCAGCCCGTTGACACAGCTGAGGCCCGCAGAATACTTCAACTCGAAGATCCTCAGAAGAGCGTACTGATCTCTGTCGGCAACCTGGTAGAGCTGAAAGGCCATCACCTGCTTATCCAGGCACTCGGGATTTTAAAAAACAAAGGCAGTTTGAATTTCAGCACCTATATAATCGGCCGCGGGGGTCTCAGGGCGAAGTTACAGCAACAGATCGATGGCCTCGGTCTGTCAGATCTTGTGCATCTGGTGGGCGAAGTGGACAATGCCAGGCTGAAGTACTGGTATTCTGCGGCTGACATCTCGTTCCTAGGCAGCAGCCGCGAAGGGTGGCCGAATGTCGTCAGCGAAAGTCTGGCCTGTGGAACTCCAGTCGTTGCCACCAACGTGAACGGTATCCCCGAGATATTGACACGTCCGGAATATGGACTCATCGTGGAACGGAACGTTGATGCCTTTGTGGCCGGCATAGAAAAGGCACTGTCCATCGATTGGGACCGCAAACGGATTGCTGCGGATGGCCAACTACGATCATGGGGCCATGTGGCCAGGGAAGTCATTGAGGTATTCAAAAATGTGCTGGAGTTCCGCCGCGAACACACTCCTGTTGAGCTATGATGCAGCAGCTAAAGACTGTCCCGGGTCTCCCCACCTGGGTATCAGGATGGACCAAATGGCGAAGGCTGCAAATTCAACACATGCTTTAAGGAGCCTCTGATTAATCATGGAATCTCTCTGGCTTTGTGGCGAAGTCACAGATGAGGCGCCTTGCTGCCGGCATGCGTCGGCCTGTCACGGCGAGGCAACGAAGCCAGTGGGCTCGCCTGAAAGCCCCTTCGGGCGGGGCCGGTCGGGCGCCACTGCAGCGTTGTCGCACTTGGCAAGGGCTGGGCCTCGACGCCTTGCAGTGGCACCCG